>NC_017910.1:3465604-4158725 GCF_000262305.1 Shimwellia blattae DSM 4481 = NBRC 105725
CTCCCCTTGTGGAATGCGCCCCTCCGGGTTGCCGTTTACCAGCTGGCGCCGCCACTGCTCTTCTTCCTGCGTGAGCGTGTCCAGATTACGCTGCTCCAGCACCCCCATATTCAGCTCGCGCAGCCGGGCATCCGCTATCACCTCGCAGCCGCAGGCCCGGGCGATAATCTCCGCCGTGCGCCGGGTGCGCCCGAGATCGCTTGTGATCACATGGGTGATGCCGTAATTGCGGACCCGTTCAGCCACCTGCCAGGCCTGGCGTTCCCCCACCTCGGTTAGCGGGCTGTCTGACTGTCCCTGAATGCGGCGTTGCGCATTCCACTGTGTTTCGCCGTGGCGAACAAGATATACCTGTAGCATATTGTGATCCGCTATACTGCCCTGATATCAAATAAGTGAGTGTAGTGATTATGTACCACATTATCTCCGCCACCAAAAACCCGGCGAAAATTCAGGCAATTCTGCAGGGGTTTGAAGCGGTGTTCGGGGCAGGATCCTGCCATATTGAGGCAGTAAGCGTCGGGAGCGGCGTCCCGGAACAGCCAATTGGTGATGCGCAAACGCGCCAGGGGGCCCGCCAGCGGGTGATTAACGCACGTCAGGTTAAACCGGAGGCCGACTTCTGGGTCGCCATTGAGGCGGGTATCGATCAGGGAAGTACCTACAGCTGGGTGGTGGTGGAAAACCACAGCCAGCGCGGTGAGGCCCGTTCGGCCACCCTGCCCCTGCCGGAAAAAGTCCTGGCCCGGGTCATGGAAGGTGAAGCGTTAGGCCCGGTGATGTCCGCGCTGACCGGTATCGAGCAGATTGGCCGCAAAGAAGGGGCAATAGGTGTCTTTACCGCAGGCGCGCTGACCCGCAGCAGCGTTTATCTTCAGGCGGTGGTGCTGGCGCTCAGCCCGTTTCATAACGCCATCTACCGCTGATGGGCGGCAAGCACCTTTTCCAGCCAGGCCCGCAGATCCGGCGGCGCTGATTTCAGGCTATTTGAACCGCGGGTAATGGTCGCAATGCCCGCCCCCAGCTCGCTTTTCAGCTCGCGCTGGCTCATCTCGCCGCGCAGCAACTCTTCAATAATACGCACCCGGGTGCCAAGGGCGGTGCGCTCGTCCGGGGTCAGCATCAGGGTCAGAAATGGCAAAGCCTGCTGGTCAGCAAAGGAATCCCGCAGCAGATCCACAAAGCGCAACCACTCCTGGTGGCTCTGCTCGGCCTGTTCTGCGGAATAAGGGGAAGGTTGAGTCATGTTATGCCACCGTACTATTCAACAAGTACAGCAGCATAACATATTCACGGACAAATCAATAACGGCGCTGCCACTCCGCGTCTGTCATGAGCGTGGTATTGCCCCCCATGAAGTAGCGATAGTATGCGTCGTAGGCCAGAACATTCTTCACATATCCCCGGGTTTCTGAGAACGGAATACTTTCAATAAAGGCCACGGCGTCAATGCGCCCGGCGCTGTTGCCAAGCCAGGTGCGCACCCGCCCCGGGCCTGCGTTATAGGCCACAGACGCAAAGATCCGGTTATTGCCGAACTGATCGATAACATACTGCAGGTAGCTGGTGCCGAGGTTGATATTCATCTCCGGATCCAGCAACTGGGACTGGCTGCTATAGCCCGGAATACTGAACATCCTGGCCGTATGCTGGGCGGTGGCGGGCATCAGTTGCATCAGGCCGCTGGCCCCCACCGGCGAGCCGATTTTCGGGTTCCAGGCGCTTTCCTGGCGGGCTATCGCCATCGCATAACTGACAGAGACCGCTTTGCCGCTGGTGTAGCGCTCAAACAGGTTCTTATAGGCCAGGGGGAAGCGCTCGCGCAGGTTATCCCACAGCTTACCGGCGATGGTGGCCTGCACACTCAGATCCCACCAGCCGCGGTCCAGAGCGTAACTGGCCAGCGCCCCCTGCTCATCTTTGCTGCGGCTGGCAATATAGCCGGACCACTCGCCGCGCGCGGTGTTATCCAGCCCCCAGTACATCAGCTCGCGAATGCGCGCCATCTCCGGCCCCTGCACCAGCGCCGGGTTCACTTCCGGTGGCTTATTGATATACAGGGTGTACTCTTCACCCAGCTTCTGGGCGGCGGCCATCGGGTAAAATCCGCGTTTTTTCATTAACTCACGCAGAATAGCCTTACCCTCGTCATCACGCCCCTGCTCCAGCAGCAGATCGGCCTGCCAGTATTGCCATTCGTCTTTTTGTTTATCATCCATGGGCAGGCGGGCAATCCAGGTATTCAGGCCCGCGTGATCGCCGGTTCCCAGCGCCATGCGGATACGGCGCTCAATCAGCGATGCGTCATCCGAGCGCATCACCACATCATCACGCCAGCGTGCCTGCTCGCTGGTCGCGTCGTTCCCCATCAGCCGCCAGGCCACGACTTCATGCAGTGCCTGGGCCTGCTTGTCGGTGAACTGCTGGGCCTGAATCAGCGACGGTAACATCAGCCGGGCATTTTCCGCATCCTGGCGGGCCACACTGGCAAATGCCGCGATCACCGCATCCCGGGAGAAGTCTGTGGCCGGTACTGCGCGGGCAAAGCTCATCACGCTGTTGGGGTTACCGGCTAAAGAGACCAGCGGTGCCGAGAGCGACTGGTATCCGGGGGGCATATCGCTGGCCAGGCGGGAAACCAGGCTGGTATTGCCCTGCTTTATCGCCAGGCGGATCCGCTCCAGATACTCCTGCGGCTGCTGGTTACCGGAGGTGCGCCAGCTGGCAAACAGAGACTCACAGGCAGCGGGCATATTTTTGCCGGTGGGCCACAGGGTTCTGGCCCCTGCCCAGGCGGCCTGCCCCTGGCCGGTGCTCCATTTTGCGTAATAGAAATTACATTTTGCTTCCGTTGCCGGGGGTGGCTCCGGGCTGAAGGCCAGCACGCCGTTCCAGTCCTGGCGGCGGGCCAGCTCGTTAACAAAGCGTGATTTCAGCGAGCGCGCCAGCGGGAGCGTCGGGTTCTTCTCAATAAACTGCGCCACGCCAATGGTGGTTTCATTGGCTAAATCGTCTGTCAGCTGGCGGTATTCCAGGTACGGGTAGAGTGGGTAATCACGCAGGGTGGGCATCAGTTGCGCGACCACATCCATCTGGCGGTTATCCCAGGCCTGTTTTACTTGTGCGTAGCGGTTACGCTGCTCATCCAGTGAATCCGCCCGGGCAACCTGATTAAGCGTTAATACACACACCCCGGCGGCCAGCGCGCGCCACATTATCTGTTTGGCTTTCCCCACAACGACTCCTCGATTCAATTGATCACATCGCGGCCTCATGCCGCCGTCATCAAAAACTTATTTTATGCTAACTGTCCCGCTCCGCAGACGCCATGTTGCGCGCACAATTTTACGATTTCGCCGGGTCATTAACGCTTTGGGCTGCGCTGGCTGGGATTCAGGCAGGAAAACGGCTACACTTCGCCTGGTAAAAAATCATCATCTCATATCACGATATAAAGAGGCGAAGTCGCAACGTGGCTCAATTCGTTTATACCATGCATCGCGTCGGCAAAGTTGTCCCGCCGAAGCGACATATTCTGAAAGATATCTCTTTAAGTTTCTTCCCGGGCGCAAAAATTGGCGTTCTGGGCCTGAACGGCGCCGGTAAGTCTACCCTGCTGCGCATCATGGCGGGTATCGATAAAGATATCGAAGGGGAAGCACGCCCTCAGCCTGGTATCAAAATTGGCTACCTGCCTCAGGAGCCTCAGCTGAATAAAGACCATACAGTGCGCGAATCCATCGAAGAGGCGGTTGCCGAAGTGGCAGGTGCCCTGAAACGCCTGGATGAGGTGTACGCCCTGTATGCAGATCCGGATGCGGATTTCGACAAACTGGCCGCCGAGCAGGGGAAACTGGAAGAGATTATCCAGGCCCACGATGGTCACAACCTGAACAACCAGCTGGAGCGTGCGGCGGATGCGCTGCGCCTGCCCGAGTGGGATGCCAAAATCGGCAACCTCTCCGGGGGGGAACGCCGCCGGGTCGCCCTGTGCCGCCTGCTGCTGGAAAAACCAGACATGCTGCTGCTCGACGAGCCCACCAACCACCTGGATGCGGAATCCGTGGCCTGGCTGGAGCGCTTCCTGCACGACTTCGAAGGCACCGTGGTTGCCATTACCCACGACCGTTACTTCCTCGATAACGTGGCGGGCTGGATCCTCGAACTGGACCGTGGCGAAGGGATCCCCTGGGAGGGTAACTACTCCTCCTGGCTGGAGCAAAAAGATCAGCGCCTGGCCCAGGAAGCCTCTCAGGAAGCGGCACGCCGTAAATCCATTGAGAAAGAGCTGGAGTGGGTGCGCCAGGGGGCCAAAGGCCGCCAGTCCAAGGGCAAAGCCCGTCTGGCACGCTTTGAAGAGCTTAACAGCGTGGATTACCAGAAGCGTAACGAGACCAGCGAGCTGTTTATTCCGCCGGGACCGCGCCTTGGCGACAAGGTGCTGGATGTGGAAAACCTCACCAAGTCCTACGGTGACCGGGTGCTGTTCGATAACCTCTCCTTCTCGGTGCCTAAAGGGGCGATTGTCGGGATTATCGGGCCGAACGGTGCCGGTAAATCCACCCTGTTCCGCATGATTACCGGCGCTGAGCAGCCGGATTCCGGCACGATCACCCTGGGTGAAACGGTGAAACTGGCCTCAGTGGATCAGTTCCGCGACGCCATGGATGACAAGAAAACCGTCTGGGAAGAAGTTTCCGGCGGGCTGGATATCATGAAGATCGGCAACTTTGAACTGCCAAGCCGCGCCTACGTTGGCCGCTTTAACTTCAAAGGCACCGACCAGGGCAAACGGGTGGGTGAGCTGTCCGGCGGTGAGCGTGGCCGTCTGCACCTGGCGAAACTGCTGCAGGTGGGTGGCAACATGCTACTGCTCGATGAGCCCACCAACGATCTGGACGTAGAAACCCTGCGCGCCCTGGAAAACGCCCTGCTGGAGTTCCCGGGCTGTGCGATGGTTATCTCCCACGACCGCTGGTTCCTGGACCGTATCGCCACCCATATCCTCGACTATCAGGATGAGGGCAAAGTGGAGTTCTTCGAAGGTAACTTTACCGAGTACGAAGAGTACAAGAAACGCACCCTGGGCGCAGAAGCCCTGGAGCCGAAGCGTATCAAGTACAAGCGCATGACCGCCCGCTAAGCGTACTACCCCCTTCCCTGCGGAAGGGGGTTATCTGCCTTCCGCCAGCCACCTGATTTTACCGGTGACATTACCCGCCCGCCGCTGACGTGTTCCCGTAAAAATGGGTCAGCCCGTCGAATTGCAGTGCAAACTCCACATAGCTCGCCAGTGCAGGGGCATTCAGCTTGCGCCCCGGATAGACCAGATACAGATCATTGCCCTGAACGGACCAGCCCTCCAGCACCGGAGTCAGCAGCCCGCGCTCAACCTCGTTGCTCAGCAGGAATGCCGGTAACAGGGTGATCCCGCCCCGGGCGATGGCGGCCTCTCTGGCATACAGCAGGTTATCCGTCAGATGGGTGCCGGGAATGTCGTAGCGGTAAAACTGCTGATCCCGCTCCAGTACCCACTCACGCCAGGCCTGATGACCAATACACTGGTGGTTAGCCAAATCCCGGGGGTGGACCAGGGCGGGGCTGCGGGCCAGATAGTCCGGGGACGCCAGCAGAAAGCGCGGGCAGTGACCAATAAACCGGCCAATCAGGGAGGAGTCCTGCGGCTTACCGGTTCGCAGCGCGATATCAAAGCCATCCTGAATCAGATCGCGGATATTATCCGACACGCTGACATCGAGCGTCACATCCGGATATTGCTGATGAAAGGCCGTATTCAGCCGGGCCAGCAGCGTTGCGCCAATGCCCGCCGGGCAGGTTATCCGTAACCGGCCACTGGGGTTATCCCGCAGGCGCTGAATGGCGTAGTCGGCCCGCTCGCTGGCGGCCATCATCTCCCGGCAGTGCACCAGATAATGCTCCCCGGCGAAGGTCAGATTCAGCTGGCGCGTGGTCCGGTTCAGCAGGCGGATCCCCAGTTGCTGCTCCAGCTGGCTAATGCGCTGGCTGACGCTGGACTTCGGCAGCCCGGCTTTGCGGGCGGCGGCAGTGAAGCTGCCGCACTCTGCCACCAGGGCAAACAGCGCCATATCCTGAAGTTGTCGGAACATGATTGTTCGCCTCATATAAACAGTGAGTTCCTGATTGTCCATCTTATCACTTAGCGGCCACGCGCATAGACTAGGCTTTACTGAACCCGCCCATCCGACAACGGGTATGACAAATTAAAGAGGTATTCCCATGACTGTGAAAGCTGTTGCCGTTAATCCGCAATCACCGGCTGAATTTATCGAAATCGCCCTTCCGGTTCCGCAACCGGGGGAATATGACCTGCTGGTCGAGGTGAAAGCGGCCTCCGTAAACCCGGTGGATACTAAAGTTCATGCGGGGTTACGTAAAAATGGCCTTCAGGAGCCACGCATCCTGGGCTGGGACGCCAGCGGCGTGGTGATTGCCACCGGGGAGAAGGTGACAAATTTCGCCCCTGGCGACGAGGTGTACTATGCCGGGGATATCACCCGCTCCGGCAGCAATGCCAGCCAGCAGCTGATCGACTCCCGTATTGTGGGCCACAAACCGGCAACCCTCGGCTGGGCCGAATCTGCCGCCATTCCCCTCACCGCCCTGACGGCCTGGGAAGGGCTGTTTGAGCGGCTGAATATTCAGCAAGCGGGTGCCGATAAAACCCTGCTGATTATCGGCGGGGCCGGTGGGGTGGGCTCTCTGGCGATCCCCTTCGCGAAGCTGCACAGTAACGTGAAAATTATTGCCACCGCCTCCCGGCCAGATTCCGCCCAGTGGTGCCTGGATCGCGGGGCCAGTCTGGTGGTGAATTACCACGATCTCCCGGGAGAACTGGCGAAAAATGGCCTTAAGTATGTGGATTATATTTTCATCCTCAACGACACCGACGGCCACTGGGATGCGGTCTGCCAGGTGATTGCGCCACAGGGCCATATTTGCAGCATCGTGGAAAATGCGCACCCCCTGGACCAGAATCTCCTCAAGTCCAAATCTGCGGCCCTGCACTGGGAATTTATGTACACCCGCAGCATGTATCAGACCGCCGATATGGCACGCCAGGGTGAGATCCTCAATGAGGTGGCAAAACTGGTGGATGCGGGAAAAGTGCGCAGTGCGCTGAGCGATACCCTGCACGGCCTGAGCGTATCAACCCTGACACAGGCCCATAAACAGGTTCTGGAAGGCCACATGCGCGGCAAAGTGGTGATTGAATACTGAGTCTGACAGCCCGTGGTTACGCCACGGGCTCGCTGTCAGCCCTGCTCGCCCATCAGCTGTTTGACCAGCTCGACACTGCGCAGAAAGCGGCGGTCGTTATCCGGCTCATCCACCCAGACATAGGGCATATTGTTGGCCTGTAGCATACCTTCCAGCAGGTTAAGGTACGGGGTGCGGTTACTCTGCGGGCCGCTGGCGCCGGTGTTCTGCTCATCGGCCATCGCCCCCAGCAGGATCACCAGATCAAAGCGGTACTCGTCAATCAGCGCCTGAACGAAGGGGTGCTCCTTGCCCTGGTGCTTCTTACAGCGCGCCTGGATGGAGACAAAATCCGTATCAACAAACACCACTTTGTTCGCATATTTCACTGAAAAATCAATGTACTGAGCCTGACCAAGGGCGATTTTATCGTAGTCGGAATACTGTAGCGCCATCTTTTCGCCCCCGAGGTGCGAGAAGATATAATCCTGACCATATTCCCAGGCGCTGGTGGTGTTGAAGATATTCGCCAGCTTATTCACCAGGGTGGATTTTCCGCTCTTCTCACCGCCGAGGATAGCCACCGTGCGTACAAAAAACGGTTTTACCTCGGTAGGGATATACTCCCAGTAGCGAAACGGGTTTTCGCGGATCTGCGCCCCGCTGATAGCCATAAAAGTGCGCCGGGGATCCACCAGCACCGTATCAATGCCCAGATGCTCCCGATAGGGCCGGGCGTCGCTCTCTTCAGAGGTGTAGATCCGGCTCGGGTAGATCCCCTTCTCGTCCATAAACCGTTTGATCCCCCGGCTCCAGACGTCCCAGCCGTGGGGGTACGGCTCCATGCCTTCTTCATTGAATGCGTGGATATGAATATTCTTCTGGTATTTAAAGGTCTGGAGCAGCCAGCGCAGCCGGTCGCTGATGGTGGGCTGCTGGGACATGGCGCTGGCTTCAAACAGCGCCCGGTCGCGGCTTTCGTCATACCCCATGATGATGTGCAGCTCATCCACCTGGCTCCCCGCCCGCTGGATCAAATAGACATGCCCGGTATGCAGGGGGTAGAACTTACCAAACACCACCCCGACACTTTTCTGGCGGCGGGGGAATTCCAGCTCCAGAAAGCGGTGCAGCGCTTCCAGCTTCTGGGCGCTGGGGCTTTTGATTTTGGCGTTAAGCAGCTGGCTGAGATAGCCTTTTGTCATCCCGCTGGCGTCCGCCACCTGTTGCAGAGTGCAGCCCTTACGGCGGATGGCGTTTTTCAGGTACTCGAACGATGACATTCACTGCCTCCTGCAAGTTATCGGGGGTCCAGGGCACGGGCTGGCCGGGTATACGCTGGCTTCACGGCAGCAGGGTCAGCTTCGGCCCGGTACGTTATCTGGCTCACGAGATAACCGACTACCAGACGGGGCCAGGCCCTGCCACCTGTGAAGTATGAAGGGGGTGATTATAAATCGTCAAACACCGACAATGCATCAGAAAGCTTTTTGACACCAAATATTTGCATACCTTCCGGCGTTTTTTTCGGCACATTGGCCGCCGGCACAATGGCGCGGCGAAAACCGTGTTTTGCCGCCTCGGAGATCCGCTCCTGGCCGCTGGGCACCGGGCGGATTTCACCGGCCAGCCCCACTTCACCGAACACCACCAGATCAAGGGGCAGCGGCCGGTCACGCAGGCTGGAGACCATCGCCAGCAGTAAGGCCAGATCGGCGCTGGTTTCGGTCACTTTTACCCCGCCGACCACGTTAACAAACACATCCTGGTCCGCCATCTGCAGGCCACCGTGGCGGTGCAGCACCGCCAGCAAAATCGCCAGCCGGTTCTGTTCCAGCCCCACCGCAACCCGGCGCGGGTTGGACATCATGGAGTGATCCACCAGCGCCTGGATCTCCACCAGCAGCGGCCGGGTGCCTTCCCAGACCACCATTACCGAGCTTCCGGAGGTTATCTCATCCCCCCGGCTGAGGAAAATCGCCGACGGGTTGCTCACCTCCCGCAGGCCCTGCTCTGTCATGGCGAACACCCCCAGCTCATTCACCGCCCCGAAGCGGTTTTTATGGCTGCGCAGGGTGCGAAAGCGCGAGTCCGCATCGCCATCAAGCAGTACCGAGCAGTCGATACAGTGCTCCAGCACTTTTGGCCCGGCCAGGGAGCCATCTTTGGTGACATGGCCCACCATCACAATAGCCACGCCGCGGGTCTTGGCAAAACGGGTCAGATAAGCGGCGGTCTCCCGCACCTGAGCCACACTGCCCGGCGATGACTGAATATCCGCCATATGCATCACCTGAATGGAGTCGATAACCATCAGTTTTGGCTGCTCCTGCTCGGCTATCAGGCAGATTTGCTCAATACTGGTTTCCGAGAGCATATTCAGGTTCGCCGTCGGCAGGCCCAGCCGGTGGGCGCGCATCGCCACCTGCTGTAGTGACTCTTCGCCGGTCACGTACAGGGTTTTCATCTGCTCGGCCAGGCGGCACAGGGTCTGGAGCAGCAGGGTGGATTTCCCGGCCCCCGGGTTACCGCCAATCAGAATGGCGCTGCCCGGTACGACACCGCCCCCCAGTACCCGGTCAAACTCTTTAAACCCGGTGGAAAAGCGCGGCAGCTCTTCAAGGCTAATCTCAGACAGCTTCTGAACTTTGCTGACCCCGGCGCTTCCCGCATAGCCGGAAAGCCGCTCATTACGCGCCGCCTGGGGGCTGGCCGCCAGGCGTATCTCGGTGATGGTATTCCAGGCCTGACAGGCGCTGCACTGCCCCTGCCAGCGCGGATAATCCGCACCGCATTCATTACAGACAAACGCGCGTTTGGGTGCTTTCGCCACCGGCTACCTCGTGATTTATTCCTGGTTAAGACTGCCCGACAGGATGCACAGCACCCCCATCAGGTCCGCATGATGAATACCGACTTCCGCCTTCTGGTTGACCTTCGGCTTCGCATGATAGGCGATCCCAAGCCCGGCGCACAGGATCATCGGCAGATCATTGGCGCCGTCACCAATGGCGACGGTCTGATCCATGGGGATATCATACTTCTCTGCCAGCCGCAGCAGGGTCATTTCTTTGTAACGACCATCGACAACCGGCCCGGTGACCTGCCCGGTCAGCTTACCGTCACGGATTTCCAGCTCATTGGCGACCACCTCAGTCAGGTGCAGGGTGTCGCGCAGGTATTCGGCAAAAAAGGTAAACCCGCCGGAGGCAATCGCCACTTTCCACTCCATGGCGAGCAGTTTTTCCACCAGCTCCGTCAGGCCCGGCATCAGCGGCAGCGTGTCGCGCACCTGGCGCAGAATGTCGGCATCAGCCCCTTTTAAGGTGCCCACCCGCTGGCGCAGGCTGGCGGTGAAATCCAGCTCCCCGCGCATGGCGCGCTCGGTCACTTCCGCCACCATGTCACCGGTACCGGCCAGCCGGGCTATCTCATCAATGCACTCGATCTGAATGGCCGTGGAGTCCATGTCCATTACCAGCAGCCCCGGCGCGCGCAGGTAAGGAATGCTGCCCAGCGGGGCCACATCCAGCCCGGCACTGTGGGCCAGCCGGGTGGCCCGCGGTGTCAGAGAGCCGGCCAGGCGCACCACCTGGTAGTCGCTGACACACCAGGCGCTGACGATAACCATTGCTGCCCCCAGTTTACGCTGGTAGGCCGTCAGGCTTGCTTTATCCAGCTCCCGGCCATACAGCAGCCAGCCGGTACGCCCGGCGCGATAATCCAGCGGCATAACTTCATCGCCACTCAGTGAAAGCGGCAACCCGGGCCAGAGGGAAACATCATTTGGCAGGTCGCACCAGGTCAGGCTATTAGGCATTACAACTCCTGTAGGAAGTAAATCAGGCCGGTACAAAACAACGCATGAGGCTACCCTGTCATCAACGCTTCTGGCAACATGCAGGCGACAATTTTTAACGCAGGTGAGATATGGTTCGGGCAAAACTCAGATTCCGGTTACACCGCACAGTGATTGTATTGATCTGCCTGGCGCTGCTGGTGGCGCTGATGCAGGGCGCCTCCTGGTTTAGCCAGGCGCACCAGAAGACCCGCGACCGGCAATTTGAAGAGCTGGCCCGCACCCTGGCCGATCAGGTCAGCCTGCGCCTGGCGCCACACATGAAGGGCAACAATCCCGATGCCAACGCCATTACCGCCATTCTTCAGGGGCTGACCCGCAATAGCCGCATCCTTGATGCTGTCGTCTATGATGCGGGGGGCAACCAGATTGCCCGCAGCGGGGAGCGTGTCAGCGTGCGCGATCGCCTGGCGCTGGATGGCAAAAAACACGGCAGCTATTTTAACCAGCAAATGGTCCAGCCGGTTGAGGGGAAAAGCGGCCCGGTGGGCTATTTGCGCCTGACGCTGGATACCCACTCCCTGCCGACCGAAGCACGCCAGGTGGATAACACCACCAATATTCTGCGCCTGATGATGCTGCTGGCGCTGGCGACCGGCATTGTGCTGGCCCGCACCCTACTGGGGGGCAGGCGCACCCGCTGGCAACAGTCCCCGTTTTTGCTCACCGCCAGTAAAACGGTAAAAGAAGACGACGATGACGAGAGCGGTAAACGCACCCCGTAAACCGCAGCCCGGGCGGCAGACATGGTAAACTGACCGCCTGATTCACGAAAGGATATCGCCGATGAGCTCACTACGCCTGCTGTTGTCTGATTCCCACGATCCCTGGTTTAACCTCGCCGTTGAAGAATGTATTTTTCGCCAGATGCCCGCCACCCAGCATGTGCTGTTTCTGTGGCGCAACGCCGACACGGTGGTGATTGGCCGGGCCCAGAACCCGTGGAAGGAGTGCAATACCCGGCGGATGGAGCAGGACAATGTGCGCCTTGCCCGGCGCAGCAGCGGCGGCGGTGCCGTATTCCATGACCTCGGCAATAGCTGCTTTACGTTTATGTCCGGCAAACCGGACTACGACAAAAGCGTCTCCACGGCGATTGTGCTGGAGGCCCTCAGCACGCTGGGGATCACGGCCTCCGCCTCCGGGCGCAACGATCTGGTGGTAGACACCCCGGAAGGGCCGCGCAAAGTATCAGGCTCCGCCTACCGCGAAACCAAAGATCGCGGTTTTCACCACGGCACGTTGCTGCTCAATGCCGATCTGAGCCGCCTGGCCAACTACCTGAATCCGGACCAGAAAAAACTGGCCGCAAAAGGGATAACCTCCGTGCGCAGCCGGGTGGCGAATCTGGTGGAGTTACTGCCGGGGATCACCCACCAGCACATATCAGACGCGATAAGCGAAGCGTTTTTCCGCCACTACGGAGAGCGGGTCGCGCCGGAGATAATCTCCCCGCAAAATACCCCGAATCTGCCGGGCTTTGCCGATACCTTTGCCCGCCAGAGCAGCTGGGAGTGGAACTTCGGCCAGGCCCCGGCCTTCAGCCATACGCTGGATGAGCGCTTTAGCTGGGGCGGCGTAGAAATACATATGGATGTGGAAAAGGGGCTCATTACCCGGGCGCAGATCTTTACTGACAGCCTGAATCCGGCAGCGCTGGAGACCCTGGCAGCCCGTCTGCCAGGCACCCAGTACCGCAGCGAGGCGCTCAGGCAGCAGTGTCTGGCGCTGGGCACTGAGTTTAGCGAACAGGCGGCGGAGCTCAATGAGCTGGCGGCCTGGCTTGCCCGCGCCGTGCGCTAAAAAAACGGCGGGTGAGCATCACACTCACCCGCCGCAATAGCTACCCGCTCAGGTTACGCCCGGTCGCCCAGCAGGACGGACTCCAGGGCAATCTTAATCATGTCGTTAAAGGTGGTCTGGCGCTCTGCCGCCGTGGTCTGCTCGTGGGTACGGATATGATCCGATACGGTGCAGATAGTCAGCGCTTTCGCGCCGAACTCTGCCGCCACGCCGTAGATCCCGGCCGCTTCCATCTCGATCCCGAGAATGCCGTATTTTTCCATCACGTCGAACATTTGCGGATCCGGCGTGTAGAACAGATCGGCGGAAAAGAGGTTACCCACCCGGGCATCTACCCCCAGCGCTTTGGCCGCATCCACCGCGTCGCGCACCATGTCGAAGTCCGCAATGGCGGCAAAGTCATGATCTTTAAAACGCAGCCGGTTCACTTTGGAGTCAGTACAGGCCCCCATGCCGATCACCACATCGCGCAGTTTCACGTCCGGGCGCACCGCGCCGCAGGAGCCCACGCGAATGATTTTCTTCACGCCGAAGTCGGTAATCAGCTCTTTGGTGTAGATAGAGCAGGACGGAATGCCCATCCCGTGGCCCATAACGGAAATTTTACGGCCTTTGTAAGTCCCGGTGTAGCCCAGCATCCCGCGGACATTGTTCACTTCCCGGACATCGTCGAGGAATGTTTCCGCAATGTGTTTTGCCCGCAGGGGATCCCCCGGCATCAGCACTACGTCAGCAAAATCACCCATTTCTGCATTAATGTGTGGCGTAGCCATGATTATTGTTCCTTCTTTATCAGTTGAACAGGCGGCGCGCCGCCCGTTGCGCTTACAGCATGTTAGTACCGTATTCCATATCGGATACGCCAAAATATTTTGCCAGGGTCTGGCCGATGTCGGCAAAGGTTTCCCGGTGGCCCAGGGAGCCCGGCTTCACTTTCGGCCCGTAGATCAGTACCGGAATATGTTCGCGGGTATGATCAGTGCCCTGCCAGGTGGGATCACAGCCGTGGTCCGCCGTCAGGATCAGCAAATCATCCTCTTTAAGTAGCGCCATCAGCTCCGGCAGGCGGCGGTCAAAGAACTCCAGGCCCGCCGCATAACCGGCCACGTCGCGCCGGTGACCCCAGGAGGAGTCGAAATCCACGAAATTGGTAAACACGATGGTGTCGTCACCCGCCTGTTTGATCTCCCGGATAGTGGCATCAAACAGCGCATCCAGCCCGGTGGCCTTCACTTTTTTAGTGATACCAACGTTGGCATAGATATCGGCGATTTTCCCCACCGACACCACCTGGCCGCCCTTCTCGTCCACCAGCTTTTTCAGCACGGTGGGCGCCGGTGGCTCGACCGCCAGATCGTGGCGGTTACCGGTACGCTCAAAGTGGCCCGGCTTATCGCCCGTAAACGGACGGGCAATCACCCGGCCAATGTTGTAACCGCCGTTGGTCAGCTCCTCGCGGGCGATTTCACACAGCGCGTACAGCTTGTCCAGGCCGAAGGTCTCTTCGTGGCAGGCAATCTGGAACACCGAGTCCGCCGAGGTATAGAAAATCGGTTTCCCGGTTTTCATATGCTCTTCCCCCAGCTTGTCCAGAATCACGGTGCCTGAAGAGTGGCAGTTACCCAGATAGCCCGGCAGATTTGCCCGCTCTACCAGTTTATCGAGCAGCTCCTGCGGGAAGCTGTTTTCCGTTTTGGTGAAGTAGCCCCAGTCAAACAGTACCGGCACACCGGCAATTTCCCAGTGACCAGACGGGGTATCTTTCCCGGAGGAAAGCTCATGGGCCCAGCCGTAAGCACCGGTAATTTTTGCATTGCCGTCCATACCGGCCGGGATCTCCCCGGTCACCCCTTCGTGGGCCTTTGCCAGGCCAAGGGCGGTGAGATTGGGTAAATGCAGCGGGCCCTGGCGGCCATTATTTGCCTCGCCTCTGGCACAGGCTTGCGCAATGTGGCCCAGGGTATCGGACCCCACATCGCCAAAACGGTCAGCATCTTCCGCCGCACCGATCCCGAATGAGTCCAGCACCATAATAAATGCACGTTTCATAATGTCTCCGTACCTTTGGTTGCGCGGTTAACACGCTCGTGGCGCGTAAAAAAGTGATCAGATCAGTATGCCACTTACTGGCTAATTCTGCGATACACAACCGGCTGGGTTTGCGGGGCAATATTGTTCACGTTTATTGCCGCTTTTACGGCGCGGGCTGCTTCCTGCCAGCTCGTCTCGCTGCTGGCGTGAATAATCGCCAGCGGGCGCTGCTCATCCACCCAGTCCCCGAGGCGCGCCATCTCATCAAGCCCGACGCTGTAATCAATGGGATCCTGAGCCTGGCGACGACCGCCGCCCATTCCCACCACGGCCATACCCAGCGCCCGGGTATCCATGTCACAGACATAGCCTGCCGTATCCGCATAGACCGCTTTACTGAGGGTAGCCCGGGGCAGATAGCGCGCATAATGCTCAACAAAGTCCGCCGGGCCGTTCTGGGCCACCACCATCCGGCCAAAAATCTCCGCCGCTTTGCCGTTATCCAGCACGCTCCGGAGCCTGGCGCGGGCGTCCGCCTCATCCGTGGCCAGCTTGCCGGAGATAAGCATCTCGGCACTCAGGGCCATGGTCACCTCCAGCAGGCGCGGGTTACGGTACTCCCCGGTCAGGAAGCGTACCGCCTCGCGAACTTCCAGAGCATTACCGGCACTGGAGGCCAGCACCTGGTTCATATCGGTCAGCAGTGCGGTTGTACGCACCCCGGCCCCGTTAGCCACGCCCACAATCGCTTCAGCCAGCTGGGCAGAGAGTTCAAAGGTCGGCATAAAAGCACCGCTGCCCACTTTGACATCCATCACCAGCGCATCGAGCCCTTCGGCCAGTTTTTTCGCCAGAATCGAGGCGGTAATCAGCGGAATGGAATCTACCGTGGCAGTGATATCGCGGGTGGCGTAGAAGCGTTTATCCGCCGGGGCAAGCGAGCTGGTCTGGCCGATAATCGCCACCCCCACATCGCGGATAATCTCCCGGAAGCGGGCATCATCCGGGAAGATATCAAACCCGGGGATCGCCTCCAGCTTGTCCAGGGTGCCGCCTGTATGGCCAAGGCCGCGCCCGGAGATCATCGGAATATAGCCGCCGCAGGCGGCCACCATGGGCCCGAGCATCAGGGAGGTGACATCCCCCACCCCGCCGGTAGAGTGCTTGTCCACTACCGGTCCGTTAAGGTGCAGGCTTTTCCAGTCAAGCACGGTGCCGGAGTCACGCATTGCCATGGTCAGGGAGACCCGCTCAGCCATGGTCATATCATGGAAGAAAATGGTCATTGCCAGCGCGGCAATTTGCCCTTCGGATACGGTGTTATCACGAATCCCGTTGATAAAAAACCGGATCTCATCATCACTTAACGGTAAGCCGTCGCGCTTTTTGCGGATAATTTCTTGTGCGAGAAACAAAACAACCCCCTGAACATATGGGTAGCAAGCGGCGGGAACCCGCCGCTGAGAAGTTAGTAACTGCTGGTGCTTTTACCGTCGCCGTGGCCCAGCGCTTTCAGCAGGCTGGCCAGCAGGCTGGAAGCCCCGAAACGGAAATGGCGGGAATCCGCCCAGTCGGCACCGAACAGGCCATCAGCAATGGCGAGGAATTCTGCCGCATCTTCTGCCGTGCGCACGCCGCCTGCCGGTTTAAAGCCCACGGTTTTCTCAACCCCCATATCGCGGATCACTTCCATCATAATGCGGGCGCTTTCCGGGGTAGCGTTAACCGGCACTTTACCGGTGGAGGTTTTAATAAAGTCAGCACCGGCGTTAATCGAAATTTCAGACGCCTTACGGATCAGCGCTGGCGTTTTCAGCTCACCGGTTTCAATAATAACTTTCAGCAGTACATTCGCGGCGGCGCAAGCCTCTTTACAGGCCTTAACCAAATCAAACCCCACCTGCTCATTACCGGCCATCAGCGCGCGGTACGGGAAGACCACGTCCACTTCGTCTGCGCCATAGGCAATGGCTGCGCGGGTTTCTGCCAGCGCGATATCAATATCGTCGTTACCGTGGGGGAAGTTCGTCACCGTGGCGATATGCACATCCGGCGTTCCCTGGGCGTTGAGGGTTTTACGGGCAATGGGGATAAAGCGCGGATAAATGCAGACAGCGGCAGTATTGCCAACCGGCGTTTTTGCCTGGTGGCACAGGGCGATGACTTTCTCAGCGGTGTCGTCATCGTTAAGGGTAGTCAGGTCCATCAGTTTCAGGGCGCGCAGACTACTGGCGGTTAAATCGGTCATAACATTCTCCAACAAAAATAAGAGCCCGGTAAATGACTCAATACGTTGGAGCGGTTCCTGGTTCCATGAAGATAAGCCGCGTTTCCGCTCTCGCACCTGTGTCCCTGGTACCGCATATCACGTATTGCAATGTTATAATTCTAACATTCCCGGGCAGGGAAATATCGTGAACATCAGCACAAATAGCGGTAACGCTACCGCATTGCGGACATTATATGTGATTTAAATAACAAAATCACGATACCGGATATCACTCTATTTTAGTGAAGAACACAACATGCAGGCACCAGGGGCCGCAATATAATCAGCCCCCGGCAAAAGGTTAACTACCGGTTACTATCAGGCAGTTTTTGCCATAAAACGGAAAGGCCCCGGTGGTCTCGTAATCGATACTGGCAACAGTCGTGATATTGCCTGCTTTACGGGCGGTTTCAATGGAGGCATCGCCGGTATTCACCAGCCCCAGGATCGACTGGGCACAGGCACGACCGGTCTTGTCGCCAGCGGTTCCGGTCGCCATTACCCCGCCTTTAACGCTGGTGTAGAGCCCGGTACCGACCGGACTTGGTGCCCGGGCACACCCGGAAAGTGCCACAGCAGCCAGCAGTACAGACGGAAGAAGAAAACGATACTGTTTCATTACACAATCCCTATATAACTAATTTTATTTGGTTTTTATCAATTCACTGAGCAATACCTGCATAGTGTAATGGCAATAGTTTCATTGCGGTACTACTTACATAATCCCGTTTATTCAATATTTAATAAAATTTAATATTGAATAAAAACAAAATATCAATAAAACATTTTATAAATAGAAAATAATTAAAAATTTAACGCTATAAAAACACCTGGTGTCGTGGGAGGGGCAGTTTCAGCGGTCAGAATGTCGCTGAAACTGCCATGAACTTATCGCCGGGGGCTCCATTCCCGCATCAACGCAATCGACAAAACGCAGCAACACATCAAGGCGCCAGGATAAAAAAAACGGTATCTGCTTACACAGATACCGTCACCTGCCCGCCTGGCACACCGGTTAGCGCTTTGCCAGTGCCAGCAGCTTCATTACCCGGGGGGTCATTTTCAAAGACTGTGGCAGCCCTTCAACCCCGGCGGTAGTACAGCGCACGTCGCCAACAATCTTCAGAACATCGCGGGTACGCTGCACATTCAGCGGGCAGCGCATCAGCTGGCCGTCGGCCATCAGCCACAGCGCCTCAACCTTACGGTTTGCCTGCAGGGTAAAGCGCCCGTCGTGGCCCAGTGCCGGTAACGGCTGGTTAAGCACCTGGGCATTCGCCAGCGGTCGTCCGTCCGGCCCCAGCGCACGCCCCAGGTAAATCCAGGTAACCGAACTACCCACTTCCCGCAATAGCAAATGCCCGGGGGCCAGGAAGTAGGGTCGCATCCCGCCGCCGTGGGCAACGTTCGCCAGACTATTGCGCTTCCCACTGTTGGTCACATCGCGAACGTCCAGTTGACCGTACTGATAAGCCTCCGCCACGACCAGGGCTGAGTCGCCGAACCCCAGGTTAAGAGAGCGATAACTGCTCCCCTGGATTTCTGCGGCGTCCTGCTTACCACCTTCCTCCATAGGGGCGACCCGTACCGCTACCGCCGCCGCCGGTTCACCACCACCGCCACCACCCATAAAGATACCGTGGCGGGAAACGGCCAGTGCAGAAGCATAACCTGCCGTTACGCTGGTATGACTTCCGGTCCCTTTGGTAAAGCTGTCGCTGACAGTACCATTCAGATCACCATAGCGCCCGTTCACCCGCCCGCTAATCCCTCCGGTATAGTTGTTATTTTTATCACCGGAGAAATTCAGTCCCAGCTCACGGTATAGTCCCTGCTGCCACATCATGGTGTGGTTAAGGTTATATGTCGCCTGGGAGTCCTGCTTAGCGCTGCGATAATCCACCGCCACGCTACTGAAACTGTCATGACCGGAAGATGAAGGAGGTTGTGACGCCCGGGAAAGGGACACCCCCAGGAACATGCCGTTGTCTTTCTGGTTACCATAATCATTACGGTATACACCCAGACGGCCATTAATGTTCATGCCTCTCCAGTTCACCGACTTATTTGTACCCAGTTGCCATGCCTGTGATGTTCTGCCCGGCGCGTTATAACGCTGAACCGGGTTTAGCGGATCAACCGGATCATTAATCCAGTAGCTGCGGCCCTTATTGCGGGTTTCGGTATAACCCAGAGTGGTTGTCCAGCCAGCGAAAGGAACCGACAGGGTGGCATTCAACGAGGTATAGCACCCGGTATTATTGACAGAATGTGTCCCGGCTTTATTACATACCGAGCCACTGGTGTTATAGCGATACATACTCAGCATAAAACCATCGGTAAAGGTGAGCTGCTGAATATTCCCCCGCGAGCCATCGTTACCGATATACCCCGTGGCGGCACCACTCAGCACCCCCAGACTCATGGCGCGCTGCGCATCAATTCTCATTTCGTGGTACAGGTTTTTATTCGCCAGCGCGCTACCACCGGTAAGCTGAACGTCTCGTAGGGGCACATACTGTACCCCGGCAGCGGCCACGGTTTTATTCTGTACATGGGTGCCGTTTTCTGTGTCCCGCTGGCCCGCCTGTAAAAACCACTGTAGCCCATTGGCGAAACCGCCGCTGCTTTTGGTAAACGGTTGCTGTTCCGTGCGCTGCAGCACACCATTTTCAAATACCCGTAGCTCAAGGGGGTAGCTGCCAGGAGGGAAAGTGCTGGTATTGATATTGTTGATACCAGGCGCAAAATACTGGCTACCAAGCAACTGGCTGCCGCGGTAAATATCGACACGCGCATTGCGGTTAGTCTGGATAACCAGCGGGGTGGCATCCTGGCTTACCGAATGGTTAACGTAAGCAGAGGTTGTGCCGACACGTACACCGTTAAAACGCTCCAGTGGCAACAGAGAAAAGCCAAAACTACCACCCAGCGGGCTGGACAAATTACGCTGATCCATACGCCCCCCCTGCAGATAATAGCGATGCCCAAGATCCTGCCTGGCGTAAAGGTTATCAAACCAGAATGTGCTGCTATGTCGCTTACTGGTTTCCGCCATGGTTAACGCCCAGTCACCGCCCAGATAACGATTTTCCCCCAGACCCAGTGCGCCAGCGCCACTGACCGACATATTTTTGCTATAGCTGTCGCTGCTGACATTGATTGACTGGCGGTGAACAAAGGCGTTAACCGCCTCACTGGTCAGCGTGTTATAGCGGTTATCTGCCTGGTGGCTTTTCAGCCATGCGGGGTTCAGAAATAACAAAATCGCCCCCTGGGATTCATCCAGGATGGCTGCCACCTTGTCGGTGGCAATATAGCCGCAACCCGCGCTATCCAGACCATTACAGGCTTTTTGCCCGTTACGGGCCAGGGGGGCATTCAGCGTTTCTTTAAGCTGTATCTGCTGCTCTGGCTCCAGCTGTTCGCCATTCAGTGCACTAAATAACCGGTCAGGGTGATTAAAGCGGACCGTTTCAGGTTTCACCTCCAGAGAGTACAACCCCAGAACCCGACCAGCCAGGCGCACTTCTAACTGTTCCTCCTGCCCGTCAATAAGCGACTCAAACCCCACAGGCACACTCAGTGCCGGAGGATTTTCTGTGGCAAATAACGGTGAAACCATAAGTAAAGCAGGGGTAATGAAGGAATAAGCATGGATGCGCAAAGCAAACCTCCTTATTGAGCAGAGATCCATCGTTATAACGGGGACGTTTTCGTCCCCGTTACTCTTGCGCATTACTTATGGCGTAGGAGTTGCCGCTGCGGTATTCAGAACCAGGCTTACTACCCCCTGGTAGCTGCCGGACCGGGTCACAGCTCCCAGCGTTTTCTGGCCAATGGTGAGATCCATCTGCACAGAACCGTTATCCGTTACCCCGGTCGGATACAGCGCCGTAGGCTCAATATTGGTCACCGTAGTGCTCAGCGGTGCGCCGTTAAAAGAGACAGACAACGGAATGGCCGCTGCAGCAGGGTTGGTAACACCCAGCAATTGCGGCTCAGACAGCAGACGGACCTGTACTTTCTGGTCAGGATCGTTGGTGAAGATTTTGGTTCTGATATTCTCGCTTCTCAGGCCCACACCCGGAAGATAGGTCAGACGCAATGTCTGCGGCAGTGCGGAGCCATCAGCCTGCAGCAGTTCAATCGTCGTATCAATATCAGCGACTACAGTAATGTCCTTTTGTACTGCTAAAGCAGAAACAGAGAATAGAGATGCCAGAGCCACTGCTGCTACTTTGTAATTCATTTTCATGAAAAATATCCTTTTTTGATTACTTACCAGATGAGGATGCACCGGCAACCAGGGTTGTTGTTTCCGGTGCTGATTTCCCGAGGCGATATTCGATTTTTACCGCGCCGGACGTTATCCCGCTGGGTAGCGCAAGCGCTTCACCGGGATAGACACTTTTATCCACGTTCTGCCAGCGACAGCTGTCATCACTGCTGCCGGTGCACTGCGCCACACGCAGCACGCCATAACGCAGATTTCCTTTATTAATAAGTTCCTTGCCGTCACTACTACGGGCGAGCTGCGGCTGCGCCGCTCCGGGCATCAGGCGCACCAATACCCCCCAAATCAGATTGACTCTGACGTTGGTTTTATCCTGTTTCTGGTCCGGGTCGGGCTCGTCAAGCGAGGGCACTGCCTCAAAGTAAACCCGCCATGCTTCTTCTTTTTCCGGCGAATTCAGGCTGATGACGCGCACAGTACGGGTAACCCCGGCGGGTAAAATAAACTTCTCCGGAGAGACAATAATGCCGGGATCGCCTTGCGGATCCTGTTCAGATTCAAACGCCGTAGCCGGGCGGGATATCCGTTTTACAATGGTGCGAACATACTGGGTCTGTTCGGATTTTGATAATATCTGTAGCGTTGTGGCTTCCTGCTCACTGTTATCGATTACGCTACTCATCGGGTAAACCGTCATATTTGCTAACGCAGTTGAATTTACTGTTGTACACAAAACGATACTGGTTATGACTAAATTTCTTATTAATGAATAATTCATGGTACTCGTTCCCTTGCGGCGATGAGAGAACCCTAACGAGTAACAGTGGATTAAAAAAGTGAAGTAATTTTAATTTATTTTTAATAGGTATGTAATAACGCCACATGTGCTTTCAGGCTGGCCATGAACTCATCTTAGGTATTATGAAGTCAGCCAGATATCTGGATATATATCCTATATACCAGCCCAACCACTGCATATAGCTGCGTGGTACTACCCATTATTAGCGCACAAATCCGATATCCCTTATTCTATTGTAGAGCGGTTTACTATCATTAATAACCAGAAGATTAAACGTCTATTACAGATGGCCATTACATTATACGCGGAGGTCGTAAAATAGCAGCAATCACCTAAAAATCAGGGATGATTATTTATAATCGTAAAGGTAAAGAGTAAATATAGTTAATTCAATAACGCTGAATCTTCTGCATCCGGAAATATAAAAATTATAGCGTAGAAAAGAATAATTTATATTGATGTTACCGGAAACCTGAAAAGCCGCTCACTATTATTCAGGATCTGCGCTGCCAGTTGCCCGGGCTCCCCGGGGCGTAGCGTGCACAACACCTGAAAAACCTCCGCAATACGCTCCGGGCGGTTGGGCTGACCCTGCCAGCCGTTGAGCGGCATATCGGGCGCGTCGGTCTCCAGCAACAGGGCATCTGCCGGCAGGCGGGCTATCACATCCCGGGTTTTGGCCGCCCGGGGGTAGGTAATGGTGCCCCCCACTCCGATATGGAACCCCAGATCGACAAACCGTTTCGCCTGTTCATAACTGCCGGCAAAGCCGTGGACCACCCCGCCACGCCCCGGATTGTGGCGGCGCAGGTGCATGGCCAGCTTATCGTGAGTGCGGCGCGAATGGAGGATCAGCGGTAAATCGTACTGTTTTGCCAGCAGGAGCTGCCCGTCGAGCAGGGCCTCCTGGCGGGCGAAGTGGGGATCATTCATATAGAGATCGAGCCCCGTCTCCCCCAGGGCGATGACCGGTGAATCCGGCTTTGCCAGCTGCTGCTCAAGCTGCACCAGATGCGCATCAAGATGCCCGGTAACCCAGAGCGGATGCAGGCCCAGCGCCGGGGAGATAGCGCCAAACCGGCACGCCAGCTCAAGCACCTGCGGAAACTGCGCCGCACTGACCGACGGAACAATAATGCGCTCCACCCCGGCAGCGGCAGCCAGCGCCAGGCTTTCGGCTTCATGGCCGGTAAAAGGCGGGAAATCAAAGTGGCAGTGGGTATCAATAAAGCGCAGGCTCACGCCAGGTCCCCTTCAGAAAAGGTGCCATCGCGGGCGTCATCCGCCCCCCGGGTGATAGTATCACCGGCCTCATTGGCGGCAGGGATCTCAGCCCCGGGCAGGGGAACAGATAGGCCCCTGACCGGCATCACCCGTGGATGATGGCGCAGCAGTGGCGGCTGCCCGGCCAGTAACGAGCCCACCGTTGCCAGGAAATAGCGGCCACACAGGCGGCCGGTTTTGTAGTCTGCCCGCAGGGCAGGCTGGCCGCTTCCCAGGGCCATGCTGACCAGCGGTTTAGGGGGATAAATCTCGAAGATACGCACTTTACCCGGCGGGTTTTCAATAAACCGCTGCATTGATGAATAGCAGTCAGCGTGGTGCTGCACCAGGTTAATCAGCGGCTGCACGCTACTGGCGCTCAGCCAGCGCTCCATACGCTTAAACCACTGGGGGGTGTAATACATCTGGGAGGGCACCGTGCGAATAACCACCAGGGTTTGCGCACCCTGGCGCACCGCCTCCTGAACCGGCACAGCATCGCTTATTCCCCCGTCCTGCCAGGTCACGCCATCCATCTCCACACCATTACGGTAAAAACCGGGGATCGCGCTGGAGGCACGAATCAGATCCAGCCAGTTTTCCGGCCCGGGGGAGAAATAGCCCGCCGCATAGGTATCGCTGCGACAGGCGCACATATAAAAGCGTTTGCCGCTGTCAAACAGCCGGGCGGCGCTCTCCATGGCAAGGGGCATCTGGCGGGCGGTGCTGTCCACCAGCCAGTCAAGATCGATAAGGTTGCCGCCGCGCACAAAGCGCACCGGGTTAAAAAATTCCCGCCGGGTGGTGTAGTGGGTTATCACCGTATGGGCATAACCGGGCTGATGGCAGACAAACGCCGACAGGTTTTGCGCCCCGGCAGAGGTGCCGTAGTAGCTGTCAAAGGGGTTAAAACGGGCACGCATAAATTCATCGAGTACCCCGGCCGTAAAAATCCCTCGCTGCCCGCCGCCTTCGCAAACGAGCGCGATTTTCCCCGGTCTGAATGGTGTGATGCCCAGCGGCGTAATATTGCCGAGGGTAACTGGTATCCGCTGCCCCACTGCCCTTTCCTGTCTTGTTATGGTTCTCTTGTTATAGACTGCTCACCGCCGGAAGAAAACCGCAATCGCATCTTTTCGTCTGCGCGGCCAGCCCGGGCGCCCCTCTCTAGCCACGCCTGCGCCCGGTAAACAGGCTGATAAGAAACAGAATAACCCCGACAATAAATACGCCCTTTGCAACCCATGCAGCGGTGCCTGCCAGCCCGCTAAACCCCAGGGCTGCGGCAATCAGCGCAATCACAAGAAAGATAATACCCCAGCGAAACATAAGCTCACCTCCGCCTGGCTGCCTGCCATGATAACCATACTGTTAATATAGTTTACGGCGGCCGGTCCGGCAGGATGAATGCCCGTGGCGGGCGAAAGGCAGGCATGGCCAGAAGCCATGCCTGAGAGAGGATTAGTGCTCGCGGGTTTTGCGGAAGCTCACGTCCGGGTAGCGCTCCTGGGTGAGGTTCAGGTTGACCATGGTCGGGGCGATATAACTCAGGTTATCGCCACCGTCCAGTGCCAGGTGCTGCTCATTTTTACGTTTAAATTCTTCGAATTTTTTCACGTCGGCACACTCAACCCAGCGGGCGGTAGAGACGTTCACCGATTCGTAAATCGCCTCAACGTTATATTCGCTTTTCAGGCGGGCGACCACCACATCAAACTGCAGTACCCCCACCGCCCCGACAATCAGATCGTTGTTGGAGAGCGGACGGAACACCTGCACGGCCCCCTCTTCAGAGAGCTGCACCAGCCCTTTGAGCAGCTGCTTCTGCTTGAGAGGATCTTTCAGGCGGATACGGCGGAACAGCTCCGGCGCGAAGTTCGGAATACCGGTGAACTTCATCATTTCACCCTGGGTGAAGGTATCGCCTATCTGAATCGTGCCGTGGTTATGCAACCCGATAATATCCCCCGGGTAGGCCTCTTCCACGTGGGAGCGGTCACCGGCCATAAAGGTCAGCGCATCGGAGATCACCACATCTTTGCCGGTGCGGACCTGGCGCAGTTTCATGCCCTTTTCATACATACCGGACACCACGCGCATAAAGGCCACCCGGTCACGGTGTTTCGGATCCATATTGGCCTGAATCTTAAACACAAAGCCGGTGAATTTTTCTTCACTGGCTGTCACTTCGCGGGTGTCAGTTTTACGCGGCATCGGCGCCGGTGCCCAGGCCACCAGGCCATCGAGCATATGGTCAACGCCGAAGTTACCCAGCGCAGTACCGAAGAATACCGGGGTTATCTCACCGGCCAGGAACAGCTCTTCATCAAATTCGTTAGAGGCGCCTTTTACCAGCTCCAGCTCATCACGCAGCTGCTGAGCCAGATCCTCACCCACGGCCTTATCCAGATCCGGGTTATCCAGCCCTTTGATAATGCGCACTTCCTGGATGGTGTGGCCTTTACCGGTCTGGTAAAGGTAGGTTTCATCTTTATAGAGATGATAAACCCCTTTGAACAGCTTCCCGCAGCCGATAGGCCAGGTGATGGGCGCACAGCCGATTTTCAGCTCGTTTTCCACCTCATCGAGCAGCTCCATCGGATCGCGGATATCCCGGTCCAGCTTGTTCATAAAGGTGAGGATCGGCGTATCGCGCAGGCGGGTTACTTCCATCAGCTTGCGGGTCCGGTCTTCGACCCCTTTCGCCGCATCGATAACCATCAGGCAGCAGTCGACCGCAGTCAGCGTACGGTAAGTATCTTCAGAGAAGTCCTCGTGCCCCGGGGTGTCCAGCAGGTTCACCAGGCAGTCGTGATACGGAAACTGCATCACGGAGGTGGTAATGGAGATCCCGCGCTGTTTTTCCATTTCCATCCAGTCAGATTTTGCGTGCTGGCTGGAGCCACGGCCCTTTACGGTGCCCGCAGTCTGGATGGCCTGTCCGAATAACAGGACTTTCTCAGTGATGGTCGTTTTACCGGCATCGGGGTGAGAAATAATCGCAAAAGTGCGGCGTTTCGCCACCTCCTGCAAATAAGGAGACAAAGTCATGATTCAATCTTCTTGTTCTGGCGCGGTCATTACCCACGCATCATAAATGTAAAGTGGCGACATACCGGCGTATCCGGTCACGCACAGGGGCCGTCCCATTGACCCGGGGTCACAAACCGCGGCCTGAAAAATAGCCCGGGCATTCTACCTGCCGACACGGGGCAAACCAATTACTGTTTACACAGTAATTGCTCCAGTTGTGCCAGAGAAGCCACCTGCCAGTCAGGCGTTATGCCCTCCGGCTGCGGGCGTTGATGGGCATTGAGCCAGCAGGTGGCCAGCCCCGCATTAATACCGCCGAGAATGTCCGATTCTGCGGTATCCCCCACCATCAGCACCCGTTCCCGGGGCGGATTGCCCATCTGCTGCAGGGCATAATCAAAGATTTTACGATCCGGCTTCGCCACCCCGACCTGCTCAGAGATCACCAGCAGATCAAACATCTCACGCAGCCCGGTGCGGGCCAGGCGGGTTTGCTGAAGCGCAGTAAAGCCGTTGGTGATTATCCCCATGCGCACCTTGCCGCGCAGGGCATTGAGCAGGGAAACCGCGCCGGGTAGCGGCGTACAAATCTCCGCCATGGCATTTAAAAATGCCTGATTAAGATCCCCCGGCGCCACGTTCAGGCGCTCTGCCCAGCTGGCAAAGCGGCGCACCTGTAGCTGGGAGGCGGTAATCGCGCCGTTCTGATAATCCACCCACAGGGGTTTATTCACGGCCTGGTAGGCCAGAAAATCATCCCGGGTAAAGGTTACGCTGTAGTCGTTAAACATGCGCTGCAGGCCGCTGAACGCATCGAACGTAAACAGGGTTTCATCCGCGTCAAAAAGGATCCAGTCCCACTTCATTACTTCACCTTGTGCTTTTCGGCCCCGCAATATCCTTACCACGTATGGCGTGAATCCGGTTACCCCAGAGGAAGCGCCATCACAATGGCATCTTCCCGTCCTTCTGCGGTGGGGTAATAGTTACGTCGTACTGTTACTTCGTTAAATCCCAGGCTTTCATACAGGGCAATGGCCCCGGCATTTGAGGCGCGCACCTCCAGCCACAGGGTCAGAATGTCGCGCTGCTCCAGTGTTGCTATCAGGTGGGTCAGCAACGCACGCCCCAGCCCGCGCCGCTGGCAGGCGGGGTCAATGGCAATATTAAATAGCGTAGCCTCATCAAGCACAATCTGGGTAATGGCAAACCCGGCCATGGCGCCGTCGTGGTCGATACGTAAATTCAGGTAGCGCTCGCCCTGGTTACTGAGCAGTGTTTTTTCGCTCCAGGGAAAGGCATGGCTACGCCGCTCAATCACCAGCGCTGCGGCCAGAGAGTCCGTGCTGAGGGTAGAAATCGGGTTCATGTTCACAAATCTGCTGCCACAGCGCTCTGCGCGCCGCGCCACTTTGTTGAAGTTCATCCAGCGCCGGGGTATCCAGCTGTGCTCCCGCCAGGGCCAGGGGCTGATCGATAGCCATCCGCCAGCTATTGCAACGGCTGCCTTGCGGCAATATGGCCAGTTGTTCCGGGGTCAGACACTGTACCTGATCGGCGCTCAGCGCCAGGCTTAAGAGGACATCCCGTACCAGGGGATCGTCCAGCGCCGGGGGTTCACTGGCCACAATCACCAGCCGGGTTTGCCCGGATAAGGCCACCGCAATTTCCCCCTGCAACGCCGCAGGGCGGCGCAGCGTCCACTGGGTTATCCCCAGTTGCTGTAGTTGCCAGTCGCGTCGGGAAGTCATAGCGAAACCTGTGTTGATCCGAAGGCCGCTAAATATACCAAATCCACCGGGCTGGCGCTATGTCGGACCGCGACCGCCAGGTGTCAGGCGCAGAGGCTTAGGTATATAATCGCCGCTTACCGAAAAAAGGAGTAATGAATGTCTGCTTATACCCCGGCAAGTGAAGTCTTGCTGCGCCACAGTGATGATTTCGCCCAAAGCCGCGTTCTGTTTGCCGGAGATTTGCAGGATGACCTGCCCGCGCGCCTGGAGACCGCCCAAAACCGGGCCTGCACCCAGCAGTACCACCACTGGCAGAACCTGTCTGCCCTCATGGGGGATGCCGTGCAGTTCGGGCTCACGGCAGATGCCGCCACCGTTGGCGACAGCGACACGCTTATCTACTACTGGCCGAAAAACAAACCCGAAGCCCACTTTCAGCTGATGAACCTGCTGGCGCTGCTGCCGGTGGGCAGCGATATTTTTGTGGTCGGCGAGAACCGCAGCGGCGTGCGCAGCGCCGAACAGATGCTTGCGGAATTCGCCCCGCTGAATAAAGTCGACAGCGCCCGGCGCTGCGGGCTCTATTACGGCAAACTGGAAAAACAGCCCGCCTTCAACCCGGAAGCCTGGTGGGGCGAATACCAGGTCAACGGCCTGACCATTAAAACCCTGCCCGGGGTCTTTAGCCGCGACGGGCTGGATGTGGGCAGCCAGCTGCTGCTTTCCACCCTCAGCGCCCACAGCAAAGGCAAAGTGCTGGATGTGGGCTGCGGCACCGGGGTGCTGGCGGTAAGCCTTGCCAGCCACTCGCCGAAAGTGCGCCTGACCCTGAGTGATGTCTCTGCCCCGGCGCTGGCCGCCAGCAAAGCCACCCTCGCGGCGAACGGTGTTGAAGGTGACGTGGTTGCCGGTAATGTCTACTCCGGGGTCACAGGCCGCTTTGATATGATAATGTCCAACCCGCCGTTCCATGACGGGCTGCAAACCAGCCTTGATGCGGCCCAGACCCTGATTCGCGGAGCCGTGCGCCACCTGAATATTGGCGGCGAGCTGCGCATTGTGGCGAACGCCTTTCTGCCCTACCCGGATCTTCTGGATGAGACTTTCGGTAATCATGAAGTTATCGCCCAGACCGGGCGCTTTAAGGTGTACCGCTCGGTAATGAGCCGTAACAGCAAGCGCTAAGTTTTACGCGCAAAATGCCGCTTTTTGCAGCACTCAGAAAAGCGGCGCAAAATTAACTGTTGACGCCTGCCAGAAAAGCTCTAGAATGCGCCTCCGTGGTTGTGATTCTCTTTGAGAATTAACGGTACGCGAAGGTGGCGGAATTGGTAGACGCGCTAGCTTCAGGTGTTAGTGTCTTAACGGACGTGAGGGTTCAAGTCCCTCTCTTCGCACCAAAAACCACGCAAGATATCGTTCGCACTGCGCGAAGGTGGCGGAATTGGTAGACGCGCTAGCTTCAGGTGTTAGTGTCTTAACGGACGTGAGGGTTCAAGTCCCTCTCTTCGCACCAATGCGAAAACGATATCAGAAACTGTGCGAAGGTGGCGGAATTGGTAGACGCGCTAGCTTCAGGTGTTAGTGCCTTAACGGGCGTGAGGGTTCAAGTCCCTCTCTTCGCACCACTCCTTCGGGAGTCCCTCTCCAGGTAGTCCTTGCTGTTTATTCCCCCATGAATTTTTTATGTGACTCTCTTCAGAGTTCAGACTCCGCTATTTCCGCTCAGCAGCGTCAGCGCCATCATCAGCCCACCGGCAAATGTCAGCCCGGAAGGCAACAGCAGATAATGGCGTAAATGCCGGTTGAACAGCATTACCGTGGTGCTCAGCATCCCCAGCACCAGAATCACCCGCCACTGGGCAGCACTCAGCCCCCATATGGCCCCCGCCGCCGTCAGTACGGCCGGCAGAATGATCCCCCAGCCACTTCTCAGTTGTTGTTGCAGCATATGGCCCCCGGCAACCATCATTGATAATGAGATGCATTATCATATGATAGCTATTATCAATTGTCACCATCGGCGCAACATAACATTTGCGGGCCCCCCCTTGTTTATCTCTTAGCACGCAGATAGTATTGGCAATCATTATCATTACTATTACAACTTACCCGCGATGGCACTGCCTACAGAATCCTCTTTCCTGCTTCCCCTGTCCGGTAGCACAAGTCCTGGCGCGGCGGCAGATCTCTCCACGACCCTGCAGCCGTTTTTTGCCCGGCAGCGCCCATATTTTAATGAATTTATCCACTTCGGCGGCCAGCCTGCGGCCCGGCAGCAACATTTTGATGAATGGCGCAAGCCCGCCAGTCTCAGCACCCTGCTGGCCTGCTACGGTGACCATATCTACCGCCACCACCCGCACGGGCAGCGCGAGCCTAAACCGCTGGTGTCATTATGGGCCCAGTGGTTTACCGGGCTGCTGGTTCCCCCCCTGATGATGGCCCTGCTGACCCAGCGCCAGGGGCTGGATATTTCACATGGCGCCATTGCCACCGGGTTTCATGAGGCCGGGCGCGCGGCCACCTTCTGGATAGCCGGAAACGAAGATCCGCAGATAACCGCACTCGGCCCCCGGGCGCGGCTGGAAGCGCTGTGGACCACCACAATGCAGCCAGTGGTGGACCGGCTGGCGGAGCACGGCGGCGTCAGCAGCAAATTAATCTGGAGCAATACCGGCTATCTGGTGGGCTGGTTTCTTGGTGAGTTAAGGCCGCTACTGGGGGATGCCCTGGTCAGTGAGCTGCGCCACAGCTGTTTTAATGAGCAAACGCTGCTTTGCGGGGCACAGAATCCGCTGTTTCGCACCATGCTGCTGCGGGACGGGCTATACGTGCGCCGCACCTGCTGCCAGCGCTATCGCCTGCCGGATGTTAAATCCTGTGGTGACTGCACCCTGAAATAACCCCCGGAACAATCCGGGAATAGCGTTTTTCTGGCCGTATCTGCCGCCTGGTGGTTTACAGCGCATATCTCCTTGTGACAGATTAGCGCAGCATTCATCAGGAGATTAGTAAAAGCATGAGTCTGCAGTCCGTGCGGCAATACCTCGCCGACAACGCCCCCGATATCGATATCCTTGAACTGAAAAAACCGGCTATCACCACCGCCCAGGCGGCAGAAGCCTGGCATGTGGCACCGGGGCAACTCGCCAAAACGCTCCCCCTGGAAGTTGAGAATAATGTGGTGCTGATTGTGGCCAGAGGCGATGTGCGCCTGGATAACGAAAAGCTGAAGCAGACCTTCAAATCCCGGGCGCGGATGCTGAGCAGTGATGAAGTGCTGCTCTGGACAGGGCACCCGGCCGGTGGGGTCTGCCCGTTTGGCCTGGAAAACCCGCTTGCCGTTTACTGTGATGTGTCGCTGCGCGACTTTCCGGAAGTGTTACCCGCTGCGGGCGCCGTCCATAGCGCCGTGCGTATCTCTCCTGAGCGGCTGGCCGAACTGACCGCCGCCCAATGGGTCGATGTCTGTCAGTGATAAGAGTGCTGTGAGTGGGCCTGCGCGCCCGGCTCCTCTTCGCGGGCACCGGAAATCACCATCCCCCGGGTTTCACGGCCAAACGCCACAAAGACACAAATCAGCACCGCCACCACCCCGGCCACGCAGGCCATAGCAAAGCCGTAATTCCCGTTATGGGTTTCTGCGATACGCGCCTGCAGCGTGGCATTGACCGAGGCAATCAAATTCCCCAGCTGGTAGACAAACCCGGGCAGTACCGCGCGGGCATTGGCGGGCACCAGCTCATTAAGCCAGGTCGGCACAACCCCCCAGGCCCCCTGGACCATAAACTGCATCAGAAACGCCCCAAGGCCGATGGTAAACGAGCCACTGGAAAAGGCCCACAGGGGTAACACCGGCAGCGCCAGGAAGGCGGCGATCATCATGGTTTTCTTACGGCCAATCTGCTCAGACAACGAACCGAACAGCACGCCGCCAATCATCGCCGCAATATTGTAGCTGATGGCTATCAGGCTTACGGTGTGCGGGTCAAAACCGTGCTGCACTTTGAGGAAGGTGGGGTACAGATCCTGCGTACCGTGGCTGAAGAAGTTAAAGCAGGCCATCACCACCACCAGATACAGGCACAGCTTCCAGTGGCTGCGCAGTACCGGTAACAGCGCCGTGCTCTCCTGACGGGAGCGGGCCGCCTGCCAGACAGCGGATTCCGGCACTTTAAAATAGATATAGGGCAGCAACAGCACCGGCAGGGCGCCAATCAGGAACATACCGCGCCAGCCCACCATGCTGTAGAACAGACCAAAGATAACCGAGGCCAGCAGGTATCCACACGGATAACCGGCCTGGAAAATCCCCGACATCAGCCCCCGGGAGCGGTCGGGTATGGTCTCCATCGCCAGCGAAGAGGCCACCCCCCAGATCCCCCCCATAGCCACACCGTAGATAACCCGGAAGGCCAGAAATGCCGTGAATGTCGGCGACCAGGCGGAAAGCAGCTCAAACACCGAGAACATGGCGATATTGGTCATCAGTATCGGCTTGCGGCCAAAGCGCTCGGCCAGGCGGCCGAAAATCAGCGCCCCGATGGGGCGCACCGCAAGGGTGAGCATAATCGCCAGGGAAACCTCAGACACGGAGGTAGAAAAGTTAGTGGCCAGATCGCTGAGCACAAAAACCAGAATAAAGAAGTCAAAAGCATCCAGCGTCCAGGCTGAAAAACTGGCAATCGCCGTATGGCGCTGCACAGGCGTCCAGGTAAGTGGTGAGAATGTCATGGGAAAGTCCTTACGTCGTCGCGAACTGCGTCGCGTTTTTCGGGCACGTCAGCCAGGCAAGGAACAGGCGATCACTTGTCGGGAGGGCGCAACCACCCCTGATTAACATCGGTAAGCCGTAGGTATTAATACCTTATTTTGCATCAACATTATGGCAACATTTTAGCAACCAATTTATTTCATTTTGTAATAATAGGCTGCGCAATATTTCGCCACGAATCATTTTCCGGGCAGCTATCCCCGCCCGCCACTGGCGGATAAAACACCAAATATTGATCCGGCCCGGGCACGATTGCGCCACAAGGTATGTTACAAAGATAACCTGATGTTTATTACGGTTTAGCCATCACAAGGTAATCCCCGCCATGACAGACACTGTCCAGCACCAGCAGCGGCAGGCAACCCGCCTTGCCATTCAGTGCGCCCTGTTTTTACTGCAACACGGGGCCGAAAGTGCGCTGGTTGAGGAGCTCTCAACCCGGCTGGGGCTCGCCCTGGGCATGGACTCCGTAGAGAGCGCCATCTCCGCGAATGCGGTGGTCCTGACCACCATAAAAGAGGGCCAGTGCCTGACCACCACGCGCAAGAACGCCGATCGCGGCATCAATATGCATATGGTGACCGAGGTGCAGCACATCGTTATCATGGCGGAGCACAAGCTGCTGGACGCGCAGCAGGTCGAAAAGCGCTTCGCCCATATCAGGCCCCTGCGCTACCCGCGCTGGGCGGTAGTGCTGATGGTCGGCCTCTCCTGCGCCTGTTTTTGCAAGCTCAATGGCGGCGGCTGGGACGGGGCGCTGGTCACCTTTATTGCCAGCGCCCTGGCGATGTTTCTGCGCCAGCTGCTGACCCAGCGCCATATGCATCCGCAAATCAACTTCTGCCTGACGGCGTTTGTCGCCACCTCGGTTTCCGGGCTGCTGTTACTGCTGGAGCCACTGAAAAACACCTCCCCCGTCGCCATGGCGGCCAGCGTGCTGTTGCTGGTTCCCGGGTTTCCGCTGATTAATGCAGTGGCCGACATGTTTAAAGGCCATATCAATACCGGCCTTGCCCGCTGGGCTATGGCCAGCCTGCTTACCCTTGCAACCTGCATTGGCGTGGTGATGGCAATGTCACTATGGGGGCTGCACGGATGGGCATAATCGCGCTGCTTCCTGCACTGCTGGAGGATATGGCGCTGGCCGCCATACCGGCTGTGGGTTTTGCCATGGTGTTTAATGTCCCGCCGCGTGCCCTGCCCTGGTGTGCCCTGCTGGGCGCGCTGAGCCACGGTTCACGCTTTGTGATGCTCTCCGCCGGTATCGATATTATCTGGAGCTCATTTTTCGCCGCCATTCTGGCAGGCTGCATCGGTATCCGCTGGTCGCGCTGGTATCTGGCGCACCCGAAGGTGTTTACCGTTGCGGCGGTGATCCCGATGTTTCCGGGGATCTACGCCTATATTGCGATGATCTCCGCGCTCAAGCTGAGCCATTTCGGCTACAGCGAGCCGCTGATGACCGCCCTGGTGACCCATTTTCTCAAAGCCTCGTTTATTGTGGGCGCGCTCTCGGTGGGGCTGTCCCTTCCGGGGTTGTGGATTTACCGCAAACGCCCCCGGGTATGAGAGGCCCCCGGTTATGCTATGCTATGGCCAGATTCACTGTCCGGTTTTCTCCGGAACAGTTCCGTATGCCGTAGTGAGAATGCGTTATGTCTTCCAGAGTCCTGACTTCCGATGTTATGGGTATTGATACTTTTCGCCAGGATCCCGTTGGTGCCCTGGCCAGTACCGAAAGCGGTACGCTGGCGGTATTTGAAAATAACGGCCCGGCGTTTTACGCCATTACCGCAGAGCGCCTGGCGGCCCTGCTGGCCTGCGAAGAAAAAGCCAGCCAGGCCCTGACAGACGTCACGCTGGATAACACCCTGTTTGGACAAGACGCCGCCGCACCGGCCATGACCCCGGCCCCGTTCGGTAAGTTCGCCATGTACCCCGGCTGGCAGCCGGATGCAGACTTTCTGCGCATGGCGGCCCTGTGGGGCATTGCGCTGACCCAGCCGGTCACCCCCGAGGAGCTGGCGTCGTTTATCGCCTACTGGCAGGCGGAAGGGAAATTCTTCCACCACGTGCAGTGGCAACAAAAGCTGGCCCGCAGCATTCAGATCAACCGGGCCGCTAACGGCGGGAAACCCCGGCACGATATGAATGACATTTCTGCCGTGGACTACTCAGCAACCTTACCCGGCTTTCGGAGGACAAAATGAAGGATGTTCAGAATCTGTTTGCCCGGCTGAAAAAGATGATGCCCGCCGGTATTGAACCGGCGTTTAAAACCCCCGCCGAGCTGATGGCCTGGCAAAAGGAGCAAGGCGAGCAGCGCGCTATCGCCGTGGCCCGCGAAAACCAGGCCAAAAAGATGGAGCGCGCTTTTGGCCGCTCGGGGATCCGCGAGCTGCACCGCAACTGCTCTTTTGACAACTACCATGCCACCACCCCTGCCCAGCAGCAGGTCAAGGAGGCGGCCTGGCAGTACGCCATGAACTTTGGCAAAAACATGGACAGTTTTATCTTCTTCGGCAACCCCGGCACCGGGAAGAACCACCTGGCCGCCGCCATCTGTAATGAATTGCTGATCCGCAACAAAACGGTACTTATCATCACCGTGGCGGATATTATGTCCGCCATGAAGCAGACCTTCAGCAGCGACAGCGCCAAAACCGAAGAGCACCTGCTTGATGACCTCAGCACGGTGGATCTGCTGGTTATTGATGAAATCGGCGTGCAGCTCGACTCGCGCTACGAGAAGGTCATCATTAACCAGATTGTTGACCGCCGCTCATCATCACGGCGCCCCACCGGTATGCTGACCAATCTGGACGCCCCGGGCCTGGCCCGCCAGCTGGGGGAGCGCGTGGTCGACCGGATGCGCCTCGGCCACAGCCTGCTGCTGACATTCGACTGGGAAAGCTACCGGGACCGGGTCAGCTAATTTCCGCAGCCGTCATAAAAAACCCCGCGTCGGTTCACCTGCGCGGGGTTTTGTTTTTTGCCTAGCTGCCGGTGGGCACAATCTGCATATCCACCATCCCGATCCCCAGCTTACGGGGCGCATGGCCGAGGATATTCCCGGTATTGGTGGCCTGCGGCGCTGGCGGGGTGATAGTCAGCGTATTGCTGCCGCCCGGGTTAGTGAAATGCAGGGTGGTGGTCGAAAGCCCCTCCCCGAGGACCAGCGCCTGGGTGCTGCCGCCCACCTGCACCGGGATAGCCTTACCCACATTCGGCCCGAATGCCTTCGCCGTGATCACCAGATCAAAGGCGGGCGGCAGCGGCGCCTGATATTCAATGGTGACTGACTCACCCAGCTGAGCATTAGACCAGCGGCCCCACTCTTCCGTGCGGGAGATACCGCTAAAGCGCTTCACCGCCTCAGGGGCACCCGGCACATTAAAAATAAAGCGATCGGCCTGGTAGCGGATGTCGTTATCGCCCACTTTCAGCGCCGCCACGTTCTGCTGATAGCGCGCCATATCTACCCGGTCATTACGGGCCTGGGCTTTCCCCTGCCAGGTGGCTTTATCAACCCGCGACACCGACTGCCCCCCCGCCAGTTGCCCCTGGCTGACACACCAGTCCGCAGACAGGGCCAGCGCCGGTTGCCACAGGCGGGCCATTTTGTAGCAGCGATCCACCCAGATAAAGTTATCCCGCGGGGCGAAATCCGCCAGCTGGTAGCGCAGCGGCGCCGAGTATTCACTTTCCGGCAGTGGCTCAATGTGGTTATCAGACACCCGCACCAGCAGCGGCAGCTGGAAGGTAGAACCGGAGAAGCTGATGGTCTTTTTCGCGCTGTCGACGGTAAAGGAGTCTATCTTCGTGGGGAATTTCCACAGGCGAATCACATCCGGCTTCCAGGCCAGCACTTTCTCTTTGAGATTAAGAAATACCTCAGAGAGCGACTCCCCAGACAGGGTGCTGCGCCCAAGCCCGAGGTAGTTATCCCCACCCAGCATGTCCAGCACCGTGGCGCCGTTATCCATGGAGTTACGTTTGGTGGCGATCAGCTGCTGCTGTGGATCGTCCCCGCGAATCACAAAAAACAGGTTGTTGCGATCGTGCTGGTTAAGCTGCTTCCACGCGGTGTTGTTCATGGCCAGATGATCAGAGGAGACGACAATAATCGTCTCTTTAAACCAGGGGGAGGCCTTAATTTTACTGATCAGCGCCGCAATATGCTGCTGGCTACAGGTCACCGCGCTAAATGAGGGGTTCTCTTTGCCGCCCGTCTCGTAGCGTTTGCGGGTGCAACTGCGCGAGACAAACCCATCCGGGTGGTGGGTGTCGACCGTCAGCGTAAACAGGGAAAAGCGCTGACCGGCGCGGGACAGCTCCTGATATGTCTGCCACACCTGGTCCAGCACCGTATCGTCATACAGCCCCCAGTCGTTCATATAGCGGGGATCGTCCAGCTGCCCTTTAAGCTCCTGCGAGCCGTACAGATGGTCGAAGCCGTGAGATTTGAGGAACACATCTTTCCCGGCAAAGCGCAAATTCGCGCCCTGAATAAAATAGTTCTGATAACCGGAATTTTTCAGAATATCGCCAAGGCAGAGATTCTGGGGGAAAAAGCTCGACACAGAAGAGGAGGCATTCCCCTCAAAGGGGGCGAACAGCGGGATCCCGCACTGGGAGGCCACCATACCGGCAATGGTGTAATCGGTACCCGGCAACTGGGTGGTATGGCTGAAATCCAGCGCTGCATCTTTCAGCGCCCCCAGCTCCGGCGTCAGCCCCGGGAAGGCCTCTTCATTGAAATAGGTGCGCTCCAGGCTCTCGGCGTAGATATAGACCAGGTTGTACTTCGGGTGGGCAATCTGCTTCGCCGGCACTTTATACCAGACGCCGAAATCCGGATCCCCGGGGCGGCTCTGGGATTTCACCAGCTCAGTCAGCTGGGTGAAGGCGGGGCTGGCATCCACCGAGGCCAGACCAAGCATCAGCGCCAGCAGGCTATACCCCGCGTGGTGCGGGTGATGGCGGCGACGGCGCAGAAGCCAGCCCAGCACGCCAAAAACCGCCACCAGCGCGGCGGCAATGCCCGCACCCGGCAGAATATATTTGCCCATTCCCGCCCCGGTGAGGCTGTTGGTCAGGGTATACAGCACCGCGTCATTGATCCCTTCGCCGGTAAAGTAATTACTGGCCACCAGGGTGATATTCAGAATGATAAAAAAGCCAAGCACGGCCAGGGTGGCAATAAACCACCAGGTATTACGCCCGGCTTTCAGCGCATAGAGCCCCGCCGACGCCAGAAACAACACAATGGAGAACAACTCAGACACAGAAACCCCTTTGGGAGCCAGAGTGATGTCAAAATTAGCCGACTACTGTAATCAGGATGTCATTTCGCTGCAATTGTAGTGTTAAAATACGCGACCGGTATTCAGAAAAGGTTGAGAAAGTATTGATTTTCAGATGATGCCCGGTACGGCACCAGTGTGCGGAGCAGATGAACAGGCAGAAAAACAGACCACCGCCGCCCTTGCCAGCGCCAGGGCGTTATTTTTCACGGTTATCACCGCGCCGGTCGTGACAGCCAGCGCGGCGATGATGCGCACAACCGCTTATCAGGAGAGGAATTTCGCGCCCTGTTTCAGAACCAGGTCGCAGGCTTTCTCTTTCACTTTTTTACCCATTTCGGTGTTACCCAGGGTGCTCAGGTTGATCTGTTTGCCGTTCGCGGCATCCAGCAGACCCTGCAGGCCCTGCTGATAATCAGTCTGCTGATCCTGAGTTGCTGTCGCCGTGGTGGTGGTGCTGCCCAGGCCCAGTTTGCTCATCAGCTGTTCTTTGATGCTGTCTGCGTTAGTGGCAGAGACCAGTTTCTGTTTAGCGCAGTAGCCCAGAATACCGGTTGCGTTGCTGATGGTGCTGGAGCTCAGGGTATTGCTGCCGCCAGCCAGCAGGCTGGTCAGGGAGGAGAGGCCGCTGGCGCTTTGCCCGGCAGCGGCAGTGTTGCTGCTGCTTGCCAGAGAGTTAGCTGCGCTGGACAGGTCCTGCAGTGTTACGGCAAAGGCATTGCCGGTCAACAACATCGTGGCGACACTGGCCACGCAGATAAGGCGTTTTGTAGCTTTCATGAATGTTTCTCTTCTTAACAACAGGATCGATCCGGTGCAAACACAATGCGCCTGAACTCCGTCTCTCCAGGCGCCGGTAACACTCAGCATAATCCTCTGCATGCCGACAATCTTCTCCCTGGTGATATAAATCTGTAGTTCAGGAATTTTCCTGGCATTTTCAGGGGTATTTCCCCCCCGGGCCGTTACTCTTCGGATGCCTCACCGCCCTGGTGGCGTTTGCCCATGGCGATAAACTCTTCCAGCAACCCGGTAAGCTGGCGCAGCTTCTCCGGCGTGAATTCAGCCTCCAGCCGCCGGTATACCGCCTCCACTTCCTGCTGTGCCCGCTGATACAGCGCCTCCCCCTGGGGGGTGAGCGAGACATACAGCTTGCGCTGGTCATTCACCGGCTTCAGGCGCAGCACCAGACCGTCGCGCTCCATGCGCGTGAGTATCCCGGTCAGGCTGGGGCGCAGAATACAGGTCTGAAAAGCCAGCTCGTGAAAATCCATCGACGGGTGCTCCGCCAGCACCCGCACAATGCGCCACTGCTGCTCAGTCAGATGATGGCGCTTAACGATCGGACGAAAATAGGCCATTGCCGCTTCCCGGGCCTGTAGCAGCGCAATGGTTACCGATTCATGCATGCAATTCTCTCCTCACTAACGACGGGTAATCATAGCAATGCCACCCGGTGCCCGACAGCAAATTTATTAATAAGTGAATAATTTTCAGAGTAAGCACCATTCCGGATATGAAAAATACCAGCCCAAACAACACGATGCCAGCACAAATCCAGCAACACACTGATTATTAAGATATAAATAAACATAATGTAAATTTATTGTTAATCACATCACAAAACTTTTACTTACAGTTGCCAGACGCGGGCAGGAAGCATAAAACAGAGATCATTAATATGTTAATGAACCATAAAATCTGTGGTTCAGGCTATAAGGAGTGGTCATGAAAGGCACCGTTTTTGCCATCGCGTTAAACCATCAGAGCCAGCTGGATGCCTGGGAACAGGCGTTCCGGGAAGCCCCCTATAAAACCCCGCCCCGCACCCCGGTCTGGTTTATTAAACCGCGCAACACCGTGGTGACCAGCGGCGCAAGTATCGGCTATCCGGCGGGTGAACAGGTGCAAAGCGGCGGGACCGTCGCGCTGGTAATAGGCAAAACCGCCCGCAAGGTTTCGCCCCGTCAGGCCACGGACTGTATCGCCGGGTATGCCCTGGCAAACGAACTGAGCCTGCCGGAAACCAGCTTCTACCGCCCGGCCATCCAGGCCAAATGCCGGGACGGTTTCTGCCCGCTGGGCGAGCTGGTAACCGGGGTGGATATCCGGGATCTGACCATCATCACTGAGATTAACGGCCGCCAGGCCGACGCCTGGAGCACCCGGGACCTGGTGCGCGATGCGCAGCAGGTGGTCAGCGCACTGAGCGAGTTTGCCACCCTCCAGCCCGGGGATGTGATCCTGCTGGGCACCCCGCACCAGCGGGTTACCCTGCACCCGGGCGACCAGGTGCGCATTATGGCAGCGGGCTTCCCGGTGCTGGAAAACACCCTTATTGCCCAAGGAGCAACCTCATGAAACAGGCCCGTATCCGCTATCAGGGCGAAGATCTGAACGTCACGGTCGATAACCAGCAGCGTATCTGCCTGAAGGATGGCACCACCCTCACGGCCGATCAGGTCACCTGGCTGCCCCCGGCCAGCGGCACCATTTTTGCCCTTGGCCTTAACTATGCAGACCACGCCACCGAGCTGGAATTTAAAGCCCCGGAAGAGCCGCTTATCTTTATCAAAGCGCCGAACAGCCTCACCGGCCACCGCCAGGTATCGGTCCGCCCGGACAACGTGGAGTACATGCACTACGAGGCCGAGCTGGTGGTGGTTATCGGCAAAACTGCGCGCCATGTCAGCCAGGCCAATGCCATGGACTACGTGGCCGGTTATACGGTCTGTAATGACTACGCCATCCGCGATTACCTGGAAAACTACTACCGCCCCAACCTGCGGGTGAAGAGCCGCGACACCCTGACCCCCATCGGCCCGTGGATAGTCGATAAAGCGGACATTCCGGATCCGCACAATCTGACCCTGCGCACTTACGTCAACGGCGAGCTGCGCCAGCAGGGCAGCACGGCGGACCTGGTGTTTAACATACCGTTCCTGATCGAATACCTGAGTGCGTTTATGACGCTCCAGCCCGGCGACATGATAGCCACCGGCACCCCGAAAGGGCTGTCTGACGTGGTGCCCGGAGATGAAGTCGTGGTGGAGGTTGAAGGCGTTGGCCGCCTGGTTAACCACATCATCAGCGAACAGGATTACGAGGAGAGCCTGAAATGAAAACCATCAATCACTGGATCAACGGCAAAAATGTGCCCGGCCGCGACTACTTCCAGACCACCAACCCCGCCACCGGCGAAGTGCTGGCGGATGTCGCCTCCGGTGGCGAGGCGGAAATCAACCAGGCGGTAGCCGCCGCAAAAGAGGCCTTCCCCAAATGGGCTGGTCTGCCGATGAAAGAGCGCGCCCGGCTGATGCGTAAGCTCGGTGAGCTTATCGACGAAAACGTGCCGGACATTGCCGCCATGGAGACCGCCGACACGGGCCTGCCCATTCACCAGACCAGAAATGTGCTGATCCCGCGCGCCTCCCATAACTTTGAGTTCTTTGCCGAAGTCTGCCAGCAGATGAACGGCAAAACCTACCCGGTAGACGACAAGATGCTCAACTACACCCTGGTGCAGCCGGTGGGTGTCTGTGCGCTGGTCTCTCCGTGGAACGTGCCGTTTATGACCGCCACCTGGAAAGTGGCCCCCTGCCTGGCCCTGGGCAACACGGCCGTGCTGAAAATGTCGGAGCTCTCCCCGCTGACCGCCGACCGGCTGGGGGAGCTGGCCCTTGAAGCGGGTATTCCCGCCGGGGTGCTTAACGTAGTCCAGGGTTACGGGGCCACCGCCGGGGATGCCCTGGTGCGCCACCATGATGTGCGCGCTGTGTCCTTCACCGGGGGCACCGCCACCGGGCGGCGCATTATGCAGAACGCCGGGCTGAAAAAATACTCCATGGAGCTGGGGGGGAAATCCCCGGTTCTGGTGTTTGAAGATGCGGATATCGAGCGCGCACTGGATGCGGCCCTGTTTACTATCTTCTCCATCAACGGTGAGCGCTGCACCGCCGGTTCACGCATTTTCATCCAGCAGAGTATCTACCCGGAGTTTGTAAAACGCTTTGCCGAGCGCGCCAACCGCCTGCGGGTGGGGGATCCGACCGATCCGGCCACCCAGGTGGGGGCGCTTATCAGCCAGCAGCACTGGGACAAGGTCTCCGGCTATATCCGGATCGGTATCGAAGAGGGGGCAACCCTGCTGGCCGGTGGCCCGGACAAACCAGCGGATCTGCCGCCGCACCTGAGAAACGGCAACTTCCTGCGCCCCACGGTGCTGGCCGATGTGGACAACCGGATGCGGGTCGCCCAGGAAGAGATCTTTGGCCCGGTCGCCTGCCTGATCCCGTTCAAAGACGAAGCGGAAGGTCTGCGGCTGGCCAACGATGTGGAGTACGGTCTCGCCTCCTATATCTGGACCCAGGATGTCAGCAAAGTGCTGCGCCTGGCCCGGGGTATTGAAGCCGGTATGGTGTTCGTCAATACCCAGAACGTGCGCGATCTGCGCCAGCCGTTTGGCGGGGTGAAAGCCTCCGGCACCGGCCGGGAAGGCGGCGAGTACAGCTTTGAGGTGTTTGCGGAGATGAAAAACGTCTGTATCTCCCTGGGGGATCACCCGATCCCGAAATGGGGCGTCTGACCCCACCCGCGCGTGCCGCGCGCCCTGCGGCACGTTAAGCACATTGAATGAGGGAAACACTGATGGGTAAATTAGCCTTAGCCGCCAAAGTCACCCACGTACCGTCCATGTATCTGTCGGAACTGCCGGGTAAGCACCATGGCTGCCGCCAGGCCGCCATTGATGGCCACAAAGAGATAAGCCGCCGCTGCCGCGAGCTGGGTGTCGATACGATTGTCGTGTTCGATACCCACTGGCTGGTCAACAGCGCCTACCATATCAACTGCAACGACCACTTCCAGGGCGTCTACACCAGCCACGAACTGCCGCACTTTATTCGCGACATGGAATATGAGTATGACGGCAACCCGGTGCTGGGCAACCTGATTGCCGAAGAGGCGATCAGCTCAGGGGTTCGCGCCCAGGCCCACGCCATCTCCACCCTCACCCTGGAGTACGGCACCCTGGTCCCGATGCGCTATATGAACAGCGATCGCCACTTCAAAGTGGTCTCCATTTCGGCGTTTTGTACCGTACACGACTTTGCCGACAGCCGCCGGATGGGGGAAGCGGTGCGCCGGGCCATTGAAAAATACGACGGCACCGTCGCGGTGCTGGCCAGTGGCTCCCTCTCCCACCGTTTTATTGACGATCAGCGCGCCGAACAGGGCATGAACGCCTGGACCCGGGAATTTGATGAGCAGATGGACCACCGGGTGGTCAAGCTGTGGCGCGAAGGCAAATTTGCCGAGTTCTGCCGCATGCTGCCGGAATACGCCGACTACTGCTACGGCGAGGGCAACATGCACGACACGGTCATGCTGCTGGGGCTGATGGGCTGGGACCAGTATCAGGGCAAGGTGGAATTTATTACCGATCTGTTCCCGAGCTCCGGCACCGGTCAGGTCAACGCCGTATTCCCGTTAGCCAGAACCGCCTGAGGTCGCACCATGCCGCATTTTTACGCTGAATGTACCGAAAACATCCGCCAGCAGGCAGAGCTACCGGCGCTGTTTGCCAAAGTGAACAGTGCCCTGGCAGAGACGGGGATCTTCCCGCTGGGGGGGATCCGCAGCCGGGCTATCTGGCTCGATACCTGGCAAATGGCCGACGGTAAGCACGACTACGCCTTCGTCCATATGACCCTGAAGATCGGCAGCGGGCGCAGCCTGGAAAGCCGCCAGCAGGTAGGCGACATGCTGTTCGGGCTCATCCGCGAGCACTTCGCCGCCCTGATGGAGAGCCGCTATCTGGCCCTGTCGTTTGAAATAGAGGAACTCCACCCGACGCTGAACTACAAGCAAAACAACGTTCACGCGCTGTTCCGTTAAGGTCTTTCAGGTTTTATTTCCCCGGCAGGGCACTGCCGGGTGACCGGGCCTGCGCCGCAGGCCTTATCTATCATCGCCAACTGGCTACAGGAATGTCGTATGTTAGCTAAAGAGATCCACGCTGAAATCGCCCTCCAGCTGCACCGGGCAGAGCAAACCCGCGAGCAGATCCCCCAGATCTCCCGGCAGTACCCGGAGATAACCATTGAAGACGCCTACGCGGTACAGCGTGAATGGGTGGCGCTGAAAATCGCCGAAGGCCGGGTACTCAAAGGCCACAAAATCGGCCTGACCTCCCGGGCGATGCAGCTTAGCTCGCAAATTACCGAGCCGGACTACGGCGCCCTGCTGGACGATATGTTCTTTCACGACGGCAGCGACATTCCCACGGATCGCTTTATCGTGCCGCGTATTGAAGTTGAGCTGGCCTTTGTGCTGGCTAAGCCGCTGCGCGGGCCCAACTGCACCCTGTTTGATGTGTATAACGCCACCGACTACGTGATCCCGGCCCTGGAGCTTATCGACGCCCGTTGCCCGAATGTGGATCCACAGACCGGCAAGCCGCGCAAAGTGTTCGACACCATTTCCGATAACGCCGCCAACGCCGGGGTTATCCTCGGTGGCCGCCCCATCCGCCCGGATGAGCTGGATCTGCGCTGGATCTCCGCTTTGCTGTACCGCAACGGGGTTATCGAAGAGACCGGCGTTGCCGCCGGGGTACTTAACCATCCGGCCAACGGCGTAGCCTGGCTGGCAAACAAACTGGCCCCCTATGACGTACAGCTGGAGGCCGGGCAGATAATCCTCGGAGGCTCGTTCACCCGCCCGGTGGCAGCCAGCAAAGGGGACACCTTCCACGTTGATTACGGCAACATGGGCTCCATCAGTTGCCGCTTTGTCTAGGAGAGCACCATGACACTGACCAACACCTTTAAAGCCGCCCTGAAAGCACAACAGCCACAAATTGGCCTGTGGCTGGGGCTGAGCAGCAGCTACAGCGCCGAGCTCCTCGCCGGAACCGGTTTTGACTGGCTGCTGATAGACGGCGAGCACGCCCCCAATAACGTCCCCAGCGTGCTGCACCAGCTCCAGGCCATTGCCCCCTACCCCAGCCAGCCGGTGGTGCGCCCTTCCTGGAATGATCCGGTGCAGATCAAGCAACTGCTGGATGTGGGCGCCCAGAACTTACTGGTGCCGATGGTGCAAAACGCCGAACAGGCCCGCCAGGCGGTGCTGGCGACCCGCTACCCGCCTGCCGGGATCCGCGGTGTGGGCAGCGCCCTGGCCCGGGCATCACGCTGGAATCAGATCCCGGACTACCTGCACCGCGCCAATGACGAAATGTGCGTGCTGGTGCAGATAGAAACCCGGGAAGCGATGCGCAACCTGAGCAGCATTCTCGATGTGGAAGGGGTCGACGGGGTGTTTATCGGCCCGGCGGATCTCAGCGCCGATATGGGCCATGCGGGCAATCCCCACCACCCGGAAGTGAAAGCCGCCATTGAGCAGGCCATTACTCAGATCCGCGCCGCCGGTAAGGCACCGGGGATCTTAATGGCCGATCCGGTGGCTGCGCGCCGCTATCTGGAGCTGGGCGCCCTGTTTGTGGCGGTCGGTGTGGATACCACGCTGCTGTCGCGCAGCGCTCAGGCACTGGCCGCCAGCTTTAAAGAGAACCAGCCGGCCTGTGACACGCGCCCCGGCGTCTACTGATACGTTCACAGGGAGAAAACCATGAGCGATACCTCACCTGCGGTAGCGGGCACCCAGAACCCGGCCAGTCAGCACCTTGCGCTGACGGCTCAACAACAATCAGTGATCAGTAAACTGTTCCGCCGTCTGGTTGTGTTTTTGTTCGTGCTGTTTATTTTCTCATTCCTTGATCGCATCAATATCGGTTTTGCCGGGCTGACCATGGGCCAGGATCTGGGGCTCAGCGCCACTATGTTTGGCATGGCCACCACCCTGTTTTACGCCACCTATGTGATGTTCGGCATTCCCAGCAATATTATGCTGGGCATTGTCGGCGCCCGGCGCTGGATAGCGGTGATTATGGTGCTCTGGGGGCTGGCCTCCACCGCCACCATGTTCGCCACCGGCCCCACCAGCCTGTACGTACTGCGTATGCTGGTCGGCATCACCGAGGCAGGCTTCCTGCCCGGTATTTTGCTCTACCTCACTTACTGGTTTCCGGCCTATTTCCGCGCCCGGGCCAATGCGCTGTTTATGATAGCCATGCCGGTGACCACCGCCCTGGGCTCGCTGGTCTCCGGGTATATTCTCTCGCTGGACGGGCTGCTCAACCTGCACGGCTGGCAGTGGCTGTTCCTGCTGGAGGGGTTTCCGTCGGTGCTCCTCGGGGTGGTTGTCTGGTTCTACCTGGTGGATTCGCCGGATAAAGCCCGCTGGCTGAGCGCAGAAGACAAACAGTGCCTGAAAGAGATGATGGCGCAGGACCGGCTGTCGCTGGTGCAGCCGGAAGGGGCCGCCAGCCACAGCGCCCTGCAAAAAGGCAGCATGTGGCGGGAAATCTTCACCCCGGTGGTGATGCTCTACACCCTGGCCTACTTCTGCCTGACCAACACCCTGAGCGCGGTGAGTATCTGGACCCCGCAGATCCTCAAGAGCTTTAACGCAGACAGCAGCAATATCACCATCGGCCTGCTGGCGGCGATCCCGCAAGTCTGCACCATTGGCGGGATGATCTGGTGGAGCCGCCACTCCGATCGCTACCAGGAGCGCAGGCACCATACCGCCCTGCCGTTCCTGTTTGCCGCCGCAGGCTGGATCCTCACCACCCTGAGCAGCCATGGTCTGCTGCAAATGCTGGGGATTATTATGGCCTCTGCCGGATCGTTTAGCGCCATGGCTATCTTCTGGACAACGCCGGATCAGTCCATCAGCCTGCGGGCGCGGGCCATTGCCATTGCGGTGATTAACGCCACCGGCAATATCGGCTCCGCCATGAGCCCGCTGTTTGTCGGCTGGCTGAAAGACCTCACCGGCAGTTTTAACAGCGGTCTGTATCTGATGGCGGCCCTGCTGGTGGTGGGGGCCATTGTTATCTGGATGATCCCCATGCCCTCTTCCCGGCCCCGGGCAACCCCCTGATCTTCTGTCGCCCGGGGGATCCCGGGCCTACTATTTGCGGAGTGACCATGAGCGACAGCCCGATTACCAACATTGATATTCGCAAAGAGTACGACGAGAGCCTCGGCAGCGATGATGTCCATTACCAGTCCTTCTCGCGTATGGCGGCGTTTTTTGGCCGCGATATGCGCCCCCATCGCCACGACAGCTTCTTCCAGATGCACTTTCTCAACACCGGGCAGATTGAGCTTCAGCTTGATGATCACCACTACTCGGTCGAAGCGCCGCTCTTCGTGCTGACACCCCCTTCGGTGCCCCACGCGTTTTTTACTGAATCCGACAGCGACGGGCACGTGCTCACGGTACATGAGGATCTTATCTGGCCCCTGCTTGAAGTGCTCTACCCCGGCACCCGGGAAGCCTTCGGCCTGCCGGGGATCTGTTTTTCCCTCGCCCACTGCCCGGAGGAGCTACTGGCGCTGGAGCACTACTGGCGGCTTATTGAGCGCGAATCCCGGGAGGAGTTTCCCGGCCGGGAAAATACCCTGAAACTGCTGGCCCAGGGGGTCTTTACCCTGCTGCTGCGCAATGTGCGCCTGGATGATCAGGCCGCCAGCGGCATGCGCGGCGAGCTGAAACTGTTCCAGCGCTTTAACCTGATGGTGGACCAGCACTTCTCCTGCCACTGGAGCGTGCCGGACTACGCCCGGGAGCTGCATATTACCGAATCCCGGCTGACGGATATCTGCCGCCGCTTTGCCAACCGGCCCCCCAAGCGGCTGATTTTTGACCGCCAGCTCAGGGAGGCGAAACGGCTGCTGCTGTTTTCCGACTGTGCGGTGAACGATATTGCCTGGCAACTGGGGTTTAAGGATCCCGCCTATTTCGCGCGCTTCTTTAACCGCCTGGCGGGCTGCTCCCCTTCACGGTTTCGTTGCCGACAGACTGCCCCCCACGGGTGAGGTTGATCCCGATCGCAGTTTATCCACCCGGCCCCTCTGGCCGGGGAAAAGTACCCGCCGTTGACCCAAAAGTCTCTTCCGTAAAGCGCCATTGAGCGCTTCAATTGAACAACAAAAAGAAAACATTAATTTAACAACATGCGCCGCAGGCGGCTTGCCACGGTGCGCCAAATCCGAATACGTATAACGAGGTCCCTATGAAACCCGAAGATTTCCGCGCTGACGCCAAACGCCCGCTGACCGGTGAAGAGTACCTGAAGAGCCTGCAGGATGGCCGCGAAATTTATATCTACGGCGAGCGGGTGAAAGATGTCACCACCCACCCGGCTTTCCGTAATGCGGCGGCCTCCGTGGGCCAGCTGTACGACGCGCTGCACAAGCCGGAATTACAGGACACCTTATGCTGGAACACCGATACCGGCAGCGGCGGTTACACCCATAAATTTTTCCGGGTCGCAAAAAGCGCCGACGATCTGCGCCAGCAGCGCGACGCCATTGCCGAGTGGTCACGCCTGAGCTACGGCTGGATGGGGCGCACCCCGGATTACAAAGCCGCCTTTGGCTGCGCCCTGGGGGCGAACCCGGCGTTTTATGGTCAGTTTGAGCAGAACGCCCGCCACTGGTACAGCCGCATTCAGGAAACCGGCCTCTACTTTAACCACGCCATCGTCAACCCGCCTATCGACCGTCATAAACCGGCGGACGAAGTGAAAGACGTCTACATCAAGCTGGAAAAAGAGACCGACGCCGGGATCATCGTCAGCGGTGCCAAGGTGGTTGCCACCAACTCCGCCCTCACCCACTACAATATGATTGGCTTTGGCTCAGCCCAGGTGATGGGGGAAAACCCGGACTTCGCGCTGATGTTCGTGGCCCCGATGGACGCGGAAGGGGTTAAACTTATCTCCCGCGCCTCTTATGAGCTGGTCTCCGGCGCGACCGGCTCCCCGTATGATTACCCGCTCTCCAGCCGTTTTGATGAGAACGACGCTATCCTGGTGATGGATAATGTACTGATCCCCTGGGAAAACGTGCTTATCTACCGCGATTTCGACCGCTGCCGCCGCTGGACCATGGAAGGGGGCTTTGCCCGCATGTACCCGCTGCAGGCCTGTGTGCGTCTGGCGGTAAAACTGGACTTTATCTGCGCCCTGCTGAAGCGCTCCCTGGAGTGTACCGGCACCCTGGAGTTCCGCGGCGTGCAGGCAGATCTCGGGGAAGTGGTGGCCTGGCGCAATATGTTCTGGGCCCTGAGCGACTCCATGTGTTCTGAAGCAACCCCGTGGATCAACGGTGCCTGGCTGCCGGATCACGCGGCCCTGCAAACCTACCGCGTTATGGCCCCTATGGCTTACGCCAAGATCAAAAATATCATTGAGCGCAACGTGACCAGCGGCCTTATTTATCTGCCGTCCAGCGCCCGGGATCTGAATAACCCGCAGATCGATCAGTACCTGGCGAAATATGTGCGCGGCTCCAACGGGATGGATCACGTTGAACGTATCAAGATCCTCAAACTGATGTGGGATGCCATCGGCAGTGAGTTTGGCGGCCGCCACGAGCTTTACGAGATCAACTACTCCGGCAGCCAGGATGAGATCCGCCTGCAGTGTCTGCGCCAGGCCCAGACCTCCGGCAATATGGACAAAATGATGGCAATGGTAGATCGCTGCCTGTCAGAGTACGACCAGCACGGCTGGACAGTGCCGCACCTGCACAACAATGCGGATATTAACGTGTTAGATAAACTGCTGAAATAACGGAGGTTGCCATGCAACAAGATAACGACCAGCGTCTGCGCTTTCGCGATGCCATGGCCAGCCTGTCGGCGGCGGTGAATATTGTCACCACCAGCGGGGACGCCGGGCAGTGCGGGATCACCGCCACCGCCGTGTGCTCCGTGACCGACACGCCCCCGTCGCTGATGGTGTGCATTAACGCCAACAGCGCCATGAACCCGGTATTCCAGGGCAACGGTAAGCTGTGCGTGAACGTGCTGAACCATGAGCAGGAGCTGATGGCGCGCCACTTCGCCGGTATGACCGGCATGGCGATGGAAGATCGCTTCAAAGGGGAACAGTGGCGCAGCGGCCCCCAGGGGCAGCCGGTACTGGCGGGATCACTGGCAAGCCTGGAGGGCGAAATCAGCCAGGTGCAGACGATCGGCACCCATCTGGTGTATCTGGTGGCGATTAAAAATATCGTCCTGAGTGACGAAGGCCACGGGCTTATCTACTTTAAGCGCCGCTTCCACCCGGTGATGATGGAAATGGCCGTCGCCTGACCAGCCACGCTCCCGCCGCACCGGCGGGAGCGTTATCCTCCACCTATACCCGGGTGCTCTCCAGCCCCAGCATTCCCCGGGCCTGAATAAAGCACAACAGCAGCGTGCCCCACAGGGCCATCGTCAGATACGGGCTCACCCCCAGCATATTGAAGCCGCTCTCAATGGTCTGGAGCAGAAACAGCGCCAGCACCATACCGATAATCCGCCCGCTGCCGCCGTCCGGGTTGACCCCGCCCAGCACCGCCGCCAGGATAGAGACCAGCAGGTAAGACTCCCCGTAAGAGGCTTTCGCCGAGTTCAGCTTCGACATCATCAGAAAGGCCGCCACCGCGCACAGCAGCGCCGAGAGGATATACACCAGGATCAGCACCCGCCGGGTGTTGATCCCCGAATAGAGGGTGGCCCGCTCATTGGCGCCAATCAGGTAAACCGCCCGCCCGAAGGGGGTCTTCTCCAGCACGATCCACAGCCCGGCGGCCACCAGCGCAAACAGCCACATGGGCAGCGGAATACCAAACCACTGGGCGCGATTAAGCCACAAGACCCACTCCGGGTAACTGGCGATGGCGCTCCCGCCGGTGACCAGAATATTGACGCCCCTGAGCAGGGTCATCATCCCCAGGGTGGCGAGAATGGGTGACACGCGGATCCCGGCTATCAGCACCCCGTTACACAGGCCGATAATCACCGCCGCCCCGCCACCGGCCAGTAGGGTCGCTACGGCGGTGCCCACCCCGGGCGGGTAGCTGGTCGCCACCCAGGCCATCACCAGCGAGCAGGCATTGGCCGTGGCGATAATCGACAGGTTAATGCCGCCACACAGCATGGACATCGCCATGGCAAGGGCGAGGATGCCAAGCACCGGCATCTGGGAGGCGATAGACTGAAAATTACTGGCCGACCAGAAAATCTGCGGCATCAGAATGCTGAACGCCACCACCACAAGCACCAGAAGTCCTATCAGGTAAAACTCAACGTTATTGCGCCATGCGTGTTTCATAATAAGCTCCGGTTCTGATGCTGGCTCCAGGCCGTGGCGCTGATACTGGTGACGATAACCACCCCGGTTATCAGGGTCTGCCAGTATGACGAGACCCCCAGCAGGTTCAGGCCATTTTGCAGCACCGCCAGCAGTATCACCCCCAGCAGCGTGCCGGTCAGCGTGCCGCGCCCGCCCACCAGGCTTGTGCCCCCCAGCACCACCGCTGCCAGCACGGTCAGCTCATAGCCTAAGAGTGAATCAGGTGCTACGGTCATCACCGTCCAGGACTGCACCACCCCCGCCGCCCCGGACATAAGCCCCATATAGCCATACACAAACAGCTGTAATTTCAGCACGCTAAAGCCAATACGGCTGGCAGATTCCCGGCTGCCCCCCAGGGCGTAGATCTGGCGCCCGATGGTGGTGGCGTTCATCAGCCACCCGGTAAGGCACACTACCGCCAGCATGGTGAGCAGCGGCAGCCCCAGCCCGTAGTCATAGCCTTCGGCGTCGGTATAGGTGAACAGCATCAGCCCGTGCTCAAACCAGGGCGGGAAGTCATACAGCCAGACCCCTTTACTGAACCACAGCAGCAGCCCGTAAAAAATATTCAGCGTAGAGATGGTGATAATGATGGCCGGCACCCGCAGGCGGTTAACCAGCAGGGCGTTAACCAGCCCCAGCAGCACGCCTATTCCCCCGGCCAGCAGGAAGGCCAGCGCAAAATTGCCGCCGATTTTTTGCAGCACCAGCACCATGCCGTACTGGGCAATAATCGTGGTCGCCGGGAAGGAGATATCAATACCGCCGGAAATCAGTACCACAAACAGGCCGCAGGCCAGAATGGTCAGCATGGCGTAGTTATTGGCCAGATCGTACAGGTTTCCAAAAGTGAGAAAGTCGCTGGTTTTCCAGGATAAAAACCCCACGATAATCACGATAAGCAGCGCCAGCCACAGCTCCTGGCGTTTCTTTAATTCAGCCACTGACCACCTCCGCAATCTGCTCCCGGGTGCTGGTGTCCGGCAGGAAGCTGTGCGTTATGCGCCCCTGCTGCATGACCAGAATGCGGTGGCTCTGATACCAGGCCTCGTCGATTTCATCGCAAATCATCAGCACCGCGATCCCGTGGCTCGCCAGCTCGCTGATGATGTGGTAAATCCCGGCTTTATTGGCGATATCCACCCCGACGGTCGGGCTGTCGAGGATCAGCAACTTCGGGGTGATAGCCAGCCAGCGGGCTATCGACACCCGCTGGGCATTCCCGCCGGAGAGGGTGTTTACCGGCAGCTGCACATCACCGGTTTTAATGCTCAGCGCCGTGACCAGGCGCGCCACCAGCTCGCCGCTTCGGGCGCGGCTTATCAGCCCGCCGGGGCCGGTCACCTTGCCAAATACCGTGCTGATAATGTTATTTTCAATGGACTGGGTCATGATCAGCCCGCGCGACATACGGTCTTCAGAGACATAGCCCACCCCGTGGCGGATGGCGTCCCGGTTACTGCGCAACGCAACCGGCTGACCATTGATCAGGATCTCGCCGCTGTCTGGCCGGGTCATACCAAACAGGCTCAGGCACAATTCGGTGCGCCCGGCCCCCAGCAGCCCGACAATCGACACCACCTCCCCGGCCTCGACCCGTAACGATACCTCCTGGTACTCCCCCGCCCGGCTCAGCTTGCGCACCTCCAGCACCGGGGTGCTCTGGCGGCTTTGCCACAGCTCGCGGACCTGGTAATCAAATTCCCGGCCCGTCATCAGAAATCCCAGCCGCCGGGTGGTTATCTCCGCCGCCGGCCAGGTGCCCACCAGCTGGCCGTCTTTCAGCACCGAGATGCGATCGGATACGGCCATTACCTCCTCCAGACGGTGGCTGACAAACACCACGCAGATACCCTTTTCGCGCAGCTGGCGCACAATATGCAGCAGCCCTTCCACCTCCTGATGGGTAAGTGATGCGGTGGGCTCATCCATAATAATCAGCCGGGCATCCTGGGCCAGCGCCCGGCAGATAGCCACCAGCTGGCAGCGGGCTATCGATAACTCCCCGACGCGCGCCTCCAGCGGCAGGCTGACATGAATACTCGCCATGGCCCGCTCTGCCACCTGGCGCAGCCGCTTTTTATTCACCAGCAGACCGTGGTGATAGTGGTTAATGGCGATATTCTCCCAGACGCTGAGATTGGCAAATAAAGAGAGATCCTGATAGATAACCTGGATCCCCGACGCCACAGACTGCGCGGGCGACAGGCGGCTATACTGCCTGCCCCCCAGGCGGATCTCCGCCCCCTCGTCGGGGCGGTACACCCCGGAAATGATTTTGATCAGGGTCGATTTCCCGCAGCCGTTCTGGCCGGCCAGGCAATGGACCTCGCCGGGCATAAAGGCCAGCGCGATATCGTCCAGCGCGCGGGTGGCGTGAAAGGTTTTACTGATGTGGTTAAGGGAAAGGAACGGTTCCATAGTATCCCCCTGGTGGCAGGACCGGGGCGGCTCCCGCCCCGGAACAGAATTAATACAGCGAGTCGATATTCTCTTTATTGACCAGTAACACTTTGTGGAAGCGGATAATCCGTTTGTCGGTGTCCACCTCCGCCGCGCCGAGGTTTTTCAGCTCAAACCCGGGTTTAATCTCCTGACCATTAAGCAGGGTGCTGGCAACCGCCGCCAGCGCATAGCCTGCGGTGGCCGGGTCATAGGTGATGCCTTCGGTAATGTCGCCGCTCTTAATTAATGATGCCGCCTGGGAGGGGATCATCATGCCGTACACCGCCACTTTCTTTTTGGCGCGTTTTTCTTTTATTGCGCGGCCTGCGCCAATCGGGCCATTAGAGCCGAAAGAGACGACCGCTTTTAAATCCGGGTAAGTTTTCATTAAATCCAGCGTGGTGCGCCGGGCATCATCCACACTTTCTGCCACCGGCATCCGCCGGGTGACTTCATGCATATCCGGGTAGTGTTCTTTCTGGTATTTCACCAGCAGATCGGCCCATAAATTATGCTGGGGAACGGTCAGGCTCCCCACATAAATCACATAGCCGCCTTTGCCGCCCATGCGCTTCGCCATATGCTCGACATATTCTGCGGCAAATTTCTGGTTATCAATAATTTCAATATCCCAGTTGGCGCTGGGCTGCCCGGGCGATTCATTGGTTAATACCACAATGCCCGCGTCGCGGGCTTTTTTAAACACCGGCTCCAGGACGTTAGCATCATTGGGGACAATGGTGATGGCATTGACTTTGCGGGCAATTAAATCCTCAATAATTTTCACTTGCTGGGGGGCATCGGTACTGGAGGGGCCAACCTGAGAGGCATTGATATTAAACTCTTTTCCTGCCTGTACAACCCCTTCACCCATCCGGTTAAACCATGGCATGCCGTCTACTTTGGAGATATTCACCAGGGTTTTCTGCTGCGCACAGAGCGGGGCGCTAATTAAGGCGCTGCCTAATAATAAAGAAGAGACAACATTTACCATCCAGCGTTTATTCATGATTTATAGCCTCACAGGTAGTCAGGATAAAAGACAAGAACGGGCGTAGAATATGTGCTTATAAATTATTCTTTATGGGCAGAGCCTAGTGTTCAGCGTAGCAAGATAAAAGCCAGAGCGCGGCTATAGATATGGATAAACGGACTGAAATTCTGGATTGTGATGCTATTCACAGTGGGGGGGGTATTAGCGCCCGGATATCACCATCCAATACGCCAGAAATAATATATCGCCGGTCAGTTTCATTTATCCCGCTTATCTCCGGCCATTGCCCGGTATTTTTCAGACAGTCGGTGAAATACCTCATCTGCCTCTTTACCCGGCCCGCTCTCCATTCCGGCCACCACATCCCGGCGCATAGCATCCAGCTTTAACTGTTGCTCCTTTTCTTCCAGCGCCCGCAGCCCTGCCCGAATCACCTCGCTGGCGTTGTTATAACGTCCGCTGGCAATCTGTTCCCGAATAAACACTTCAAAATAAGGACTTAGAGAAACACTGGTCGTCATTACCCGCTCCCGATGAGTTACTATCAGTTATTAACTGTTAGTATACTGCCTGATTCCCCGCCAGTGATCACCACCAGATTTACCCGATAACCGGCTTGTTGTCCTTTCCCTGTTGCTATTTTACGGCGCATTACGCAAAAACCGCCCCGGGGGGCGGTTTCGCGCGTCATACTGCGTGTCTGTCAGCCAAACAGTCTGGCCATCAGCTGTTGCAAAAATCCCCGGGACTGTTCCGGCTGGGCGCTGGCAACGGCGGCTTGTGTACCGGCCAGGGCTGCTAAGGCTGCCCGGGCGTTATCCCGTGCCGTCGCGGCCTGCTCGCCCATCGCCATCCCTTCAGCCAGGACAAATTCCACCCCGGTAATACCGATAAACCCGAGGAACTGTTCCAGATACGGGGTCACGATATCGCTGGCGCCACCGGCATGCATACCGCCACGGCTGCTGATAACAATCGCTTTTTTACCGGTGACCAGCCCTTCTGGCCCGGCGGAGGTGTAGCGGAACGTTTCACCGGCGCGGGCTATCAGGTCAAAATAGTTTTTCAGCTGGGTCGGGATATTAAAGTTATACATCGGTGCGGCAATCACGAGGGTATCGTGAGATTTCAGCTCAGCAATCAGCGCGTCGGAACGCTCGCGGATGCCTCGCTGGCGGTCGCTCAGCCCGGCGGTATCACCAAATGCCCCGAGCACTTCGCTGTCCAGTACCGGTAAGGGATCTTTTGCCAGATCACGCACTGTCAGCTTGTCCTGCGGGTGGTGGGTTTTCCACTGTTCTACCAGAAAATCTGTCAGCAAATTTGACTGAGAAGCACTACCAAGAATACTGGATTTCAATACTAATACGCTGGCCATATACCACCTCTGCCTTATGAATTCGGATGTTGTCAGCTCGCTGACCAATGAGAGAAATTCTAAAGGCGAAATGAGACCGGTAATAGCGAAATAGTTCGCGCGGTTATATCAAAAAATTTGACTAAAAAAAGGCAGGAAAATAGTGCGGGGAGGCAAGCTCCCCGGCGAAGATTACTGCTGTGGTGCTTCCTGTAGCGCCATGCGCAGGTGGCCCTTATGCTGCCCCAGCAGATCGTTGGCTGACCAGGCGTCCATCCCGGTGAGCACCATCAGAATGGCCGTTTTACACTGGTTGTTGCAGCTGGCCAGCGCTGCCTTCGCCACCGAACGGGAGCACTCCCCGGCGGCCATCACCACCGCAATCTGGCGCTCCTGGCTGTGGGTGTTCGCGGCATTCAGATCCACGCGCAAATTCCCGAATACCCGGCCGGTGCGGATAGCCAGCCCCGTGCTGAGCATGTTCAGGATCTGCTGCTGGGCAAGTGTTGCGCGGGGATCGCGAAAACCGGCCACCACCTCCGCCCCGGTGCGTGGCGTTATCAGAATATCCGCCAGCTGGGCCGCCTCGCTCCCGGGCTCCCGGGTGATGGCCGCCACCGTAGCCCCCTGTGCCCGGGCGTGGCGCATCGCCCCCCAGACCCAGGGGGTTTTCCCGTTAACGGTCAGCGCCACCAGCAGATCGCCATCATGAAAGCCGATGGCCTGCAACGCGCGGATCCCCGCGTCATAGTCCTGTGCCGCGCTGCTGTCTTCGTGGACCATCGCCTGGTGCCCACCGGCAATCAGCCCCAGCACCCGGTTGTCACCACCCGGCGCGTAATCGCAGGCGGTATGCATCGCCTGGCGCCCCGAGGCTCCCGCCCCCACCAGCACCACGCGCCCGCCCCGGCTCAGGGCCGCGGTCGCGTTATCGATCAGACGGGCGATTTCCGGCAGGCAGTCGTCAATAGCGGCGGTTAATACATGATCCTGCTGATGCAGTGCGCGCACCAGATCCCCGGTGGCTAAGCGATCAATCTGCGCCGTACTGGCATTACATCTCTCCATGGCTACACTTTTCAGCCCTGTGCTCATACCCACCTCCTTCGTATGGTTTATCCCTCCACTATAGCGACTTTACCCCCGGCGGCCTGCGAGTGCGGTCACGATTCACCAGCCGCCCGGCACGACGCCTGTGCCCGGGGCCCTGTTCAGATGGCTTTCACATTGGCGCGCCATCGGTGATAATCCCCGCTCCTTATGACTACCAGGGGGTGTCAATGCGCGCAATACCACAACGCCCGGGGGCCGGAAAACACCCGATGAAACTCAGCACCGCCGTCACACTGATGGTCTCCAGCGTCATCATGATTGTGCTGGCCGTGGTGTACACCCTCTATTTTATTCAGATAGGTAACGCCTCCCGGGACGGGCTGGAAGAGACGGCCCGGGCCATTGCCCGTACCCTGGCCAGCACCCCGGAAGTCGTTAACGGCCTGCAGTTGCCCCCCCGGGAAGACAACCGTATTCAGCCGCTGGTCAGCGAAGTGACCGCCCGCAATAATTTATTGTTTGTGGTGGTCACCGACATGCAAAAACAGCGCTATTCGCACCCCAACCCGGCGATGATTGGTAAACACTACATCGGGGACGATATTAACCCGGCCCTGAAAGGCAAAGAGAATGTCGCCATTAACCACGGGGTTCTGGGCCTGGCGCTGCGGATTTACACCCCGGTGTATAACGCGCAGCAGCAGCAAACGGGCGTGGTGGCCGTGGGGATCCCCCTCAGTATTGTCGATCAGCACATCAGCCAGAGCCGCTGGAGCATGTTCTGGACACTGCTGTTTAGCGCGCTGGTGGCGGCTTTCGGCATCCTGCTGCTGGTGCGCGCCCTGAAGCGTATTCTGTTTGGCCTGGAGCCTTATGAGATCTCCAGCCTGTTTGAGCAGCGCCAGGCGATGCTGCACTCCCTGAAAGAGGGGGTCATTGCCGTTGACGCCAGCGGGCGCATCACCATGATGAACCAGGCCGCCCGGCTCACCCTGCTGCTGCCCGGGGAGGTTACCGACCAGGAAGAGGACGACAGCACCGCCCCCCACGCCCCGCTGCTGGCCAGCCTGCGGGAAGTGCTGCACAGCGGCCAGCCCATTCAGGATCGCGAAGTGGCCTGCAATCGCCACCTGTTACTGTGCAACACCCTGCCGGTCCACAGTAAGGGCCAGCTTATCGGCGCTATCTGCACGTTTCGCGATAAAACCGAAATCAGCCTGCTGATGCAGCGCCTGGACGGGATGGTCAATTATGTGGATGCGCTGCGGGCGCACTCCCATGAGTTTATGAACAAGCTCCACGTGATCCTCGGGCTGCTGCATATGCGCAGCTACGACAAGCTGGAGGAGTATATTATCCAGACCGCCCATAATTATCAGACCGATATCGGGGCGATTCAGCATAAGATAAAATCCCCGGTGATTGCCGGTTTCCTGCTGGGGAAAATCACCCGCACCGAAGAGGCCGGGCATATTCTCACCCTGGCCGACGACTGTATGGTGCCGGATAACCCCAACCAGCAGCAGGTGACGGTGCTGATCACCGCCCTTGGCAATCTGATTGAGAACGCCCTGGACGCCATGGGCCAGCAGCCCGGAGGGGAGATCAGCCTGCTGCTGCACTATCAGGACGGCTGGCTGACCGGTGAAGTCAGCGATGACGGGCCGGGGATCGCCCCGGAAATTATTCAGACCATATTTGCAAAAGGGGTCTCCACCAAAGGAGAAAACCGGGGCGTGGGGTTGTTTTTAGCCCGTCAGCAGGTCGAAGGGCTGGGCGGCACCCTCAGTGTGGAATCCGAGCCGGGAGTTTTCACACAGTTTTTTGTACATATCCCCTGGGACAGTAAGAGGAAGGACAGATGATCAACGTACTCATTGTCGATGACGATGCCATGGTGGCAGAGCTCAACCGCTGCTATGTGGCGCGGATACCGGGGTTTAACTGCGCCGCCGTGGCCTCAACCCTGGCCCAGGCCAGCGCCATAATCCAGGATCCCGCCTGCACTATCGATCTGGTCTTGCTGGATGTCTATATGCAGCAGGAAAGCGGCCTGGATCTGCTGCCGGTGATCCGCGCCACCGGGCGGCCTGTCGACGTGATTATGATCTCTTCTGCCTCTGACCGGGCGACTATTCAGACCTCGCTGCACTACGGGGTGGTGGACTACCTGATTAAGCCGTTCCAGTTTCCGCGCTTTGAAGAGGCCCTGCTCAACTGGCGCAACCGCTATAACCAGATGGAAGCCCACTCTTACTACGAACAGGCGGATGTCGATAACCTGCTGCACAGCGGCCCCCCGGAAATAGCGGACACCCGCCGCCTGCCCAAAGGGCTGACCCAGCAAACCCTGCGCACTATCTGCCAGTGGATAGACGCCCACCCGGAACAGGCCTTCTCAACCGATGATCTGGCCAACGCGGTGGGTATCTCCCGGGTGTCGTGCCGTAAGTACCTTATCTGGCTGGCGCAGATCAATATTCTGTTCACCACCATCCACTACGGGGCCACCGGGCGCCCGGTCTACCACTACCGGCTCCAGGCCGACCAGGTGGGGCTGCTTAAGCAATACTGTCAGTAACCCGGAAGTTATCGTCCAGCAGGGTAAACTGAAACTGACGCCGGGATGAGCAGATAACCTGGTTATCCCGGGTGACGAAGATCGCCTCAAGATCCGGGCGCTGGCGCAGGGCCGCGCAGCCCTTCTCTACCCCGAAGCCGTATAGCAGCGTGGTCCAGATATCGCCGTCCAGGGAGTCCGGGGATATAACGGTCACGCTTTGCAGTTCGTTATCCAGCGGGTAGCCACTATGGGGGTCAAGAATATGGTGGTAGCGCCGGCCATGGCGTTCGAAGTAGCGCTCATAAATCCCCGAGGTCACCACGGATTTATCCGCCACGCGCAGGGTGCCTATCAGCGCATCCCGGGGGGCGAACGGCGTTTTAAGGCCCACAGACCAGCCGCCGCCCGGCGCCCCGAGGGTGTGAACATTGCCGCCCAGGTTAATCAGCCCGGCGCTTACCCCCTCGCGGCGTAAATAGTCGCGCACCCTATCGGCAATGTAGCCCTTGGCTATCGCCCCGAGGTCTATCTCCATGCCTTTGTCGGCCAGAAAGACGCTGCTGGCCGCGTCGTCGAGGATCACCCGCCCGGGCCGGGTCAGCGCCAGCAGGCGCTGGATCTCCGCCGCCGGGGGGACAGAATCACCGTGAAAGCCAATCTTCCAGCGCTTGACCAGCGGGCCAATGGCGAGGTTAAACGCGCTGCCCGGCAGCAGGCTGGCGGCTCTGGCGCAGCGGATCAGCTGATACACCGGCGGGCTGACCCTCACCGGGTGCAGCCCTGCGGCGCGGTTTATCGCCATCACCTCTGAGGGTTCGCGGTTAACGGTAAACAGATCTTCGTAGCGCTTAATCAGGCGAAATACCGCACCGGCCAGCGCCTCGTTGTGCTCAAACAGCCGCAACTGAATGGGGGAGCCCATCAACACCGCAGAATAGTTATATATACCGTCAGCACTGGCCACTGGCTTCTCCTTAAAAAAATGCCCCGGCGCAGGCCGGGGCATTGAGTATTATAAGCCGGATTTCGCCCGGCTGGCGGCCATATGTCCCGCCAGCGTACCGAAGATAATAATATCAGCCACCGCGTTACCGCCAATGCGGTTCCCCCCGTGGACCCCGCCGACCACTTCACCGGCGGCATAGGCGCCCGGGATGGCCTGCTTATCGGTATTGAGCACCTGCGTATCCGGGTTAATGGTCACCCCGCCCATGGTGTGGTGAACCCCCGGGGCAATGCGGATGGCGTAGAACGGCCCCTGGTTAATCGGGTTACGCAGGGCTGTGGTGCGGCCAAAATCACTGTCCTGCTGCTGTGCCACAAAGCCGTTATAGCGCTCAAGGGTTGCGCTGAGCTGGTGCTCATCCATGCCCAGTTGCGCCGCCAGTTCGCGCGGTGAGCTGGCGCTGGTCACCAGTCCCCGGGCAATGTACTCATCGGCGGCTTTGTTTTTCACCCGCACATGCTCATCAAACAGAATGTAGGCGTATTTTTCCGCCAGCCCGATAATCGCCGCAGAGACTTTATCGCGGGTCTCCATCTCATTAAAGAAGCGCGCCCCCTGCTGGTTAACCAGGATAGCGCCACCGCCACGGATAGATTCAGAAATCAGATAAGAGGTGCTCTGCTCCACTGTCGGGTGAATCTGAATTTCCCCCATATCCACCGTACCGGCCCCGATATCCTGTAGCAGTTTAATACCTCCGCCGGTGGCCCCTTTGTGGTTCGTGGTGACAAAACCTGCCAGGTCCGGGCGGTATTTCACGACCATGTCGCTGTTGGCGCTAAAGCCACCGGTAGCCACAATCACGCTGTGGGTCATGACGGTGAGGGTTTCGTTTTCGTCATTGACCAGGCGCACGCCGGTGACCGCGCCGTTTTCGGTGAGGATCCCGGTGACGGTGGTGTCCAGCATCACGTCGATGGCGCGCTTATTGATATTGCGCACCAGGCCACTAATCAGGTAGCCGCCCACGGCGGATCCGTCACGGGGGCGGTGGGTACGGTCAATACTCATGCCGCCGGTGGTGGTGATGTCATTCAGCATAATGCCGCGATCCGCCAGCCATTCGATGGCCTGGGGGGCATTTTCCACAAAGCGGTGCAGCAGCGCCGGGTTGTTTTTGTTTTTACCGCCTTTGAGGGTTTCCGCGTAGAACAGCGCTTTGCTGTCGTGGATACCTTTCACCCGCTGGAAGCGGGTTTCTGCCGCGTTCATCCCGGCGGAGGCTTTCACCGTGTTGCCGCCGATAGTCGGCATCTTTTCCACCACCAGCACGCTGGCCCCTTCATCATGGGCCTGAATGGCCGCCGCCAGGCCAGCGCCGCCGCTGCCGATAACCACCACGTCAACATGGCGAGGGCCGGTTTCCACCACGCCGGATTCCGCCGCCAGCGCTTTGCCGGATTTGGACATCGCTTTAGAGACCGCTTTTTTCACCGCCTCGCTCTGGCTGGTGGCGCCGGAGATGGCATCCACATGCGGTGTGTTGGCATCCAGAATGCGTGAGCGGATCTCTTCAAAACTGGTGACGAACTCCACGTCATCACTGCCGCCGGACACCAGTTCGATATCGGCAATATGGTCCGTTTCAAGGCTGACATTCACCACCAGTTCGCGGCTGTCATCCTGCACGGTTTCCTGAAAGACGCCGGGCTTGAACATGGAGTCGCTCATGCTCATGTCGCGGATCATCGCTTCCACAAGGAAGAAGCGCCATAACGGCAGCGGGATCTCCAGCGCTTCGCGCTGGGTGCTGTCAATGGACAGCTCCAGGTGTTCACCCCGGGCAATGCGATCGGTCCAGTCCGGGTAGGCGATACAGGCCCGGCCAACTGCCACCAGGTCGTAGCCGTTATCCATCGCCTGGTCGATATCAGACGCATTCACAATGCCGCCCACCCCGATAACCGGGATCTGCGCCAGATTTTCAGAGCGCCGGGCAATATATTTTTTAATCAGCGGGGTCGGGTCTTCGGTGTCGTTAATTGACGGGCGCAGCGCCGTTCCCAGGGAGAAGTGCAGGTAGTCCAGCCCGCGTTCGGCCAGTTTTTCCAGCAGGAACAGGGTGTCATCAAAGCGGATCCCCGGCACTTCCAGCTCTTCCGGGGAGAAACGGTAACCGATGATAAACGCATCGTCCGCGTACTGGCGCACCATTTTATGGGTGATATCCAGCACCGCCAGCGGGAAGCGGGCGCGGTTTTCGCGGCTGCCGCCCCATTCGTCGTCACGCTGGTTTGAATTGGGCGAGAAAAACTGCTGAATCAGGTAGGTATTGGCCCCGTGCAGCTCCACACCGTCAAACCCGGCCTGGATGGCGCGGCGTACCGCATCACCGAATTTACTGACCATGCCAGTGACTTCTTCGCCACTCAGGGCGCGCGGCGTGGCGGCACCGTCCCGGGGAGCTGCCAGGGCGCTGGGGGCCACGGTAGTACGGCCGCCGATAAGTTTCGGATCCACCATCCGCCCGCCGTGATAAATTTGCAGCAGGGCTTTAGAGCCACGCTCGTGGATCGCCGCGGCAATGCGCGCCAGCCCTTCTGTCTTGTCGTCGTTATCGATACCCAGCGCCCCGGGGAAGGCCGGGCCCAGATCATCAATAAAGCAGCACTCCACCACAATGGTGCCAATACTCCCGGCGCGGGCGCGGTAATATTCCACGACCTCATCGGTAACGCTGCCATCATAAAAACCCGTGCAGGTGGTCATAGGGGCCATAAACAGACGATTTTTCAGCTCAGTGCCATTGGGCAACGTAAAGGGGCTGAGTATGCGCTCGTTACTGCTCATAATATTGAACTCCAAACTTTAAAATTGAAATTTCTGAATTCTGGATCGGTGTTTTATTTTTGATTGTGGTTCTTCCCGAATTTGTATTTATAATATAGTTCTATTTTTAGTTACTAAAGTAATTACATTAGTTAAAAAACTATTTAAGTAGCCCAATAACATCCGTACCCATCCGGTGTTATTTATTTAAAATATTTATTTTACAAACCATAAAGTAAATATAACGATTCAATTACTTTCTGCCGGTTCAGGGGGGCGGGCAGGTTACCGGCACAGGGCGCGCCAGACGTGAGCTTCAGGGGCTACGCGGCGGCCCGGGGGCATAATATACGCCGGTACTCACTAAAGAGTACAGGATAAAAAATTCCACGCCAGCGAATATATTATTTCCCGCAGCGAAAAGCCATTAACCATTTAGGGTTAATTTTTTTATTTTCTTAAATAGCACCGGATGTGCTTTTTTGATCACGATCAAATGAATTACACTCCAGAAGCGCATTATATCAACATACAAAAAATTTTATTTAACGCACCGCGGATGCGTTAAATCGCTATTCACTAATTATCCAAAAGTCATTATTACGAAATTAAAATAAGTAATGTAACTAAAAAAAGTAATGACCGGATAATTACCCCGCCTGATGAATAAACCGGCGGGAGAGCAACAGAATCCTTAACTACTTAAGATATCAACTATGACTGATAAAACTGCAACCCCCGCCCCTGTGGGCAAGGCATCCGGCGGCAATGGCAAACGCCTGCTGATGCTGGCACTGCCGGTAATTGTTGCCGTGCTGCTGCTGTTTGTTCCTGTGCCTGCGGGCTTACCGCCCTACGCCTGGCACTATTTTGCAATCTTCGTGGGTGTGATTGTCGGGCTTATCTTTGAACCCCTGCCGGGGGCTGTTATCGGCCTTACCGGGGTGGTGGTGATAGCCCTGTGCAGCCACTGGCTGCTGTTCAGCCCGGAGCAGCTGGCAGATCCGAAATTTAAACTCGCCGGTCAGTCTTTTAAGTGGGCGGTGAGCGGTTTTGGCAACTCCACCGTGTGGCTTATCTTCGGCGCTTTTATGTTTGCCGCCGGTTACGATAAAACCCGCTTTGGCCGCCGCCTGGCGCTGATCCTGGTGAAATACCTGGGCCGCCGCAGCCTGACCCTGGGTTATGCCATCACCCTGGCGGACCTGCTGCTGGCGCCGTTTACCCCGTCTAACACCGCCCGCAGCGGCGGGACCATCTACCCGATCATTGCCAACTTACCGCCGCTGTACGGCTCTAAGCCTAACGATCCCAGCGCCCGTAAAATCGGCTCTTACCTGATGTGGGTTGCCATTACCGCCGCCTGTATCACCAGCTCCATGTTCCTTTCCGCCCTGGCCCCTAACCTGCTGGCCCTGGCGCTGGTGAAAAGCATCCTCGGGATCGATATCTCCTGGGGCACCTGGTTTATCGCCTTCCTGCCGCTGGGGGTGCTGTTGATCCTCGCCATGCCGCTGCTGGCTTACTGGCTCTACCCCCCGGAAGTCAAAGTGAACGACGAAGTGCCCCTGTGGGCGAGCCGTGAGCTGGAAAAACTGGGCAGACTGTCGCGTAATGAAATTCTGCTGCTGGTGTTCGTTTGTGCCGCGCTTGCGATGTGGATCTTTGCCGCCAGCTGGATTGAACCGGCGATGGCCGCACTGCTTATCATTGTGCTAATGCTGTGGACCGGCGTACTGCAGTGGAGCGATATCACCAGCAATAAAGCCGCCTGGAACACCTTTGTGTGGTTCGCCACCCTGGTGGCCCTGGCAGATGGCCTCTCCTCCACGGGCTTTATCGCCTGGCTGGGTAAAGAAGGCGGCACCCTGATGCAGGGGATCGCCCCGGGGACCGCAACCATCGTTCTGCTGCTGGCGTTCTACCTGCTGCACTATCTGTTTGCCAGCACCACGGCCCATACCACTGCGCTGCTGCCCGCTATGCTGACCATTGCCTCAACCATTCCGGGGATGAATATGGAAGTGTTTGTGCTGCTGATGGTCACCTCACTGGGCGTGATGGGGATTATCACCCCTTACGGCACCGGCCCGAGCCCGATTTATTACGGTAGCGGTTATCTGCCAACCAAAGATTACTGGCGTCTGGGGACTATCTTCGGCGCCCTCTTCCTGGCCGCGCTGCTGCTGATCGGCTATCCGTGGATGTCCATGATGTTCTGATTCACCGCCGCCGGGGTTATGCCCCGGCGGTTGTCATTTTAAAGCGGCCAGCGAAGCGGCCCACCGCCCTTCCCGATGCCTGATAACTGAGAAATCGCAATGTCGACAAAACCGTTTCACTATCAGAATCCGTTCCCCCTTTCCGGTGATGACACCGAATACTACCTGCTGAGCAAAGAGTATGTTTCCGTCAGCGAGTTTGACGGCCAGCCGGTGCTGAAAGTTGAACCCGAAGCCCTGACCTTACTGGCTCAGCGCGCCTTCCACGACGCAGCCTTTATGCTGCGCCCGGCCCACCAGCAGCAGGTTGCCGCCATCCTGACCGATCCGCAAGCCAGCGAAAACGACAAATACGTTGCCCTGCAGTTCCTGCGTAATTCTGACATTGCCGCCAAAGGCGTGCTGCCCACCTGCCAGGACACCGGTACGGCGATTATTGTGGGTAAAAAAGGCCAGAACGTCTGGACCGGCGGCCAGGACGAAGCGGCCCTGGCCCGGGGGGTGTATAACACCTATACGGAAGATAACCTGCGCTACTCCCAGAACGCGGCGCTGGATATGTACAACGAAGTCAACACCGGGACCAACTTACCGGCCCAGATAGACCTGTACAGCGTGGACGGTGACGAATACAAATTCCTCTGCGTGGCGAAAGGCGGCGGCTCCGCCAATAAAACCTATCTGTATCAGGAAACCAAAGCCCTGCTGGCCCCGGGCAAGCTGAAAAACTACCTGGTGGAAAAAATGCGTACCCTGGGGACAGCCGCCTGCCCGCCGTACCATATTGCGTTTGTTATTGGCGGGACATCTGCTGAAACCAACCTCAAAACCGTGAAACTGGCCTCTGCCCACTATTACGATAACCTGCCCACCTCCGGTAACGAGCATGGTCAGGCGTTCCGCGATGTGCAGCTGGAGCAGGAGCTGATGGAAGAGGCCCGTAATCTGGGGCTGGGGGCGCAGTTTGGCGGCAAATATTTTGCCCACGATATCCGGGTGATCCGCCTGCCGCGCCACGGAGCATCCTGCCCGGTGGGGATGGGGGTCTCCTGCTCGGCGGACCGCAACATCAAGGCGAAAATTAACCGCGACGGTATCTGGATTGAAAAACTGGAAGCCAACCCGGGGCGCCTGATCCCCGAAGCACTGCGCCAGAGCGGTGAAGGCGATGGGGTCAGCATCAACCTCAACCAGCCGATGGATGCCATCCTCGCGCAGTTGTCCGCCTTCCCGGTCTCTACCCGCCTCTCCCTGAACGGCACCATTATTGTTGCCCGTGATATTGCCCACGCCAAACTTAAGGCGCTGATTGATAACGGCGAAGAGCTGCCCCAGTACGTGAAAGATCACCCCATCTACTACGCGGGCCCGGCCAAAACCCCGGAAGGTTATGCCTCCGGCTCGTTAGGCCCGACCACCGCAGGCCGTATGGACTCTTACGTGGATCTGCTGCAGTCCCACGGGGCCAGCAAAATCATGCTCGCCAAAGGTAACCGCAGCCAGCAGGTGACAGACGCCTGCCAGAAACACGGCGGGTTTTACCTCGGCAGTATTGGCGGCCCGGCCGCGGTGCTGGCGCAGCAGAGCATTAAGCGCCTGGAGTGTGTGGCCTACCCGGAACTGGGGATGGAAGCCATCTGGAAAATTGAAGTGGAAAACTTCCCGGCGTTTATCCTGGTAGACGACAAAGGCAACGACTTCTTTAAACAAATCCAGAATAATCAGTGCGCGGGCTGTACCCAACGCTAAGCTGATCCCACACCGGGGGCCCACGGCCCCCGGTACTGCCCGCCTTTTCCTGCCCCTCTCCCCGGAGTTTGACTATCCTCGTTAGAGGTATTGCGCAATTGTCCATCCACCACAGGAGAGTCTGACAATGAAACTTCGCATCTGTGCCCGTCTGGCTGGCGCGCTGGCGGCGGGGCTGTTTGCCCACGCTGTGCAGGCCGCCACGGTCAGCGTTCCGGTTTATGAGGCCCTGCCCACCGGCCAGGGCAAAGCGCTGGGTGATGTCAGTATCACCGAAACCCCTTACGGGTTACTCTTCACCCCGCAGCTAAAAGGGCTGGAGCCGGGGGTACACGGCTTTCATATCCACGCTAACCCCAGTTGTGAACCGGGTGAAGATCAGGGTAAAACCGTTCCGGCCCTGAAGGCGGGCGGCCATCTTGACCCGCAAAATACCGGCCAGCATCTGGGCCCCTATAACGATGCCGGGCACAGCGGGGATCTGCCCGGCCTGGTGGTCACCGCTGACGGCGACGCCCGTTATCCGGTACTGGCCCCGAAGCTGAAAAAGCTCGACGAGGTCAAAAACCATGCGTTGATGGTCCATGTGGGCGGGGATAACTATGCGGATCACCCGGCGAAACTTGGCGGCGGCGGCGTGCGCTTTGCCTGCGGGGTTATTCACTAGCGGCCAGGGGGCGGGCAAATCACCCCCTGACGTTCTTATCCGCGGGCCTTTCGGGCAGCGGCCACCAGGCCCTTCAGCCAGTCCTGGTGCCCGTTAATCATCGGGTCCGGGTGGGCTTGTGCCAGGGTCTGTGCCGGTTTCCCCCGCTGGGATTCCTGGGTCAGAATACGCACCCGGCCACCGGCTAAATCTTCAATCAGCCAGGCATGGTGAACATCAAGACGGCTCTCTCCTTCCCCGGACCAGCCATGCCACGCAACGCGGGCAGGCTGCCCTGCTGCCGGGGGAATATACTCCACCACCTCAGCATCAACCGGAAAACCGAATGTGGTAAAGAAGAAACGCACGCCCTTTTCCAGCTGCGGCCCTTTATCATCATAAAAACGGATATCTGCCGCGTTGGTGTAATATTCCGGCCAGCGGTGTGGCTCATTAAGGAATGGCCATATATCACGGCTGGTCAGCCCTTTGACGATCACCTCGTTAGATACAAAGTTATCGGTATAACCTGGCAGGTAGCTTTCCGGCCACTGAATAGCGTTCATGGTGTTCTCCCGTTACTGTGCGGGTCCGCCACCTGCCACCAGGTGGCGTTTGCCGCTGATGAGGGAAGTATAGGGACGGTTTTCATATAAATTAAATCATATTTATTGATTATAAATATCACGAATTTTTATATCATAAAGCCCAGGCGGCCTCAGCCCGCTATCTGAATGGCAAAGGCCCGCTGCAGACCCCGCCGCCCGGCCGGGGTGATGGTCACTTCCCGGTAACCGGCCACCCGGGTTATCCAGCCTTTTTGCTCACAGGCACATAAGAGTGCGGCACCGGCCGCGCCCCCCAGATGAAAGCGCCGCTCGCTCCAGTCCAGGCAGGCGCAGCAGGGCTTACGCCGGGTCTGGTGGTCGGTTGCGATACCCAGAGCAGTAAACTGCCGCAGCCCGCTGTCGGTAAGGCGGCTGCCGTCGGCCACCAGCCATCCGGCATCCAGCATCGACTGATACATCGCCACCGCGACGCTGCCTGCCAGATGGTCATAACAGGTGCGCATCTGCCGTAACCGGCCCGGGGTGCGGCTGACAGGGGTAGCGGCCTGGCGGGCAGCCACCCCCATAATGCTCTCCAGCAGACTGGCCACTTCAGCCCCGGCCAGACGATAGTACCGGTGGCGCCCCTGGGTTACGCAGCCTATCAGACCGCGGCTTAGCAGCTTCGCCAGGTGGGCGCTGGCGGTAGAGGCGGCCACCTCTGCCACCACACTCAGCTCTGTTGCCGTCCAGGCCCGGCCATCCATCAGGGCGCACAGTATCCGGATCCGGGAGGGATCGGCCATGGCGGCTGTCAGCCCGGCCATGGCTGTTTCCAGCCCGGGATCCTGCAGGTTGTCTTCGGGTATCGCGGGCTGTGGCATGGTGGCTATATCCCCCAGGGTTTGGTTATCTGGCGCGCCCGTTCGTCGTCGTCCGTTATCAGGATCAGGCGGTTATCGTGATCACTATACTGAACCAGAATATTGATGCCATGGGCAGCCAGTGCCCGGGCTATTTTTCCCAGTTCGCCCGGGTATTGTTGCGCCAGGCGGCGGATCACCGGCCGCGTGACCGCCGCGACCACAAAACCGGCCCTGACCAGCACCTCACGGGCCCGGGGGCCATCTTCCACCAGAAAATGGCCGTGGCACTGCTGGCCTACCGTAAAGACCCCGCCGCCTTCCAGACCAATGCCGTGATTACCCAGCGCACTGCCCATTAAGGCCAGAGCCCCCGGGTTGTTGCCCATGATCACATGAATATCAAACATATTATTTCCCCCCGCCCGGCACGCTGTATTCCCGGGTAATGTTCGCCAGCACAATGCGGTAGTGCTCAAACAGGCTGTCCCGCCCCTCCTGCTGTGCCGCCCGGTGCGCCGGGTGCTGATGCCAGGCCTGAACGGCCTGCTCATCCTCCCACCAGGACAGGGAGAGTATTTTCCCGGGGTGCGCCAGGCTCTGGAAGCGCTCAATCGCAATAAAGCCCGGGGCCTTATTCAGCAGCGGGGCAAGCCCGGCCGCCAGCGCCAGATAGCGTGCCTGGCCTGCGGGTTTAACGTTAACTTCAAACAGTACAGCAATCATCGTCAGGCTCCTGTCGGTAAGAAACCCTGTCAGTGTAGGGAGGGCTGGTGACAGATACTTCGCTGACGGACGAAATGTGGCGGCGCGGTTTCGGGAGGAAAACCGGTGCAGGCAGGGTGCCGGCACCGGAGAGGGGATTAATACTGGTTAAAGATCTGCTGGATCTGTTTGGGATCTTTGGTCTGGGTAAGCGCCAGCTGGAGCAGTACCCGCGCTTTTTGCGGATTCAGCGTGCCGGAGGCGACAAAACCGTATTTGGCATCATCCACTTCGGCATCCTGGGTGGTGGAGCCGGTTGGCACCCGTGAAGAGCGCACCACCGCAACCCCCTGATGGGCCGCCGTTGCCAGGGTATCAAACACGGTTTTATACATATTGCCGTTACCCACACCGGCACTGACAATGCCCTGGTAGCCATCTTCAAGCAGGGCTTTGACCGGCAGATCCGAGGCGTTGGCATAGTTATACACAATGCCCACCTTCGGCAGGGTCGTCAGCTTGCTGACATCAAACGGGGTCTGAGTGGTGTGTTTACGCTGCGGGGCACGCTGGTAGTCAATTTTCCCGTTATGGATATAGCCCAGCGGGCCGTAATTGACCCCTTTGAAGGTCTCTACCCCGGTGGTGTTGGTTTTGGTCACATCGCGGGCATCCAGCACGGTATCGTTCATCGCCACCAGTACCCCGCGCCCTTTCGATGCCGGATCAACCGCCGTGACGACCGCGTTATACAGGTTAAACGGGCCGTCTGCGCTCATGGCGGTGGAAGGACGCATCGCCCCGACCATCACCACCGGTTTGTCGCATTTGAGTGTCAGATCAAGGAAGTATGCTGTCTCTTCCATGGTGTCGGTGCCGTGAGTTATTACAAACCCGTCGGCTTTATCACAATCCTGGTTGATCTTTTTCGCCAGGGTCAGCCAGACATCGTCATTCATATCCTGGGAGCCAATGCTGACCACCTGCTCCCCTTTAATGGCTGCCAGCGTTTTTAACTGTGGCACCGCGTCCACCAGGTTCTCAACCCCGACCTTACCGGCGGTATAGCTGGATCCGGTCGCAGATTCACCGCCGCCGGCGATAGTCCCGCCAGTGGCCAGAATCGTTACTGAAGGCAGCGCCAGCGCTGCACCACTAAAACCCGCAATCAAGACAGCAAGCACACTACGTGTTGCGACATTCATACTAACCTCCTGTTATGTAAGCCTGCCAATTATCTTGATTAACGGCCTGTTAACAGTGACACCCGCTGAACTTATGCCAGGAAAGCAGAACAAATTGTCAGAAGTATCGTCACGATCAAATTTTTGTCCGTGATAATTGCCCCGGTTACTCAGTAAACAGCTGCATAAACTGCTGGCGCAGCCAGATATTGCCCGCATCCCGGTGCACATGGCTGTGCCAGAACAGGTTTATTTGCACGCTGGGTAATTCACAGGGCAGCGGGCGGGCCACCAGCCCGAAGCGCTGAGCCGTTTGTAGCGCCAGCTTTTCGGTCACCGTGACCAGCAGATCGGTTTCGCTGAGGATATAGGGCACCGCCATAAAATGGGGCACCTGCAGGCAGTGGCGCTCCAGGGCCCCGTTTCTGCGCAGCAGCTCGGCAATCCGCTTATGGCCGGTGTCCTGGGCCATAACCACAATATGCCGGGCGCTGAGAAAGGCCGCCTCATCAAATACCCCGCTGCTGAGCGGGTGGCCGTGGCGCATCAGGCAGACATAGTTCTGGTTAAACAAGCGCCGCTGGTAGAACCCGGCCTCCAGCTGCGGAAACAGGCCGATAGCCAGATCCACCCGGCCATTTTCCATCTCGGTTTTCAGGGGGATAGCGTTATCCCTTACGGTGGTCATGCGCACGCCGGGGGCCGTTTTACTGAGCAAATTGATCAGCCGCGGCAGCAGATAAACCTCCCCCAGATCGGTCATGGCAACGCGGAATTCCCGCTGGCTTTCCCAGGGGTTGAAGCTGTTGCGGTAGCTGAGGGTTTTCTCCAGCGCGCTGAGCACCTGCTCCACCTCACCGGCAATGGCGTCTGCGTATGGCGTCGGGCGCATGCCCCGGGCGGCGCGCTCAAATAACTCATCGCCCAGCATGGTGCGCAGGCGTTTGATGGCGTGGCTTACCGAGGGCTGAGTCAGCCCCATAATTTCGGCAACCCGCCCGGTATGGCGCTCCTGGTACATGTGGCGGAACACCACCAGCAGGTTGAGATCCACTTCTGTTAAACGTGACATAGATAACGTTATGCATCCGGTAAATAACGGCTATTGGCGGGGTGGCGTACCTCGCTGTGTGATTTTTTTATACCTTTATTTAACAAAATCACAACAACCAAACCAAGGAACTGTGATGCATCTGGATCTCACGCCCCTTAATCGCCGCGTAGTGATAACGCCGGGCAGTAATCTGCTGGATATCCTGCGGGAACACCAGATCCCCGTCTCCTGGAGCTGTATGGCGGGGCGCTGCCAGACCTGCCGCTGCCAGGTGCTCAGCGGGCATGTTGAGCAGCAGCTCCCGGAAGATGCGCCAGAGCTGGGCGCAGGGGAAGTGCTCGCCTGCTGCACCACACTGCACAGCGACAGCGTGGTGCAACTGCCGGATTGTGACGATGTGGTCGTACACCCGGCCCGCACCCTGAAAACCACGGTCACCGCGTTTACTCCTGTGTGCCATGACGTCTGGCTGTTGCGGTTGCGGCCCGCCAAACCCTTTAGCTGGTCTGCCGGGCAGTTTGTGCGCCTCACCTTTCCCGGTGGCGGGCAGCGCAGTTACTCCATGGCCAGCACCCCGGAAGATGACGAGCTGGAATTCCATATTCGCATTGTGCCGGACGGGCGCTTAACCCCTTCACTTCCCGCCGGGCTGAAAACCGGGGATAGCGTCAAACTCAGCGGCCCCCTCGGCGCCAGCTGGCTGCGGCTCAGACACGATGGCCCGCTGCTGTGTGTTGCCAGCGGCACCGGCCTTGCCCCGCAATTGTCGATTATCCGCACGGCGCTGGCCACCGGGGTAACGCGCCCCGTCACGCTGTATTACGGTGCCCGCCGGGAAGAGGACTTATACGGCGTGGCGCAGCTGGAGCAACTTGCCCGTGACTACCCGGGCTTTCGCTTCCACGTGGTGCTGAGCCAGCAGCCCGCCAGTGCTCACCGGCGCCACGGGCGGCTACCGGCCACCATTGCCGGGGATATTCCTTCCCTTGCGGGGTGGAAAATTTACCCGGCCGGTAACCCGGCCATGGTGGCAAGTATGACGGAGCTGGCGCTGCAACTGGGTGCCCGCCCGCAGGATATCCATGCCGACGCGTTTTATTTCCAGCCCTGATGCGGCGGGCAATAACCATAAGGACTTCTCATGACACGTACCGCTGAGCATAACCAGAACTTACTGTGGCCCGACGACGGCACCAGCCGCATCCCTTACTGGGCCTATACCCGGGACGATATCTACCAGCGGGAGCTGGAGAAAATCTTCTATGGCCGCCACTGGAGCTACGTCGCCCTGGAGGCGGAACTGCCCAACCCGGGAGACTTTGTACGCAGCGTGGTTGGTGAGCGCTCGGTGATTGTGGTGCGCAACCAGCAGGGCGAGATTAACGTGGTGGAGAACCGCTGTGCCCACCGGGGCATGCGCTTTTGCCGTGAGAAATCCGGCAACCGCCAGGATTTTGTCTGCCCTTACCACCAGTGGAACTACAGCCTGGACGGTGAGTTGCAGGGGGTGCCCTTTCGCCGGGGGGTAAAACAGGACGGTAAGGTCAACGGCGGCATGCCCAAAGATTTCAACCCGGCAGAGCACGGGCTGAACCGGCTGAATGTCGCCTGTCGCCACGGCGTGATCTTCGCCTCTTTTGACCAGGAGATCGAGCCGCTGGAAGAGTACCTGGGGCCGGATATCCTCGCGTATTTTGATCGGGTATTCAGCGGCCGCCCGCTCCGGCTGCTGGGGTATAACCGCCAGCGGATCCCCGGTAACTGGAAGCTGATGCAGGAGAATATTAAGGATCCTTATCACGCAGGGCTGCTACACACCTGGTTTGTCACCTTCGGCCTGTGGCGGGCGGATAACCGCTCCCAGCTGATTATGGACAGCCAGTATCGCCACGCGGCGATGATAAGCCGCAAAGGCAGCGGCGGTAAAAGCGTGGTGACTCAAGGGGTCAGCAGCTTTAAAGAGCAGATGGAGCTTAACGACGGCAGTTTTCTGGATGTGGTGGAGGAGCCCTGGTGGAACGGCCCGAGCGTGGTCATGATGACCCTGTTCCCCAGCCTGATCATCCAGCAGAACGTGAACTCGATGTCGGTGCGCCATATCCAGCCCCGGGGGCCCCATGAGTTTGATTTTGTCTGGACCCACTTCGGCTTTGCCGACGACGACGATGAAATGACCCAGCGCCGCCTGCGCCAGGCGAATTTATTTGGCCCGGCGGGGTTTGTCTCTGCCGATGACGGCGAAGTTGTCGAGTTTTCCCAGCAGGGGATGGCACAAAACCCGCAGCAGCGCACTATCGCAGAGCTGGGCGGCACCGGCTATGAAAATACGGACCATATGGTATCTGAAACCCTGATCCGCGGTATGTACCACTACTGGCGCGGCGTACTGGAGATCTGATGATGAACAGCGAACTCTGGCAACTGGTACTGGCATTACAAACGGAATATACCGCAATCGTCGACAGCGGCGACTGGGAGAAATGGCCCGCCCTGTTTACCGAAGACTGCGTCTATAAAGTGCAGCCCCGGGAAAACTTTGATCGCGGCCTGCCGCTTTCCACGATTAACCTGGAAAGCCAGGGCATGCTGAAGGACCGGATCTACGGCATTACCGAAACCCTGTTTCACGACCCCTATTACCAGCGTCACGTGGTCGGCCTGCCGCACATTACCGCTATCGGCGACGGGAAAATTAACGCGCAAACCAATTATGCGGTTTTTCGCACCAAGCCTGACGGCCACAGCGAGGTGTTTAACGTGGGGTATTACCTGGATGAAATGGTGATGACCGGGCAGGGGCTGCGCTTTGCCCGCCGCCACTGTGTATTCGACAGCGAAATGGTGCCCAATTCGCTTATTTACCCAATTTGAGGTGCTTATGCAGGATAACTGGATTACGGTGGCGAATATCGCCGACTTAGCAGAAGATGATGTGACCGGCGTTGAGGTTAATGGTCTGGATATTGCCCTGTACCACACAGAGGACGGTATCTTTGCCAGCGCTAATTTGTGCTCCCACGGCAACGCCAGGCTCAGCGATGGCTTCCTCGAAGATGGCGAAATTGAATGCCCGCTGCACCAGGGTCGATTTTGTATTAAGACCGGCAAGGCCTTATGTAGCCCGCTGACCGAAGGGGTGCCCGTCTATCCGGTGCGTATTGAGGGTGAGCAGGTACTGCTGAATCTTTCCGCCTCCTGAAAAAGACAGAATAGCCCGGCATTACCGGGCTATATTTTTTGTTGCGCAGAATCGGTGTATTGCATCGGCCAGGGTTAATAAAATACCGATGGCCGCCATCCCAAGCCAGAACAACGCAGACCCCAGAACCAGCAATAACGCAGGGTACGGGATATACGTCCAGTGTCCGGTGCCGGCAACACTATCAACAGAGTAATACAGAGAGCGGATTATCTTTCTAATGCGTCTTTCGCTTCCTGTAACTCCTCCTGTGCTTCGGCTACTTTCTTTTTTTTACGGGTAATTTTTTTAGCGCTACCGGTTTCGATAGCATTGGTGAGCTCTGCCTCACGCTCAGCAACTTTACGCTCCTTTTCGGCAACCTTTTGCTGGCGCTCGCGCAGTAAACCGGCCTCAGTGCAGTGCAGGCGGGTTTCATTTAGCGCTGCCTCCAGCCCGGCAACCTGATGGTGGTTATTATGCGCTTTCGCATAGGCTATCTGGTTTTCTATTTCTGCCCGTTTTGCGGCGCACCCGGTCAGGGCTTCAGCGTGGGCAGCATATGAATAACTAAGCGCCGGCAGCATACAGAAATAAACCGGCAACAGGATTTTTTTCATTGTTGATACTCCAGTCAGGAAAACATCAGCCTGTGCCGGAGAAGTTAAACAATATCAAAACGGCTATTTGCACTTTAGAAAACATTAGAATGCCCGCCAGGTGAAGACAGTACCAGGGGATCACATCAGTTGTCACAACCGACACATGAAACAAGATAAACAATATATCAACATATTGAATAAACAGGTTTTTACGTTCTCCCCTATTCCCCATTGTGGGTACATGGCGGGACATACACTTGTGTCACTAGTGAAATTTCCTGATATCGCTGCCCCTCATTTTTTAAACCGACCTAAAACAAGCAACATAAGATTATCTGAAATAATATCTACTGATATTCGCCATACAATAACCCGCAGAACAGCCTGGTACTCCCGCCACGGCCCGGTAACCGGTGCCTTATGCATAATTAGTCATAAATAATGGCGGGGCATTTTACCGCAGCAATCACTAGCTGATCCCTTTCAGGCAATATGCCAGGGGTAATGTAGTTCCGGTAAATATGTACCCTTCCCCCTGTGGAAACAGACCCATACTGAATGCCTCACCAGAGCGAAAAAAGAAACGCGGCAAAAACGTGACCAGCTCGCTCTCCTGAGCGTTGTCCGGAAATAACACGTCTACCCGGCGGGAGACGGTATAAAACATGTCGCCATAACGGGTATAGGTAAAGATGACTTTGCGGCTGAGCTGGTTATCTAACTGGTCTGGTTGCTGGTAGTGGCCATTAATTAATAGTACGCCGTGTCCTTTCGCGGCATAAAACTTCATGGATCCGGAAAACTGTAACGCAGGCGAGGTGATATCAAGACTTGCCCGGCAGGCCATTTCTTCTTCCTCACCGGGCGCTTCACCTGCCCGCCAGCCCGAACCGTACCCCAGCAGCGCCGAGGCGCAGACCGGCAGTAACCAGAGCGCCCACCGTGTTATCCGCCGCATCAGGAATCCTTGAGGTAAAACCGGGAGAGGCAGTCCGGATCCGGCTGGCGAATATCCTGCTCACAGCTAATCACCGAGTAACGGTTAATACCGTGGAATGCCGTAATATAGTGATAGGGCAGTTCATCGCAGCTTAGCACCTTGCCCGCCAGTATCTTATTCATCATATGTCCCGGGAAGGCTTTATTCATATAGATATGACAACGGGGGTTATTATTCTTAACAGGCTGATAACCATCCATGTAATTTTCTTTATTCCTGAAATGCATCACAGAAAACAAAATACCCAATATTGCCAGTAAACCGAGCGCTGCCGAAATCGCGACGTAAGGTAAAGTAAAAAAAGATATTCCTGCAGCAGGAATACTATTTTTTGTATCTTCGCGGGGCGGGAAATAGTCAGATGAAATACATGTTTTTCCCCATGGGGATACGGTCACACCCGCGGGCAACATAACGCCCCGACGCGGAATGGTTGCCACGATATTGCTGTCAATGCCCAATTGCACAAAGGCACGCCGCAGCAGGCTGATATTCTGGTAAACCGCCCCGGATGAAACAACTACCCCTTTGTTTATCCATACTTTTTCCAGAATATATTCCTGAGAGAGGATCTTACCATGGTATTCAATAAGTAATATCAGGCACTGAGCAGTGGGCGTGTGTAATACAACAGAATCCTGAGCGCTCTCGTTTCCGCTCAGCGTACACTGGGCAAGGGATAAGGTTCGGTTGTCTGCATCAAAAATAACACGATCGTCGATAAGGAACTTTCCCGGCATATTACCTCCTCTGAATGTCGGAAAAGAAGAATATTACCACATTGTGATTATGTTCCTGACTGGCTTATCACAATATTACTATAAAGCCGCAGATCCGTTGCGAATATCCGGTATACTCCGCCACTTCTTTTTAAATAGCCAACATCATTCAGCCAGCTCAGGAATATATATTCTATGTCATTACTCCGCGTCACCGAAGCAGCCCGACTGGTGGGAGTTACCCGTCGGACAATTTATCGACACATTGCCAGCGGGAAATTATTAGCCAGACATATAAATGGTGAAAAATTACGCATAGAAACCGGAGAGTTAATACGTGTTTACGGTATTGCCTCACCAGATATCGCCCCTGAACCGGCCCCGCTAACCGCGCCAGGAAATATAGCCCCCCTGCTTGCGGTGCTGACAGAGATTCGCCGTGAGCTGGCCGCTATTGATGCCAGAATAAACGACCTGCTCAGGCAGTATTCGCCGGTCCCGCCGTCTCAGTATCAGGATGATATAAAAGTGCTGGACTGGGTAAAAGCGCGGCGAAAGCAGCGAATCGCAGGCCAGAACTAAACCGGGCAACCTCTGCGGGGTGTATACCCAGGGCTAGCCGACCCCGCCAGTGCAATGTGCTGGCTGCGGGCATAATACCAGTGCCTTGCCCAGCCGATCAGCAATATCGGCGACCGGCTGGCCGTTATCCAGCGCTTCCAGCGCAGAGGCAATGGCATTGTGGCGCAGTTGTTCAATTTCCGGATAGTGCAGCAGCATGTCATAGTCACCAGGCGGCCGGCCCAGGTGCTGGCGAAGATATTCCCGATTATCAGCCAGACGCGCCAGGCAGGCAGATATCGCCTCTTCCCCGGCCAGCCCGGAGATAAACTTCATCTGCCGGTAAGCGAGCAGCGCTCTCTGGCGCACCACGCTGTCTGCAGCACCCGGCATAAATAACCAGTTACGCTGAGCTTCCCTTTCCCCTGCTTCAAACATCGCCCTTGCGCCGTGATCCTCAGCCCCCTGCGCTTTAAGAAAATCAATCACATCACAGCGCTCAACATAGGGTAATTCCCCCAGTAGCCGCAGCCGCCGTGCGGCCTGTAAGGCGGTCACTTTATTGAAGGGGTGGTAGAGTGGCGGGCGTTCCGCAAGGCCAAAATTATCTGCCGCAAACAACGCTCTGTAATCATCCTGTACCCGGTTTTTCGCCGTCAGTGACAGTTCACTGCCATAAAGTGCAACAACCTCTGCAGATAACATGGCGTGCGACGATAGCGATTCTTTCTTTCCTGATACGGTCATCTATTGTGTCCTTTCTTTACCAAGCAGTACCGGGGCATTATTGAAAAAAGCGCCGTGACAACAGCTAAACTGGCCGGGGAAAAAAGAGGATTTCACCGCAGGGCAAAGATCTTCAGATGATCTTATTCGGCGGACATTACTTATGTTTTCTGAGGCGGAGACCGGAAACAGGGCGGAACCGGTATGAAATGAGGAAAACTAAGACAGTCTGATGACCGACAAACTGAAATTAAACGAAAAAAGCCCTGTCTTGCGACAGGGCTCTTTCGTTTAATTAAAGCCTGGCAGTTCCCTACTCTCGCATGGGGAGACCCCACACTACCATCGGCGCTACGGCGTTTCACTTCTGAGTTCGGCATGGGGTCAGGTGGGACCACCGCGCTACGGCCGCCAGGCATATTCTGTTGCTCATGTCCGTCTTTTTCTTTTGCACCACACCCGCGTTGGCTGCGCTCACTCGCAACAGTCACTTACTTCAGTAAGCTCCTGTCGTCTCGTTCTCTTGCCGCCTTGCTGTGGCACAAAATCGAAAAGACTTACATCATCTATCCGGTAACAAGCTGAATATCGTCGTCTCTTCACACCAAAACATCTTTGGCGTTGTAAGGTTAAGCCTCACGGTTCATTAGTACCGGTTAGCTCAATGCATCGCTGCACTTACACACCCGGCCTATCAACGTCGTCGTCTTCAACGTTCCTTCAGGAGACTTTAAGTCTCAGGGAGAACTCATCTCGGGGCAAGTTTCGTGCTTAGATGCTTTCAGCACTTATCTCTTCCGCATGTAGCTACCGGGCAATGCCATTGGCATGACAACCCGAACACCAGTGATGCGTCCACTCCGGTCCTCTCGTACTAGGAGCAGCCCCCCTCAGTTCTCCAGCGCCCACGGCAGATAGGGACCGAACTGTCTCACGACGTTCTAAACCCAGCTCGCGTACCACTTTAAATGGCGAACAGCCATACCCTTGGGACCTACTTCAGCCCCAGGATGTGATGAGCCGACATCGAGGTGCCAAACACCGCCGTCGATATGAACTCTTGGGCGGTATCAGCCTGTTATCCCCGGAGTACCTTTTATCCGTTGAGCGATGGCCCTTCCATTCAGAACCACCGGATCACTAAGACCTGCTTTCGCACCTGCTCGAGCCGTCACTCTCGCAGTCAAGCTAGCTTATGCCTTTGCACTAACCTCCTGATGTCCGACCAGGATTAGCTAACCTTCGTGCTCCTCCGTTACTCTTTGGGAGGAGACCGCCCCAGTCAAACTACCCACCAGACACTGTCCGCAACCCGGGTCACGGGTCTACGTTAGAACATCAAACATTAAAGGGTGGTATTTCAAGGTTGGCTCCATGCAGACTGGCGTCCACACTTCAAAGCCTCCCACCTATCCTACACATCAAGGCTCAATGTTCAGTGTCAAGCTATAGTAAAGGTTCACGGGGTCTTTCCGTCTTGCCGCGGGTACACTGCATCTTCACAGCGAGTTCAATTTCACTGAGTCTCGGGTGGAGACAGCCTGGCCATCATTACGCCATTCGTGCAGGTCGGAACTTACCCGACAAGGAATTTCGCTACCTTAGGACCGTTATAGTTACGGCCGCCGTTTACCGGGGCTTCGATCAGGAGCTTCGCTTGCGCTGACCCCATCAATTAACCTTCCGGCACCGGGCAGGCGTCACACCGTATACGTCCACTTTCGTGTTTGCACAGTGCTGTGTTTTTAATAAACAGTTGCAGCCAGCTGGTATCTTCGACTGACTTCAGCTCCACCCGCAGGGGCTTCACCTACATGTCAGCGTGCCTTCTCCCGAAGTTACGGCACCATTTTGCCTAGTTCCTTCACCCGAGTTCTCTCAAGCGCCTTGGTATTCTCTACCTGACCACCTGTGTCGGTTTGGGGTACGATTTGATGTTACCTGATGCTTAGAGGCTTTTCCTGGAAGCAGGGCATTTGTTACTTCAGCACCGTAGTGCCTCGTCATCACGCCTCAGTGTTGAAGTGAACCGGATTTGCCTGGTCCACACACCTACACGCTTAAACCGGGACGACCGTCGCCCGGATAACATAGCCTTCTCCGTCCCCCCTTCGCAGTAACACCAAGTACAGGAATATTAACCTGTTTCCCATCGACTACGCCTTTCGGCCTCGCCTTAGGGGTCGACTCACCCTGCCCCGATTAACGTTGGACAGGAACCCTTGGTCTTCCGGCGTGCGGGTTTTTCACCCGCATTATCGTTACTTATGTCAGCATTCGCACTTCTGATACCTCCAGCAGTCCTCACAGACCACCTTCAACGGCTTACAGAACGCTCCCCTACCCAACAACACCTGAGTGTCGCTGCCGCAGCTTCGGTGCACAGTTTAGCCCCGTTACATCTTCCGCGCAGGCCGACTCGACCAGTGAGCTATTACGCTTTCTTTAAATGATGGCTGCTTCTAAGCCAACATCCTGGCTGTCTGGGCCTTCCCACATCGTTTCCCACTTAACTGTGACTTTGGGACCTTAGCTGGCGGTCTGGGTTGTTTCCCTCTTCACGACGGACGTTAGCACCCGCCGTGTGTCTCCCGTGATAACATTCTGTGGTATTCGTAGTTTGCATCGGGTTGGTAAGTCGGGATGACCCCCTAGCCGAAACAGTGCTCTACCCCCACAGATGAATTCACGAGGCGCTACCTAAATAGCTTTCGGGGAGAACCAGCTATCTCCCGGTTTGATTGGCCTTTCACCCCCAGCCACAAGTCATCCGCTAATTTTTCAACATTAGTCGGTTCGGTCCTCCAGTTAGTGTTACCCAACCTTCAACCTGCCCATGGCTAGATCACCGGGTTTCGGGTCTATACCCTGCAACTTAACGCCCAGTTAAGACTCGGTTTCCCTGCGGCTCCCCTATCCGGTTAACCTTGCTACAGAATATAAGTCGCTGACCCATTATACAAAAGGTACGCAGTCACACCCCGAAGGATGCTCCCACTGCTTGTACGTACACGGTTTCAGGTTCTTTTTCACTCCCCTCGCCGGGGTTCTTTTCGCCTTTCCCTCACGGTACTGGTTCACTATCGGTCAGTCAGGAGTATTTAGCCTTGGAGGATGGTCCCCCCATCTTCAGACAGGATATCACGTGTCCCGCCCTACTCATCGAGTTCACAGCATGTGCATTTTCGTGTACGGGGCTTTCACCCTGTATCGCGCGACTTTCCAGACGCTTCCACTAACACACACGCTGATTCAGACTCTGGGCTGCTCCCCGTTCGCTCGCCGCTACTGGGGGAATCTCGGTTGATTTCTTTTCCTCGGGGTACTTAGATGTTTCAGTTCCCCCGGTTCGCCTCGTTAGCCTATGTATTCAGCTAACGATAGTGTGTCGAAACACACTGGGTTTCCCCATTCGGACATCGCCGGGTCAAAGGTTCATATCACCTCGCCGGCGCTTTTCGCAGATTAGCACGTCCTTCATCGCCTCTGACTGCCAGGGCATCCACCGTGTACGCTTAGTCGCTTAACCTCACAACCCGAAGATGTCTTCAGGTGTGATAATTTGAGAGACTCATAAACGCTTGCGCGTTTATTGTTTCAATTTTCAGCTTGTTCCAGATTTTTAAAGAGCAAATATCTCAAACATGACTCTTGCAAGTCAGTTTTGAGATATATCGGCACGCAACTTTCACTTACATACCAGCAAGTGGCGTCCCCTGGGCGCGATTGAATCTCACCCGTTGAACGCTGGCGTCCCCTAGGGGATTCGAACCCCTGTTACCGCCGTGAAAGGGCGGTGTCCTGGGCCTCTAGACGAAGGGGACACTGTAGTCTCGTTCGCAAGACGCCTTGCTTCTCTACTTTCATCAGACAATCTGTGTGAGCACTAAAAGGTTGTATCTTTAAGGTAAGGAGGTGATCCAACCGCAGGTTCCCCTACGGTTACCTTGTTACGACTTCACCCCAGTCATGAATCACAAAGTGGTAAGCGCCCTCCCGAAGGTTAAGCTACCTACTTCTTTTGCAACCCACTCCCATGGTGTGACGGGCGGTGTGTACAAGGCCCGGGAACGTATTCACCGTGGCATTCTGATCCACGATTACTAGCGATTCCGACTTCATGGAGTCGAGTTGCAGACTCCAATCCGGACTACGACGCACTTTATGAGATCCGCTTGCTCTCGCGAGGTCGCTTCTCTTTGTATGCGCCATTGTAGCACGTGTGTAGCCCTGGTCGTAAGGGCCATGATGACTTGACGTCATCCCCACCTTCCTCCAGTTTATCACTGGCAGTCTCCCCTGAGTTCCCACCCGAAGTGCTGGCAACAGAGGATAGGGGTTGCGCTCGTTGCGGGACTTAACCCAACATTTCACAACACGAGCTGACGACAGCCATGCAGCACCTGTCTCATAGCTCCCGAAGGCACCAAGGCATCTCTGCCAAGTTCTATGGATGTCAAGACCAGGTAAGGTTCTTCGCGTTGCATCGAATTAAACCACATGCTCCACCGCTTGTGCGGGCCCCCGTCAATTCATTTGAGTTTTAACCTTGCGGCCGTACTCCCCAGGCGGTCAACTTAACGCGTTAGCTCCGGAAGCCACGCCTCAAGGGCACAACTTCCAAGTTGACATCGTTTACGGCGTGGACTACCAGGGTATCTAATCCTGTTTGCTCCCCACGCTTTCGCACCTGAGCGTCAGTCTTCGTCCAGGGGGCCGCCTTCGCCACCGGTATTCCTCCAGATCTCTACGCATTTCACCGCTACACCTGGAATTCTACCCCCCTCTACGAGACTCAAGCTGACCAGTTTCAAATGCAGTTCCCAGGTTAAGCCCGGGGATTTCACATCTGACTTAATCAACCGCCTGCGTGCGCTTTACGCCCAGTAATTCCGATTAACGCTTGCACCCTCCGTATTACCGCGGCTGCTGGCACGGAGTTAGCCGGTGCTTCTTCTGCGGGTAACGTCAATTGCTGAGGTTATTAACCTCAACACCTTCCTCCCCGCTGAAAGTACTTTACAACCCGAAGGCCTTCTTCATACACGCGGCATGGCTGCATCAGGCTTGCGCCCATTGTGCAATATTCCCCACTGCTGCCTCCCGTAGGAGTCTGGACCGTGTCTCAGTTCCAGTGTGGCTGGTCATCCTCTCAGACCAGCTAGGGATCGTCGCCTAGGTGAGCCGTTACCCCACCTACTAGCTAATCCCATCTGGGCACATCCGATGGTATGAGGCCCGAAGGTCCCCCACTTTGGTCTTGCGACATTATGCGGTATTAGCTACCGTTTCCAGTAGTTATCCCCCTCCATCAGGCAGTTTCCCAGACATTACTCACCCGTCCGCCACTCGTCAGCAAATCAGCAAGCTGATTCCTGTTACCGTTCGACTTGCATGTGTTAAGCCTGCCGCCAGCGTTCAATCTGAGCCATGATCAAACTCTTCAATTCAAAGTTTGATGCTCAAAAGCTGACTTTCGATAAATCGAAAACTGTTTATTCGTAATGAATTAACTGCTTAGTCACTCTTTGAGACTTGATAATCATTTTTCGTCTTGCGACGTTAAGATATCAGTGCCTTAGAGTGCCCACACAGATTGTCTGATAAATTGTTAAAGAGCAGTGCGACGCGCTTAGCGCTCTGTCGCGAGGTGGCGTATGTTACGCTTTCCTCTTTCAGAGTCAACCCTTAATTTCAGGATTTTTCTCTGCTGACTCAGCATATTTCGTGAAGTTGTTCACATTTGCCGTGTCAGTGGGAGCGCATTATAGGGGCTGTTTCGGATATGGCAACAGGTAATTATAACAAAAGATCTCAACCGTTCTTTTTTTGAGCGACGCATTCCAGTTACCGCGGCCACCAGATACACCACATCAGAATAAATCATTTAAATTCAGTGAATTAAATAAATTCGTATTTTCCCCCGAAAAAACGCACCGCGCGTATGTCATTTTGCCAGCTGGGCAGCATCTTCACTGCGGGCATAATCTGCCAGCGCCGGGAAATCCCGCCAGGTGTAGTAACCCTGCGGGGGCTCAGGCAGTGATTGCATGGCGTGCCCGGGCCACAATTGCAATTCCCCCAGCTCAGCCAATGCATAGCCGGCAACGGACTGAGGGAGCTGTAAGTGCATGGATGCCTCCGGCTGACCGGGTACTGGCGTTGGCACCCGGTTATCTCCGGTGGTGTAGTTGCGCTTCAGGACGAGAAATTTCTCCGGGACATGTTTATGGCTATCCCACCACTGGCCGTCCAGCATATCGAAATGGAACCGGGTTTCTGTTGCCGTTTCCGCCCCCATCCTCAGTAATACATCCGGTAACGCCCTGGTCATGGCGACATTATAGAGAGTAAGAGATTTGGCATGGCCGGACAGGATCAGGGATGCCGCTATGCGCGTTCCCAGTAAATTTGAATATAAATCTTCCGGGGAATAGGCAGACACCGCCTCCGGAAAGCCGGGGATAGATTCAAACCCATACCACTGTGCCGTTTCATGCCAGGCGGCCAGCTGGAAAGCCAGCGACGCCGATAACCAGGCCGCCAGCGTATAGCGGGCGGCGGGTGACGATGGCGGCGTAAAGGGAGATAACACAATACGCCGCTCAGCCAGCTCTTCGTCCAGGATAATGGACTGGGCCTTCCCCAGTTGCGGCCAGATATGGGTGAACAGCCACAGGGTCACATCCGCAGAATCGCGGACATGGGCAATATCAATAAAGCCGCCACGGCCGGTATACAGGATGCCGTCCGTCTCATCACTGAGCCCCAGTAACTTGGCACTGACCCCCATAAAAGAGTTGTTATACTGATGCTCGCCCAGGTGCTCCGCCTCCACCACGTTCCCCAGCTGGTAAAAAGGCACCGGTATACCAAACGCCTGCGCTTTGAGGTTATAGCCAAATGCACAGCAGGGCCGCAGCCCGTCCGGCGCCTCCAGGGGGGCAGTCACCGCTTGCGCGGTTTGCACAGTCGTGTCTGGTTCAGGGCGTAGATCCACAGGGATCGGAATGGACGCCCGGGCGCAGAAAGAGACCACAGAGAACAACCCAGCCAGTAACCATGGTTTGACTACCATATTAAAACGCCTCACCCACCTGGAAATAGAAACCGGAACTTGAACGCCCTACCCCGTAGTCCAGCCGGACATTCATCCCCGGCTTAAATTCAAAGCGATACCCCACCCCGACAGAAGGCAGCCAGGTGCTCTGGCCCAGCTGGTGCACTGACGGGCTCATGGTGCCCGCCCCCAGCCATCCGACGATCCCATGGCGCCAGGCCAGCTTACGGCGATACTCAACCTGGGTGCTGGCCACATTGCGATCGCGATAGCGGCCCTCATAATAGCCACGCATCCGCTGGCTGCTCCCCAGTTCAGGCAACATATTCCAGGGTACATTGCCCTGGGTAAAATGGCCATCGACTTCCCAGGCCAGCACACTTTTGGCACTCAGCGGGTGGTAGAGACTATAGCGGGTTTCGTACTCATTGAACCGGCTGTCGCCGCCCAGGTCGGGGGAATAAAGGGTATAGCGCAGATTAATAAGCTGACCATGCTGCGGGTTAGGCACAAAATCGCGGGTATCGTAGGTGAGATTCACGCTCGCGCCAGAACTGAATACCGACACGCCCTGGGGGGCATTTTCCAGGGTTCCCCGTGATTTACGGTGAATATCCGCCGCGTGCTCCGAGGCCACTGACCAGCCAGCGCCAAGATAGGTCGCCGGCGCAATACGGTATTGCAGGCTGGGCTTCAGGCTAAATGCCCGGGAGGTATATTGCTGCCGGTTATGGTTGTGCTTTGCGGCGTGAAACCCCTGCCCCCAGTAATAGGTTGGCGTATTCGCCAGGGCGCCATCGGCGAAAAAACGCCACTGGTCATCCGCAAAGAAGCTGTAATTCTGGAAGGTCAGCCCCAGTGCCCCGGTTGACGTAACATAACCGCTCAGGGAGACGGTAGAATTCTGGCTGACATGATCGGTGGCGTCCGGGCGATACATCCCCACCACCGCGGTGCCAATCCCCAGCCCCAGCTCCGGCGTATAAAAGGGCCCGGGCATCACGCCCCAGTCGATGCCTTTATCAGGATCAAACTCGTTATTTGCCCCGAGCTTGCCCAGCCAGGTATCAATACGGGCTCTGGAAGGAAGAACGCTGTCTGCCTGGCTTAACCCCGGCAGACAGCTCAGCAACACAACAATACCGGGCCACCGGAACCCCATCAGAACCTGAACTCCCCGCTGGCAAAGAAGCTGTTACGTTTCTGGAAGCCCCATTCCGTGGTCAGGCTAAAGTTGCGGGTAACGTCATAGCGCATACCGGCCAGAATGTTCCACGGGGAGGTCAGATGCTGCTTAACATCAAAACGCCCCTCACCTTTCTGGTTAGCGATCTTCATCAGGTTAGCCAGCTCCGGCGGCATCCCCAGGTCGCTCAGGCTGCCTTTAAATTCCTGCTGCACGTCCTGGTACATACTCCCCACCCACACGCTCAGCTGGCCATCAGGCAGATGGATCCGGCTCCAGCCCGGGGTGGTAAAGCGATACCCCACCCTTGGTGACAGCGTAAAGGCATCAATACTCCCGTCGAGGATATCAAAGTGTGTCTGGGTATAGTTCATGTCCAGCAGACCAAACCAGTTGTTATACCCGCCAACCAGCGTGGTCCCCGCACCGTAGGTGGTTCCTTTGAAGTGCAGCTTAAAATCAAGGTTTTGCAGGGTGCCTTTTTTGTTCATTCCGTGAACGGTATTCGCGATCAGTTTGTCAAAACCGGAGAAATTAGCAGGGTTCGAATCCACGGAGATTTTAGACAACGAGCTCCCGTTAGTGTGACCCAGAATGCCGTAGACATTCATAAACGGGAAAATCCAGGCATCCAGCTTCATGGTTTTGGTTTCACTGCGCTGGCGCGTTTTCGCCACGCCGATGTTAAACACATCAGACGATATCGGTAATTTACCGAAGCTCAGCCCGGTAAAATCGATGCTCTTAACGTCAATATTCTGGCGAATGTTCATATAACTGACACCAACGCCATAGGGTTCCGGCAGGTCGTATCCACGCGCCCGGGCCTCATCCCCCCAGAAAGGCAACAGCGAGTGCTCCTGCTCTGCAGCCTGACGTGGCGGCACTGGCGTGCTCGCCGGGGTGGCTGTGTGGCTTTCGGATGATATATCACCGGCCAGCAGCAAGGGGCTATCCGCTTTATCTATCAGCGCCTGGGTTGCCTGATCCTCTGCGGGTAATAATGTCTGGGCATGGGCAATGGTCGATGCCATCGTGGCAGACAGAAATAACAGACGGGTAATCGATTTCATTCTGAATTTATTGTTAATCGTGTTTAGTTGTTCGCGCATTAAAAAATACCACCCGGGTAACCGGTGTAGATGTCGATAATAGTTTCCGGGGGTAAGATACACCTTTCAAATAATCTCAGTTGTAATATTGGTGCGCTGTACCGGTATTAATCACTGAATAAGGCTCAATATGCGAATAATATATTCACCACACCCTCAAAAACACACAGCGCAGCAACAAGATCGCAACAAACATGATGCAACTGCCCTGATAGCACGCGAAATAAACCCTCAGCACTTTTATTTCTGGCGATAACAATAAAATATTTATCATTATCACCAGAAAATAACGGCCAATAATTACGGCGTATAACAGACATTGCGATTAAATAAAGGCCAGAATAGCGAATGTCTGTCTGCTAACGGTGCGTTATGCGGCGATCATGCCCCTTCGAAATGATATTTATTGTCCGTTGCTTTGGTCATTTTCGTGATCACCTGCCGGGTCAGTGTCTCTGTCAGATCCAGTGCGCCCTGCATGGTTTTATCTTCAAAATCCTGCAGCAATTTCTGCGCCTGCTGAGGCTGTTTTTTATATATGGCCAGGTATTGTTGCTCCATCGCCTGCTGGCCCTTAGCCGTTTGCTGTTCGAAGTCCAGATACGCTTTCTGAACATCCGGCGCATAGTGGTTGTAGTCCTGCATCACCAGGGTTTGCAGAGTACGGTACTTCCAGTTGACTGAGTCGCTGCTGGCGGTATCTGTGCCTTTATCGTAGCCGGGCAGATAATGGGAAATCCCCTGGTAATAGGGAACATAAACACCCAGTGCCGACATGCCGTAAGCCACATATTCCACCTCGCCTATCGCGGCAGGCAGATTCGGCCGGACCTGCAGAATATGAGACTCCTGAGTACGGAACACAGAGATCGGGCGCCACGGCTCTTTCGGGTTTACTTTCGTGTAGGGGTCATGAGCAGTGCCGTCATAATGGTTGCGCAGCGCCTGCTTCACATCATTCACGCTGATTTTACTGGCCGGTTTTACAAATACCGGGAACGCCTTGCCCTGCTCAACGGTGGTGGTCAGGCCGGGATTAAATTTATGCTGTAGCGTCCATACCCGGGGGTAGTTATAGGTCACGTCATTAGGGACATCCTGAGAATAGGCCGTATGGAAGTTAAACTCGCCACTCTCCGGATGATACAACCCATGCTCCCGGGCAAAGCTGACCAGGGTGGGCGATGCTAAATAATTGGCCGTGTCTTTCGCGTCGTAATGCTGCAATCGCCCCTGATTCGCGGAGACAAAATAGCGATCGTTCGGCAGGCGCGCTGCCATCCACTGGTGGCCGCTGCCACTTTCCAGATACCAGACATCTTTAGCGTCAACAAACGCCACCCCGAAGCCTTCCCCGGCCCCTTTTTGCTCAATGATTTTCCCCAGTAATTCGACACCTTCACGGGCACTGTGAATATAGGGCAGCACCACGGTCTGGATCGCATCTTCCGTAATACCGGTTTTTTCAACGTAGGGGTCCGCTTTCAGGGCCGCGGCACCGTTATAAATGGTTTCGGTTGATGTCAGCCCGACACCGGCCCCGTTAAACCCCACCTCACCCATGGATTTCCCGGCCGTGTCAAAGTCATGAATGGCGGTATAGCGCAGGGCCTCTTTCGGCAAAGGCCAGGTAAAATCATTGGCGTGGGATTTAAAAACCCCCTGCTGATTATGTGCTGCCGGGTGGATAACCATATGCTTCGCATTATCCGCAGCGTAGTCTTCGTTTCTTGCCACAATGTAAGAACCATCGGCAGAGGCCTGGGTCCCCACCAGCACGGTGGTACAGGCAGTGGCCGCTCCGGTACACAGGGCAGCAATCGTTGCCGCCAGCACTGTCGCCTTCATCACTCTATCCCTCTAATGTATCGTTTTGTAAGTGTTCTTTTTCTACCCTATGACGAAACAAAAACAGAAACAAACACTACAGGAAACAAAAACACCAGAATTTGTAATTATTTATTAACCATAAATACAGCAAATAGCACCAGGCAAACGGCAGTTATTCAGAATTAACATCTGGAAATGACAGACAACACCAGGGGAAAAGCGTGGCAGACGCTATACATTGCGCCGTGATACCGGAGGAAACAGGGAATAAACCGGTAGCCCGGGCGGGCTACCGTGATACAAAGCCGTATTACGCAGGGATACGCAGTACCTGGCCCGGGTAGATCTTGTCCGGGCTGGTCAGCATCGGCTTGTTAGCTTCGAAGATTTTGTTGTACTGGTTTGCATCGCCATAAACGTGCTTAGAGATAGCGCTCAGCGTGTCGCCCGGTTTCACGGTGTACATCTGGCTGGCTGCTGCACCGGCAGCGGTGTTGACCTGATCGTCAACACTCTCGATACCGGCCGTATTCCCGACCGCGACCAGGATTTTTTCTTTCTCTTCCTGGGTCAGGTTATCGCCGGTTACCGTCGCCTTACCATCATTTACCTGCACGGTAACTTTATCCGCGCCCGGTACGCCCACTTTGTTCAGGTGATCCTGAACTTTTTTCGCCATATCGTCGCTGCTGGTGTGACCGGAAACGGTATCCCACAGCTTTTCGCCCGCATCTTTTACAAAACTGAACAGACCCATATCTCACCCACCGTATTTTATAAGTGTGAATAAATGTTAAACAGAACACGCAGTATCCTAAAGTCTAGCAGAGGAAACATCAACGCAGTGGCGCGGGCGAAAAGTGGTTATAAAATAGGGAAATAACCAACTGATAACAAAATAAAAACAAACGCCAGTTCCCCCTAACCCTGTCACCATACCGGCTACCGGTAATAGCGCTACCGTACCCGGCCGGTAGCCGGGTGCAGAACGGACACTAAACACCCAGTATTGTTAACAATTTTGCCTGCCAATCTCGGACTTTTCCGGGAGGGAATCGCACTACTGGCGGCCCGTCAGGGCATCAGCAAAGCAGGCAAAAACAGCACCACCGGCGGGAAGACCACCAGCAATACAACAAACAGGACAAACGCCACTAAATAGGGCCAGGAGGCCCGGACAAACGCCACGCTGTTGCAGTTCAGGATCCCGCATACCGTATACATACAAATTCCCACCGGCGGCGTATTGGCCCCCAGCAGCGTCAGCACAACAAAAATAATCCCGAAGTGGACAGGATCAAACCCGGCTTCGGTGGCTATGGGCAGCAGGATCGGGGTCAGCAACAAAATGATGACGCTGCCGTCAAAGATCATCCCGGCAACGGCAATAAACACCAGCAGCAGGCATAAAATGCCGTAGGGGTTTTCGGTCACCGTGGTCAGGAACTCGGCCAGGGACTGGGGGATCTGGTCAATAATCGTGATATGCCCGAGGATCGCCGCCGACATAATCAGCAGCATCACCACACCTATATCGCTCACCGTATCTTTCAGCACCTGCCACAGCACCTGATTGCTGAGCTCTTTATAGATATAGCGCCCGATAATAAACGCATACAGGGCGATAAACGCCCCGGCCTCTGTGGTGGTGAAGAAGCCAAGGCGGATAACCACAATCAGCACCACCGGGAACATCAGCGCCCAGAAGCCCTGTTTAAAACTGCGCCACACCTCATGGCGGGTGGGCAGGTGGGCCATTTCCGGCCGGATCCCCATGCGCCGGGCCATCAGCGAATTGGTCACCATCAGGATCGTGGTCAGCAGCACCCCGGGGATCACCCCGGCCATAAACAGCTTCCCGATCGACACGTTGCCCACAAACCCGTACAGGATCAGCAGAATACTGGGCGGGATCGTGGCGGTGATCAGCGAGCTGAAGGCGATAACCACCGCCGTAAAATGGCGGGAATACCCCTGCTGCACCATCGGGATCCCCAGTACCCGGGCCTGCATGGCCGCATCCGCCGTGGCAGAGCCGGAAACCCCACCCAGCAGGCAGGCCAGCAGCACGTTAACCTGCGCCATACCGCCCGTCATCCAGCCGGAGATCAGCCGGGCAAAATCCAGTAGCCGGGCGGTGACGCCGGTCTTATTCAGTAAATTCCCGACCAGTAAAAAGAGCGGTGTTGCCATAACGGGAAACGACTGGGTCGGCGCGGAGAACTTCTGAAAGGCGATGCCGGGCGGCATAAATTCATCAAAAAAGAAAAAGCTCAGCCCGGCAATGGCAATCACAAACCCCACCGGCATACTCAGGGCAAGCAGCACAATAAACAGCACGCAGGTAAGCAGGATCATGGGGCCGCCTCCTCAGCCGGTGCCGGGCAGCCCGCCCCGATATACAGGGCGGTGTTGATAAACATCAGCAGGCACCCGGTGGGCACAGCGCTGTTAAGCCAGGCCGTAGACAACCCGGTGACCGGCAACTGGCTCCCGGCGGCAGCCACGGTAAAACCATAGCCAAACCAGACACCACAACCGAGGAAGGCCAGGATCAGCAGCTCACTGAACCAGTTCACGCTCCGGCGGATGGCGGGCGGCAAAAGCCTGAACAGGGCATCGACCCCGATATGGCGGCGAATTTGCAGCGCATAATCAATGGCGAGCACCGCAACCCAGGCAAACACCACCATAGCGACCTCCAGAGACCAGATAAGCGGATACCCCACACTGCGCCCCAGACCGCCTGCGAGGATAATCACCACCATGGCGGCCAGCCCACACCTTGCCAGGGCCAGCTCTGCACGCTGAAACAAACGATACATATCCCCTCCTGTTCGCCTGGCGTTATCCCCGGGCTATCACGTCCTGCACCTGAGCCAGCGCATCCTGTAAGCCCAGTTTTTCCGGCACTGTCGCGCACGCCTGGCGGAAGGGGGCCACATCGACCGTATCGACACTGACCCCGCTCTCTGCCATGGCGGCCAGCAGTTGCTGCTCTTTTTTCAGGGTCTCCTGTGAGGCGATATCCCCCTGTTTTTGCGCTTCGTCGTGCAGGATGTCCCGCAGCGCTTGCGGCAGCGACTGTAGCCACTTTTGCGATACCACAATGCCGGTCATCAGGTGGATGTGGCGGGTCTGGGTGATATGTTTGCTGATTTCGTACAGTTTCGAGCCATATACCGCTGTGGGCTGGGCTTCTGCCGCATCCACAATGCCGGTCTGCAGGGAGGAGTAAATCTCCGCCCAGGCCAGCGGAACCGGCTCCCCGCCCAGGCATTTAATGGTTTCAATGGTCACGGGGGCTTCCAGGGCGCGCACTTTGACCCCGTTAAGATCCGCCGGGCTGCGCACCGGTTTTTTCGTCACCAGCATGCGCCCGCCCTGATACCAGTTAAACGACAGCGGCACCAGGCCAGATGCCACCGCCAGGCGCTGCTCCCAGCCCCTGAAAGTGTCACTGGCGACAAATTTCCGCTGGGCGGCGTAGTCCGGGAAGACAAACGGCGCCGGGAGGATGGACAGCTCCGGCACAAATGACGCCAGCCGGGCGCTGTCGACCACAACCCCGACATTACTTCCGGACTGCGCATGCTGTAGCAGTTCGTTATCGGCCCCCAGCTGGCCTGCGGGAAATAATTTAATGCGAATTTTTTTCTCACTGCGGGTTTCCACCGCCGCTTTGAAGGCTTCAAGCCCCTGATAAATCGGATCGTCCCGGGAAAGCGATGTGGATAAATTCAGCGAATAATTCGCCGCCGCGGCAGGCAATGCCACCAGCAACGCAAATAACAATATCGGTTTACAGGGCAATATTCCGGATGGCATAAAATATCCTTTAACTGATAACAGTAAGCAGATGATAAATACCCGTCAGGTGATACACATAAATACACTGCCATGGCATTAATAATATTTTCTGCCACAACACGCTTTCCTATCACCTTAAATTACCTGCAAAAAATGCCCGCAACCCATCTGCCATACAAGTATTAAAAACAATATTTGTGATCGCTGTAAAATTAGCCAGCCATAAATAGCCCGCCACTGGAACATATATTACAGCGGCCAGTTACCGGTATTATTATCATTATATTCTGAGCCCGGCGGCAGCAGGCGTAACGCGGGGCGTATTTACCACAGCCCCGCCCGAAGGTGCCATTCCTGGCTACACTTAAGGAGGTTCACTCTGCTTTACCAAAGGGGACGTTATGCAAGTACAACCCTATTTGTTCTACCCCGGTAATTGTGCCGAGGCGCTGGCGTTTTATGAAAAAAGTGCCGGAGCCACAGTGAGCGTGATGATGCGTTACCGGGAAGCACCGGAGAAAATTCCGGTGCCCCCTGGCTGGGAAGAGAAAATCATGCACGCCAACATCACCCTGGGTGATACCCAGTTTATGGCGGCAGACGGCCCGTGCGATACCCCACACCCGGGGTTCCACGGCTTTGGCATGGCCCTGAGTGTGCAGGACAAAGCACAGGCGGAGCAGCTCTTCACCGCCCTCAGCGCTGGCGGTGAGATAACCATGCCTTTTCAGCCCACCTTCTGGTCACCCGGTTTTGGCATGCTGAAGGACCGCTTCGGGGTGATGTGGATGGTCGTCAGCGAGCAGCCCCCGGCATAACCGGGTTACTCCGGCGATTGGGGCCCGCCCCCCGGCAGGTTCGCCGCCTCCCGGGCGCAAAAACGCCCGGGATCCCCTCTCTCCCCACAAGGGGGGTGGCCGTTCTGAATCACCCACATGGCCCGGCGAATATGGCTGACCAGCTGATGCAGACAGGCCAGAATATCGCGGCCTGCCGCCATATATTCGGCAAGCTCCTCCGGGCCTATCACCGGAAAGACGTAGATTTCGGAAGAGGCGGTTTTTTCATTCGCCCAGATAATCACAATCTCGCTGGCCAGCCCATTATACGCCGCCTCCACAAACAGGCTGCCCGCATCGCGCCCCACTTCCTGGCGGATATTTTTCATAGCCGACTGAATAAAATTTTCAAAATTCATGGCAGTGATCACATTAGTAATAAATAAGAATAAAAAACCCTGTAAAGACGAATGACTGGCACAGACACCAGGAATTTATTTATTTTTCACCTTATCCCACCCGTATTTTCTCCGGTAACTGATAAGCCGCTGGGCCTGTTCGGCGAGATCATAATCTCTGCGCTTACGGTGTATTGCTGATTTAGATTTCAGGGATGCAGAAGCCAGGTGGTCGTGGGTCACCACCCCGATTGAAATTAAATAGCGCATTTTATCGGACTGCTTTTGCCTGAATAGCCGCCCCGCCAGCGGCGCGGTGACCGGTAAATTATACAGTTCGCGGTATTCATCACACGTCATGCCGTGCGCCTTACGCAAATGCGGATTGAGCAGATGAAAACGTCTCCCGCACTCCAGGCATTCAATAAGATCTGATGAGAGATATTCATACACATCCAGAAAACTGGTGAACGGGCCCCGGGGTTCCATAGACAAAATCCTTATATCGATGAGCGGATAAACACCATTACCAGGGCTGCAAGCACAATATATGCCAACCGTTAACAGGCTGTTTTCTCTGGCATTCATTATTCCCGTCACGGGTGGCTCGACACTTGTGCCGATATCCAGACACTTATTTATTTCGGACTAAAAAATAAATACTAAGCGCGTTGTTTTTTAAGCAGTTAATATTTTAATACCGCTGCGTAATTTATTTTTCGCACATCAAAAACGGGAGGAACGCCGCAAAACCGGAAAGAAAAAAAGCGCCCGGGGAATATTTTTCATCAGCAAAAGTGTCATTTTTGCGTTAATCACCGGCGTCATAATCATCCGCCCGATAAAAACATCCGCAACCACATGAATAATCAGAATAAAACAAAGATGGTATGAATCATGCTTTAGGTGAAAACGATAATTTTCTTTCTGTAGTCTGAACCTGAGGACTGAACATGAACCGCTTTGTTATTGCGGATCCTGAGCTTTGCATTGGTTGTAATACCTGTATGGCTGGTTGCAGTGCCGTGCATAAAAAGCAGGGATTGCAGGTGCTGCCCAGGCTTACGGTGGTAAAAGTCGGGGATAAAACCGCCCCGATGATGTGCCGACATTGCGAAGATGCACCGTGCGCCCGGGTTTGCCCGGTCAATGCGATCACACGCGAAAAGGATGCCGTTGTATTAAATGAAAGCCTGTGCATTGGCTGTAAATTGTGCGGGTTAGTGTGCCCCTTCGGGGCGATTACGCCTTCGGGCAGCAAACCTGTCGATACCCCTGCACTCCTCCAGAATATGGTGCCGGAAGCGCTGCTCCGGGATGTTCCCGGCAGCGCCCCGGGCACCAATCCTTACCTGGCCTGGAATGCGGGCATTCGCCCTGTGGCCGTGAAGTGCGATCTGTGCGCATTTCAGGAAGAGGGGCCGGAATGCATCCGCGTATGTCCGACCAACGCCATTCACCTGGTAAACAACACCGCCATCGGCCAGAGCAATAACGAAAAACGGCTCCGGGCGATATCGATGCTGTCGAACACCATCAGCCCGGCTGAATACCAGGAAGGAGAAAAATAACGATGGACTCACTTCAGCTACTTCTCTGGTCGGTCGTCCTGTATCTCGCTGGCGCCGTGCTGGCCCTGTTAACCTCGCGCCAGGAAAGGACCTCCATTAACCTCACCGCCATCACGGCCATCGCCGGCGGTATCCTCGGCTTATGCAGCGCTATCCCGGTATTACTGAGCGGAGATATGCAGGTTTACGCCACTCAGGGGATATTCCCGTTTGCCGCCTTCAGCGTGCGCCTCGATATGCTGTCGGCCTTTATGGTGATGGTCATCTCCTTACTGGTGGTGATTTGCTCGCTTTATTCCATCGCCTATGTGCGGGAGTACGAAGGCCGTGGCGCCGGGAGCATGGGGTTCTTTATGAACCTGTTTATCGCCTCGATGGTTGGCCTGGTGGTCATGGATAACGCCTTCTACTTTATTATCCTGTTCGAAGCGATGTCGCTGGCCTCCTGGTTCCTGGTCATTTCTGAGCAGGATAAAGAGTCGGTCAGTGCGGGCCTGCTCTATTTCTTTATTGCCCATGCGGGCTCCGTGCTGATTATGATTGCCTTCTTCCTGATGTGGCGGGAAAGCGGCAGTCTGGACTTTGACTCGTTCCGCCGTCTGCACCTTTCCCCGGCTATGGCTTCTGTGGTCTTCCTGCTGGCGTTCTTTGGTTTTGGCGCCAAAGCGGGGATGCTACCGCTGCACAGCTGGCTGCCGCGCGCTCACCCGGCGGCACCGTCTCATGCCTCTGCACTGATGTCCGGCGTGATGGTTAAAATCGGTATCTTCGGGATAATCAAAGTCGGTATTGATCTGCTGGGCGCACCGCAACAGTGGTGGGGCATTGTGGTTCTCGGGTTCGGGGCGGTCTCTTCTGTGCTGGGAGTGCTTTACGCCCTGGCCGAGCACGACATCAAACGCCTGCTGGCCTGGCACACGGTTGAAAACGTGGGCATTATCCTGATGGGTGTCGGTGTCGGGATGGTAGGGATCGCCACCCATCACCCGGTACTGGCCGCCATTGGTCTGCTGGGGGCGCTCTACCACCTGCTTAACCACGCGGTATTTAAAGGTCTGCTGTTCCTCGGGGCGGGTGCGATGATCTATCGCCTGCACACCCGGGATATGGAGCGCATGGGCGGGCTTGGCAAGTTAATGCCGCTGACGGCCACCGCGTTTCTCATCGGTTGTATGGCTATCTCCGCCCTTCCGCCACTGAACGGGTTTATCAGCGAATGGTATACCTACCAGTCACTGTTCAGCATGAGCCATGAAGGCAGCGTGCTGATGCGAATCAGTGCGCCGGTGGCGATTGTGATGCTGGCCATTACCGGTGCCCTGGCCGCCATGTGTTTTGTGAAGGTTTACGGGATCAGCTTCTGTGGCGGCCCGCGCAGTGAACAGGCCGCACAGGCACGGGAAGTGCCGTGGCCGATGACCGCCGCCATGCTGCTGCTCGCCCTGTGCTGCGTGGCGCTGGGCCTTGGGGCCAGTGTGGTTGCCCCGGTTATCAGCCAGGTGGCTATGTCACTGGCAAATACTCAGGATGTTGCGGTCACCCAGGGTAGCCTGCTGATTCCTGCCCAGTCGTCACAGGCGATGCTCTCCCCGGCGCTGACCTTTATTCTGCTGGTCGCTCTGCCGGTTCTTCCACTGCTTATCTGGCTTGCCGTTAAAGGGAACCAGCCGGCATTTCGCCGTCGTGGTCAGCCCTGGGCTTGTGGCTATAACTGGGAACCGCTGATGGCCTCTTCCGCCGGGAGCTTCACCCAGCCGCTGCGCACCATGTTCAGCACACTCTACCGGATGCGCAAACAGCTCGATCCGTCACCCTTGCTGTCCCGCTCGCTGCAGGGCGCCACTGCGGGCGCTGCGGCAACAGAACCGTTCTGGGATGAAAAAATTATCTATCCGCTGGTGCGTCTGGTACGCCGCATTGGCTCGCAGGTACAGCGCTTACAGGGCGGGGATTTCCGGCTCTATTGCCTGTATGTCGTCGCCGCACTGGTTGTACTGCTGTTAGTTGTTGCGGCGTAAGGGGGAGATCATGACATTACAAGCATCACCGTCACTTATGATGGGCATTTTTGCGCTTATTCAGGCAGTTATCCTGTTATTGCTGACACCGCTGTTCACCGGTATTTCGCGCCAGATCCGCGCCCGTATGCATTCCCGCCGCGGGCCGGGTATCTGGCAGGACTATCGCGACTTATTCAAATTACTCAAGCGCCAGGAAGTCGCCCCCGCCCAGTCCGGGGTTATTTTCCGCGCCATGCCGTGGGTATTGCTGGGCAGCATGCTGCTGGTGGCAATGACCCTGCCGGTGTTTACCGAGACCTCACCGTTCGGCGGCGCAGGCGACATGATTACCCTGCTCTACCTGTTTGCCCTGTTCCGCTTCTTTTTTGCCCTGTCAGGGCTGGATACCGGCAGCCCCTTTGCCGGTATCGGCGCCAGCCGCGAGTTAACCCTCGGGGTGCTGGTGGAGCCGACGCTTATCCTCGGGTTGCTGGTGGTCGCACTGATTGCCGGTTCAACCAATATCGGCACCATCAGCGCCACCCTCAGCGCGGGCTGGAGCTCACCCACCGCCACACTGCTGGCCCTGCTGGCCTGTGGCTTCGCCTGCTTTATTGAGATGGGGAAAATCCCGTTTGATGTGGCAGAAGCAGAGCAGGAGCTACAGGAAGGCCCGCTGACTGAGTATTCCGGTTCTGGTCTCGCCCTTGTTAAGTGGGGTATCGGCCTGAAACAGGTCGTCGTGGCGGAGCTGTTCCTGGCGATATTTATTCCGTTCGGTAAGGCCGCGCAAATGACCGCCGGTGCGCTGTTTCAGGCACTGATCCTCATGCTGATTAAGCTGCTGGTGGTTTTTGTTCTTGCCTCCCTGTTCGAAAACACGCTGGCCCGCGGCCGCTTCCTGCTGACCCACCGGGTAACCTGGGTGGGGTTTGGCGTTGCCGCACTGGCCTTTGTGTTTTATTTGACCGGTCTGTAAGGAGCCTGGAAAACCGTTATGGAAAGTTCATCCTTTATGACCAATACGGCACTGGCAACGCTGTTGCTGCCGTTTATTGGCGCATTGCTGACTGCCTGCTCACCAAAGCATCTGGCGAAATGGGTCTGTTCGCTGTTTGCCCTGCTGGCGACACTGGGAACCGTGCTGCTGGGCTGGGGCTTTTTAAGCCACGGTAAAGCAGATCTGACAATTTCACTGCTTAACTACGGCGATATCGCACTGTTCGGCTTTATCTTCGACCGGATCAGTACGCTGATTGTGTTTGCTGTGGTGTTCCTTGGCCTGCTGGTCAGTATCTATTCACTGGGTTACCTGAATACCGGTAACCGCGAACACCCCCACGACGGGGAGAACCGCTACTACGCCTTTTTGCTGGTGTTTATCGGCGCTATGGCCGGGCTGGTGCTTTCGTCCACCATTCTGGGCCAGTTGCTGTTCTTTGAAATCACCGGGGGTTGTTCCTGGGCGCTGATTGGCTACTACCAGACCGCCAAATCACAACGCTCCGCCATGAAAGCACTGCTGATAACCCACGTGGCATCGCTGGGGTTGTTTATCGCGGCGGCGACGCTGTTTATCACCACCGGGACATTCGCCCTGAGCGCCATGTCGCAACTGGAGGGGACACCTGCGCTGCTGGTCTTCGGCGGGATTTTGTTTGCCGCCTGGGGGAAATCTGCCCAGCTGCCGTTACAGGCATGGCTGCCTGACGCCATGGAAGCACCGACCCCGGTCAGTGCCTATCTGCACGCGGCATCAATGGTGAAAGTGGGGGTATATATCTTCGCCAGGGCCATTTTTGAATCCGGCAATGTGCCGCATGTCATTGGCTGGGTGGGGATCGCCATGGCCACTATCACCATCGTTTACGGCTTTATGATGTATCTGCCCCAGAAGGATATGAAACGCCTGCTGGCCTGGTCCACCATCACCCAGCTGGGGTATATCTTCCTTGCCCTGTCGATTGCCATCTTCGGCTCCCGGGAAGCGTTCGACGGCGGTATCGCTTATATCTTCAACCACGCCTTTGCCAAAAGCCTGTTCTTCCTGGTGGCCGGTTCCCTCAGCTATTGCTGCGGTACGCGTATGCTGCCGCGCCTGCGCGGGGTGCTGCACAAAATGCCGGTTGTCGGGATCGGTTTTTGTGTGGCTGCGCTGGCCATTGCCGGTGTGCCGCCTCTGAACGGTTTCTTCAGCAAGTTCCCCATCTTCGCGGCGGGTTTTGAAATGTCCAGTCAGTTCTGGGTCATGACCCCGCTGATGGTGCTGGTGTTGATTGAGTCGGTCGCCAGTTTCGCCTGGCTGCTTTACTGGTTTGGCCGGGTTGTGCCCGGTGAGCCCAGTGAGGAGCTGGTTCAGGCCTCGCCGTTGCCAAACTCCATGCGTCTGGTGCTGCTGGTCCTGATTGTGATGTCGTTCTGCTCCAGTGTTATCGCCGTAAACTGGCTTGGATAAGGGAAATTGATTATGACAGGTTCACTGATTGTCAATAACCTGGCGGGGCTGATGATGTTCACCTCGCTGTTGGTTATCGGGGTTAAGCGCCCCACGGCCTCCTGCTGGATGTATGCGCTACAGTCGCTGGTGCTGGTGCTGATTTTTGCCACCCTGGCCTTCACGCTCAATGCGCACGAACTCAACATGTGGGCGATTAGCGCCTTTATTACCAAAGTGGTGCTGGTGCCGGTAATTATGGGCAGCGCGTTTCGCAGTATGCGCGATCCGGCCATTGACGGCAGCGTGGTTAGCCTGCCGGTGCTGATGCTTATTGCCGCGATTATCGTCGTACTGTGCTGGTACGTGGTCGCCCCGGTACAGCTGCCGATGCTTGCCACCCTCAAACCGGCGCTGGCGGTTTCGCTGGGCCACTTTTTGCTGGGGCTGCTGTGCATTGTTACTCAGCGCAATATCCTCAAGCAGGTCTTCGGCTATTGCCTGATGGAAAACGGCTCCCACCTGACCCTCGCTCTGCTTGCGAATAAAGCCCCGGAACTTGTGGAGATCGGTATCGCCACTGACGCGATTTTCGCCGTCATCATCATGACTGTTCTTGCCCGTAAAATCTGGCGCACTCTCAATACGCTGAGTGTCGACCAACTGACAGCACTGAAGGGGTAACGGAATGAGTGATACATCCGTACTTTTATTATTGTTGCTGACCCCACTGTGTATTGCGCTGCTGAACTTTATCTGCCGCCTGGCAGGCGACGGCGCACGCACACTGACGACAGCATTACATTCGATCGGCATTCTGGCCATTCTGGCCGAATCCCTGTGGGTCGTTACGCTGATTTATCAACAGGGCGACATTCTGGTGGCCGGTAAATGGCTGCATCTTGACAGCCTGAGCGCGCTGTTTCTGGCGATCCTCGGCATTATCAGCTTTATTACCGGCCTTTACTCCATCGGCTATATGCGCCATGAGGTGGATGAAGGCGAAGTCAGCGTGGCGGGCCTTTGCAATTACTACGGCTTCTTCCACCTGTTTATCTTCACCATGTTACTGGTTATCACCAGCAACAACCTGATCATGATGTGGGCCGCCATTGAGGCCACCACGCTCAGCTCCGCCTTCCTGGTGGGCACCTACAGCCAGCGCTCCTCGCTGGAGGCGGCGTGGAAGTACATTATTATCTGCTCTGTCGGGGTCGCCTTCGGCCTGTTTGGCACCATTCTGGTGTACGCCAATGCCGCCAGCATTATGCCGGATCCGCAAAACGCGATTTTCTGGACTGAGGTACTTAAACACGCCTCTGAGCTGGATACCACGCTGATGCAGCTGGCGTTTGTCTTTGTGCTGATTGGCTTCGGGACGAAAACCGGCCTGTTCCCGATGCACGCCTGGCTGCCGGACGCCCACAGTGAAGCGCCAAGCCCGGTCAGTGCGCTGCTCTCTGCGGTGCTGCTTAACTGCGCGCTGCTGATAATCATCCGCTACAACATCATCATCCGCCAGGCGATTGGCCCCCATTTTACCAGCACGCTGCTGGTCGTCTTCGGGATGCTCTCTGTCGCTGTGGCCGCCTTCTTCATCCTGGTGCAGCGCGATATTAAACGCCTGCTGGCTTACTCCTCTGTGGAGAATATGGGGCTTATCGCCGTGGCGCTGGGGATTGGCGGCCCGCTGGGGATTCTGGCGGCCATGCTGCACACCCTGAACCACAGCCTGGCAAAAGCCCTGCTGTTTTGCGGCTCCGGTAATGTGTTGCTGAAATACGGCACCCGCGATATCAGCGTGGCGAAAGGCATGCTAAAGGTGATGCCGTTCTCTGCGGTGCTGCTGGCGGGGGGTGCCCTGGGGTTAGGCGGTATGCCGCCATTTAACGTCTTCCTGAGCGAGTTCATGACCGTGATTGCCGGCCTGAGCGCGGGCCATATCGGCCTGACAATTGTACTGCTGCTGTTGCTGACTATCGTGCTGGGCGGGCTGGTACGCATGATTGCGGCCGTGCTGTTTGGTAACGCACCGGAGCCGGTCAGCAAAGGGGAGCTTGGCATTCTGACTACCCTGCCGATGGCTATCCTGCTGGTGCTGATGCTCATCATGGGGACCCATATTCCCCAGCCGGTTGTTCACCTGCTGGAAAACGCCGCCACCGTTGTGCTGCAACAAGATAAATCCACTGTATCCCCCCATTTCAACTGGCCGTGGGCAGCGGGTTCCGAAACGTCCGTGACGACCGGTCACGCTGCTGTAAATACCCCGTCAGGAGAGAAAAGTGAATTACGATAATCACGTCAGTGCTATCCAGGATAGCGAAAAACTGGGTGCGGGTTACCTGGCGCAGGTTCGCCAGACATTTCCTGCCGCGGTACTGGAAGAAGAGTGGCAAACCAACAATCAGCTGACCATCACCGTGAAAACCAATGCCCTGCCGGAAGTGGTGGAATTTCTGTACTACCGGCTGGGGGGATGGCTGCCGGTCCTGTTCGGGAACGACGAGCGCACATTAACCGGCCATTATGCGGTTTACTATGCGCTCTCTATGGAGCAGGGGGAAAAATGCTGGGTAGTGGTGAAAGCCTATGTTGACCCGGAGACCCGCGAATTCCCGTCTGTGACGCCGCGCGTACCTGCGGCCGTATGGGGTGAGCGCGAAATCCGCGATATGTACGGCCTGATCCCGGTAGGCCTGCCGGACGAACGCCGCCTGGTCCTGCCCGACGACTGGCCGGACGATCTCTACCCGCTGCGTAAAGACACCATGGACTACCGGCAGCGCCCGGCCCCGACCAGCGATACCGAAACCTATCAGTTCATCAACGAAAGCAAGAGCGAGACGCGCATTGTGCCCATCGGCCCGATGCATATCACCTCCGACGAGCCCGGGCACTTCCGGCTGTTTGTGGACGGGGAGCGCATTGTGGATGCGGACTACCGCCTGTTTTATGTCCACCGGGGCATGGAGAAACTGGCGGAAACCCGCATGGGGTATAACGAAGTCACGTTCCTTTCCGACCGGGTGTGCGGGATCTGCGGCTTCGCCCACAGCGTGGCTTATACCACCTCGGTGGAGAACGCCCTCGGGATCTATGTTCCCCCGCGCGCCCACGCCATCCGCAGTATTCTGCTGGAGGTAGAGCGCCTGCACAGCCACCTGCTGAATATTGGCCTGTCGAGCCACTTTGTCGGCTTCGATACCGGGTTTATGCACTTTTTCCGCGTCAGGGAGAAATCCATGACCCTTGCAGAGCTCCTGACCGGCTCGCGCAAAACCTATGGCCTGAACCTGATTGGCGGTATCCGCCGCGACATCCAGAAAGAGCAGCGCGTGAAAGGGATCCAGCTGATCCGCGAAATGCGCAAAGAGGTGACCGAACTGGTCGACATGCTGCTCAACACCCCCAACATGGAGCAGCGCACCCAGGGGGTGGGCCTGCTGGACAGAAATATCGCCCGCGACTACAGCCCCGTCGGGCCGCTTATCCGCGGCAGCGGTTTTGCCCGCGACCTGCGCTTTGACCACAGCTTCGCCAACTACGGTAATTTGCCCAAAACACTGTTCACCATGGACGGCTGTGATGTCTTCTCACGCGTGATGGTGCGGGTACAGGAAACCCTGGACTCCATGAACATGGTGGAATACGGCCTGGAGCACTTACCCGAGGGCAGCCTGCTGACGGAAGGCTTTACCTATGTGCCCCATAAATTCGCCCTTGGCTATGTGGAAGCGCCGCGCGGTGAAGATGTGCACTGGAGCATGCTCGGTGATAACCAGAAGCTGTTCCGCTGGCGCTGCCGCGCTGCAACCTACGCCAACTGGCCGGTATTGCGCTATATGCTGCGCGGTAACACCATTTCTGATGCCCCGCTGATTATCGGCAGCCTCGACCCGTGCTACTCCTGCACCGACAGGGTCACCCTGGTGGATATTAATAAACGTAAATCCACTACGGTGCCTTACAAGGAGATCGAACGTTATGGGATCGAGCGTAAGCACTCGCCGCTAAAATGAGGGATGAATCATGCTCAAGTTATTAAAAACCATCCGTGATGCTGGCGTCGCCACCGTTAAATACCCGTTTAAACCGCTGGAGGTGTGCGCGGATTTTCGCGGCAAACCCGAATATGATCCTCAGCAGTGTATCGCCTGCGGGGCCTGTACTGTGGCCTGCCCGGCCAACGCGCTGACCATGGAAACCCACCCGGAGGACGGCACCCGCACCTGGCAGCTGTTCCTCGGGCGCTGCATATTCTGCGGGCGCTGCGAAGAAGTCTGCCCGACCCGGGCCATTGTCCTGTCGCCGGATTTTGAACTGGCGGTCACGAATAAACCGGATCTCTATAACCGGGCGACCTTCTCCCTGCTGGAATGCCGCGAATGCCATCAGCCCTTTACCGCCGGTAAAGCACTGGAATACGCCATGGCGCTGCTGGTGCAATCCGGTATTGACGAAGCCACCGTAGAAGAGATGCGGCCCCAGTTTGAAACCTGCCCGACCTGTAAACAGCGGCAAAACCTTTTCAATAACGGCAGCACCAACCTGTCCTATCATGTTGGAGAACGCAAATGAACAGCCAGGAAATCAAAGTAAATCACTATGTCAGCCAGCCGATAACGCTGGATGAGCAGGCGGTGGCACTCAAGAAAACCTTGCTGAAAGATATTCAACGCTCCGCCTATGTTTACCGGGTGGACTGCGGCGGCTGCAACGGTTGCGAGATTGAAATTTTCGCCGCCATTACCCCGCTGTTTGATGCCGAACGCTTCGGCATTAAAGTGGTGGCCTCACCCCGTCATGCGGATATTTTACTGTTTACCGGCGCGGTGACCCGCGCCATGAGAATGCCAGCGCTGCGCGCTTATGAATCCGCCCCGGATCCGAAGATTTGTATCTCTTACGGGGCCTGCGGGTGCGGCGGGGGTATTTTCCACGACTTGTACTGTGTATGGGGCGGGAGCGAAAGCATCGTGCCGATTGATGTCTGGATCCCCGGCTGCCCCCCTACCCCGGCGGCCACAATCCACGGTTTCGCGGTGGCCCTTGGCCTGCTGGATCAGAAACTCAAAGGCCAGAACCATACCCAGGGCGAAAACGAAAAAGCCGGTTTGCTGCTGCCCGCCGTACCTCTGGATGCCCGGGTTGCCGTGGAGCGGGAGGCCCGGCGCCTGGCCGGTTACCGCAAAGGGCGGGTGATCAGCGATCAGTTACTCGGGATCCTGAACGCCGGTGCCAGCAATGAGGCGGAACAAAAACTGGGGGCGTGGCTGTCGCAGGCCGATGATCCGCGCCTGCGGGAAATTGTTCAGCGCCTGATGCAGATATTAAAAGAGGGGCAATATGTCTGACGGCCAGGTTGTTTTCTGGTCATTGCGCCAGAAATTTATTGATACCAGCGATATGCCGGAGCAATCTCAGCAGGTAATGTATTATTCGCTGGCTATTGGTCATCATGTCGGTATTATTGATTGCCTGAATACAGAATTAATTTGTGACCTGCCACAATATACCCGGTGGATGACAATGTTAGATAACCCGGAGGCACAGCGGAAATTCAGAGGGCTGCTCACTTTTGGAGAAATCAATATTGATTCGACACATGTGAATTTATTAGCCAGCGCGCTGGCGCCATTAACAGAAGAACATATTGCCGAGCCGTTTCGCGGCTGGAGTAAAACATTAATGGGCCTGCTGGAGGAGATCCAGCATGAACCGGCAATTTATTTAATTGTGAAAAACAGTTAAGTTAAATAGCAGAAGTAGAGTGTTTGTTAGTGTATAATACCGATAAGAACATGCCATCATGAACATTTGCCGGGGGAAACCCCGGCATTTTTTTACAGATCATCCACAGAGATCCCCAGCCGCTGCATACGTGATAATAATGTGGTGCGTTTTAATCCCAGCCGTAAAGCGGCCCCCCGCGGCCCGGCAACAATTCCGTTTGTTTCCCGCAAGGCCTGAATAATTTGCAGGCGCTCTTTTTCATCACTTTCCGGCGGTGGCGCCAGCGGGACTTTTTTCTCCGCTGGCCGCCCGGTGACAGGCTCTGCCATTTGCAGATCCTGCAACTGAATATTCAGGCTGGTATTGGTGGTTAATATAACGGCGCGCTCAATCACATTTTGCAGCTCGCGAATATTTCCCGGCCACGGATAACGCACCAGTTGTTGCAGTGCTTCTTCAGGGATGGTGACAATATCGCGCTGCATACTTCTGGCAATTTTGCGCATAAAATAGTTTGCCAGTAGCGGAATGTCTTCCGGGCGCTCCCGCAGTGACGGTACATAGATGGGGAATACATTAAGTCTGTAATATAAATCGCTGCGAAAATCATGGCTGACAGACATTTGCTTCAGGTCACGGTTTGTGGCCGCAATCAGCCGCACATGTACCGGGATAGTTTTACTGCTCCCGAGCCGCTCAATTTCCCGCTCCTGCAAAACACGCAATAATTTGGGCTGAAGCCTGAGAGGCATATCGCCAATTTCATCCAGAAACAGTGTCCCTTCGTTGGCCATTTCGAAGCGCCCGATATGGCGGGATATGGCCCCGGTGAAAGCCCCCTTTTCATGACCAAAAAGATCGCTCTCCAGTAAGTTTTCCGGAACGGCGGCGCAGTTGATTTTCACCATGGTGTTGTTATTTCGCTGGCTGCGCCGGTGTATTTCGCGGGCAACCAGCTCTTTCCCGGTGCCCGTTTCCCCGAGGATCAGCACGGTACTTTCACTGGCCGCAACCAGTTCTATCTGCTCCATCACCCGGGCCATGGCCTGGCTTTGATAAATAATATTATGCTCATCATCATGGGGCTGAAGATAATTTTTTAGCCGGGTGTTTTCACTCTTCTGATCCACAGGTGGTGCGCTTTTAGCGCCATCGCTAACATTGCCAGTGGCAATAGCGACCCGGGCGGTGATCTGCTCCAGCAGTTCCCGCTTATCTTTAGTGAAAAAACCGCCCCGCTGGTGGGCCAGAATCAGTACCCCCAGCGGCTGCCCCCTTGAGATAAGCGGCAGCAGGCAGGCGGTTTTCAGCTCCCCGCTCCCCGGAACACCCGGGAACAGCGCGGGTATCTGGTGAAAATATTCGTCATCGTCATTCACCACCCTTTCCGTATGGCGGGTATCGGGCCATTTCAGTAATTCACCGCTGAATCTGAACTGCCGGGGCTGCTCCTCAGGGGCACACTCCGGGGCATAGCAGCTCGCGTAAATATCGAAATCAGCATTATTATCTGCCTTCATGGCAAAGGCGATATAATTAATACCGAAGAAACGATAAATCTCGCGAGATACATCCGAAAACAGCGGTTTTATATCATCGTGGGCTAATACAGAATTCGTGATATCGACCAGGATATGCAGGCATTCACATTTCTTACGCAGAGACTGTGATTCAGTCAGCAAATATTTATGCTGGCTTAACTGAAATACCATGCCACCGGCCAGATCCGCCACCAGATATAAAAAATTTCGCTCTTCATCGCTAAAATCACCGCCCTGATGGCGAATAAAAATCAATTCCCCCTGCAGGGGCCACAGATTATTCAGCGATACGGCATAACGCCCCGCCAGATCACTGTTTTTTGCGGGTAATGTGATAGAGGGATTGCGTACTTCCTGTTGCCAGTTTCCCTGCCCGGCAATAACAAGCTGAACACAGTTAAAGAATATGCCACGGGGCAACAGAGTGGTAATTATTCTCAATACGGCAAGCTCATCACGCTGATGCAGCAAATGCTTTGCTATATCAGCCAGTAATGCCTGTCGGTTATCCTTACCGATAGAGATGCCAGAACAACTCACTAATTTCATCGGTTAACCATATTGTTATATTCATCAGGATTTGTTCATTCTAAACTTTTCGCAAGGTTAAAAAAACAACAAGTTTTTCTTAGTTTGATCTGAACCATGTTTAATGATCCAGACACCCAGTCATTAGCCATGCAATAATATAATAACCATTATTCATTAATACCATTGAAGTCCGAATTTTATATTAACCCTTCATTTTGATAAGTAGATCAACATCGGCGGCACACCATCAACGGTACTATATCAAAATAACATCCATTCAATATTACCTGATCAATATGCCCAGGAGTTACTATGAGTACGGATAGTTCTTTTGATCTCCACTTGCCACCCGAGATGGCAAAAATTGCAGAGCAGTCGGCATTATATAAAGCAACAAAAAAGATCCCGATGTCTTTCTTCCTGGCAATCATTGCCGGGGTATTTATTTCGATGGGGTTTGTTTTTTATATCACTATCACCAGCTCGCCAGATCCGGTCTCTGCGCCGGTAAAGTTTCTGGGCGGCCTCTGCTTTACCCTGGGGCTGATATTAGTGGTCGTATGTGGTGCTGATTTATTTACGTCGACAGTTTTGACGATCATCGCCAAGGCCAGCGGCCTTATTTCATGGTCCACCCTGGCAACTAACTGGACGGTGGTTTATCTCGGGAACCTTGTGGGTGCATTATTTTTTGCTGTGCTTATCTGGTGTTCTGGTCAGATAATGTCGGGAGACGGGCAATGGGGGCTTAATGTTCTGCTTACGGCCGACCATAAAATGCACCACACTTTTTTTGAGGCCGTGTGCCTGGGCACATTAGCCAATATGATGGTATGCCTTGCGGTATGGTTAAGTTACGCAGGACACACTATTGTTGATAAGATTGTTGCCATGTTACTGCCTATCAGCATGTTCGTTTGTAGTGGTTTCGAACACAGTATTGCAAATATGTTTCTTATTCCGCTGGCGATGATGATTCGCAATTTTGCCCCCGATACATTCTGGGATAAGGTGCATATGACGCCAGACGATTTCCCGGCGCTTAATCTCGGACAGTTTATTTCAGATAACTTAATCCCGGTCACTATCGGTAATATTATCGGCGGCGGCGTGCTGGTCGGTATTACCTACTGGGCTATTTTCCTGCGTAATAATAAACACGCGCACTGAGGGTGTGTGGGGAAAGTTTATATTGGTGATGGAGTGATGAGGAGCTCAGGGATGAGCGTTGTGTGATTATTGTAATGTGTTGTTTTTGTTGTGTTTTTGTATTTTCTTGTAGTAGATGGGGGTTATTTTGGGGTGGTGTTATAAGAGAATGGGGTTGGTTTGTGGCGAAGGCCGGACTCGCATATAGAGCTCAAACTCATAATTAAAAATAAATATTATGATATTATACCAACACGAAAATTCATTGATTTTCTGCATCGAACCAGGACGAATATGGCCTGGTTGAGATGCCGAACTCTGTTACTCGTTATCTTCCTCAACAAATTCTAGCGCATCAAGTGCGACTCGCACCATCGCAATAGAACCAATACGAATAAAAGCATCTTCTCCATCTTCGTCGATTAGCTGGTAGCGCTCTGTTGATTCGGGGTCTGACTCAAGAATACTAAAAAATGCATTCAACTGACCGATATCATCGAACTCATCATCTGATGTTTCAGGTTCACAACATAGCTCAATGATTGGGCCACCATTCTCCATGGTGATATGGACATTGCCATAGCATCCTTCATTTTCATCGTCATCCGCTTCATCAGGGCTAGATGGAAAGCCATCAAACAAGAATTGGTGGAAGATCACTTCTCGGGTGTTGAGGGCATAACGATATTGGGTAATCCCCCCGAAAAACCGGTGTGTTCATAGGTAGAATTTTCTCGTAATCTGAACCGGGGAGATCTCTATGAAAAAATCACGCTTTACCGACAGCCAGATCATGGCCATCCTCAAGCAGGCTGAGGCCGGAACGCCAGTTGCTGAACTGTGCCGCGAGCATGGTATGAGCAATGCCAGTTTCTACAAGTGGCGTTCACGCTTTGGCGGAATGGATGCATCCATGATGGCCCGACTAAAAGAGCTGGAAGATGAAAACCGCCGCCTGAAAAAGATGTATGCCGAAGAACGGCTCAAAGCCGAAATTATTCAGGAGGCTATGGCAAAAAAGTGGTGAAGCCATCGCAGCGAAAGCAGATGGCACAGGACGCGGTCAGGCACCGAAGCGTCAGCATACGTTTTGCCTGCCAGTTGTTTGTTGTCAGCGAAAGTTGCTATCGCTATCAGCCTCAACTGAATGAAGAAAACACGGTTATTGCTGACTGGCTACTCCGTATCACCGACAGTCAGCGCAACTGGGGTTTTGGTCTGTGCTTTTTGTACCTGCGTAACGTAAAAGGCTTTAAGTTCAATCACAAAAGGGTATACCGGATTTATTGCGAGTTGTCGCTGAACAGGCGAATTAAACCGAAAAAACGACTGAAACGGGATAAGCCCGAGCCGCTGGCGGTGCCTGAAAGCCGCAATGAATGCTGGTCGATGGACTTCATGCACGATCAACTGTCGGATGGTCGTTCCGTCCGATTGCTGAATGTTATCGATGACTTTAATCGTGAAGCGCTGGCCATTGAGGTAGATTTTTCTCTTCCCGCAAATCGTGTGGTGAGGACACTCGAACAACTGATTGAGTGGAAAGGTAAACCAGCAGCAATACGATGTGATAATGGGCCAGAATATACCGGCAAGATACTGATGTCATGGGCTGCTCAGCAGAATATCACCCTGCGTTTTATTCAACCCGGAAAACCTCAGCAAAATGCATATATTGAGCGATATAACCGGACTGTACGTTATGACTGGCTGGGACAGCACCTGTTTACATCACTGGACGAATTGCAGGACTATGCCACACGCTGGCAATGGTTTTATAATCACGAGCGTCCGAATATGGCACTGAATGGTTTCACGCCAATGCAGCATATTCAACGCATGACCTGATTCTACTTATCGCCTCCGTTAAAAATGGGGGGATTACCATTGTTCTGAGTCGAAAACAAAAAAATGCTCATAGTCTGCCGCAGATCTTTCCTGAAAATATGAGAAAAAACGGCGTTTATCAGCAGGGGAGATAGGTAACAGCAAATAATTTTGCTGCCCTCTTAGCCAGAGCTTCACCGTCCAAAAGCAGCAATCCATTTCAATACCACTAGTAGCAATATCTTTCAGCTCATCGCTACTACGACTACTTTGATTGCGCAATTTCTGTAGCAGATTAGCACTATCAGGAAAAACAGCACTCAACGGCTTCTTTAAGGCAGCACAAATCTCTTGTGCCAAACCTAACTTAGCCGCAACCTTCCCTGTCTCGATACGTTGGATCTGTTGTTGGCTGGTACTGTAGTGGTCAACAAAAACTGGCCACCGAGTTAGAGTTTTTCCAGTATCGATTTTCTGATTCGTTTGGTGGTAATCCACCGTTATGTTCGTGCGGCCTGAGTGCGCTGTAATATCCAACGATGTAGTCCGTTATGGCGTGAGTCGCATCGCTGAAGCTTACACTGTCACTGGTACCCATTCGTTCTTCAGACTCCGGAAGAAGCGTTCCATTGGGCTATTGACGCTCCTATGTCAAGAGCGGGCGATTGGCATAGGCGAGGTCCGATAAAATCAATGGATAGAGTTCACGGACGATGTAGCGTTTCAGGCATCTCAGGATCTCTTTGGTCGACAACCCTTCACCCGTTCGTCTGTTTACATAGATTTTTGTGCGCGGATCACTACGCATACGCACAAGGGCTATTGTCCACAGGGCGTTGTTAGCTTCACGTGAGCCTCCGCGGTTTAATCTGTGCCTGACAGTTTTTCCTGATGATGCTGGTAACGGATTTACACCACAGAGCGAAGCCAGAGCCGCTTCATTTTTTAAACGTTCGGGGTTATCACCTGCAACGGCCAGCAGCGTCGCAGCCGTCTGTGGGCCTACCCCAAACTGGCTACGAAGATTACTGGCATATTTGCGGGTCAGTTTATCCAGAGATTCGTCCAGTTCATTCAGCTCTTCAGTCAGGACTATCCATCGTTTAGCAAGACTTCGAAGCGTGCTACACAGGGCTATCCGTAAGGGGGAGTACTCTGACACCTCGCTGTTAATGCAGGCGGTTACGCATTCGTGTGGTTTCGATTTCCAGAGTTTGTCGCGAACATCCTGAGGGGCACTCACCAGCAGCGCACGAAGCTGATTAATCGCCTGCGTGCGGGCTTTTACTGCACTGCGTCGGGCAACACTGATAATCCGGAGAGCTTCACACGCGCCGGACTGCATTTTTGGTATGGCCTTGCTGCTCCCTGAAAGTACTGTCCGGGCTGCATTCTCTGCATCCAGAGGATCTGACTTCCCTTCAAGGCGGCGTTTTGAGCGATCTGGCCGGTTAACTTCAACAACATAAATACTATTCTTAATGAGAAAACGTGTTAACGCAGCGCCATACGTCCCGGTTCCCTCAATGCCAGCTCGTTCGAGGATCCCAAAAGAGCGAGCCCAATCAAGTAGTTCAAGATAGCCCGTTTGATTTGTTTGAATAATACGGGTGCCAAGCAGTTTACCTGCCTGACTGATAACAGCACCGACATGAACATCAAGGTGTGTATCGACACCCAGGATCACGCTTTCAGGAGATTGACAGTCATTTTGCATGGTTTGCCCCCAGATATTGGTAGCACAACCATCCCCATCGCCGGACAGGACACTCGGGATGCAGCACAAAGCTCCTATCAGGTCACAAACGCTGGGCCCGGCTATGCCCGGGAAATACCTGAATCGGACGACAGGTCAACACAAAGGCATCTGGGCCAATCCCAGCACGGGTCAGTCCGATCCGGTATTTGAAAGTATATTAGAATGAGTATCCCAGCAGTTTCCGCGCCGACTCATACTCTGTTTGATCCGGTATCGCCACAGCAACTGCCGGAACTGCCTGCTCGTATAATGACTGCCCTGATCGCTGTGGAACATCACTCCGACGGGCTTACCACGCGTTTCCCATGCCATTTCCAGCGCCTTCATGGTGAGTCTGCTGTCCGGCGAGAACGACATTGCCCAGCCCACTGGTTTTCTTGCGAACAGGTCGAGAACAACGGCCAGGTACGCCCAACGCTTACCCGTCCAGATATAGGTCACATCGCCGCACCACACCTGGTTTGGCTCTGTTACGGCGAACTGCCGCTCAAGGTGATTAGGGATAGCAACATGTTCATGACCACCACGCTTATACCGGTGAGTTGGTTGCTGGCAACTGACCAGCCCAAGCTCTTTCATTAGCCTGCCAGCGAGCCAGCGCCCCATCTGATGGCCTCTCTGAGTTGCCATTGTCGCGATGCTCCTTGCTCCGGCCGAACCGTGGCTGATGTTGTGCAGCTCAAGTACCTGGCTTCGTAATACAGCCCGTCTGCCGTCTGGCTTTTCAGGACGATTTTTCCAGTATTTGTAACTGCTGCGATGAACCCCGAACACGTGGCAGAGAGTGGCCACAGGATAACGCGCCCTGAGCTTCCCGATTATCGAGAACTGTTCAGGGAGTCTGACATCAAGAGCGCGGTAGCCTTTTTTAAAATATCATTTTCCATTTCAATGCGTTGCAGCTTTTTTCTCAGCTCGCGTATTTCGATTTGCTCCGGGGTTATCGGAGAAGATTTTGGCGTTTTGCCCTGACGCTCATCACGCAGTTGTTTGACCCATTTTGTCATCGTGGAAAGGCCGACATCCATGGCCTTCGCTGCTTGTGCAACTGTGTAATTTTGGTCGACAACCAGCTGAGCGGATTCGCGTTTGAATTCAGGACTAAAATTTCTTCGTTTCATTGGTGCACCTGTAGTGTTCTGAGGTGAGCATATCACCTCTGTTCAGGTGGCCAAATTCAGTAAACCACTACAATATCTCCATTTAACGCATTGATAATAATATAGAAATACTCCTGCAATACATATAATGTAATGCATACACAGCAAACATCAACCCCATGTATTTTTGACTGATGATACAACTTTTATTACTCCTGGTTGTATAGTTCTCCTGTTTGCTCTATATCATAGAAGATAAATTATTCGTCATTGTGCATAGCGACGCCAAAGTAAAACTTCCTTTTATTTGAAATAATAAAACAACTCGATAAATAGGATGGAATCAATCAATTTTTGTTATCATTTAAATAAAAACCACCTGTGAGATACACCCACAAAAATTAGTAGTTGAAGTTATACCAACACAAGAGTAATCTGATCTGTTTTTTAACTAAAACTATAAGGTTTTTTCGCTTGTCTGTAAGGAGTTTGCCTTGAGTCAATCAGAATGCATTTCTTGGGTAAAATGTACTTCCTGGCTAAGTAACTTTCTTAATCGTAGAGGATTGAGACAACCTGATAGCCGTCCCCTATATGAATATCACGCGACCAATGATGAATACAATAATCTAACACAACTACTTCGTGCAGTTGGTCAAGTACAGAGTAATATCGATGATAAAGGTTACGCTGCCTGTTTTGTCCTTTTTTGCTCTGAATGGTATCGCAGAGATTATGAGCGCCATTGTGGTTGGATGTGGGACCCTATATATAGAGCATTGGGAGTATCATTAACGTCGACTGAATTAAGGATTATTATCCCTAAAGGGATGGAAGGTTACTGGAACCGCCCAATCCGATTTTACGAATCGGAACGACGTAATTTTCTCGGAACATTGTTCAGTGAGGGGGGATTACCATTCCGCTTACTGAAAGAATCGGATAGCCATTTTCAGAATGTATTCTCCCGGATTCTCAATCAATATGGGCAGGCACAACTGGCAGGATTTTCCATACTTTCTCTAGTAAGAACTGTCATAGAAAAATCAGCCCTGCCAACTGTTTTTAGCGAAGACACTTCTGTAGAACTCATCAGCCATATAGCGGAAAAACTCAGCTCGCTGGTTCTAATGTACAACCTGAGCAATCATACCGAACCCGTGAAGCAGCTTGATAAAGTGCATCCAAAATGGCGTGATGAGTTCCCTATGCCTTTGGATGATGAAACAGGTACTCGCTTTCTTAATGGGTTGCTATGTACTGCCTCCGTAGAGGCTAAATCCCACTTACAAAAAAATAAGGGTTCCGGTTGTCAATTCTATTGGTCGGAAAACCATCCCAATCAAATCCAGGCGATAATTTCGCTGCCTGATGAACTCACCTTCCCAATCATCAGCACTCCCTCAACGACGCGATTTGAACTTGCCATTTATGAAGATGGTGAAGAAGTCACCTGTCTCGGCCCCGCCTATGCATCCCTGGAGAACGCCCATGCCAAAGTTCGCCTGCGTAAAAGTGAGTCGAGATTTGTCAGACGCCAGCCAGCTGCGAGCTTAACGATTGTTGCACGAACTGGAGGAATGATTGTTGGCACCATAAAACTTGAAGATAGTGAAATCGCCGTTGGCGAGGTACCACTTACTTTTGTTGATGATGAGGAACGCTGGTTATTGCAAGGGCAAGCTTCTTGTACTGTACGTAATAGCAATGTTCTTATTGCCTTACCTCAAGAAAAAACCACTATTTCAGGGTGTGAAGGCTCTCCAGGTACAGCGTCGTTATTAGGACTCAGAACACTGTCCGTAAAAGGACGCCAAGATATAACCATTTCCGGAGATGAAACATACAAGATCCGCACCGGGAGGGAACAATCTAATCAGAGCGGATTTGATTTTTATGGAAAACATGTTACCTGGAATTGCCATCCTGATGAAACATTCCTTGGTGTACCTAAAGTTACGGCGAAAAACCTGAATGCTGAAGATATACAATTCAAACGTTACCTGAGTGGCATATCGTTAGATGAATGTCAGGTACAAGAGATGATGGGTACGCAATATGTTTCTGTCAGAAATACTCACAATGAAACTCTACTGCGTCGAAAAATTGGGATCTTGCCGGCAGATTTTAACATTGAAATAAAGGGTGGTGAGCTAGCCAATGAAGGTTCCATTGTTATCTCAACGCAACATCCCTGCATGTCTGTCTTAAAAGATAAAACACTAGAGGTTGCTCGCAAACGCTCAGCAGGACAAACAGAAATATTACTTAAAGCAGAAGGAATACCTCCTGCGTTTGTCTCTTTGCAGATTTACCCAAATTTGGGTGCAGCCCCAGTAGAGATGACTCTACCTTTCCCTGCAAAAGGTTGCCTGGCCCTTGATGCAAATGGATGCACTCTGGATAAAAATATTACTCTGCATGATTTGCTGGGTTCGAGAGCCTTTTTATTTGGTAAAAATGGCGATCCGACACGTTTTTCACTGGAATTACATTTACGTTCCAAAAGTGGGTTACAGGCATGGCATGAATGGTGTTATACCGCGGGGGAACACCCCGTCGAACTCAATTTATACAGCCTGAGAGAGCATATTGAAAACTTACTGTCTCTTGAGACAGGAGTTGACCAGGTTGTTGAGATGCAAATCAAAGGCGCAGGTGCTGTAATGAGCTGGCAGATTCGCCGCTATAAATACAGTTTACGCTATGATTATGAAAGAGAACTTCTCATCAGCCAGTCAACCCATTATCGTACCGGGCAAATGTCTTCACCTGTCATCATGTTATTGAGTGAGCCGGAGAGAAAAATCACCCCATTATCATCAAGAATGAGCGAAGGTGTACCGACAGGTGAATATGAACTGAGTTCGGTTATTAACAAAAATGGGCCGTGGTTAGTCGTCCCCAAACAGGGTGAGGAAATGGCGTTTCGCCCCTGCTTCATTCGTGGGGAACCGTCGTTACCTGTGGATGAAAGGGTAATCCCCCCGAAAAACCGGTGTGTTCATAAGTAGAATTTTCTCGTAATCTGAACCGGGGAGATCTCTATGAAAAAATCACGCTTTACCGACAGCCAGATCATGGCCATCCTCAAGCAGGCTGAGGCCGGAACGCCAGTTGCTGAACTGTGCCGCGAACATGGTATGAGCAATGCCAGTTTCTACAAGTGGCGTTCACGCTTTGGCGGAATGGATGCATCCATGATGGCCCGACTAAAAGAGCTGGAAGATGAAAACCGCCGCCTGAAAAAGATGTATGCCGAAGAACGGCTCAAAGCCGAAATTATTCAGGAGGCTATGGCAAAAAAGTGGTGAAGCCATCGCAGCGAAAGCAGATGGCACAGGACGCGGTCAGGCACCGAAGCGTCAGCATACGTTTTGCCTGCCAGTTGTTTGTTGTCAGCGAAAGTTGCTATCGCTATCAGCCTCAACTGAATGAAGAAAACACGGTTATTGCTGACTGGCTACTCCGTATCACCGACAGTCAGCGCAACTGGGGTTTTGGTCTGTGCTTTTTGTACCTGCGTAACGTAAAAGGCTTTAAGTTCAATCACAAAAGGGTATACCGGATTTATTGCGAGTTGTCGCTGAACAGGCGAATTAAACCGAAAAAACGACTGAAACGGGATAAGCCCGAGCCGCTGGCGGTGCCTGAAAGCCGCAATGAATGCTGGTCGATGGACTTCATGCACGATCAACTGTCGGATGGTCGTTCCGTCCGATTGCTGAATGTTATCGATGACTTTAATCGTGAAGCGCTGGCCATTGAGGTGGATTTTTCTCTTCCCGCAAATCGAGTGGTGAGGACACTCGAACAACTGATTGAGTGGAAAGGTAAACCAGCAGCAATACGATGTGATAATGGGCCAGAATATACCGGCAAGATACTGATGTCATGGGCTGTTCAGCAGAATATCACCCTGCGTTTTATTCAACCCGGAAAACCTCAGCAAAATGCATATATTGAGCGATATAACCGGACTGTACGTTATGACTGGCTGGGACAGCACCTGTTTACATCACTGGACGAATTGCAGGACTATGCCACACGCTGGCAATGGTTTTATAATCACGAGCGTCCGAATATGGCACTGAATGGCTTCACGCCAATGCAGCATATTCAACGCATGACCTGATTCTACTTATCGCCTCCGTTAAAAATGGGAGGATTACCAAAGTAGTATTCGTTCATTGCAGAAAGCGACCCAGCTTTTTAATCCCCAGTCTGAAGTTAATACCATTACACTGGTACTTGAACAGATGGCTAACGATCCCGCTCATTCCGGCTGGCAATTTATGCGTTGCCTGTACGACCAATTTGGTTATCTGCCGCTGGCAACCTTTGAAGTTTGGCGTGCGCTAGTACAGCATCCACGAGCACTGGCGATGTCGCTATTTAAATTTGAGATGTCAGCTGAGTATCTGAGCCGCATTGAAAATGAGTTCCCTATTTTATGGGAGTTCTTCCCCATCTTCGAAATCAAAACTGCAGCCGATCGATTTAAATTGTTCCTGAGCCAAAAGGGTGCACCGGAAGAAACCCAGAATTTACTGGTGAAGAGCTTGTATCAGCGATTGGGGCTCGTTTTTCCGACATATGCCGACGAAATTGAGAAATGGTTAAGTTATGGACAATTCCCTCCGCCCATTCCAGAGTTCTTCATTCGCGAGTGGTATCAGGAGCTTTTACGTGAGCATAGTGAAGCTCGCTGGCCAGAGTACGGCAGCAAGCGGCTGCATAGCTGGATGACATCACAAAAAAATCCAGTGATCAGCATTAATCCTGACGCAGAATACCGCTATTCCGTTGCCTGGTTACCCGTCTTCGCCGCAGCTGTAGCAAGCGGCAATACCTCTTTTGAAGCCGTATTTGACCGTAAACCGGGTGCCGTATTTTTCCTGAGACAGGTCAGGGACTTCGATTCCCGCTGGTTTAAGGCCATCTTCCAGTGCAGCCTGTTGCGTTATTTTGCTCAAAAATAAAAAGGGATAAGAATGACTACACGCTATTTTTCGTCACTTATTGAACAATCGTTGTCTCGTTCAACTGAAGCAACACTGAGTATCATGGGGGTCACAAACCCGCAGTTGCGTGAGCACCTCGCGCAACAAATGGGCGCCGATTGTGGGAAATCAGGCTCATTCCTTGCTTCTCCCGTTTTCCAACAAATGTTTGGCTGGAAAGCGTCAAACAAAACGATGCGTAGCCTGACGGAAGGCAAGGCATTGCTCAGTAAAGCTGTGGTTGATTCGCTGGATGATCAGAACAATGGACGCTATCGTTTTGGTGCTGACTGGAAACCCTTTACTCACCAGCTAGCCAGTTGGAAGGCTCTGCTGGAAAAAAAACATTCTGTGGTAGTGACCAGCGGTACGGGTTCAGGCAAAACCGAATGTTTTATGGTGCCGGTGCTGGAAGACCTCTACCGGGAATTACATGAAAATGGCAACAACCCACTTATCGGCGTCAGGGCCCTTTTCCTCTATCCACTTAACGCCTTAATTAATTCGCAACGTGAGCGCCTGGACGCCTGGACACGTGGTTTTGGTTCCGGAATCCGATACTGCCTCTACAACGGAAATACCGAAAATCTACACGCCGCAGTGAAAAGCGAACAGGTAAAAAGACCGAATGAAGTACTCTCGCGCGAAAAAATGCGTGAAGAACCCGCTCCAATTCTAGTGACCAACGGCACAATGCTGGAATATATGATGGTCCGCCAGATCGACGCTCCAATTATCCAGCAATCTAAATCACAAAAATCATTACGCTGGATCGTATTGGATGAAGCGCATACCTATGTCGGCTCGCAGGCCGCTGAACTGGCGCTGCAGTTACGCCGCGTGATGACGGCCTTTGGTGTGACTCCAGATGATGTTCGCTTTGTAGCAACCTCTGCAACCATTGCCGGAAGCGATGCCGAAAAGCAATTAAAAAAATTCCTCTCTGAATTATCCGGTATACCGCAAGAGCGCATTGACGTACTGGACGGAAGCCGGGTTATTCCGGAACTGGAACCATGCAAACACGTTTTTATTCCGTTAGAAGAAATTGAGCAAATCCCTGATACAGACATGAAGGGCGTAAGCCCAGAGCGCTTTGATGCACTTACGCATTCACCTGAAGCGTATTACTTGCGCGACATGCTAGTTACTCAACCGAATCCAATGAAGTTGGATGATATGACGCAGCGGTTGAACTCGCTAACAAAACAGCATTATAGCCAGCAGGATGTGTTGCGCTGGATTGACGTCTGCTCTGGCACACAACCCAATACTAAGGATCCCGCATTTCTTAAGGTCAGGGCGCACATATTCCAACGCAATACCCAGGGGGTGTGGGCCTGTGTTGATAAAGAATGCAGATTAAAGCACGGTACCCCGCTGGAAAAGGGTTGGCCTTTTGGCTATGTGTATGTGAACAAACGCCAAAATTGCGATTGTGGAAGCCCGGTTTACGAGCTGGCATTCTGTAATGAATGTAATGAGCCACATCTTCTGGCGCGGGACAAAAAGGGAAAACTTGTCCAATGGGAAAATAAAGGCGGTGATGAGTTCTCTTTGCAAGATGATGTGCATATTGAAAATGATGCCGCAGAAGAAAAAGTTGATAAAGAGAGTCGTTTTCAGCCCCCACTCATTATCGCCGCAGAGAAGACCAGCGAGGCGGGTTATACCCTACAGCGTCTGGACCGTCAGACACGTCGTATTGGTGTTATTAACAATGACAGCATCCCGCTGGTTATTAACGACATTGAACAAGTATGTAGTGCCAGTAGCTGTGGCTACAGAGGCGCGAGCGGAAAACAACCGTTCCGCCGAGCCTTATTAGGTGGGCCATTTTACGTCACCAATATTGTGCCAACCGTTCTGGAATATTGTCAGGATTTTATTAGTGAAGAAGGAAAAGAGGGCGTCGGACCTGATTCGTTACCAGGTCGAGGCCGTCGACTTATTACCTTTACCGACAGCCGGCAAGGAACGGCCCGAATGGCGGTGCGCATGCAGCAAGAAGCTGAGCGCAGCCGCTTACGCGGTAGTGTGGTCGAAATCCTGAGCTGGCATCAACGAACACAGACTTCTGCAACACCGAATGCCAATGCCGATCTGGAAAAGTTAGCGACGAGGGCAAAACAGGCCCGCCATGAGGCGAAAGAATATAGAAGCTGGGGAATGCCGGAACAAGCAAAACTGGCTGAAGCGCAAGCCGAACAGCTTGAACAGGCTATTCAGGCCGCGACCGGTGGCAAAGCTGCGACTATTCTGGTTTCGCGGACCTGGATTGAAATGGTTAATGAACTTAAAGAGAAAGCCGATATTCGCGGTCCTATTCTGCAATATAACCACTATCTGAAGCCTGAAATTTTCAATGAAAATGGCGGGCCGCTGAAGCTTTCTGAAATGTTGTTATTCCGGGAGTTTATGCGCCGGCCCAAACGAACTAACAGCCTGGAAACGCAGGGATTAGTTCAGGTTGGTTATCAGGGGCTGGAGAAGATCCATAAGATGCCGGTGCATTGGCAAGAGAAAGGGCTGACGCTGGATGACTGGAAGGATTTTCTTAAGGTTACGCTGGATCTCTACGTACGTGAAAGCAACTTCACACAACTGGACGATGAGTTGAAAAACTGGATTGGTAGCCGTTTTTCATCGAAATTCGTCCGTAACCCAGACACAAAAGATCCCGAAGATAATCAGAACAGACGCTGGCCGCAAATTCGTAATGGCAATATATCCCATCGTTTAGTGAAGTTATTAATGCTTGGCGCAGGATTCAAAACCGTAAATACGGCGACGATGGATATTATCAATACGTGGCTGAAAGAAGCGTGGACCCAACTTACTGGGCCACTTGCAGTGCTGAAACCTGATGGTAACCGTTTCTATCTGCCAAAAGAGCACATGACTTTTTCTTTAATCACAGATGCCTGGATTTGTCCGGTAACCAATAAGATTCTGGATACGGCCTTTAAAGGCTTAACCCCTTATCTGCCCACCCACATTTCGTTTGAACACCTTACCAAGACACAATATGACGCTTTTGTCGCACAAAAGGTCACCATGCCGGAAATCTGGAAGCTGGATCGTTCGCAAGAAGACTACGCTCCGGGTCTGGCGAAGGTACGTGACTGGGTTAGTAAAGAACCACTGATCGCACAATTACGTTCGGAAAACGTCTGGACGGATATCAACGATCGTGTCGTTGAAGGTGGCTTCTACTACCGCACTGCAGAGCACTCTGCCCAGCAGTCTTCAGAACGCCTGCAAAGCTACGAAAAGATGTTCAAGAACGGGCAGCTTAATGTTCTTAACTGTTCTACCACCATGGAAATGGGGGTTGATATCGGTGGCATTACCGCCGTAGTGATGAACAACGTACCGCCCCATCCGGCTAACTATTTACAGCGTGCCGGGCGAGCCGGGCGTAGTCAGGAATCGCGTGCGATCTCTTACACACTATGTAAAGGGAACCCGCACGATCAACAGGTTTTTGCCAACCCACTCTGGCCATTTGAGACCATGATCCCCGCGCCAATGGTGGCAATGAATTCCGCCCGGCTGGTGCAACGCCACGTTAATGCGCTATTACTGTCCGACTTTTTATGTCACGTCATTGGCGAAACGGATAAAGAAAAAACCAGTCTCGATAGCCTCTGGTTTTTCGGTGAAGACGACGGGCAATCAAAGTGTGAACGCTTTAAAGTCTGGCTCGAGCGTCCGGTTCTTGATATCGACGCGGCGCTGGAACGGCTGGTGAAAGGCACAGCATTACATGGTGCCAGACCCGACCTGTTGCGAGATAAAACAATCCATGCGATTACGTTCATGCAGCAGCGATGGCTTTCCGTCTACCGCGATCTTGTAGCCCAGGAGCGAGAGTCGCAGCCACAAACACCTTATCGCAAGCGCATAGAACTGGAGAAAAAACGACACTGTGGCGAGTATTTGCTGCGTGACCTGGCGGCCAGGACTTTCCTGCCGGGATACGGCTTCCCGACAGATGTGGTGACGTTTGATAACTTCACTATGGAAGACTATATCCGTGAAAAATCACAGAAAAACCGGGATAAAAAAGATCGCGAAGATAATGTGTCACGTTATAAGGGACTTCCCTCGCGTAACCTGGGGGTTGCCATCCGTGAATATGCACCAGGTGCAGAGATCATACTGGATGGCCGGGTCTTCCGCTCTGCTGGCGTCTCACTGCACTGGCACAATATTAATGCCGATACCAATGAAGCCCAGCGTCTGGATTGCGCCTGGCGCTGTCACAAATGCGGGACCATAGGCTATGAAGAGGGGTTGAGCAGTTCCGGGACGCTATTTTGCACCAACAGCGCCTGTGGTGAAAAAATCATCATGGATAATCGTCGCCAGGTGCTGCAGCCAGCCGGGTTTGTAACTGATGCGCACGCGCCGGTGACGAACAATATTGAAACCATGAAATTTATCCCGGTTGTCCCTGCCTGGGTATTTGTTAAAGCAGAACCCGTATCGCTACCTAACCCGATAATGGGGTATATGGCATCTGGCGCTGATGGGCATGTTTTCCAGCAAAGCCTTGGAGAAGGTGGGCATGGTTACGCACTTTGCCTGAGCTGCGGTCGCGCAGAGTCGATGTTGAACGCAAACGATGCGCCGAAAAGTATGGAAGCCCACTACCCGCCGCGTCCGGGAAAAGCGGATCGCGACAGCCAGAATCAACGTCTAATTTGCCCCGGTTCGACGGCGCTCATGAAGAACGTCACGCTGGGGGCATTGGCGCGAACGGATGTCTTTGAAATGGTTCTACGCAAGCCGCAAAACGGTGAATATCTGCCGGATAGCACGGAAGAAGGCCGGATTGTTGCCATGACTCTGGCGGTTGCCCTACGTCAGGCGCTGGCCGGGGTTTTGGGTATCTCCGCGGCAGAACTGGGCTACGCCGTGCGTCCGGTCAGACTGGCAGATGGACAATCGGTATTAGCCGTTCAACTTTACGATGTGATTAGCGGTGGTGCGGGTTTTGCATCCAGTGCGCCGATGCACATTGAGGCCATTCTGCGGGGAATGGTGAAGCAGTTGGGTTGCCACCACTGCGATACAGCATGCAGTGAATGCCTCCTCGACTCCCAGACACGCCACGATCACGATTTGCTGGATCGTAAAGCGGCACAGGCATGGCTTGGTGATGACTTCTCGTACTACATCGGTTTGCCTGATGAAGAGACATTCTCACTACCGGATGCCCGCTACTGCCCGGGAGCCATTGGCGATACCCTTCGTCGGGCGATTAACGAGGGAGCTGAAAAACTCACACTGTGGGTGAACGGGCCACTCAATGAGTGGGATCTTTATGCCCGTCAATTCCGGGCGGCTATTCAGAACTACCGGATTAAAGACAATGTTGCGGTCGACCTTGTCATTCCTGCTGGCGTCGATGATCCGGAGCTGTTGCACGAACTTTCGCAGTTTACTGCTTTGGGCGTGCGCTTGTGTCATAGCGAACAGACTCTGGAATTGCCGATTGTGGCGCAAATCGCCTTTGCCGATCGCGTAATGACGCTGGCTTCACGCAGCCAGCAGGCAACTACCCCAGGGCCAGGCTGGCACCTGAATGACAAACTGGTCGTTCGCAGCCTCGGCTATAAAACGGTAAAACTGAACGAGTTTGTACTGCCGGGGAAAGCAGCGAACGCTGTTGAGCGTGTCAAAGACATAGAGATTCATAAACAGTTAAATGGTCCACTTTCGCAGTTCGGACAACGCTTCTGGGACGCGCTGTTTAACAGCCATGAAGAGGCACAGTCGCTGATGAAAAACCAGCAAATTACCCACGTTCACTATACCGATCGCTATCTGCAAAACCCGGTTGCGCTGGCGCTGCTGGGGGCGATCCTGAAACCGCTAAAAACAAAGCTGACCGATGATGCTGAACTGGCGTTGGATACGTTGTTTAAATCTAAAGAACGTTCAGGAAATCGCCCCTCTCATGACTGGATGAGCGAAGCGGATTTTCAGGATTTCGCCGACCAGTGGTTTACAGCGGCAATGGGCAGAGCGGTAGAACTGACGGTGTTCGATTCGCCACGTGATATTCCGCATCATCGTAAGCTGACGGTGGCCTTTGAGAATGGTCAGACGTTGAAGATTCGCTTCGATCAGGGAATGGGATACTGGCGTATCGACTTCCCGTATGCATGGCGTAACTTTGACTTTACTGATGATGTGACTTATCAGCTAGTAAAACTGGCGCAAGCCTGCCAGGAGGGCAAAGTCCTTAATAGCGAGGAAAGCTGGGCAACGGATGTGCTGGTAGAGGTGATGACGTCTTAATGGATTAGCGCTCCCAATAAAGAATTGGGAGCGCTAAAATGTACGAATCAGTGACGTTCGATAATCACCATTACGCTTTTTTACGCGCGGCTTTTTTACCGCCGCTGGCAGCGCGTTCGGCTTTGATCTTTTCCAGCAACGCGGCGGCGCTGTTTTCACCGCTGATGAGCTCAGGGTTTTCCGCACGCCACTGGGCGGTAAGCTCGCCGCGGAAGGCTTTTGCCAGCATCGACTGGGTGAGGTTGTTGACGCAGGTTAGGGCGCTGTTGACCTGTTTTTCGATGGTGTCGGCGTAGGCGAAGAGTTGTTCGACACGGCGGACGATTTCGGCTTGTTCAGGGAGTGGGGGAACGATTACTGGTATTTCTCGAACTTTATTCAAGTTTAAATTTGGCTGGTTACCTCCAGCAGCGGCTTTCCTTGTTTCCTGATAATTTTCCATTAAGCGCATTTTTAAAAATTGCAGGTCAATTTTTTCCTTGTCACATATGATTGCCGCACAGGCTTGATTGCATGCTGCATGTATTTTTAATTCTGTGACTTGACCACGAGTTTTCCCTTCGCCATACATCGCTAAAAGTAGTGTGCCTGGAGAAAATATTTTAAGCGTACATTCTTTTAGTGCAATAGGTGTAATAAATTGCTCTGCGACTTCCGTATAAATTTCGCCAGTAATTGAACTTGTTAGCCAAGGAATTGAACCATTCTCCCAATACTTTACTTCGGTTCGTTTAGGAGTTTTACCTGTAGCTACTTGGGCCAACTCTCCTATATTACTATTCACCCATGAAGAGAATAGTATAGAGTTACTTTTCCGCCATTCCTCCGTTAGCCCACCACTCATTGCAACAGAGAGTACCGCCTGACGAAAACGTTTCAGGATTTGTGGGATTTGCTCAAGACGTGCTTTGGTGCTCTCTACCTGTGCCAGCAGCGTATCAAGTTTTTCGGCGATGATTTTTTGTTCGAAAAATGGCGGGAGATTAATTGAAAGAGCCTTCAAAACTTCCAGACGTATTCCTTTTACCGTTGTACCGGTCCCTAAACTTTCGATTAGCTGCGCCTGCGAACGGTACCAGTGAATAAAGAAATTACGATCAACTCCGTTAGACAGGAATAACGCCTTTAAGTCTTGGTTAATTGCTGAATCAAAAGACGCTGTAACAATTTTACCCAAGCTCATACGAGTCGCAATAATCGGTGTCCCAGCAGGAATTATATTTGTACTGCTATTTTCTACTGCATCATTGGTAATATGGTCGATAGTATCTGTAAGGGTATGTTTATTCATATCCTTGACACTCATCCATGGAATATCCCCTTGATAATACTCAGGGATTGCTTTGCTTGGGGTACCTCCGCCAATAATAGTAAGGAGTATATTATCCAGTTCGCTTTTTACCCACCCTTCCGGCAATTTCCCTCCACTCATGCCTTCACCTCACCAAACGCTTCTTCCAGCAACTGACGCTGCGCATCCGCCTCATCGCTCGCCCCCAGCTCGCGCATCAGCGCATCCAGCTCGCCCAGCGCCTGCACCAGCTCACCCATCGCTTCTGCGGCCAGCACATCCGGCTCCGGCAGGCTGTCGGCGTCAATGCTGTCTTTATCCTTCAGCCAGGAGATATCCAGCGAATCGGATTTTGCCGTGCGGATCCACTCACGGCTGAACTTGCGCCAGCGGCTGGTGGCAAGGTGCTGGTCGGTGTTCTTGTTCTCTTCGCTGTCCGCAACCTCGCTCTCTTCGGCGTTAAAGCTCCACTCGCCTTCGGTACGCGGGCTTAAGCCGTGCGGATCATCACCGTAGACATTTTCAAACGGCAGCAGATGCTGTTCGGTAAACGGCGTGCGCTTGCCGAAGCTCGGCATATTGGTACGCAGGTCGTACACCCACACGTCGTCGGTGCAGTGTTTATCCTGATTCGGATTGGCTACCGTGCCTTTGGTAAAGAACAGCACGTTGGTTTTTACGCCCTGGGCGTAAAAGATGCCGGTCGGCAGACGCAGGATGGTGTGCAGATGGCATTTGTCCATCAGGTCGCGACGAATATCGGTGCCCTTACCGCCTTCAAACAGCACGTTATCCGGCACCACCACCGCCGCGCGCCCCCCGGGGTGCAGGGTTTCAATGATATGCTGCATAAAGCACAGCTGTTTGTTGCTGGTCGGGTGCACGAAGGTGCGGGTAATGTTGGTGCCCGCGGCGCTGCCAAACGGTGGGTTGGTGGCAACAATATGCGCCTTCGGCAGGTTTTCACCGTCGCTGCCCAGCGTGTTGCCCAGACGGATAGCGCCGCCGTGGTCGAGGTTGCCTTCAATATCGTGCAGCAGGCAGTTCATCAGCGCCAGACGGCGGGTGCCGGGCACCAGTTCGAGGCCGATAAACGCGCGGTGGATCTGGAAATCCTGGGTGTCGCCATCAAGATCATCCAGATCGTTGGTTTGTGACTTCACGTAGCGGTCGGCTTCAATCAAAAAACCCGCCGTACCCGCAGCCGGGTCTTGCACCACTTCGCGCGGCTGCGGCTTCAGCAGATGGATAATGGTTTTGATCAGCGGACGCGGGGTAAAGTACTGGCCTGCCCCAGATTTGGTTTCATTAGCGTTCTTTTGCAGCAGCCCTTCATACATATCACCGAAGTCATCGCGAGACTTACCATGACTACCGTTATACCAGTCCAGCGAATCCATATAGCTAACCAGTTCAGTTAACTGTTTGGGGTGCTCAATGGTGGTGCTGACATTATGGAAGACCGCCTGCACCAGCTTTTTCTCATCAGAGCCTAACTGAACCAGCAGGTTACGGTAGAACTGCATCTGATCCTGGCCAATGCGGGATTTCAGGTCATCCCAGCGGTAGCCTTCCGGCAGGTAATCCGCTTCCTGGCCGGTCTCTTTGCACATTTTCAAAAACAGCAGCGAGGCAAGTTCGTTAACGTAGTTTTGATAGGAGACGCCGCCGTCGCGCAGGTTGTCGCACAGTTTCCACAGTTTGGCGACCAGATCGTTATTGTTCATTGAAGATCCCATGTAAAACAGCGGCCCTTATCGGGGCCGCAGAAGAAGAAATTGCCGGGGATGATAACGCGTCAGGCGAGCTCATCCCAGATGTAATCGCTGAACTTATCCAACACGCTGTCGAGGTTGTCGTCAAAGGTGCGTTGTAACATTGGCTTACCGCCGCGGCGGTGGAAATTGCCGGTTTTGAAAACATCGTCGTCGAGCACCACCTTCTCTTTTAGCGCCTGCGCTAAACGGTCGAGCCAGCTTAGCTGTTCATCGCTCCAGTCGTTCTCGGCCTTGATACGCGTCAGCGCGTGATCGACACGCTCGTCGAACGGTTTGAGCGCATCGCCCACCGCCGCACGGCGGATATGACCAATCAGCCTGGCGGCGATATCCTGATTGCGCGTCGCTTTCCACGCGCTGCGCAGGGATGACTCTTCAAAATGCTGGCGGTCAAACCACTCCTGCAATTCCACCAGCCCTTTACGGGTGAGGTCGCGCGGGCGATTAATCACCGCCTGCAGCGCGGGTTGGGTGTTCGGGGAGCGTTGCACCAGCTCATCAAACGCTTCGAGGAAATCCTGCGGCGTGTCGTAATCGCCATACAGCGATTTGACGCTCACCACCTCATCGTCAATATCGAGGAAAATGGGGGCCTCGCGCAGTGCGTTGATATCGGTTTTCAGCCTTTCGAGGCGCGCGATAAAGCCGGGAAGCTTATTAAAAATCTCGGCGCTCCAGTGCGGTCCTTTTTCCCGCAGGCGTGAGGCCAGACCGCCAAAGTTGACGCCCGCGGCATCCAGGCACAGCTCGTCCAGACGGCGAACCTGTTTATCCACAGCTTCGCTGCGATCGCGGTTATAAATGGCGAGGCCGATGATTCTCTGCAGCTTAGCGACCAACTGTTCATGGCTGTGCTCGGCAAAACTGCGGCCATCCGCTTCAATGGTTTTGTAGGTTTCTGAGTCGGTAATTTCATTGACCAGCGTTTGCAGTTCCACCTGTGGACGCACAACCACCGGGCGCATGGTATCGACGCTTTCCAGCGAGCTGTAGATATCAACACAGTCGAAAATCTTAAAGCTGGTTTTCCCCACCGACGGGCACAGACGCGTGGCACGGCCCTTCATCTGCTCGTAGAGAATGCGGCTTTTGACTTTGCGCAGGAACACAATATTACAGATTGACGGGATATCCACGCCGGTGGTCAACAGATCGACGGTAACCACAATATTGGGTAGCCGCTCTTTGTTGAAGCGGACGATCATGCTTTGCACTTTCTTCGCGTCTTTATCGGCATCACCGGTGATCTTGATAATCGCGTCGTGCTCCAGCTGCGGATACTTTTTCTTAAACGCGGTGCGCAGCTCGTCAACCACCATGTCGGCATGGGCGTTGGTGACGCAGAACACCAGCGTTTTTTGTTGCCCGGTGGGATCCAGGTAGTTGGTGAGCTCACCGCATACCGCACGGTTAAACGCCGGGATCACCAGGCCGCGGTTAAAATCGGCGACCTCAAAATCCTGATCATCGGCCAGCGTGTCGTTGATCAGCTCGCCCTGTGGGTTCAGGCGTTCCACCTGTTCACCCTCGGAAAGATAGACCCCATCCTGCGCATTGCGGGTGACGATCTGAATAGGCGGATCCTGGTCGATCAAGTAGCCGTCGATCACCGCCGTACGGTAGGTGTAGCGGTAAACCGGCTCGCCGAAAATATCGACCGTGTGCAGCGCTGGCGTGGCGGTCAGGGCAATTTTTACCGCATCGAAGTGATCGAGAATGCGACGGTAGGCGGAAACGTAATCCAACTGGCTGCGAAACTGCAGCTCGCCTTCGGTCTGCTCTTTATCGAGAATGTAACCGCGGTGTGCTTCATCGACGACAATACAGTCGTAACGGCCGACCGGCATCGGTTCATCTGATTGCAACGTGCGTTTAACCAGCGACTGAACCGTGGCGACGTGAATTTTGGTGCTGTCTTCCGGGAATTTATCAGTCAATCCTTTGATATCGAAAATGCTGTTAAAAGTGTCGCCGTTAATCCGTGTATCTTCAAACGATCCCAGCGCCTGCTCGCCGAGCGAGCGACGATCAACCAGGAACAAGACGCGTTTGAAACGCTGCGACTGGATCAGGCGGAACATCAGGGCAATGGCGGTACGGGTTTTACCGGTACCGGTCGCCATTGCCAGCAGGATCTCTTGTTGGCCGTTAACAATGGCCTTCTCTACCGCGCGAACGGCATCCTCCTGGTAATAACGCAGACCCAGTTCGCTCATTCCGGGGTTATCGGCAAACCACTGATTCTGTTTTTGCGGGTCGCTGCCCAGCATATCCAGCAGCTCTTCCGGGCGATGCCATTCCGGCAGCGCTTTCGACATATTGGTGGTGTGGCGGACGTCGCGATACCAGATACCGCTTTTGGTCTTCATTGCCGCGCGGTATTCACGCCCGTTGGTGGAGTAGCAAAAGGGGATTTTAAAACGCTGTGTGCCGCTGGTGTCCTGCCAGCTAATTTCGTAAGCAGGTACCGCTTCATGTACTTCATCAGGAGAGTAGTGTTCTAACAACGTGTCGCGTAAGAACGCGTTATCGAAGTATTTACTGTAGCGATACGATTCGTTGAGTTTGCCGGGAACATCGATATTTTTACGTTTTGCTTCGACCACTGCGATAGGCTTAAGGCCCACGAACAGAACATAATCCGCAAAACCTTGCTTCCCGGTTTCATCTTTGCCAGTTGGCCATTCGGCAATGGCTTTATTTACACCCGGTTCTGGACGCTCACCTTTGGAGAAACGTAACGTTTTACTATCGGCCTGCCAGCCCGCTTTACGCAGTTGGGCATCAATCAGGAAGCGGCTTTCTTCCTCGCTGAGATTCAGTGTGCGCTTGATAGCCTGGTCGGTAATCTCTTTATGATATGCCTTGCGTTCCTGTTCGGTTTGTTTTGCTAACTCGGCGTTTTTGGCGGCAAGTTGCGCTTCCAGTGCGGCCACGCGTGCTTTGGTTTGTGCTTCGGTTTCCTGCTGTTTGCCTTCGAGGACGGCAATGTAGCCGTTGAGTGCAATTAATCGTTGCTGCTGAGCTTCCAGTTCTGCCTGGCTTTGTACTTTTTCCTGTGTCTGCTGTTCCAGTTGCTGTTTGAGGGTGAGAACTTCGGCGTGGTAGCGATCCTCACCGTGCTCAGGCAGCACAAAAACCGGCACAGGAAAGTCGTAATCTTTGGTTACCAACCGGTAATACCAGACGGCAAGACGGAAACCCAGGCGCAGGCACATCTGAGCATCATCCAAATCATTATGGTATTCGTGGACGGCCTGGTTACCAATTCGGCGCAATTTATGGAATACAGAAAGGATGTTGTCATCAACAAAGGAAATTTTGCCCAGTTCACGCAGAAGATCGTGTTGATTCTCACAGAGGGGGATATCCAGCAGCAGGCCAAGGTGTTTAGCCGTCGCTTCGCCAAACATACGCATTTTCACCAGTGCGGTGTTGGGATCATCCGGGTAATTATTTTCCGCCGCACAGGCTATGGCATAGGTGAAATCGTTGACGCCCTTCAGGAACTCAAAATTGGATTTAGTCATCATTAGGTTTTAATCCATCGCTGTGCGAGCCTATCCATATATTTAAGGCTCATAACTCTTTATCTTAGCTTTCCACATCTTCCCGGGCAATGACCAACGTCACAGCAACTGACTAATTCTTAAGGGTTCGTCTATTTTGTAGTGTTGTACTAAACACAAAAAGTCCCAAACTCTTCAACCAAGTCAGCTGACCATATCGAGCGCACACTTTTAAATTATAAAATCGATAAATAATTAAATCATTTCAACACATTACCATTATTCCCAAAATCAAACGGGCTAACCCCTTTCTCCCGATTCGCATCCAGATAATCAGCCCACCACTGCAGCATTAACCTGCGCTCTCCCAGATGCTCTGCCTTGTGGATGTAAGCTGCTCGCACAGAGCTACGCTCCTGATGGCTCATCTGCCGCTCTACGGCATCCCTCGACCATAGACCCGATTCAATCAATGAGCTACAGGCCATTGTCCTGAAACCATGCCCACACACTTCCTTTTTCGTGTCATACCCCATCACTCGCAAAGCCTTGTTAACCGTGTTCTCACTCATCGGCTTACGAGGATCGTGATCGCCAACGAAGATCAGCTCTCGGTTCCCATTCATGCTTTTGATCTTTTCCAGAATAGCTAAGGCCTGACGCGATAAGGGAACAAGATGAGGTGTCCGCATCTTTGAACCACGCTGAGAATGTTTAACACCTTCCAGCGGTTCACGCTCTCCGGGAATCGTCCACATAGCCGTTTCAAAATCCACTTCTGTCCAGCGAGCAAAACGTAGCTCGCTCGAACGGATGAAAACCAGTAACGTCAAATCCACAGCTAACCGCGTTAATGGTCTGCCGGTGTAGTTATCAATACGATGGAGTAACTCAGGAATGCGGTTGAGATCTAGCGCAGCGCGATGCTTTCGTTTAGCTGTTGCGATCGCACCAGCGATCTCTTGTGCAGGATTGTAATCAATTAAGCCGTTCTGTACCGCAAAGCGCATTATTGCCGTTGTTCGCTGTTGAAGACGCGCAGCCACTTCAAGGCGTCCTGACTTTTCCACGGCTTTAATTGGAACCAGTAAGTCACGAGTACCAATATCTTTGATATTTCGCTTCCCAACCGAAGCAAATAAATTGTCTTCCAGGCTTTTCAATACACGAGCACTATGCGATGTAGACCATTTCTGATTGCTGGCATGCCAGTCTCTGGCAACCACTTCAAACGTTATCGCCTCTTGCTCCTGCTCTACCTTAACGGCTTTCTTGTTCTCACTGGGATCGACACCATTAGCTAATAGCTTACGGGCCTCATCCCTTCGTGCCCTGGCATCCGCCAGCGAAACCTCAGGGTATTTCCCAAGCGCCAGCATCTTCTCTTTGCCACCGAAGCGATAACGTAGCCGCCAGTATTTGGAGCCGTTAGGGTGAACCAGCAAAACCATACCGTCGCCGTCAGTAAGTTTATAGGCTTTTGCTTCAGGCTTAGCCGAACGAACCTTCACATCACTCAGAGCCATGATGAGTATCCTTTCAAGGGTTCTGTGTGGGTACAAACATTATCGAACCGGGATATACCCGCAGTTGTACCCGCATCAGTAAGTTGATGTAGATTGAATCAGGTTGACTTAGGTTGAGTGAAAAAGCGAGGAAAGCCTTGCGGATACTGGATTTCAGGCACAAAAAAAGACGTCCATTGACGTCTGTTGATGTTCCGATGGTGCCGAAGGCCGGACTCGAACCGGCACGTATTTCTACGGTTGATTTTGAATCAACTGCGTCTACCGATTTCGCCACTTCGGCACTGAAGGGGATGCGGAAACGTTGCGATTATACCTGCTGATACTGGCCGCGCAACCCTTATCCGCCACCGGCCTGCCGTCTGCCGTTTTTTTCACCACAGGCAAATCAGCACCTTACCAGGCCCCCGCCGCCCATACCAATTGTGCTCTTCCCGCCCTGCTCCCCCTGCCCCTTTAGCGCCCCCGGGAGTAACATTCCCGCAGCCTGGCTCAACTACACTAATGTCAGAACCACATCCACTCAGGATCATGAGGAACCCCAATGACCATCATCAAAAGTTTTGCCGCCAGAGAAGCCGGCGCCGAGCTCGAACTCTGGGAATACGATGCCGGTGAACTGGCCGCAGAAGATGTCGAAGTCACCGTCGATTACTGCGGGATCTGCCACTCGGATCTGTCGATGATCGACAACGAATGGGGCATGTCCAGCTACCCGCTGGTTGCCGGTCATGAAGTCATCGGCCATGTGACTGCCCTTGGTAGCGCGGCGCAGAATAAAGGCCTGAAAATTGGCCAGCGCGTGGGCATCGGCTGGACAGCGCGCAGCTGCGGCCACTGCGATGCCTGCATCAGCGGCAACCAGATGAACTGCCTGGAAGGCACCACCCCCACCATTATGAACCGCGGCGGCTTTGCCGAGAAAATCCGCGCAGACTGGCAATGGGTCATCCCCCTGCCGGAAAGCATTGATATCGAATCCGCCGGGCCCCTGCTGTGTGGCGGAATCACCGTATTTAAACCCCTGCTGATGCACAACATCACCACCACCAGCCGCGTGGGGGTTATCGGCATTGGTGGCCTGGGCCATATTGCCATCAAACTGCTGCGCGCCATGAACTGCGAAGTCACGGCATTCAGCTCAAACCCGGCCAAAGAGCAGGAAGTGCGCGCCATGGGTGCTGATCACGTCGTCAACAGCCGGGATCCGCAAGCCCTCACGGCGCTGGCGGGCCAGTTTGATCTGATAATCAACACCGTAAACGTTGATCTTGACTGGCAACCCTACTTCGAAGCGCTGGCCTGGGGCGGCAACTTCCACACCGTCGGTGCCGTGATGAAGCCATTACCCGTACCGGCCTTTACCCTGATTGGCGGCGACCGCAGCATCTCCGGCTCGGCAACCGGCTCCCCGGCAGAGCTGCGTAAGCTCATGAAGCTGGCGGGGCGCACTGGCGTAACAGCCACCACCGAGCTGTACCCGATGTCGAAAATTAACGAAGCGCTGCAACACGTTCGCGAAGGCAAAGCCCGCTACCGCGTTGTACTGAAAGCGGACTTTTAAACCCCGTTGATGCAGGGTAAATCCCGCCATCGGTATTGTCGTGGCGGTATCACACTCACCCCGGTCCCGCCCTGCGTTGCGGGGCCGTTTTTATAGCGGCACACCCGGGGTCACAGGCCCGGGCTCAGGCAGAACCAGTCATGAAAACCTATCAGGCGGCGGTATTCGCCCTTTATTGCCTCAGCAGCGCCAGTGCGCTGGCAGGCTATAACCCGGTAATAGACAGAGCCACCAGCCAGAAGCTGGAGACACTGCTCACCCTCAGCACCATGTCCCCACCAGGCACCACCGGGAGCCGCCTGGCCCGCCTGTCGGAGCCCTTCCTCAATACCCCTTACCGGGGCGGCACGCTGATTGGCTCGGCCACCCGGCCAGAAGCCCTGGTGGTGAATTTCAGCGCGGTGGACTGCCTCACCCTGCTGGAATACCTCCACGCCCTCAGCCACGCCACGGATCGCGACAGCTTCCTGCAAAGCCTGGTGGCAACCCGCTATCAGAACAGCGAGGTAGACTACACCCGGCGTAAACATTTCTTCTCCGACTGGTCCGCCACCCTGCCGCAGAACGCAACAGACATTACCGCCACACTGGCAAGCCATGTGGTGCGCACCACCAAAACCCTGAACCGTAAAGACGACGGTTCGCTCTGGCTACCGGGCATACCGGTCACGCCACGCACCATTACCTGGATCCCCACCGCCCGGATCACGGATCAGGTGCTGGCCGGGATCCGGGACGGGGATCTGATCGGGATCTACACCCCGAAAGCGGGGCTGGATGTCACCCACTCCGGGATCGCTGTTTATAAAAATGGCCAGTTGTTCTTCCGCAACGCCTCATTCCTGGCGCGTAATATGAAAGTTGTCGATACCCCGCTGCGCACCTATCTGCGGCACTACCCGGGGATAGTCGTCCTGCGTCCACGGTAAAAGGATAAAAAATCTTCATACTTACATTTTTGTAAGTACTTACTAAAAGTAATTAAGACATTTATAGTGACCTCCACAGCACAACACCCTGTAGAGGAAACCACGATGACAATTGCAATTACCGGTGCCACTGGTCAGCTCGGTCGCCATATTATCAGCCAGCTACGCCAGCATATCCCTGCCGGGGAGATCGTCGCCCTGGCCAGATCCCCGGAGAAAGCGGCCAATTCCGGCGTGACTGTCCGCCAGGCGGACTATACCCGGCCTGCAACACTGGAAACCGCACTTCAGGGGATCGACACCCTGCTGCTGATCTCTGGTAACGACCTTGGCCAGCGCACAGCCCAGCACGCCAATGTGATTGCCGCCGCCCAAAAAAACGGGGTGCGGCGTATTGTCTATACCAGCCTGCTGCGGGCAGATACCTCACCGCTTAATCTGGCACCTGAGCACGTTGCAACCGAAAAACTGATCCAGCGCTCCGGTATGGCATACACCATTCTGCGCAACGGCTGGTATACCGAAAACTACACCGCCTCCATTCCGGCAGCCCTGTCACTGGGCGCGTTTTACGGCAGCGCCGGTGAGGGCAAGATCGCCTCTGCTACCCGCGCTGATTATGCCGCTGCCGCAGTCGCCGTGCTGACCAGCCCGGGCCATGAAGGCAAAACCTACGAACTGGCGGGCGACCAGGCATATACCCTGGCCGATCTGGCTGCGGAGTTATCTGCCCAAAGCGGTAAGCAGATCCCGTATGTCAATATTCCGGAAGCCGATTATGCCGCAGCGCTAGTCAAAGCGGGCCTGCCTGCTGGCTTTGCGGCGGCTATTGCCTCCTGGGATAGCGGCGCAGCACAGGGAGCTTTATTCGATGACAACCACCAGCTTTCCCGCCTGATCGGACGCACAACCACCCCGCTGGCGCAAAGCATAAAAGCAGTGCTATAAGTTAACGCCCCGGTTACCTGGCTACGGCTAACCGGGCAAACCACAAATACAGATTCCCGTTTTCGCCCTGCCCCCAGAAGTGGTACGCTGCCCCCGCAACCCACTACCTGAACTCAACCTTACCCTGGCGCTAATGATGACCACACCCGAAGACCTTCAGCCCTGTAATGTTATGGCGGCCAGTTGCCCGTCACGCCAGGTTCTGCAACACCTCACCAGCCGCTGGGGGATACTGATCCTGGTTGCCCTGCTGCCCGGCACCCGCCGCTTCAGCGAGCTAAAGCGCACCATTGAAGGCATCAGCGAACGGATGCTGGCCCAGAGCCTGCAGTTTCTGGAGGCGGACGGTATGCTCACCCGCCGATCCATGAATACGGTGCCACCCCATGTGGAATACACCCTCACCCCGCTGGGTGCCACCGCCGCCGCGAAAATGCAGGAGCTGGTGGCATTAATTGAAGATGAGATGACCAGAAAACTGCGCGCCCGGGCCGCTCCCGGCATCTGACTGATGGCCATCCTCACCCGGATTTATCTTTCTGACCAGCCCGGAATCCGGGTTTTGCTCATTTTCTGAAGCCAGCTTCCACCAGGCCTGCCACAAAGCTGCAACTGCGCGTTTTTGCTGCGTAACCGCACGTAATTCAGTGTATTCCCCGCTGTACTGCTGGCCCGACAGGGCTATGCTAGATGCATACCGTTTGAGTAACTCCTGTAAGGAAACGTGAATGACCGATTCGCTGCTGATTGCCCGCACTGCGGACAAAACCCTGAACCTGCTGCCCCATATGGCTAACCGCCACGGGCTGATCACCGGCGCCACCGGGACCGGTAAAACCGTCACCCTGCAAAAAATGGCCGAATCCTTTTCTGAGATAGGCGTACCGGTCTTTATGGCGGACGTAAAAGGCGATCTGACCGGGATTGCCGAAAATGGCACCGCGTCAGAAAAGCTGCTGGCCCGGTTAAAAAACATCGGCGTTACTGACTGGCAGCCCCACAGTAACCCGGTCGTGCTGTGGGATATTTTCGGTGAGAAAGGCCACCCGGTGCGCGCCACCGTGTCCGATCTCGGCCCGCTGCTGCTGGCCCGCCTGCTGAACCTGAACGACATCCAGACCGGGGTGCTGAATATCATCTTCCGGGTGGCGGATGAGCAGGGCCTGCTACTGCTGGACTTCAAAGATCTGCGGGCGCTCACCCAGTATGTGGGAGATAACGCGAAAGCCTTCCAGAGCCAGTATGGCAACATCAGCCCGGCTTCTGTAGGGGCGATTCAGCGTGCCCTGCTGGCGCTGGAGCAGGAAGGCGCCGGGCACTTCTTTGGCGAGCCGATGCTGGATATCCGTGACTGGATGAAGACCGATGCCAGCGGCAAAGGGGTGGTGAATATCCTCTCTGCCGAGAAGCTCTACCAGATGCCAAAACTGTACGCCACCACCCTTTTGTGGATGCTCTCGGAGCTCTATGAGCAGCTGCCGGAAGCTGGCGATCTGGATAAGCCAAAGCTGGTCTTCTTCTTCGATGAAGCCCACCTGCTGTTTAACGATGCCCCCCAGGTACTGCTGGATAAGATAGAACAGGTGATCCGCCTAATCCGCTCCAAAGCGGTGGGGGTGTACTTTGTCAGCCAGAACCCGTCAGACATTCCGGACAACGTACTCGGCCAGTTAGGTAACCGGGTGCAGCACGCCCTGCGCGCCTTCACCCCCAAAGATCAGAAAGCGGTAAAAGCCGCCGCCCAGACCATGCGCGCAAATCCGGCATTTGATACGGAGCAGGCCATTCAGGCTCTGGGAACGGGGGAAGCGCTGATCTCCTTCCTGGATGAAAAAGGCAGCCCGTCGGTCGTGGAGCGCGCAATGGTGATCGCGCCGTGCTCCCGTATGGGGCCAGTGACCGAAGATGAGCGTAACGGCCTGATCAACCACTCCCCACTCTACGGGAAATATGAAGATGCGGTGGATCGGGAGTCGGCATTTGAAATGCTGCAAAAAGGTGTTCAGGCCGCCCCGCAGCAGCAGAATGCGCCGGAAGCCGGTAAAGGTGTCAATGTGGACGACGGTATCCTGGGCGATCTGAAGGATATCCTGTTCGGCACCACCGGCCCACGGGGAGGCAAGCACGATGGCATGGTCCAGACCATGGCCAAAAGCGCCGCCCGCCAGCTGACCAATCAGATTGTGCGTGGGGTGCTCGGCAGCCTGCTGGGCGGGCGCAAGCGCTAACCCGGATAACACCCGGCAGCAGTATTATTGCTGCCGGGTGCTTAAACCCGGGCGACGAAATGCAGGAGATCTACCTTGCCCACAACCCACTCTTTACCATTCCCGCATGGCAATTCCGGGGCGCGTGTATGGGGCTGGATATCCGCAGGGTTGTGGAAACCGGCATTACACCGCTGATCAACACCGGTATCGCCCACCGGGAGCCCGGCATTGGCCAGATTGGTGCCGGTACTGTCAGAGCACCGCTGGCCTGCTTTGAGCAGGGGCTGGAAATACTGGCCCGGGAACTGGGTATTCATGTGGCATAACCGCCGGAGCAGGCCATGGTGATAAGCCGCCAGCCCGGTGCAAACGGAGCCCGCCAGGAGGGCGCATAATGCCGGACCAGGCCGCCCTCAGACCCTTCAGCAAAGTTGCGGAGATGAGAAGTTTTTCTCTTACGGCCCCGGCATTATTTCCGCCACCTGATAATTACCCGCAGATATCATCATGGAAATAAACAATAAGAATTATGTAATATCACCAGGGATTATCTGATTCTGATGTATTTTTAATCTTAAGCAATATTTCAACTAATAAATATTATTTACATATCATTACTGCCCCCGGTAAATGTACCCTGTCAGCACTCTCTGAGATACATGTCCCTTTCGCGTATACAAGTTAACCACCGGATATATTTTCGTTATGAAATCTAAGCATTTTTTATTATTACTTCCGTTTATGCTTGCCGCCTGTAATGATGAAAATAAAATTAACTGCGCTTCTGAACAAAGCCAGTCTGCTCTGATTAATACCATAAAATCCCAGGCCCTGGCCTCTATATCCCAGCAGACCATGGATTACACTGATGTAACTAATCAGTTAAAAATAAAAACGCTGGAAAAATTAAAATTAACCACGTCGCAAATTACCACCGTCTCTGACGATCCGGAGAGCATGATGAAAACATGCTCCTCCACCGTGAGTATGAAAGTTGATCCGGAGCACTACACCGCGTTATCCAACTTCTATACATCACACTACGCCAGAAACATGGATAAAGTGCTGGAAGACTACACCCTGGAGCAGAAGGCCAGCGTCTTCACGGCGAAAGTGAACTACACCCTTCAGCCCGGTGCGGATGAGCACAGCGTGGCTGTCCGGTTAGATGAGCACAACGCCATCTCATCCGGTACGGCGTTTTTATCCGTGCTGGACATTACCATTCCCATTATCCGGCAGGCCGATATGCGCGCGCAGCAGCCTCAGCAGGACGGGCAAAAACAGGCCGCAACCCAGCAGATGTAACCCCCGCGGCCAGGCCACAGAGATAAAAAAGCCCGCGGCATCTGCGCGGGCTTTTTGATATCCGGCTTGTCTGGCTAACTGCGTTTCACCAGCAGCCACAGGCTAATCAGCAGGAAGGTCGCACTCGGAAGCAGTGCCCCGAGGATCGGCGGAATATTGTACACCAGGCTCAGCGGCCCGAAGATCTGGTCCAGCACATAGAACACAAACCCGAAACTTATCCCGGTGACCACTCTCACCCCCATAGGCACACTGCGCAGCGGCCCGAAGATAAACGACAGCGCCATCAGCATCATTACCGCGACCGATACCGGCTGGAAGATCTTGCTCCACATATTGAGCTGATACTTGCTCGGATCCTGGCCACTGGCTTCGAGATACTTCACATAATTGTGCAGCCCGCTGATCGACAGCGCATCCGGATCCAGCGCCACCACCCCTAACTTATCCGGGGTGAGCTTGGTCTTCCACACGCCGCTTACCAGCTGGGAGCCCTCTATCTGGTTGTGATTTTTCAGGTCAGACTCATCCACCTGAGACAGGGTCCACGCTTTGTTCTTCGCGTCATAACGGGCGGATGCCGCATAGCGCACGCTCAGCAGGCGGCGCTGATCGTTAAACGTGTAGATGCTGATACCGTTGAGCTCATTGTTGGCGCGCACATGTTCGATATACACAAAACTGTTGCCGTCTTTCGCCCACAGCCCTTCCTGGGTTGAAAGCAGCGAGCCGCCATACATCTGCTGAGCCCGGTAGTTACGGGCCATCTGCTCACCCTGCGGGGCCACCCACTCGCCAATCGCCATGGTCAGCAGCACCAGCGGGATGGCGGTTTTCATTACCGATGACGCCACCTGCATACGGGTATAGCCGGAGGCCTGCATCACCACCAGCTCGCTGCGCTGGGCCAGCATCCCCAGCCCTAACAGCGCCCCCAGCAGGGCCGCCATCGGGAAGAAGATCTGCACATCTTTTGGCGCGCTGAGCAGGGTATACATCCCCGCCCCCAGCGCCGTATAACTGCCCTGGCCGGCCTTTTTCAGCTGATCGACAAATTTAATAATGCCGGACAGCGACACCAGCATGAACAACGTCATCATGATGGTGTTAAGGATGGTTCTGCCGATATAACGGTCAAGTACACCGAAGCCAAACATCACACTGCTCCTGTACGTGAAAACCGGGCGCGTAATCTACGCATCGGCAGGGTATCCCACAGGTTCAGGAACACCGCCAGCCCAATGTAGACAATATTCACCAGCCACATCCAGACGAGCGGATCCAGCTTCCCTTTGGCGGCGTTAGAGCGCAGCGAAGTCTGCAGCAGGAAGAACACCAGATACAGCAAAATAGCCGGCAGCATGGAAAGCACCCGCCCCTGGCGCGGGTTCACCGCACTGAGCGGCACCACCATCAGCGCCATAATCGCCACCGCCAGCACCAGCGTCAGCCGCCAGTGGAATTCTGCCCGGGCCTTGGCGGTATCCGTTTGCCACAGGGTGCGCATACTCATCTGCTCCACATCGTTCGGATCCAGCGTGGCGGCCTGGTGGCCCACTATCGCCTGGTAATCTTTAAAATCCGTAATGCGGAAGTCGCGCAGCATCGCCGTGCCTTCAAAACGGGTGCCTTCGTTGAGCGTAATCACCTGAGTGCCGTCTTTACGCTGGGAAAGCTGGCCGCGATCGGCCACCACCACAGACGGGCGCGCGTTATTTTTCGGGCGCAACTGGGCCAGAAACACATCGTGGAAGGTGCTGCCGTCCACGCTTTCGATAAACAGCACCGCGCCGCCATCGCTGGACTGCTGGAACTGGCCCTGAGCCAGCGCCGCCATGCCCGGGTTGGCTTTTGCCTCTGCCAGCACTTGATCCTGATGCCGCGAGGACCACGGCCCCGCCCACATAACGTTGATGGCGGCAAAAATGCCGGTCAGCAGGGTGAGCAGCATCGCCGCTTTGATCAGCACGCCGTTACTCAGCCCGCAGGCATGCATCACGGTGATTTCACTTTCAGTATAGAGCTTGCCGAAGGTCATCAGCAGGCCCATAAACAGGCTCAGGGGTAAAATCAGCTGGAGCATTTCAGGCATGCCCAGCCCTAATAATGAAAGGACTAAATTGGTGGGAATTTCACCGTCAACCGCCGCTCCCAGGATCTTCACCAGCTTTTGACAGAAAAAAATCAGCAGCAGGATGAACAAGATCGCCAGTTGGCTTTTGAGCGTCTCCCGGACGAGATATTTTATGATAATCACATTAAATACGCCTGTGAAAACGAGTATTTTTGCTGGAAAATTGCTTGTTTCATCGCTTAAACGTCATTTATGCTCTGGAGTCGTTGAAAAACATCGCTAAGATTATACTCGTTACGTTTCAGGTACGGATTACCGGCCTGAGTGCGCGGAGTGGTCATCGGTTGCGCGCTTCGGGAGCATAAGACGTACCGAAACGTAAACACCTTAAGATTAACACGAAGTCATCACAACAGCGGTCATGCGTTATGAAAGGTTGTAATTCTATCCATACCAGCCGCTGTTGTCTTTAAGATTCAGGAGCGTAGTGGATGGAGTTTAGTGTAAAAAGCGGCAGCCCGGAGAAGCAGCGGAGCGCCTGCATCGTTGTTGGTGTCTTTGAACCACGTCGCCTCTCTCCGATTGCCGAGCAGCTGGATAAAATCAGTGACGGTTACATTAGCGCCCTGCTGCGCCGTGGCGAACTGGAGGGCAAACCGGGCCAGACCCTGTTGCTGCACCACGTTCCTAATGTCCTGTCTGAGCGCATTCTGCTTATTGGCTGCGGTAAAGAGCGCGAGCTGGATGACCGCCAGTACAAGCAGGTGATCCAGAAAACAATCAACACCCTGAACGATACCGGCTCAATGGAAGCGGTATGCTTCCTCACCGAGCTGCACGTTAAAGGGCGCAGCACCTACTGGAAGGTTCGCCAGGCGGTGGAGACCGCCAAAGAGACCCTCTACAGCTTCGACCAGTTAAAAACCAATAAAGTCGAGCCGCGCCGCCCGCTGCGCAAAATGGTCTTTAACGTCCCCACCCGCCGTGAGCTGACCAGCGGCGAGCGCGCCATTCAGCACGGTCTGGCCATTGCCGCCGGGATCAAAGCCACCAAAGACCTCGGCAATATGCCGCCCAATATCTGTAACGCGGCGTATCTGGCCTCCCAGGCCCGCCAGCTGGCGGATGCCTACAGCACCAGCCTGGCCACCCGGGTCATAGGCGAGCAGCAGATGAAAGATCTCGGTATGCATGCCTATCTGGCGGTGGGTGCCGGCTCGCGTAACGAATCCCTGATGTCGGTCATGGAATACAAAGGCAGCAGCAACCCGGAAGAGCGCCCGATTGTGCTCATCGGTAAAGGGCTGACCTTTGACGCAGGCGGGATCTCCCTTAAGCCTGGCGAAGGGATGGACGAAATGAAATACGATATGTGCGGCGCCGCGGCAGTATACGGCGTGATGCGCATGGTGGCAGAGCTGCAACTGCCGCTTAATATCGTGGCGGTACTGGCAGGCTGTGAGAATATGCCCGGCGGCGCGGCCTATCGCCCCGGCGATGTGCTGACCACCATGTCCGGCCAGACCGTTGAAGTGCTCAATACCGATGCGGAAGGCCGCCTGGTACTGTGCGACGTGCTCACCTATGTTGAGCGCTTCGATCCGGAAACCGTGATCGACGTTGCCACCCTGACCGGCGCCTGCGTGATTGCCCTGGGCCACCATATCAGCGGCCTGATGGCAAACCACAACCCGCTGGCTCACGAGTTAGTAAGTGCTTCCGAACAGTCCGGCGACCGGGCATGGCGCCTGCCGCTGGGTGATGAGTTCCAGGAGCAGTTAGAGTCCAACTTTGCGGATATGGCCAATATCGGCGGCCGCCCGGGCGGGGCAATTACCGCCGGGTGCTTCCTGTCGCGCTTTGCCCGCAAATATAACTGGGCCCACCTGGATATTGCCGGTACTGCGTGGCGCTCCGGCAAGGCCAAAGGGGCAACCGGCCGCCCGGTAGCGCTGCTGGCTCAGTTCCTGCTCAACCGCTCTGGCTTTAACAGCGAAGATTAATTAGTAAGCACACACTTACTTTGCACCCCTGTACTGAGGCAGGGGTGCTCTTCACTTCTTAGCATCCACACCTTCACGAAGCTATACGTGTGCCTGCAGAGCGGCATAAACCGGGTATACTAGCCAGATGCCGATCTGTGCAGTGTGCCACGGCATCTGTAATTTAACGGGTAACGTAATGAAGAACGCGACTTTCTACCTGCTGGACCATGACAACACCGCTGACGGCCTCAGCGCGGTGGAACAGCTGGTGTGCAGCCTTGCCGCCGAACGCTGGCGACAAGGGAAACGCCTGCTTATCGCCTGCGACAGCGAGCAGCAGGCCATCCGCCTGGATGAGGCGCTCTGGCAGCGCGATGCCCACAGTTTTGTCCCGCACAACCTGGCCGGTGAAGGCCCCCGTGCCGGGGCACCGGTAGAGCTCAGCTGGCCCCAGCGCCGGGGCACCGCCCCCCGGGATGTTCTCATCAGCCTGCTGGCGCAGTTCGCAGATTTTGCCACCGCTTTCCAGGAAGTGATAGACTTCGTACCTTACGAAGAATCCCAGAAACAGCTGGCCCGTGAACGCTACAAAGCGTACCGCGTTGCCGGTTTCCACTTGACTACGGCCACCCCGCCGGTGCCCGGAACGACATAGCAGACAATGGAAAAGACATACAACCCCCAAGATATCGAACAGCCGCTTTACGAGCACTGGGAACAGCAGGGCTACTTTAAGCCCAATGGCGATGAGAGCCAGGAAAGTTTCTGCATCATGATCCCGCCGCCGAACGTCACCGGCAGTCTGCATATGGGTCACGCCTTCCAGCAGACCATCATGGATACCATGATCCGCTACCAGCGTATGCAGGGCAAAAACACCCTGTGGCAGGTCGGTACTGACCACGCCGGTATCGCAACCCAGATGGTCGTTGAGCGTAAAATTGCCGCTGAAGAGGGCAAAACCCGCCACGACTACGGCCGCGATGCGTTTATCGACAAAATCTGGCAGTGGAAGGCTGAATCCGGCGGCACCATCACCCGCCAGATGCGCCGCCTGGGTAACTCCGTGGACTGGGAACGTGAACGCTTCACCATGGACGAGGGGCTGTCCAACGCGGTGAAGGAAGTCTTCGTGCGCCTGTATCAGGAAGATCTTATCTATCGCGGTAAGCGCCTGGTGAACTGGGATCCGAAGCTGCGCACCGCGATTTCTGATCTCGAAGTGGAAAACCGCGAGTCTAAAGGCTCCATGTGGCATATCCGCTACCCGCTGGCAGACGGCGCAAAAACCGCCGAAGGTAAAGATTATCTGGTGGTTGCCACCACCCGCCCGGAAACCCTGCTCGGGGATACGGGTGTCGCCGTTAACCCGGAAGATCCGCGCTATAAAGACCTGATCGGTAAATTCGTGATCCTGCCGCTGGTTAACCGCCGGATCCCGATTGTTGGCGACGAACACGCCGACATGGAAAAAGGCACCGGCTGCGTGAAAATCACCCCGGCCCACGACTTTAACGACTACGAAGTGGGCAAGCGCCACGCCCTGCCGATGATCAACATTCTGACCTTTGACGGTGATATCCGTGAAAGCGCCGAAGTGTTCGACACCCACGGCTGCGAGTCTGACATCTACCCGGCCGACATTCCGGCAGAGTTCCAAAAACTGGAGCGTTTCGCCGCCCGTAAAGCAGTGGTTGCCGCTGTCGATGCCCTGGGCCTGCTTGAAGAGATCAAACCCCACGATCTGACCGTACCGTACGGCGACCGCGGCGGTGTGGTTATCGAACCGATGCTGACCGACCAGTGGTACGTGCGCGCCTCCATTCTGGCGAAACCGGCCGTGGAAGCGGTAGAAAACGGCGATATCCAGTTTGTGCCGAAGCAGTACGAAAACATGTATTTCTCCTGGATGCGCGATATCCAGGACTGGTGTATCTCCCGCCAGCTGTGGTGGGGCCACCGTATTCCGGCCTGGTATGACAACAGCGGTAAGGTCTATGTTGGCCGCACCGAAGAAGAAGTGCGCCGGGAAAACAACCTGGCCGCCGACGTGGCCCTGCGCCAGGACGAAGACGTGCTGGATACCTGGTTCTCCTCCGCTCTGTGGACCTTCTCCACCCTGGGCTGGCCGGAAAATACCGACGCCCTGCGCCAGTTCCACCCCACCAGCGTGATGGTGAGCGGCTTCGACATTATCTTCTTCTGGATTGCGCGCATGATCATGATGACCATGCACTTCATCAAAGATGAAAACGGCAAACCGCAGGTGCCGTTTAAGACCGCCTATATGACCGGGCTTATCCGCGATGACGAAGGCCAGAAGATGTCCAAATCCAAGGGTAACGTTATTGACCCGCTGGATATGGTGGACGGGATCTCCCTGCCGGATCTGCTGGAAAAACGTACCGGCAATATGATGCAGCCGCAGCTGGCGGAAAAAATCGCCAAACGCACCGAAAAACAGTTCCCGGAAGGGATTGAGCCTCACGGCACCGATGCCCTGCGCTTTACCCTGGCGGCGCTGGCCTCTACCGGCCGCGACATCAACTGGGATATGAAGCGCCTGGAAGGCTACCGTAACTTCTGTAACAAACTGTGGAACGCCAGCCGCTTTGTGCTGATGAACACCGAAGATCAGGATTGCGGCTTTAACGGTGGCGACATGCAGCTTTCCCTGGCGGATCGCTGGATCCTGGCCGAGTTCAACCGCACCGTGAAGGGCTACCGCGAAGCGCTGGATAACTTCCGCTTTGATATTGCGGCAGGCATTCTCTATGAGTTCACCTGGAACCAGTTCTGTGACTGGTATCTGGAGCTGACCAAACCGGTGATGAACGGCGGCAGCGAAGCGCAACTGCGCGGCACCCGTCACACCCTGGTCACGGTGCTGGAAGCGCTGCTGCGCCTGGCGCACCCGATCATTCCGTTTATTACCGAAACCATCTGGCAGCGTGTCAAAGTGATCGTCGGTAACACGGCGGACACCATCATGCTGCAGCCGTTCCCGCAGTACGATGCATCCCAGGATGACGCCGCTGCCCTGGCGGATACCGAGTGGCTGAAGCAGGCTATCATCGCGGTGCGTAATATCCGCGCCGAAATGAACATCGCCCCGGGTAAACCGCTGGATGTGCTGCTGCGTAATGCGGATGCCGATGCCGTGCGCCGCGTAAACGACAACCGCAGCTTCCTGCAGAGCCTGGCGCGCCTGGACAGCATCACCCTTCTGCCTGCGGATGATAAAGGCCCGGTATCGGTGACCAAAATCATCGACGGTGCAGAGCTGCTGATCCCGATGGCAGGGCTTATCGACAAAGCCGCAGAGCTGGATCGTCTGGCGAAAGAAGTGGTGAAAATCGAGGCCGAGATCGGGCGTATCGAAAGCAAGCTGAGCAACGAAGGTTTTGTGGCCCGCGCCCCGGAGGCGGTCGTCGCCAAAGAGCGTGAGAAGCTGCAGGGCTATCACGATGCTAAAGCCAAACTGATCGAGCAGCAGGCGGTTATCAGCGCCCTGTAAGTTCAGTTGATGCCGGATAATCAGCCGCCCCTTCCGGGGCGGCTTTTTTATGGGGCTGACCCGGGAATATCAGACCCCATCAACGATAAAATCGCGGGCCACCGGCGCACAGAACCGCCTGCGCGAAATAGCCATCCCCCACCATAAGCGTACTGTCTGGTGAGGGGATCCTTTTGCATTCCACCCCCGGGATAGTATTTAATGCTTATCTACTGACCACTTGTAAATACGAGCACTAACATGAGCACCGCGGCCCTCCCCGCACTGAAGATCCGCCCCCTGGCCTTTGCTGATAACGCCGACATTGCCCGGGTTATCCGTGACGTTTCCGCTGAATTTGGCCTGACGGCCGACAAAGGCTACACCGTAGCCGATCCGAATCTTGATGCGCTCTACCAGCTGTACAGCCTGCCGGGCCACGCCTACTGGGTAGTGGAGCAGGATGGCCGGGTGGTGGGCGGCGGCGGCGTCGCGCCACTGTCCGGAGCAGATGCAGATATCTGCGAACTGCAAAAAATGTATTTCCTGCCTGCCGCACGCGGCCAGGGCATGGCAAAACAGCTGGCCCTGCATGCACTGGAATTTGCCCGCCAGCAGGGGTTTCAGCGCTGTTACCTGGAAACTACCGCATTTCTTACCCGGGCCATCGCCCTGTACCAGCAGCTGGGTTTCGAGCATATCGACGGGCCACTGGGGAATACCGGCCATGTGGACTGTGAAGTGCGCATGCTGAAAGCCCTGTAGCGGCCCGGGCTTACGACGAGCCCCGCCCCCGGCGGCGGGAGTCGACGATAAACGCCGCGCAGAACACCAGCGCAAACAGCACCACAATGGTGGGTGCCGGGGCGCTGTCGATAAAAAACGACAAATAGACACCGCTCACCGGGACCAGCGCCGCCACACCTGTCGCCAGAAGCAGCGCCCGGGAAAAACGCCGGGCCAGCAACAGCGCAATCGCCCCCGGGGCAATCAGCAGCGAGACCGATAAAATAATCCCCACCGCTTTCAGGCTTGCGACAATCGTCAGCGCCACCATCGCCAGCAGGCCGTAGTGCAGCCAGCCGATCGCCAGGCCGCAGGCCCGGGCCTGCTGCGCATCAAAACTGAACAGTAAAAAATCCCGCCATTTGAGGGCAAGGATCATGATGATCCCAAGAGTGATGACCAGCGTCGGGAGGATATCTTCCGCCAGGATCCCCAGCAGATCGCCAAACAGAATATGATCCAGATGGACCTCCGGCTTCAGCGCGATATACAGCACCAGCCCGGCGGCAAACATCCCGGAAAAGACGATCCCCATCAGGGTGTCCTGTTTAATGCGGCTGTTATCCTTCAGCCAGCCGCTGGCCACAGCGCAAAACAGCCCGGCCACAAATGCCCCGGCGCTGAGCGGCAGCCCCAGCATCCACGCCATCACAATCCCCGGGAAGACCGCGTGGCTCATGGCATCCCCCAGTAGCGCCCAGCCGTTCAGCACCAGAAACACCGAAAGCAACGCACAGGGCAGCGCGATCGCCAGCACCATCAGCAGTGCCTGGTTAATAAACCCGAACTGGAAGGGCTCAAGCAGCAGGGTCAGCATGGGTCGCTCCTGCTCTGGCCCGGCGGCGGCTGGCCAGCAGGCCGTGAACCGGGGCAAAGATAAACACCAGCAAAAACAGCAGGGTCTGGGCGACAACGATAATCCCGCCGGTGGCACCATCCAGGTAATAGCTGAGCCAGGCGCCGAGGAAGCTGGTGATACTGCCTATCGCGACCGCTATCCCCAGCAGGCGCGGGAAGCGATCGGTCAGCAGCCATGCGGTGGCCCCCGGGGTCACCACCAGCGAGATAACCAGAAACGCCCCCACGGTTTGCAGTGCCGCCACCGTGGAGAGGGCCAGCAGCGTAAAAAACAGCAGCTTCAGGCGGGCCGGGCACAACCCCGCAGCCCGGGCATGATGCTCATCAAAAAAGACCACCAGCAGATCTTTCCACTTCAGTGCCAGCGCCAGGGCTGAAACGCCGCCGATAATCCCCAGTTGCACAATATCCTGCGGAGCAATCGCCAGCACATTGCCCAGCACAATGGTCTGGATATTCACGGCAGCCGGATTCAGCGACACCATAAACAGCCCCAGCCCGAAAAACGACGAAAATATCAGCCCGATAATCACATCCTCTTTCAGCCGGGTGCGCTGGTTGAGAAACAGCATACTGCCCGCCGCCAGGCCGCCGGATAAAAACGCCCCCAGCGCAAAAGGCAGGCCGAGCATATAGGCCCCGGCCACGCCGGGGACAATCGCGTGGGACAGGGCATCCCCAATCAGGGACCAGCCCTTTAGCATCAGGTAGCAGGAAAGAAACGCGCACAGCCCCCCCACCATGGCGGAGACCCACATCGCGTTGCGCATATACTGGTAGGTAAACGGCTCAAGCAGCACGCTCATACTCCCTCCCGGGCAGAGGGGCCGTTCTGGCCTGCGCCGCTCAGCAGTACCCCCGGCAACCCGTCACTGAAGGTGCGCAGCAGATTATCCCGGGTAAAGGTGGTGGCCGTGGGGCCACAGGCCACCACCGTTGCGTTGATAAGCAGGCAGTGGTCGCAATACTCCGCCACCGTAGCCAGATTGTGGGTGGCCACCAGCAGGGTTTTCCCCTCCCCGCGCAGCTCCCCCAGCAGGCGGATGATGTTCGCCTCGCTGTTGACATCCACCCCGGTAAAGGGCTCATCCAGCAGGATAACCTGCCCCTGCTGGGCGATGGCCCGGGCGAGGAATACCCGCTTTTTCTGGCCGCCAGACAGCTCCCCGATCTGGCGCTGGCGCAGCGCCAGCATATCCACCCGCGCCAGCGCATCCGTGACAATCTGGCGATCCCATGCCCGGGGAATACGCAGCCACCCCATATGCCCATACCGCCCCATCATCACCACATCTTCCACCAGTACCGGGAAGGACCAGTCCACCTCTTCAGCCTGGGGCACATAGGCCACCAGGTTGCGGCGCAGGGCCTGCCCGGTGGGCATACCGAGGATCTCAATACTGCCGCCCCCCAGGGGCACAAACCCCATCAGCGCTTTAAACAGGGTGGATTTACCGGAACCATTCACCCCCACCAGCGCGGTGACAGAGCCGGCGGGCAGCGAAAAAGAGGTGTCGCGTAATGCGGTATGCCCGTTGCGGTAAGTGATGCTGACACCACGGGCAGAAATGGCGGTGGGCCTGGACATGGCTACTCCTTAAGACCGGCTGAAATGCCCTGAACCAGGGTCCGGGTGGTGACATTAAGCAAATCAAGGTAGGTGGGGACCGGTCCCTGCGGGCCACTGAGGGAGTCCACATACAGCACGCCGCCGTAGCGGGCGCCCGTTTCCCGGGCCACCTGGCGGGCGGGCTTATCCGAAACGGTGCTCTCACTGAATACGGCCGGGATCCGGTGCGCACGAACCTTATCCACCACATGGCGCACCTGCTGTGGTGTTCCCTGCTGGTCCGCATTAATCGGCCAGAGATAAAGCTCCTTAAGCCCGAGATCCCGGGCAAGATAAGAAAAGGCCCCCTCGCTGGACACCAGCCAGCGTTTATCCTCCGGCAGTTGCGCCACCTGCTCACGCAGTGGCCCGAGTGTGGCGGTAATCTTCTGTTTGTAGTCCCGGGCATTCTGGCGGTAGATCTCTGCGTTTTGGGGATCATATTTCACCAGCGCATCGCGGATGTTATCGACATAAATCAGCGCGTTATCCGGCGACATCCAGGCGTGGGGGTTGGGCTTACCGCTGTAAGGCCCCTCAGTGATGCCAATAGGGGTGACCCCGTTGCTGACAACCACCTCCGGCACCCCGTTCAGGTGCTGATAAAAACGCCGGAACCACAGCTCCAGGTTGAGCCCGTTGGCGAGGATAAGCTGCGCCCCCTGAGCGCGCCTGATATCCCCCGGGGTGGGCTGGTATTCATGAATTTCGGCGTCGGGTTTGGTTATGGAGCTCACGTTTGCCGCCTCCCCGGCCACGTTTTGCGCCATATCGGCAATCACGGTAAAGGTGGTTATCACGTTAAATTTCTCTGCCGCCCGGGCGCTGGCCGTGCTACCCGCAGCCAGAATGGCGCCCAGTAACAGGGGGGTGATTATCTTCACTCTGCGCATTGCGCTCTCCATGATGGTTAAAACAGCAACGAAAATAGCCTGTGCTATGTTTTATAGCACAGGCTATTTTTAAGTGAAAATGCGTATCATTTAAATCAACAAAAAACTAAAAATGCACCAGGGTGGGTAAAAAACAGCCGCGGGGCGAACAGCAGGCAGGTAAACACAGACCCCGGTCAGGGTCTGTGTCTTTGTATCGTTGGGAAAATCAGTGGGCGTCCGGGCTTCCGGCGGCAACGGAGTAGCGAATCACCCCGGCGGCGTTTTTCTCAGGCAGGGCGAACACCTGGCGCCACAGGTCCTGCACCATATTGCACATTGCCATCTCTTTGCCGCTGGCCTTATGGGGCTCTGCCAGCAGGGCAAAATCCTCGCCGTACTGCGCCATCATATTGCGCACGATCGGCTGAATATCCCGGTGGGCCTGCTCACGCTCCCCGGGGGTCACCTGGTGTTGCCGGGGGCCAAAAGAGGCGTTGTACATCGCCACATCGGCGTCCATACGCTGTGCTATCTGCTCGCGGGTCAGCAGCTGAACCGGGTTAATGCCGCCGCGCACTTCCGGGTATAAAAAGCGAAAGCAGGTCTCCGCCCCCAGCTTCTGAAGCTGCGCGGTCTGGGCCATATTGGCGCGCATATAGTTAACTGTTTCGGTATCCGGTGCCAGCTGCAGCCGCTGGACCGAAATACGCAGCACCTGTTGCTGGAGCGCGTCGATCCGCGCCTGCTCCTCCTGCCCCCCCTGGTGCATGGCGTCTATCTGGCGCTGCAGTTGCAGCCAGACCGCCGGTTCATGCTGGCGGATAGCCTGATATAAGGGGGTGGTGTCAGGAGACTCCGCCCCCACCACTGCCGGGGCCACATCATTCTGCGGTTGCGGGCGGTGCAGCATCACCGCGCCCCCCACCACAACCACCAGCGTAATGGCCAGGGCACTAAACCGTATACCCGCCGGGCGCTTACGCACCAGGATATACACCATCAACAGCAGCACTAACCCGGACAGGGCGACTGCGGGTAATCCGTTCATTTTTTTCTCCACCGGGTGCGTTCACGCACCGGTCGTACTATGCGGTTACCGGTACACCGCTGTGAAAGCGAAACTCACTGTCCGGGGTGGATATCAGCCAGGCTTCCCGCTCACCAAAGTCGCGAATGCGCCCGGCCAGATCCACCCCGGAAATCTGCTGCGCCAGGTTCAGGTAATCCTGGTAGTGGCGTGCCTCCGAGCGCAGCAGCGAAAGGTAAAACTTTTGTAGCGGAGCATCCAGATAAGGCGCCAGCGCCGCAAAACGTTCACAGGAGCGCGCTTCGATATACGCGCCACAGATAAGTTTATCCACCAGCGTCAGCGGCTCATGGGTGCGCACCTCGCTGAGCATCCCCCGGGCATAGCGGCTGGCGGTTATCTTCTGATAGGGAATATTACGCGCCAGCATCACTTCCCGCACCTGCCAGAAGTGGTGCAGCTCCTCTTTAATTAATAGCACCATACTGGCGATCAGTTGCTGCCCCCAGGGATCGTCGGTGACCGGCATCCGCGCTTTACTAATCTGTTTATGCAGTGCGGCAAAATCCGGCTGCGGACCGTCGCGAAAGGCAAATGCCTCATAGGGGCGCAGCGCATTAAGCAGCGCCTCTGATCCGGCTTTGTCCGCCACATATTTACGCACCAGCAGCATGGCGGTCTGGGCGGCTTTTAATTCGCAGATCAGGTGGTCGGTTAACAGTAACGGCAGGTGCTCGGGGCGGCGAGCGTACTCCAGCCAGGCCCGGGGGGTAGGACAGTGTAAAAACTGGTGGATGGGGGAAAGTAGCGCCTGGTAGTCCATGCATAAATCCTTGATGGTGCGGCAAACGCCGCACCGGGAAACATCTCACGCCGGGGATTAATGGCGCACGCCGTTGTCGTCGTCGTCAACGCCGTCTTCGTCCTCTTCGCCGTCTTCGTCCTCTTCGCCGTCTTCCCCATTCGGATCTTCGTAGTAGGTGCCCCAGCCGTCATATTCAACGTTGAATTTTTCCGCCAGGTTCATCAGCTGCTCAACCTGAGCGTCGATAAGCTCCGCGTTCAGGGCGCATTCGCTCAGGGCGTCGCAGCAGATAACCACCAGACCGTCTTCCACTTCCAGCTCTTCCGGCTCGGTCACTTCGTAGCCCATTTTAAAGGCTTCCACCGCGACCTTTTCCAGGTCATCAAACTCATCAGCGGAGAAATGATGCTCGATGGTGTACAGCGCGTCCGGATCGCTGCCATCTTCCAGTAATTCTTCAATAATCAGGCGTGTTTCTTCGCGTTGTTCTTCCAGGAGTTCCGGGTTTGCCATAGGGAGTTCCTCATCAGGTCGGCAGGTAGCGCTATTCTCACATACCCGGCCCATTGCCTCCAGCATTCGCCTCAAAGATTTCGTAAACAGTATTGCAAATGAATAAACATCCATATAAATTGAATTTTAATTCAACAAGTGGCCTATGCCATGGAGGTTCAAATGCACGCTCTGTATCACAAATCATTCCTGAAATTACTCGACTTTACCCCTGCCCAGGTGCTGGGTTTCGTGGCCCTGGCCGCTAAGCTCAAACATGACAAAAAAAGCGGAACCGAAGTCCCGCTACTCACCGGTAAAAATATCGCGCTCATCTTCGAAAAAGACTCAACGCGAACCCGTTGCTCTTTCGAAGTTGCCGCGTATGACCAGGGCGCGCGCGTCACCTACCTTGGCTCTTCCGGTAACCAGATTGGCCACAAAGAATCCATTAAAGATACCGCCCGGGTGCTGGGCAGCATGTACGACGGTATTCAGTACCGGGGTTACGGCCAGGAGATTGTTGAAACGCTGGCCGCCTATTCCGGGGTGCCGGTGTGGAACGGCCTGACGGACGAGTTCCACCCTACCCAGCTGCTGGCCGATCTGCTGACCATGCAGGAGCAGCTGCCGGGCAAAAGTTTTAATGACATGACCCTGGTCTACGCCGGGGATGCCCGTAATAACATGGGCAACTCCATGCTGGAAGCCGCCGCCCTCACCGGCCTGGATCTGCGCCTGGTGGCCCCGAAGGCCTGCTGGCCAGATCCGGCCCTGGTGGCAGAGTGCGAAGCGCTGGGGAAACAAACCGGCGCCAGAATCACCCTGACTGAAGATATCGCCAGCGGCGTAAAAGGCGCGGACTTTATCTATACGGATGTCTGGGTATCCATGGGCGAGCCAAAAGAGAAGTGGGCCGAGCGTATCGCCCTGCTGCGTGACTATCAGGTGAATAAGCAGATGCTCGATCTCACCGGTAATCCGCAGGTGAAATTCCTGCACTGTCTGCCTGCATTCCATGATGATCAGACCACCATGGGTAAACAGATGGCGGAAACCTACGGCCTGCACGGCGGTATGGAAGTAACGGATGAGGTGTTTGAATCAGAAAACAGCGTGGTGTTTGCCCAGGCGGAAAACCGCATGCACACCATTAAAGCGGTGATGGTCGCCACCCTGGCGAAGCCGTAACAGCTGCGGAGCGGGCGCCACTGCCCGCTCCGCAAACAGGATTATTCCATGCGCATTTTTACCACAACTTTGCGCACTTTTGCCGGGTCACCCACCGCGCACAGCGGTTTGTGTACTTCGCCCGGGTAGAACACCACAAAATCCCCTGCACTGAGGATCACGGTCTTCTCCTGTTCCCCTTTTGCCAGGAAGGCGATATCTTTCTCCGCCAGCCAGTCAGTATCCGGCTTACCTGCCGGCAGGGTGCTGAATGTCATCCCTTCCATTCCCCGCATCACAATCTGGATATCCAGGTAACGCGCGTGGTACTCCGCACGGCGATCGGCAAAAGGCTCAGTGCTGTCTTCAGATACCAGCATAAACAGCCGGTCACCATCGATATCATGCTTACCCAGCGCCGTTTCCGGGGTAACGTGCTGTTTAACATGCTCAATAGCCTGGCGCAGTTCCGCCGGCAGCCATGATTGCAGTGAATGAATATTGCCAATGATCATCGGAGTCCCCTGTTTAAAATCAAAACAATGTTTTAAATTTATTTATACGCTTCACCGGCCCGGGGCTCCAGCCCTTTTGGTTAAAAACCTGCGATAGCGCATAATTGCCGGTAAATCCCACAATACCGACTTGCACACTGTCAGACATTGCGCATTTCAAAACGCGGTGAAATCAGCCCGTACAGTGTCCAGCCCAGGAAGGTGACTATCGCACCATACATCATGGCCTGCTCACCGGAGGAGTACAGGGCATAGAAGCTGTACAGCGCCCCGACCAGCGCAATGATATTGGATGCCCGGGCCTTAGCCGGTGCCACTTTCGCCGCTTTCTGAATTACCATCAGCGCCGCCATGGACAGGATATAAGGAATAATATTGGTCACCACGGCCAGGTTAACCAGCACGTTGAACTGGCGGTTCAGCGACGGGCTAATGGTCATAAACGACAGCAGCGTCTGGATAATCACAATCACCAGCATCCCTTTTAACGGGGCATCGGCTTTGGTGACCCGGGAGAATACCCGCGGGAAGTAGCCTTCATCTGCTGAGGATTTAAAGACCTGGGCGATGGTGAACTGCCAGCCCAGCAGGGAGCCACAGCAGGAGATAACCATCAGCGCGGTAACCACTTTACCGATTGTCGGGTTAAAGATATGGGCAAAAGCCATCCCGAACGGGGCGGTTGAATTCGCCAGATCCATATTCGGCACAATACCGGCAATCACGTTAGTGGAGACGATATAAATCACCGCCGCACCCAGTGTCCCGCCCAGTACCGCGATAGGGACGTTCTTCTCCGGGTTTTCTACCGCGTCGGTATTCGCACAGGCAGATTCCAGCCCCAGGAAGGCCCACAGCGTCATAGAAATAGAGGCACTGATCGCTTCAAAAATCGGTGCGTGATGCGGGTTCCAGGCCTCGGCATACATTGACGGGCTAAACCAGAACCAGCCAAAAATAGACAAACCAACTACCGGAATAATGACACCCCAGACGGTGATCCCGCTGATCTGGCCGGTAATGCGCGCGCCCCCGAAGTTCGCAATGGTACATACCCACAGCACGGCAATGGTCGCAATACAGATAGCCACCGGGGATAAAGAGGCACCAAACAGGTCAGTACCATAACCTACCGCTGAAATTGCAATCGCGATATTGGCAATAAGCAGGGATACCCCGTAGGTATAGTTCGCCATAAAGTTACCGGCTTTCCCGAAGGCATATTCCGCATAGCCCCCCATCCCGCCGGATTTTTTACTGAACATCCCGCACTTGGCGAATGCCCAGGCAAGGGCCATCGATCCCACCGCGGTTACCAGCCAGGAGACAATAGAAATTGTCCCGACTTCAGCCAGCTTGGTGGGCAGCATAATAATCCCGGATCCCATCATATTCACGGCAGTTAAAATGGTGAGCTGTACCACACCCATTTTATTTTTTGCTGTACTCATAATATTTATCCTGCTTTTGAGCGTGGGGATTGTGCATATCATGCACTGCCCAATCCCCACTTATAAGGATCTGCCCTTCAGATTACTTGCCTGGCTATATGTTGTGGGCGTAAATAACCCCGCCCGTTAACTACTGCCTGTATCGGTGGGGCAGTCAGCGGTGTTTTCACCTGCCAGGGAAGATCCGTATTATTATTTATTTTTCAGTACATATCCGAAGGCGTGCTGTAATCCGTCTTCACCTTTCTGGATATAAACGCCCTGCAATTCAGGTGCGAAACCAGGCAGCAGGTTAATCCCCTCTTCCAGCGCCAGGAAATAACGCTGTACCGCGCCGCCCCATACTTCACCCGGAACAACACACAGCACTCCCGGAGGATACGGCAGAGCACCTTCTGCGGCGATCCGGCCTTCAATCTGGCTTAATGGCACCAGATCAATATTGCCACGCACATATTCCAGATAAGCCTCACGCGGGTTCATCACCATTTTCGGGAAATTCGCTTTACGGAACATCTCTTTTTGCAGCGTTTTCACATCGTAGCTGACATAAAGATCATGCATTTCCTGGCACAGGCGGCGAATAGAATATCCGCGATAACGTTCTTCATTATTGGCATACAGAGCAGGCAGCACTTCAGATAACGGTGCGTCTTCATCCAGCAGGCGTTCAAAGCGGGCAATCTGAGCCACCAGATGCTGCAGTTTCGCCATATCTTCTGCCGGTGTCATCAGGAACAGAATGGAGTTCAGGTCGCATTTTTCCGGGACGATACCATTCTCACGCAGGAAGTTAGCCAGGATGGTGGCCGGCACCCCGAAGGACTCATATTCACCGGTGGCGGTATTAATCCCCGGGGTGGTGAGCATCAGTTTGCAGGGGTCAACAAAATACTGGTGATCCGCATACCCTTCAAACGCATGCCAGCGTTCGCCCGGGATAAAGTTAAAGAAGCGCAGATCGTTGGCCATCTCTTCCGTGTCGTGATCTTCCCATTTTTTACCGTTCACGGTAGCAGGGATAAACGGCTTGATATGGTGGCAGAGTTTTAACAGCAGCTTACGGGCTTCGATACCGTTTTTCACACACTCCAGCCACATGCGTTTACCGCTGGCCCCTTCGTGCATTTTGGCGTTCACGTCCAGGGCGGCAAACAGCGGATAGAACGGGCTGGTAGAGGCGTGCATCATAAAGGCGTTATTCATGCGTTTATGGTTAACGTAACGCGCCTGGCCTTTGATATGGCTGTCTTTTTTGTGGATTTGTGAGGTCTGGGAGAAGCCAGCCTGCTGTTTGTGTACTGACTGGGTAACCAGGATGCCCGGATCGTTTTCATTCAGATCCAGCAGCAGCGGTGAGCAGTCTTTCATCATCGGAATAAACTGTTCATACCCCACCCAGGCGGAGTCAAACAGGATGTAATCACACAGGTGACCAATCTTATCCACGACCTGACGGGCGTTGTAGATGGTCCCGTCATAGGTGCCTAACTGGATCACCGCCAGGCGGAACGGGCGGGCCTCTTTGGCGCGCTGCGGGGCAACCTCGTTAATCAGGCCGCGCAGGTACGCTTCCGAGAAGCAATGAGAATCAATACCGCCAATGAAGCCATACGGGTTACGTGCTGTCTCCAGATATACCGGGGTTGCACCGGCTTGCAGCAGCGCGCCGTGGTGGATGGATTTGTGGTTGTTTCGGTCAAACAATACCAGATCGCCGGGCGCAAGTAGTGCATTCAGAACCACCTTATTGGAAGACGATGTACCGTTCAGTACGAAATACGTTTTATCCGCATTATAGACTTTAGCCGCGTGCTGCTGAGCTTCACAGGGTGCCCCTTCGTGAATCAGCAAGTCACCCATGGCCACGTCGGCGTTACACAGGTCAGAACGGAACAGGGTTTCGCCAAAGTAGTCAAAGAACTGGCGGCCTGCCGGGTGGCGGCGGTAGAACTGCCCGCCCTGGTGCCCCGGGCAGTCAAAGGCGGCATAGCCCTTGCTGACATAATCCTTCAGGCGGCCAAAGAACGGCGGCAGCATGTCTTTTTCATATTTTTCTGCGGCGGCTTCTACCTGTTTACCGTAGAAGTCACCGTTGCCGTCGTTGGTGTCAATCACACCGGTAACGCGCGGCAGCACGTCTGCATCCAGCGTCTCCTGGCAGCAGGAGGCCACAAATACCGGGATATTAAACCCCGTCTCTTCAATGTGTGTCAGGGTGCCATTCGCGGCATCTTCGGCAGAAAGAACCACTGCGGAAACATCGGTTAAATCGCTGCTGTGAATATCAACGGTTTCACGTACGGTATCAAAGCTATTCAGCACACCATTACTGACCGCTATTTTATTTAACGTAGACATTTATTTACTCATCTCATTATCTGGTTATTACGCAGACAATAGCAATGCGTAACACGCCAGGTGTTTAATTCCCTTCGATCGCAAAGATCGAATAATCTTTATTTTGGGCGTACTCATCCCCCGGGAGAAATAACACTCCCGCATCAGGTGAATAAAATTAATTGCGCAGCCAACCCCGGCCGAATCAAACAGCAGTAATTTTATTCAGATAATATTCAGAGGAAACGCCAGTGCGGCATAATTCAGGCCAGACGAAAACATAACGGCAAAAGATTACGATACCCAAACAGTGGGCAGAAATAGTTTTATGTTTTCCGAAGACAGCACAAAATTATGCGCAGGCCATTAGCTGGCCAGGAGAGAGGATCTTTTAGAATTGAAAGTATGGAAGTCGAAGCAACTACGATGAGAAACCATCATAATATGCGTTACCCGCCGAATGTGCGGCCATGATCTATTGTTATTTTCCATATAAATCACCATTTAGTCCGTAAAAGACAGGACCGATTATATGTCTGAGAAAAATTAAAAATGTGACGCACATCAACTTTAATGAGAAACCCGGAATAATTGTCCGGAGAATGACGTACATATCAAACAAGAGCATGAGGCGTAAGCCAAAAAGACAGTGTTTTTAACTAAAAAGCAGCTATCTGGCCGACTAAATAATTTATGCTTGCCGCCGGTCGCCACATGCGTATAATGCCGGACGATTTGCCGGGAGGACATATGACACTGCACGCTGGACAACTTTCCCCGTCCGGGCGCCTGAAAACGGGTGCCGCCGTAGCGTTTTTCTTTCCGTTGCATACCTGTTTTTCGAAAGCCCCTCAACCGAGGGGCTTTTTTTTGACCAAAATTTGTCCTGCGCACCGCGACTGAGGAGACAGCCATGGCCAACCCGCTCTACCATAAACACATTATTTCAATTAACGATCTAAGCCGTGATGAACTGGAACTGGTGCTGGCAACGGCGGCCAGCCTGAAGGCGAACCCTCAGCCCGAGCTGTTAAAACACAAAGTGATCGCCAGCTGCTTTTTTGAGGCGTCCACCCGTACCCGCCTCTCTTTTGAGACCTCCATCCACCGTCTTGGCGCGTCGGTGGTGGGCTTTTCCGACAGCAGCAATACGTCGCTCGGCAAAAAAGGGGAAACCCTGGCCGACACCATTTCGGTTATCAGCACCTATGTGGATGCGATTGTCATGCGCCACCCTCAGGAAGGGGCCGCCCGCCTGGCAACGGAGTTCTCCGGCGGGATCCCGGTGGTAAATGCCGGTGACGGCGCGAACCAGCACCCCACCCAGACCCTGCTGGATCTGTTCACCATTCGTGAAACCCAGGGGCGCCTGGAAAACCTGAATATCGCCATGGTGGGGGATCTGAAGTATGGCCGCACGGTCCACTCCCTGACCCAGGCGCTGGCGAAGTTTAGCGGTAACCGGTTCTACTTTATCGCCCCGGATGCGCTGGCTATGCCCCAGTACATCCTCGATATGCTGGATGAGAAAGGCATCGCCTGGAGCCTGCATGAAAACATGGAAGAGGTGATGGGCGAGCTGGATATTCTGTATATGACCCGGGTACAAAAAGAGCGCCTTGACCCGTCAGAGTATGCCAACGTGAAGGCGCAGTTTATTCTGCGGGCGGCGGATCTTACCGGCGCCCGGGACAATATGAAGGTGCTGCACCCACTGCCGCGTATTGATGAAATCACCACCGACGTAGACACCACCCCACACGCCTGGTACTTCCAGCAGGCGGGGAACGGTATTTTTGCCCGCCAGGCACTTCTGGCACTGGTTCTGAATCGCGATCTGGCACTGTAAGGGGGAACTGACGATGACACACGATAATAAATTACAGGTAGAAGCCATTAACCGCGGCACCGTAATTGACCATATTCCGGCTCAGGTCGGGTTCAAACTGCTGACCCTGTTCCGCCTGACCGAAACCGATGCACGTATCACCATCGGCCTGAATCTGCCCTCCCGGGAGCTGGGGCGCAAAGACCTTATCAAAATTGAGAACACCTTCCTCACTGACGATCAGGTTAACCAGCTGGCCCTCTATGCCCCCCACGCTACAGTAAACCGTATCGACAACTACACGGTGGTGGGTAAATCGAGCCCGATTCTGCCTGACCATATTGATAATGTCCTCACCTGCCCGAACAGCAACTGCATCAGCCGCAGCGAGCCGGTCAGCTCCAGTTTCCGGGTGATCCGCCGCGCGGCGGATATCAGCCTGAAGTGCAAATACTGTGAGAAAGAGTTCACCCAGCAGGTGGTTCTGGCAGGATAGCACTGGAAATGGTCAACGGCCCTCCTATAATGGGAGGGCTTTTTTATTGTCCGATCTGCTCAGCTGGCCAGCATTATGCTCTGCCAGCAGAGCTGTACCTTAGAAATTTCAGGAGAAAATATGTCAGTCATCAGTACGGAACGCGCACCCGCCGCCATCGGTCCTTATGTCCAGGGCGTTGATCTGGGCAGTATGGTTATCACCTCTGGTCAGATCCCGGTCGATCCTAAAACCGGTGCCGTTGCCGATGACGTGGCCGCCCAGGCTCGTCAGTCACTGGAGAACGTCAAAGCCATCGTGGAAGCCGCTGGTCTGAAAGTGGGCGATATCATCAAGACCACGGTATTTGTTAAAGATCTGAACGATTTTGGCGTGGTCAATGCCACTTACGAAGCGTTCTTCACCGAACATCAGGCTGTGTTCCCGGCCCGCTCCTGTGTGGAAGTGGCCCGCCTGCCAAAAGACGTGAAAATCGAAATTGAAGCGATTGCCGTGCGCCGCTAACCGCGCAGGGAAAAACGCAAAAACGGGCCACTGAAGGCCCGTTTTTTATTGTCACAACCTTACATCACACCAAACAGCTTCGGCAGAAAGAGAGACAGGGCCGGGACATAGGTCACCAGCATCAGGATCAGAAACAGAATGCCGTAAAACGGCAGCATCCCTTTCACCACCTGCTCAATGCGCTGCTTACTCACGGCACTTGCCACAAACAGCACTGATCCTACCGGCGGGGTAATCAGCCCGATCCCGAGGTTAACCAGCATGATCATCCCGAAGTGCACCGGATCCACCCCCAGCGCCACAACCACCGGCAGCAGAACCGGCGTCAGGATCAGGATCAGCGGGGCCATATCCATCAGGGTGCCAATCAGCAGCAGCATGATGTTGATGCACATCAGAATCACATATTTATTATCCGAGATGCTGGTGAAGAACTCGGTGATCCGCGCGGGCAGCTGCATATAGGTCATGATGGCGCCGAACGCCGCCGCAAAGCCAATCAGGATCATCACGATGGTTACCGTCTTTACCGTGCGGTACATCAGCTTCGGCAATTCCGACCACTTATAGTCTTTGTAGATAAACATCGTCACGAAGAACGCCCACAGGCAGGCGATGGCGGCAGATTCCGTGGCGGTAAAGATCCCCGACAGGATCCCCCCCATAATGATCACCACCGTCATCAGCCCCCACAGGGTGTCGGTAAAGATCTTCAGCGCCTGGCGAAAGGGCACCCGCTCCCCTTTCGGGTAGCCGCGCTTATGGGCAAAGGCCACGCAGGTTGCCATTAGCGTCAGGCTCATCAGCAGGCCCGGCAATACCCCGGCAATAAACAGCGCCGCAATCGACACGGTGCCGCCGGTTGCCAGCGAGTAAATCACCGAGTTATGACTGGGGGGTGTGAGGATAGCCTGCACCGAGCCGCTGGCGGTCACCGCTGCGGCGAAGTCGCGCGGATAGCCTTTTTTGTCCATTTCCGGGATCATCACCGAGCCAATGGAGGCGGTATCCGCCACCGAAGAGCCGGAAATGGCCCCGAAGAAGGTAGAAGCCACAATGTTCACCAGCGACAGGCCGCCGCGAATAAACCCGACAAAGATATAGGCGAAGTTGACCAGCCGCCGGGCGATACCCCCCTCGGCCATGATCGCCCCGGCCAGAATAAAGAACGGAATCGCCAGCAGGGAGAACTTATTCACCCCGCTGGTCAGCTGGATCATCAGCGCTTCCAGCGGGATATCAATGTACCAGGCCCCGATAATGGCGCTGATACCTACCGCATAGGCCACCGGCACGCCGATTGCCAGCATAATCGCCAGCGTAAACAACAGAATAAAAGCATCCATAGACTTTTCCTTTCCACTGGCGGTTTCAGGTTGTTGAGCCCAGCATCACCACCGGGCGCTGGTTCTGCGGCCCGCGGACGATTTTTTCAAAAATAAACAAAATGGTGATGGCAGAGCCAATCGGCAGCGGCAGGTAATTTTGCCCGGCGGTCAGTAACGGGAACTCCGCCACCGGCTGCTGCCATAATTCCAGACACAGAGCACCCCCGTACCACAAAATAAAGACGCTGATTGCCAGCAGCATAATATCTGCCAGTACCCCGCAGGCTTTACGGCCCGATTCCCCCAGGCGCTCAGTCAGCATGGTGACGGCAATATGGGCACCGGCGCGGTAACTGACCGCCGCTCCAATAAAAGTAAAGGTCACCATGCATAATATGGAAATGGGCTCTGGCCAGGAAAGGGCATTATTCATCACGTAGCGGGCGAATATCCCGACCGGAATAACACTGACCATAATAAGTAATGCGATACCGGCGATCCACATGGATACGCGGTACAACAGGTCCATCACCAGTGAATAGCGTTCACCCATAATAAATATCCTTAAAAAAGAACCGGCGAAGGCGCAAACCCTCGCCGGCAGGATTACTGGACGTCCTGAATGCGCTTAATCAGCTCCTGATGGTCTTTACCGTACTTATCACGTACAGATTGTGTGGCTGTATAATAATATTTAATATCGACATCCTGGAAATTAACCCCATTGGCTTTCATGGTTTCCAGAGATTTGGCGTTATAAATCTGCCACAGCTCACGCTGTTCGGCCTGGGCTTCTTTAGCCAGCTTAATAATTAATTCCTGATCTTCTTTTTTCAGCTTATCCCACTTTACTTTAGAAAACAGGAACAGCTCAGGAATAATAAAGTGCTTACTCCAGGTGTAGTTTTTCGCGACCGGTAAATAGTTATGGGCCACATAGGTTGGCGGGTTATTCTCCGTGCCGTCGACGACCCCGGTCTGCATGCCGCTGAAGACTTCACTGACCCCCATCGCCACCGGGTTAGCCCCCATGGCTTTCAGGGTGTCGAGCGATACGGGGCTTGCCTGGACACGTATTTTCATCCCGTTCAGATCTTCTGCCTTCGCCAGGGGGGCTTTGGTTATCAGGTTGCGGGTGCCCGCATCCATCCAGCCGAGGAAGACCAGCCGCGACTGTTTGCTGGCTGTCAGGCGATCGCCAATCTCTTTGCCTATCATGCCGTCCAGCACTTTATGCATATGGTCTTCATCACGGAAGATATAGGGCAGCGTAAAGACATTAATTTCCGGCAGAATAGCCGCAACCGGCGTCATGGAGACGCGGATAATATCAATAGCCCCAATCTGGGCCTGCTCTATCGTCTGCTTCTCATCGCCTAATACCCCGCCCGGAAAGGTTTTAATTTCCAGGCGGCCATCGGTTGCCGTTTTGAGTTTCTCCCCCATATGTTTAACGGCCACCACATTAGGATAATCCGCCGGGTGTACATCCGCCGCGCGAAATGTCTGGGCAATAGCGCCCTGAGTAGTGAATAACAATGCCGAACCAATACATAAAGCGGACAGTTTCCTGACCATATTCATAGGCAGTCTCCAGAGGCATTAATGTGTTTTTAAATAATTAGTACCCTGTGATATTTATTTTCACACCCGTCCGTAGGTTATAAGCAATGGATTACAGGGAATGGTCTGCGTAACCATATCCTGTCAAACGTCAGCATACGATGATTATCCTCACAAAATAAACCAAAAAGGCATTTTTTTTGATACAGCGTTTTATTATTAAAATATCGATTCAGCTAACATAATAAAAGCGCCAGAAAACTGGAAAAAAACAGAATTGCTAATACGCCTTATCAATATAACCTCTGATTATTCCCGGGAAATAAAACACCCTCTGCCGCGAATAATATTACGGCTAACTGTCGCGCCAGTTATATCTGTGCCCCATTCCCCGGATAAACACGATAAATCACCCGGAATCAGCGCCTGGCCCAGCCCCTTATACGCCCTCCGGTAACGGGTCGTTTTATGACCATATTCCCGGCACAGTGGCTGCTGCCACAGCGCGTGTTTTTTCACCAACTGCTGCGGATTGCAGCATATTACGATTAAGCCTTACCCGCCTTTTTATGTGGTTATTTTTTAACCCATTTATTTACCAAAATAATCCTCCGCCGTGAGGCGCGCCACCGCTGTACTGCCAGATTTACCTTGTCCTACATCAATAAAACCGTAAACATGTTTGATGAAAGTCACTACATATAGACATTAAAATGCGCCCCGGCCCAATATATTGTATTTTTAGTCTACAATGTCACCAGTTGCCCACAATACCTGATACGCAGCGTTGTGGATAAAACGGGCCAGTCCCGGGGAAGTAAATGGCAGCCATGCGTTTTCTCCTCCCGGGTGTTCTTCTGCTTATGTGGATAACCTGTTTTTAAAATGGAGAGATCATGACACCGCATGTGATGAAACGCGACGGGTGCAAAGCACCTTTCAATTCAGAGCGCATTCAGGCTGCAATCCTGCGTGCAGCTAAAGCAGCGGGAGTCGATGACGCAGACTATTGCGCCACCGTCGCAAATGTCGTTAAGGACCAGATGGCCAACCGCAGCCAGGTTGATATCCATGAGATCCAGACCGCGGTCGAAAACCAGCTCATGTCCGGCCCGTACAAACAACTGGCCCGTGCTTATATTGAGTATCGCCACGACCGCGATATCGCCCGGGAAAAACGCGGCCAGCTGAACCAGGAGATCCGTGGCCTGGTCGAGCAGACCAACTCTGCGCTGCTCAACGAAAACGCCAACAAAGACAGCAAAGTTATCCCGACCCAGCGCGATCTGCTGGCCGGTATTGTGGCAAAACACTACGCCAAACAGCACCTGCTGCCGCGCGATATTGTGCTGGCCCATGAACGTGGCGACATCCATTACCACGATCTGGACTACTCCCCCTTCTTCCCGATGTTCAACTGCATGCTCATTGACCTCAAAGGCATGCTGACCCTCGGGTTTAAAATGGGCAACGCGGAAATTGAGCCGCCAAAGTCCATTTCCACCGCCACGGCGGTCACCGCACAGATTATTGCCCAGGTTGCCAGCCATATTTACGGCGGCACCACCATTAACCGTATTGACGAAGTGCTGGCGCCGTTTGTCACTGCCAGCTTCGAAAAACACCGTAAAACCGCGCAAGAGTGGCAAATTCCGGATATCGAAGGCTACGCCCACGCCCGCACAGAAAAAGAGTGCTACGACGCATTCCAGTCACTGGAATATGAAGTCAACACCCTGCACACCGCCAACGGACAAACCCCGTTTGTCACCTTTGGCTTCGGGCTTGGCACCAGCTGGGAATGCCGGATGATCCAGACCTCTATTCTGCGCAACCGCATTGCCGGGCTGGGTAAAAACCGCAAAACCGCGGTCTTCCCGAAACTGGTATTTGCCATTCGCGATGGTCTGAACCACAAATTTGGCGATGCCAACTACGACATTAAACAACTGGCTCTGGAGTGCGCCAGCAAGCGCATGTACCCGGATATCCTCAACTACGACCAGGTGGTGAAGGTGACCGGCTCCTTTAAAACCCCGATGGGCTGTCGCAGCTTCCTCGGCGTTTATGAAGAAAACGGCGAGCAAATCCACGAAGGGCGTAACAACCTCGGGGTTATCAGCCTGAACCTGCCGCGCATCGCCCTGGAAGCCAGAGGGGATGAGGCGACTTTCTGGTCCCTGCTTGACGATCGTCTGGCGCTGGCAAAACGCGCCCTGATGACCCGCATCGCCCGTCTGGAAGGGGTGAAGGCCCGGGTAGCACCGATCCTGTACATGGAAGGGGCCTGCGGCGTGCGCCTGAAAGCGGACGACAACGTATCGGAGATTTTCAAAAACGGCCGTGCGTCTATCTCGCTGGGCTATATCGGGATCCACGAAACCATTAATGCGCTCTCCGGCAATCAGCACGTCTACGACAGTGAAGAACTGCGCCAGAAGGCCATTGCCATTGTCAGCCGCCTGCGTAAAGCGGTGGATGACTGGAAAGCAGAAACCGGCTACGGCTTTAGCCTCTACAGCACTCCGAGCGAAAACCTGTGCGACCGTTTCTGCCGCCTGGATACGGCTGAATTCGGTATCGTCCCGGGTGTGACCGACAAAGGCTACTACACCAACAGCTTCCACCTTGATGTGGAAAAGAAAGTGAATCCGTATGACAAGCTGGACTTTGAAGCGGCCTATCCGCCCATCAGCAACGGCGGGTTTATCTGCTACGGTGAGTATCCGAACATTCAGCACAACCTGCGGGCGCTGGAAGATGTCTGGGACTACAGCTACCAGCACGTGCCTTACTACGGCACCAACACCCCGATAGACGAATGCTACGAATGCGGTTTTACCGGCGAGTTCGACTGCACCAGCAAAGGCTTCACCTGCCCGAAATGCGGCAACCATGACGCGGCGCGCGTGTCGGTTATCCGCCGGGTGTGTGGCTACCTGGGCAGCCCGGATGCCCGCCCGTTTAACGCCGGTAAGCAGGAAGAGGTTAAACGCCGCGTGAAACACCTCGGTGCCGGGCAGATTGGCTGATTATGAATATCCATCAGTATTACCCGGTGGATGTGGTCAACGGGCCTGGCACCCGTTGTACCCTGTTCGTGGCCGGTTGCGTCCACGAATGCCCCGGTTGCTATAACAAGAGCACCTGGCGCCTGAATTCCGGCGTCCACTTCACCCGGGAGATGGAAGATCAGATTATCCGCGATCTTAACGACACCCGGGTGAAGCACCAGGGGCTGTCGCTCTCCGGCGGCGATCCGCTGCACCCGCAGAACGTACCGGATGTTCTGCATCTGGTGCGTCGGGTGCGGGAAGAATGCCCGGGGAAAGATATCTGGGTGTGGACCGGGTATAAGCTCGAAGAGCTGACCCCGGCCCAGATGGAGGTGGTTGATCTGATTAACACCCTGGTGGATGGCAAGTTCGTGCAGGATCTGCGCGATCCGTCGCTTATCTGGCGCGGCAGCAGTAATCAGGTGGTCCACCACCTGCGCTAACGTTCCGGCCCTGCGCTGCCTGAGCCTCTGCTACAACCGGCTCAGGCACTCAATCGCCACAGCCTTAAAGCTGGCAAAATCTTTACTGGCCTGCAAACGTGGCACCGCCCGCTCCCGCAGTAGGGTGACAAACAGCTCGTAGATCCCCATCGCCTCTTCGTATTCGCTTTTGCTGATAGCCAGCAGGAACACCACGTGGGCCGTCTCTTCCCCCCAGGGGATCCCCTCCGGGGCCAGCACCGTATAGACCACGGTTTTGTGGGCCAGCAGCCCCAGCGAGTGCGGCAGGGCAATCCCGTCCCCGAGCATGGTGCTGACTATCTCTTCACGCTCGGTTACAGAGTCGAGAAAATCAGGGCCCACATAACCTTCGGCCTCCAGCTGGTGGCTCAGCTTTTCAAACAGCGCCTCGCGGCTTATGGGCTGGTCAACAATCATAAAGTGGCTGGCGTCGAAGAACTTCTCCAGCATGCGTGGCCGGGTTCTGTCCACCAGCACCAGTTTGCCAATCTGCTCCAGCTGGTATTCGGTGGGAAAAGGCGACATCAGCACCGTGGGTTTGTTTTTTTCATCCAGCCGCGCGGTGGTTATCACAAAGTCTTCGTCCACCTCGCTCAGCTGCTCATAATCCCGCAGGGCGATGATCCGGGTAACCTCCAGCTGAGGGTATTTACGCAGCAGCATGGCCTGAATCATGCGCACCGTGGAGTTGCCCGTATCGCACACCAGCAATACCCGGGGGTGGCGCTCATAGCCAATGTTGTAATGACGCTCCAGCCCGACGCCGATATGCAATACCAGAAAGCCGATTTCATTTTCACTGATGGTATAGGGGGTATATTTCCCCCAGTTGCTCACCGCCGCCAGGGTCATGTCCCAGGCCAGCGGATAATGCTGCTTGATATTGCTCAGCAGCGGGTTGGGGATGTTTATCTGGTAGCGCACCCGGGTGATCATGGTTTTGATATGGGTAAGCAGGTCCGCATGGAGTTGCTTATCGGTCAGCAGGTTGTAGTTATAGTTGCTGTTGATATAGCGCAGAATGTAGTTCACCAGCGCTTCCCCGTCGTCTGCGTTAATGGCGCTGGGGGCGGATTCGAGGATCTGGCGCGCGGCAATATGCACCCGCAGCCAGTGCTCTTCAGCGGCAGACAGCGGTTTACCCGCCTGCTGCTGCAACACCCGCGCCACGGCCCGGGCCGCTTCACGCACGGATTCGTCCACATCGTCGGCGCTGAAGTCGCTCAGGGGGTAGCCCTCGCTGATGCGCCGCACGGCCACCGCGCAGTACAGGCAGATAAACTGCTCGCCTTCGTCGGTCAGGCGCACCCGGGACTGGCTGAAACAGTGCTGTAGTGGTGCCGCCAGCCGGGCCTGAACCCCGGTATCCAGCGCCTCTTCCAGTAGCGGGTTGCTGGCGTCTTCCTGCCACAGCTGCCAGAGCAGGTCTGTCAGGCAGGCGCGAATCGACATCTCGCTACCGAACAATTTCATGCCGTAGCGCGGGCGGGTTTCAATGGTCAGGTTGTAGCGGGTGAGCCACTCTCTTACCTCTGCCATATCGCTCTGTAATGTGGCGCGGCTGACAAACCACTCTTCGGCCAGCGTCTCCAGTTTGAGTGAGAAAGCGGAAGTAAGAAAACGGACCAGCAAATAGTGCACGCGCTCTGCTGAGGTTCTGGGCGTGCGTAACTGGCGGGGCTGCTCGGCCTGTAATGCCGCATAGCGCCCGGCATCGATGACCCGGATCTGATACCCGGCGCCGCGGTTCAGTACAAACTGTACGCCGTGATCCAGCAGTAGCGCATTAAGTGCGGCAATATCGGCACGCACGGTACGGGTAGAGACAGCCAGTCGTAGAGCCAGCTCGTCCTGAGGCAGGGTCTCGTTTTGTAGCATATCGAACAACTGAGACAGACGTTGATTCGGGAATCGCACGGTATTTTCCTTGTGTAGTAGGCAGTAACAGCATACCGCGCCGGGTGCATCGCCGGTAGTCCGCCGTGCACCCGGGTGACAACCGCGTTAACCGAGCAGTTGTTTGGTCATTGCCAGCAGGGTCCGGACATCTTCCGGGCGGGTATCGCCGCTGGCTTTATCGATAATTGAGCTGTAAATATGCGGGATAACGCGGCTGACACCGGCATCCAGCGCGATTTTCAGGATTTCGCTGTAGTTTTCCAGCGTGATACCGCCGGTCGGCTCCAGCCAGAAATCATTCCGGGCACAGGCTTCGGCCACCGCCTGGTACTCATCACGGCACTTAAGCCCGCCCATCGGGAAATATTTTACCGAGCTGCCGCCCATATCTTTAAGCATAGCAATGGCGGTATCAACCGGCACGATACCGTCCGGCGCGGTGCTGCTCAGCGGGCCGGTAGAGATTTTCACCATGCCCACTGTCCCGGTCGGCGAGATAAGCCCGTTGACCACGGTCTTATCCTGGCCCAGCAGGGCCCGGCTGGTCGCCACACCGGTGAACACCTGGTTGACGTGCTGCGGCTGAACCTGGCGGGAGATTTCGCTCACCATGGCTGACTGGTTCGGATCCCCGGCCCCGAGCCCGACAGACAGGGCGTTATCGATAAGCGCGGCGTATTCGCGCATATCCGCCACGGCGCTGGCAACGTCCGGGTAGTTTTTCGATAACACGCCCACCAGCACATGCCCCTCAGCGGCCTGGTGAATGTCCCGGGCGTTGGCTTTAGAGCCCGCCAGCACATTCAGACAGACGCGATCGCGGTAAAAATGGGGGGTTAATTTCATGCCTGGTTCTCCTGTAAACACTCGCCGATACGGCGGGAAATAATAGCCAGCTGATCGGCAGTCACACTGCGTACATCAGCTTCAATAATGCCTTCATTGGCTTTGTAACCACGGAAGTAGATGGCGTACTCGCCCTGTTTGAGCTGCTCGACCAGGGTGCCAGTGGGAACACCGGTCCGGGCTTCATCAAACTTGATTTCGGTGCGCGCGATATCGCGCCCGGCAGAGTCCCACACCACCCGGGCACTGACGCCGGGCAGCCCGTTCAGCGCCTCAATAAACGGGGTCATTTTTTCGACCATCTGCGCCCCGCTCTCTTTGGTGGCGCTGAGGTAATACTCAATGGCCGTGGTCAGGCCGAGGATCCCCTCTTTGCCCACCTTCATGGCGCGGCCGATACCGCCGGACTGGCGCTTCACCCACTCCACATACTGTTTCTTACCCACCACCAGGCCACTGGTGGGCCCTTCGATGGCTTTGGCTCCGCTGTAGATAACCAGGTCGGCCCCGTCGTGGTAGTAACGCTGTAAATCTTCTTCTGCGGCGGCATCCACAATCAGCGGCAGATTATGCTGCTGCGCCACTGCGGCGGCCTGGGCCACGTTGAGCATGCTTTTCTGCACGCAGTGGTGGGATTTGATATACAAAATAGCCGCGGTGCGCGGTGTGATAGCCGCCGCCAGCTGCTCTGCGGAGCACTCATTGGCGTAGCCTGCTTCCACCAGCTTACCGCCCCCCAGCGCCACCATGGTGCCGACCGGGGCACCAAAGTTCACGTTGTGGCCCTTGGGCAGGACGATTTCGTTATTCTCAACCGGGGTCACGTGCAGGTTTTCCAGCAGCCAGTCGCTGTCTTTGACCAGTACCGCCGCCACCGACTGGGCAATACCGGCAGAGGCGCAGGCCACCACAACGGCCCCTTCGGTGCCCAGCAGCCCGGCAATGTACTCGCCGGTCTTGTTAACCAGATCTTTCATCTCAAAATAGTGGTTAACCCCGGTGACCATCGCCTCAACCACTTCTGGTCGTGGGGTAGACACCCCAAGGATGGTCATCCGCCCGGATGCGTTAATCACTTGTTTTAAATTGTATTTCTCATAAATCGAAGACATGTTCCGCTTTCCCCTGTTGGGTAGTAAACCAGTTCCCGGCGCGTACCGCCGCCAGGGCTACCAGCTGCTGGCTGGCGGCTAATGTGTTGTTGTCGGCATCGGTCAGCACTACAGGCTGCTGGCGCAGGTCAAAAATGGTCAGATCCGCCGTTTTCCCCACGGCCAGGCGGCCTTTTTCCGCCAGATTCAGCCCCTCTGCCGCATGGGTGGTCACGCAGTCAATCACCTGAGGCAGGCTCATACCGATGGCAAGGAATTTCGACATTACCGCCGCCAGGCTGTGTACCGGCCCGTCAATGCGGTTGCGGCAGTAAATATCAGAGCTGATGGTGTGGGGCAGGATCCCCATGGCAATGGCCCGCCGGGCCACTTCAAAGCTAAAGCTGGCGGTCCCGTGGCCCACATCAAGCCGGACACCACGGCGCAGCGCTGCGGTTATGGAGGTGCGCAGCTCCCCTTCCGGGGTCAGAATACGGTTAGGTTTGCCGTTATAGCAGTGGGTGATGATGTCCCCGCTGGTGAGCAAGTCGGCAATTTCATCAAGGTTCGGCGGGTTATTGCCGATATGCACCATCAGCGGCAGGTTACCGTTCTCCTGCTGGAACGCTTTGGCGCGTTTTAACGGCTCAATGCCGTTGTCGCCCACCACGCTGCTGCTCATCCGCGCTTTCAGGCCGACAATAAAATCCGGGTAGCGCGCCACGGCATCACGCACCGCGTCGGCATCAATATTGTCCATGTTTGCCAGTTCGTTCTGGGCAATCAGCCCCACCCGGGAGATGTTAAGCAGGGCATAGACATCGGTGCTGGCTTTGCGGGTCAGTGCGTAGAAGGTATCAATATCGTCTGCGCCGGTGCTTCCGGCGTCGATAACCGTGGTCACCCCGGTGGCGATCCCCACGCTGTCCGGTTCATCGTGATAAATCGGCGAGTTGGGATAGCAGTGTACGTGAGAGTCAATCCAGCCTGCGCTGACATAGTGCTTACCCTGCAAATCCACCACCGTTGTCGCGCCGGATTCTGTCTGCCCCAGTGCGGCAATCCGCCCGTCCTGTATGGCGATATCAGTTACAACATCGTCCGCCAGGCGGGCATTACGAATCAGTAAATCATACATACAACGGCTCCTGAAATACCGGGCGCCGCAGCGCCCGTATGGACAATCAGATGGCTACCGGGAAGATAGAGCCCAGCAGCATCGCCCCGAGAATCGCCCCACCGGTGATAGGCTTCTGCCACAGGTAGAACAGCAGTGCACCCACCAGCGAACCGATCCCGATAGGAATAGATGCGGTCATCGCGCTGAGGATAATCAACGGACCAAGGAAGCGGCCAGAGGCGTTACCGGCCCCCATCATGACATCCGCCCCGTAGGTGGAGTCACTCTGGTTGATGGTGAATTTACGCGCCAGAATGATGATGTAACCAATAGCCAGTCCCAGAATCATGCCGGTCGCCAGTGAGGCGGCAAAGTTCGCCACCGGGAAGATTATCCCGGCACCCAGCAGCAGGGCAGGAACCCCAAGGCCGATACCGGTCTGGATAGCCCCACCGATATCCAGGATCCCCACCAGGGAGCCTTCGATGATACGGGCAAACAGGAAGCTGGCCCCGAAGGCCGCAACGGCCCCGTAAGCCCCGGTATCCATCCCGGCGCGCAGCATGGAAACAAATGCCACTTCGTTGAATGCGCCAATGCCGTACAGATAGTACATATGGGTCCCGGCGAACACGCCGGCAGACAGCAGACCGACAAAGATCGGGAATGACCAGTCCGCGTACCAAAAATTCTTATTCTGTTCCATAAATTTCCCCGGTTACTTGCCGCTCAGGCCGTTGTGGATCATCTCCAGCCAGTTCGGCACAGTGAGATGGAAGGATTCGATCATCTTCATGTCGAAGCCACGGAAGAAGCCACTCAGGACAAACAGCGCCACAATGGCCACCATCATCACTTTGGTCACGTGGTTCCAGCCGCTCTCTTCCACACCCTTACCGATCAGGATCCCCAGTACCAGGCCCGGTACGGCGTTACCCATGATCATCTGCGCAGCACCACCGAATACGGTTGCCCAGAAGCCGGATTTTTTACCCGCATCAATCGCTGCCAGCCAGAAAATCACCGGCATCACGGTGTTCACCAGCAGGTTTGCTGCCGGCACCAGCACTTTAACGGCGGTAATTTGCAGCGCTTCCGGTACGGAGGAGGCAGTCACGTTAAGGAACGCCACCACAATCATGCCGATAATGCCGCAGGCGATAGCCATTTTGCGGGGATCGTGCAGGGTTTCACCGACATTGCGGTTTTTAATCATCAGGGCAGCGGCGCCCCAGTTCGGGATAATGCGGTGGTCAACGTCCTGGGTAAAAGAACCGGCCGCCACAGAGGATGCCCAGGCGTTGAAGAAGAAGCCGAGCCCAAAAGAGAAATGCGATGCCGGATCGCCCTCACAGGAGTTCAACTCCCCCAGTGTACGAAAGGCGCCCATGCCCTGAGTGGTAGGCGCATGGAACATACGCGCCGCCCCTGCCCCCACGCCGACGCCCACCAGGGCCCCGATGATGAGTGATTTTATTAATATTATTAAAAACATTCGTCTGAACCTTCTATTGGTGGTGCGGTGGTTATTGCGTGGCGAACTCCACTTTGTCGAGATTGATAGCCGTCACGCTGACGGTGACATCCAGCGTTACGCTGAATGTGCGTCTTTCCCGGCGCAAAAAGAAAAATAAAAATGCCTCTTTGCGCGCCGTAACCTGCGCACTGACCACCTTCACGTCCTGTGGCTCAATACGCAGTAAGATATGAGGTGAGGACTTCATCACGCTGCCCTGAACTTTGTTCAGGGCGTCGGCAAAGGCTTTCTCTTTACTGTCGCCTTTGCCGCTGACACTCACCGTGGTGGTGAATTGTTCTTTCATACTCACTGGCCGTATTTCTTCTGCCAGGCCTGCACCAGGCGCTCACCGAGTTCTTCTTTGTCCATAAACCCGAAGCCCAGCACGTTGCAGCCTTCGTTAATCGCGGTAACACCTTCATCTACAGAGCGCATGCCGTATTTCGCTTTGTAGCCATGTTTATTCTGAGCGGTAATCGCACCTGCGCCGCCGCTGCCGCAAAAGGAGATACCGAACGTGGCGTTCTCTGCTTTCATGGCGTCGCCCAGTTTCATATCCGCAGCCATACCCGGTACAACCACCGCGCGACCACCGGCTTTTTCCACCCCGGCTGCCACTTTCTGACCTTTACCCAGACGATCACCAATAACGACTGTAATTTGACTCATGTTTTGCTCCTGAAATTAAAGGTTGTCTTTTGCAACTTCGAAATGCACGGACAGCAGCCACGCCTCTTCCACCGGCAGGTTGCCAAAGTGCGCGACAATTTGTTTGGCCATGTTGAGAGAATCTTCTGAGATTTCATCAAACAAGCTGGCATCAACTTCCGGCAGCGGTTCGCCCGTTACAGAACGGTGAGCCATTGCGCGGACATGGGATTCAAGCATCTGCTTCTGCACCGCATTGGGCACGATATGGTGGCTTTTCAGCAAATCGAAGACCCAGGACAGCGCCTGCTCAGCCAGCTGTTCAATCGCGGCTGACTGCTCCGGAGCGGTGTTTTTCACTACTGCCGTTTCGTTATTCACTGGTTGTCCCTTAAGCATGTGAGTAGAAAAAAAGTATAGGAAGAAACTACCGGCGGGGGGCCTGGGTGTGTAGCGAGTTGTTTTCCACTTCAAAGTGGAAATAGCAGCCAGAGCAGTGATCTGCCCCACAAACAGGGGAGTAATTGACAGATTATGCTGGATTAATGTGATGTACATCACCGGTTATGGCAAAGATTGCGCGTTTTAAAAAAGATACGATCCACTGGTATTTGGGAGCCAGTGCAAGTTTTGTATTACGCTCATTCATGCTGACGATGACAAACAGCGGGCCGGCTTCCCGGCTCCGACAGGGTATTACCGGGAATGAAATCAGAAATTAACGACGAAGTGACCTTCCGTAAGCTGGAAATCTTTATGACGTTTATGGAGAGCGGCAACATTGCCCGGGCGGCAGAAGCCATGGGGATAAGCGGCGTCAGCGTACACCGGGCGCTGCACAGCCTGGAAGAGGGAATTCGTTGCCCGCTGTTTATGCACAAGGGGCGCAACCTGGTGGCACTGCCCGCCGCCTGGTCCCTGCTGGAGAGCAGCAAAGAGGTGATGGCGCTGATGACCCGCGCCATTGAGGAGACGCGCAAAGTGGCCGGTGTGGGACAGGGCCGGTTGCGCATCGGCACCTTGTACTCGCTCACCCTGGAGACCATTCCCCGGCTTATCATGGGGATGAAACTGCGCCGCCCGCAGGTCGAGATGGATCTCACCATGGGGTCAAACCAGACTCTGTTGCGCATGCTGGAAGATAACCAGCTGGACGCGGTGCTGATTTCAATTTCTGCCGGTGAAATTGACCACGCTATTTTTGAAGTGCTGCCGCTGTTCCATGACGATATCTACCTTGCGATGCCGGTCAGCGACAAAATTAACAAGCGCCATCAGGCGGATCTGCGCCAGTATGAGCAGAGCAAATTTGTCTCCCTGGCGGAAGGGTTCGCCACTTACAACGGATTCCAGGAAGCCTTCCATATTGCCGGGTTTGAACCGCAAATCATCACCCGGGTGAACGATATCTTCTCCATGCTGAGCCTGGTGCAGGCGGGTGTGGGGCTGACGCTGGTGCCCGGCAGAATGCATAAAATGTATGCGGACTCGGTCCGGATGGTGAAACTGGCCCCGGAATACCAGATGCGCCAGCAAATCGGCATGGTGTTCGCCCGTAACCGCGAGCGGGATCCGAATCTGCTGGCGCTGGTGGCCGAAGGCCGGATGTATGCCCGCGACCAGCCGGAGAATCACCTCGCCCCCTAGCGCGCCAGGCGCCGGTACAGATGGCAGGCCACATCCACACCGCTGCGCTCAAGGGAGATGGCCTCTCCCTCCCAGTGGGCCTGGCGGGTCAGGCAGGTCAGGATCCCCCCCGGCGGCATCTCTATTGCCAGGCGCCCTTCCCGCTCCCGGGCGGCGATCATCGCCTCTTCCCAGTGCATGGTGCGCGCCATATTAAACGCCAGATCGTCAGCTATCCGCTCCGGCTGCCATAAGACCCGGGCACTGCTGCCGCTCAGATAAGCACAATGGGGGCGGCGGAGGGTTACCTTCCGGAACGCCTGCGCCAGCTGGCTGGCGGGCGCATCGAGCAGCGCACAGTGGGAAGGCACGCTCACCGCCAGCCGTTTCGCCCGGGTCGCCCCCAGCGCCAGAGCCTGTTGCGCAACCTGCGCCATCTGATCATCGCGCCCGGCGATCACTATCTGGGTTTCGGCATTCAGGTTGGCGATATATGTCCCGCTACCGGCCACAATATTTTCCACCTGGCCCCGGGTCAGCCCCATGATGGCGGTCATCCCGTAGCCGTGGGGGTAGGCCCGCTCCATCAGCTCGCCACGTAACGCCACCAGATGCAGAGCGTCGCGAAAATCCAGCGCCCCGGCAATCACCGCCGCCGGATAGGCCCCGATGGACAGGCCACTGACGATATCCGGCGTAATCTGGCGGCCCGTCAGAGCATCTGCCCAGCAGACCCCGGCAATCAGTAATGCCAGTTGCACCGCCCGGGTATGTTGCAGGGCCGGTGCCGTATCCAGGGTGTCCAGCTCATCCCCGAGGATCTCCCGGGCGACGACCAGGCGCCGGTGAATATCCGGCATTCCCCGGAACATGCCCGCATACTGGGTCCCCTGACCCGGGAAGGTAAATACCGTTTTCATCTTACTCCTCCACATGCCAGGGGGAGCGGACCAGGCGCGGCCCCCGGCAGGTTTTCAGCAGCCCGCGGCCATCACGCAGCCACTCATTAAGCGCAATGGCCCCGGCCGGGGTTTCCAGTTGGGTGTCCGCCCGGCACGAAAGCCCGGAGACCAGGCGCTGCCAGGTTTCCAGCAACGCACGGCTCAGCGGCAGCGGTGCCCGGATAGTCAAATCAAGGTCACTGTCGCCATGCAATACCCCCGCCCCGGTAGCCAGCGCATAACCAACACTGCCGGTAATGCCCCATTGCCAGGGCCAGGGTCTCTCTGCCAGTTGCCGGGCAGCCCGCAGGGGGGCCATTTGCCCATAGGGCGACGAGGCCAGTACGGCGGGCCGGGAAAGTTGCTCCGGGGTCACCACCCGGACAACCCGGCGGGGGGCCACCCAGCCTGCGGCGCGCTGAGCGCGCGTCGCCCCCCGGATGCCCACCGGGATCCGGCCCTGCGGGTCGGTGTCACGCCGCACCACGACCGGTAATCCGCAGTGCCAGTATTCCGCCACCCAGGGGTCGGTTATCCCTTGCGGGGGGGTATTACTGTCCAGCCACAGCAGATCGTGGGCGCGGGGTGTCACTGTCATCATTACATTCCTGATGTTAACGAGATAAACAGCGGCAGGCTGAGGATGCTCAGAATAGAGCTGAATAACAGCACGGCTTCAGCATCCGGGGACTGCACGCCAAAACGGTTACCAAACACCACCCCAAAGAAGCCGGCGGCCAGCGCAATCATCAGCACACCGGTAACAGCAACCGGCCCCTGGATCCCGAAGATAACCACCAGCACCCAGGCGATAGCCGGCTGGATAAGCAGCTTGGTCAGGGTTGCAAGAATAACCACCGCGTTTATTTTCAGCTTACGGGCAGAGAGGATAACCCCGGTCAGGAACAGTGCGGCGGCCGTGGCGGCAAGGCCGAGAGGTTTCAGCGCGTACAGCACCAGATCCGGCATTTTAATGCCGATGGCCGAGAGGATAACCCCCAGCAGCGGGCCCCAGACAATCGGGTTTTTCAGTGAGCGCCACATCAGTACCGGCAACATTGACAGGGTCGAGCCCTGGTTTTCACCGGCGGCGCGGGCTTTTTCACGCTCAAGAATAAGCAGGCAGAACGGGGTCAGTAGCACGGAGCCACAGGCGATAGAGACCGCCACAGACAGGGATGTGGACGGGCCCTCTCCCAGCACACTGCCGAGGATAGGCAGCCCCAGCGCCGCATAGTTGGGAAGTGCGACGGTCAGGGTCAATACTGCGGCATCCTGCGGGGATTTTTTAAAGACCTTAACGGAGAGGAAATAGACGGCGGCATAGGTGATCCACATGGAGAGTGTCAGGATCAGTAGCAGCGGCGACTGGGCAATAATCCCGACCCAGGGGGTCTGCACCGTCGCACTGAACAGGGCGGCGGGCAGGGCAAAATCCATTACAAACACATTCAGCAGAGAGACATTCTGGTTATCCACCTTTTTTGTCTTCCCGGCCCAGAACCCCAGCAGCATGATGACAAAAATAGGGGCGAGCGCATGAATAATTACATAAGTCATAACTTCACCTGTAGTTAAAAAAATACGGAAATAAAGCGATGATTATTATTTTTCGGCAGCAGCCTTCCCGGCAGGCACACCAGTGCCCGCCAGGTTGGTTTGATGTCCGGCAGGTATTTGTCGTCGGGCAGTTGCCGGTGAATTACCAGCTTGCGCGCATGCGCTCGCGTACCAGCGATGAGCTGTGGCGGTTTTTCGCCCCCAGGCGGCTCTTCAGGGTTGCGTCCTGACGGGCCTGCGCCACGGCCTGTATCAGGGTGTTATTTACCAGCGCCAGATCGTCGCTATCTGGCGCCGTGGCGCTGGTCACATTCAGCAGTGACGAGAGCAGCCCCAGGGTGGCGTAGTTGCTGATGTCATAGGCCATCGGCGGGATAGTGGCCGCCAGGGCCTCCAGGGATTCCACGGTACGCAGCGTGATGCGCGCCGCTGACGCTTTCCCCATGGCGTGGATCAGTACGCCGCTGTCGTTAAGGGCAATCAGGCGGTTCGCCTGGTAGCCGTGGGCGAGGAACGCCCCGGACATGGCTTTGCCCACAATCAGGCCAATTACCGGGTGGCCTGCCAGGCGGGCGTTAGCATATGCCGCGGCCGCCCCGGCCAGCGCCTGGTGGATCCCGAAGGCCTCTTCCCGGCGGCCATAAGCCTGGCTTGGCACATCAATCACCGCGATGATCGGGCGTTTTACGGCCCGTTGTGCATCGGCGGCGATGGTGTCGCTGACCACTTTGGCAAGGGTCCAGCCTTCCAGCAGGCCCACCTCGCCCCCGGCGGCACGCGGGAAATGGTTATGGGCATCCGGCACCACGGCAATAAAGCGCGCCGTTTCGCCGTTCAGTTCGCCATCAGCAACCTGTACCGATGCGCACAGCCCCTCCAGACGCGGGGCGTTGGGTGCCAGTTTTTCCAGCCACAGGGCACCACGGCTCAGTTCCTGGTTCATTATTTTTCCTCCCCTGCAAAAAACGCGGTGATCCGGGCGGTATCCGCCTGCTGGCGGGTATCGAAGCGGGACAGATGTTCAAGGAACCACGGGTATTTGTCCGTGCGCTCTTCGCGGCGCACGCCTTTGTCCAGCAGGGTGTTCATCGCCTGTTTTACCGCGTGGATACCGTCCCCGACCAGGGCATCTACCAGCCCGCTCTGATAGCGCACTTCGCCACCGGTCATACTCCAGATAAACGGACGGTCCCGGGAGTCATACTCTTCGATCCCCGCTTCCTGTTCGATAACCTGCGGGCCGTTCAGGCCCAGACGGGCTTCACGGGTGACCACCAGGTAACTGCACAACGCCGCAGCGATAGACATCCCGCCAAAGCAGCCCACCGTACCGGCCACAATCCCCACCACCGGCGCATAGCGGCGCAGGTCAACAATGGCGGCGTGAATGTCGGCAATGGCCGCAAGGCCAAGGTTGGCCTCCTGTAAACGTACGCCACCGGTTTCAAGGCACAGTACCGCCTGGGTCGGGATGCCGTTGCGGTTATCTTCCGCAGCCAGCTCCAGTGCCGCAGCCATTTTGGCCCCGGACACTTCGCCCATACTGCCCCCCTGGAACGCCCCTTCAATGGCAATCACAACGGACGGTTTGCCGTTAATGGTCCCTTTGGCAACCACCATCCCGTCGTCGGCCTGGGGCACAATGCCCTGGGGCCCTAACCACGGGGAGATGATTTCATCAAAGGGATCCAGCAACTCGCGGTAGCTGCCGTCGTCCAGCAGGGCTCTGGCGCGCTGGCGCGCTCTTAATTCAATAAAACTGGGATCGTTACGCATGGCTCACCTCCTCAAAGACCTGTTCGATACGAATACGGGCAACGCCGGGCGTGGCCCCGAAGTCGTGGATCGTCATAAGGCCGGACGGCAAACCGTTCAGTTTGCTCAGCCGGTCGAACAGGGCGTTCCAGCGGCCGGTGCTGTTATCAACGGAGGTGGTAATTTCAACGGTGAGCGTCTGCCCCTGGTCTGCGGTGAATAACACTTCCATATCACCGGATCCCACCACCCCGGCCAGCGCTCTACCGCTCAGGGAACGGCTGGCAGGAAATGACAATGTAATCTGTTCCATAACACCTTCTTAATTTGGTAATTGGGCGACCTGCGGGTTACTGATACTGTCGAGAAACAGCGTGGCGGCCAGTAAATCGGCGGCGCCACCCGGTGAGGCATTGAGCGCCAGCATCCGGTCATCCAGCCGGGCCAGCGCCTGGCGGCCGGGCACTGTTGCACAGCCCCCCGCCGCAAGCACCGCCCGGGCACCGTTTTGCATGGCTTCCAGCCCCGGCATACCGGCGCGGTTCAGCACGCAGGTATCGCTCAGGGAGGTCATCACCGCCATCAGCGCATCCAGGCGTGCCTCACACTCGCGGCTGCCCCTGGCCCGGCTTTGCCGCAGTTGCGGCAGTGCCCGCGTCATAATGTGCGGAAAGCCGCTTGTGGCCTCTTCCCGGGCGCCGGGCACCCGGTAACGGTGAGTGGCGCGCAGCCCGTTGCTGAACACTCTGGGGGCGGCGCTGTCTGGCAGTTGTGCCAGCATCGCTGCCCGCCGGGCCACCTGGTGGCTGCTGGCCCCGGCGCCGAGCATGGCGCTGGCGCTGACCAGTAAACCAAGCGCCCAGATAGCGCCCCGGTGGGTATTCACCCCGCCGGTGGCCTGCATCATCGCGCGCTCCCCTTCCCGCCCCAGACGCCCGACGGTTTCCCGCAAGGCAATGTCCACAGGACGCAACCAGCTTTGTAATGCCAGTTGATGAAACGTCGGGGTGAGGCTGTGCGCTGAGCGCTCCATCAGCGCCAGAGAGAGATCCCTGTGCGCCCCGTTTCCCCGGCTGTCCACGAGACCCGGCTTCGGGCTAAGCCGCGCTTCGTCTATCAGGGACGCTGTGGCGCGGGCGGCCAGCCAGCTGGCGCACTCCTCAGCGTGAGTCTGTGGTTGCAGTTTCATTACCAGCTCCGGAATTTGGCAGGCGGGTTATAAAGGCCACCGGACCATTCCACCAGGTCCGCCACACTGCTGGCAGCCAGCAGGGAGCGGGTCGCATCGCTGCGGCGGATCCCCATATCTTCCGGGAACAGCACTTTGCCGCTGCGGCGCAGCTCAGCCACCCGCCGGGGATCAACCCCCAGGCCGATGTCGGTGATCCCGGCAACGGCGGCCACCATGGCGCGGCGCTCTTCCATATCTTTAGCCCGGTACAGATAGGCCAGGCCTTCTTCGGTCAGAACGTGGGTGACGTCATCGCCGTAAATCATCACCGGCGCCAGCGGCATTCCGCTGGTTTTCGCCACCTCAACCGCTTCCAGGGTCTCCACAAATGTGGGTTTTACCCCGGCCTGGAAGGTTTCCACCATCTGGACCACCAGCTTTTTCCCGCGTTTCATCGGGTCCGGCTCGGTTATCATATTCAGCCAGGCCGGGGTCGCGTGGCGGCGACCGTGGGGGTCGTGCCCCATATTGGGCGCACCACCAAACCCGGAAAGGCGGCCACGGGTCACCGTGGAGGAGTTCGCCTCCCCGTCGACCTGCAGTGTCGAGCCGATAAACATATCTATGGCGTACTGACCCGCCAGCTGGCAGAACGCGCGGTTAGAGCGCATGGAGCCGTCGGCACCGGTAAAGAACACGTCCGGGCGGGCGCGGATGTACTCTTCCATCCCCAGTTCACCGCCGAAGCAGTGCACGCTCTCCACCCAGCCGCTTTCAATGGCGGGGATCAGTGTCGGGTGCGGGTTCAGGGTCCAGTGCTTACAGATTTTGCCCTTCAGGCCGAGCTGTTCACCGTAGGTAGGCAGCAGCAGTTCAATGGCCGCGGTGTTAAAACCGATACCGTGGTTCAGGGACTGTACCTGGTGTTCTGCATAGACTCCTTTAATGGCCATCATCGCCATCAGGATATGCTCTTGTTTGATGAGGCGTGGGTCGCGGGTGAATAGCGGCTCAATAAAGAACGGCTTATCCGCCACCACCACGTAGTCAATCCAGGAGCCCGGAATATCGACCCGCGGCAGGTCGCAGTCGTCATCTACCAGTTCATTCACCTGGGCGATAACAATACCGTCATGGAAGGCGGCCGCTTCAACCAGCGCCGGGGTATCTTCGGTACTGGCCCCGGTGTACAGGTTGCCGTTACGGTCCGCTTTAAAACCGGCGATCAGCGCGATATTCGGCGCCAGATCCACATACAGGCGGGAGTAGAGCTCGATATAGGTGTGAATAGCACCGATTTCCAGTAAACCGTCTTCCAGCAGCTGGGAGATCCGCAGGCTCTGAGTCCCGGAGAAGGAGAAGTCCAGCTTACGGGCAATCCCTTTTTCAAAGATATCCAGATGCTCAGGGCGACCCACACTTGGCATGATCATGTGCAGGTCGTGGACTTTTTGCGGGCTGACTTGTGCCAGGGCGCGGGAGAGGAAATCAGCCTGTTTCTGGTTGTTACCCTCCAGAACTACCCGGTCGCCGGGGGCGATCAGTTTTTCCATCATGTCGACAAGGTGAGCCGTCGGGATCACCTTGCCCTGTACCGGCAGCAGGGCTTTACGGCGCTGCTTTTCAGTACGGCGCGAATTCCAGACCCGCGCAGGCGTTTGCCCAGATAACATTATTAACCTCCTGATTCAGCCAATCATTTTGATTGCTTAACGCTGCAGGTGAGTCTGGGCTATGGGGGAAAATGCATCAATTAAGCGCGGCGTACCATTGTTAGCCTGAGAGTAATAATGAGCCTCAGACGTTCTGCAACGCCCCGTGAGATAAACGGTGAAGGGGAAGCAAGATCAGGCCGCCAGGGGCGGCCATCAGGGGAATTAGCGGTACTTCTTGTGGTAGGTATTGCGGGTGGTTTTAAACTCTTCGGCGGCGGCCCGGGCTTCGGTAATTTTGCCCTCATCCACCAGCTTCAGCGCTCCGTCAATCTGGCCTATCAGCAGATCCATACCGTGGCGGTAGTCTTTCATGTCCGGGCTGTCGTGATCCTGCTTCTCCAGCTTTGGCGGGGTTCCCCGGTGGGCATCCACCGCGGCGACGCGCATTTGCTGCAGCGCGTCTTTCATTTTGGCTGCGTCATCGGTTTTCAGCACCACGCTGTAGTGCTTTGCGATGGTTTCCATATCTTCGCCCACGTCCCGGGCCAGAACACCAGCACTGCTGAACAACACCGCTGAAGCGGTCAGAATGGATAAGAGTGTTTTACGCATCGGCTTCCCTTTTTATAGTGCCCCCATGGGGGCATGGTTGTTTACTGAGGTGTCGATGCGGCAGGGATTGGGTATGCAGGTGAAACGCCCCCGCCGCGCCTGCCTGGCCGCGCCGCAGCCAGGTAAATTATTGCCCGGCGATTTTCATCTCCGGCAGCAGCACAGAACCACACTGGATGTTACTGCGGGTTTCAATATCATCCCCGGTGGTGACGATGTTGCGCCACATATCTTTCAGGTTTCCGGCAATGGTTATCTCGCTCACCGGGTACTGGATTTGCCCGTTCTCAACCCAGAAGCCGGACGCCCCGCGGGAATAGTCCCCGGTGATGCCGCTCACCCCCTGGCCCATAAGCTCAGTCACCACCAGGCCTGTGCCCATCTCTTTGAGCATGCCGTCAAAATCCAGCCCGCGCCCGGCAATGCGCCAGTTGTGGATCCCGCCTGCGTGGCCGGTGCTTTTCAGCCCCAGCTTACGGGCAGAGTAGCTGGTCAGCAGCCACTGCCGGAGTATGCCGTCTTTAACAATATCCCGGCGCTCAGTACGCACCCCTTCACTGTCGAACGGGGTTGAGGCCAGACCTTGCAGTATATGGGGGTGCTCTTCAATGGTCAGCCAATCTGGCAGGATTTGCTGGCCCAGTGCATCCAGCAGAAAGGTAGATTTGCGATACACCGCCCCACCGGCAATCGCCCCCACCAGGTGACCAAACAGGCCGGTGGCGGCTTCCGCTGCAAAAATTACCGGGGCTTTCATGGTGGCGAGTTTGCGCGGTGCCAGGCGTGCCAGGGTGCGGCGGGCGCACTCTTCCCCGACCCATTCCGGGCTTTTCAGCCCCTCCATGGTGCGGCTGATGGTGTATGCGTAATCGCGCTCCATGCTGCCGTTCTCTTCACCAATCACACAGCTGGACAGGGAGTGGCGGGTAGAGCAGTAGCTTTGCAGCATGCCGTGGCTGTTACCGAACACTTTAATGCCGTAGTGGCTGTTAAAACTGCCCCCTTCGGTATTGGTGATGCGTTTATCGGCCTTCAGAGAGGCCTGCTCCGCCCGGGAGGCCAGCTCAATGGCGCGATCTGCGTCCACTTCCTGCGGGTGGAACAGATCAAGATCCGGGGCCTCATAGGCCAGCAGATCCTTGTCCGCCACCCCGGCACAGGGATCTTCACTGGTGTAGCGGGCAATATCCAGCGCCGCCTGCACGGTACGCGCAATCGCCTCCGGGCTGAGATCGGTAGACGAGGCGCTGCCTTTACGGTTCTGGTGGTAGACGGTGATCCCCAGGGCCCCGTCGCTGTTGAATTCTACGTTTTCGACCTCACCATAGCGCGTGCTGACACTAATCCCGGTGGTTTTGGTAACGGCAACTTCCGCGCCATCCGCCTTGCCGGAAGCCAGCTCCAGCGCCTGGGCCACGGCGTGCTCAAGGGTTTTGCGTTGCTGCGTAACTTGTGTAATTAGTTTCATTGCGATGCCATAATGTATGTACGGTGGAGTGCGCCAAAGCCGCCCGGGGCGGTTATTCAGCCCATTCAGATAAAGTAAACCAATTCTGTCTGAAGTCTATCAGAGAACCATTTCGCTGTGCGCCTCTGAACTGTTACTATTAGCCTCTTTTGTTGAGGAGCCTGAAATGACGAAGCAGCCTGAAGACTGGCTCGAAAATGTCCCGGATGATGAAGAAGAAGATGACGAGATCATCTGGGTCAGTAAAAGTGAAATTAAACGCGATGCCGAAGAGTTAAAAGATCTCGGTGTTGAGCTGACTGAGCTTGGCAAAAACGGCCTGGATAAAATCCCGCTGGATGACGATCTGCGCGCCGCCGTTGAGCTGGCCCAGAAGATCAAAAAAGAGGGCCGTCGCCGCCAGATCCAGCTGATCGGCAAACTGCTGCGCCAGCGCGATGTGGAGCCGATCCGCCAGGCGCTGGATAAACTGAAAAACCGCCATAACCAGCAGGTGGCGCTGTTCCATAAACTGGAAGGGCTGCGTGACCGGCTGATTGAAGAAGGCGACGATGCGATCCCGGATGTGCTGAACCTGTATCCGCAGGCCGATCGCCAGCAGTTGCGCTCACTGGTGCGCAATGCCCGTAAAGAGAAAAACGACAACAAGCCCCCTAAATCTGCCCGCCTGATTTTCCAGTATCTGCGCGATCTGGCAGAAGCGCAGGAGTAAGCCGCGCATCATACGACCGGGCCAGTACCACAACGGCCCGGTAGCCCCGCGTGAGGCAGGCAAATCCGTCAGTGGCGAATCTGCGCCAGCTCTTCGGCACTCAGGCGGGTGAGCGCCATGACCTGTTCAGGATCCATACCGGCCTTTAGCATGGCGCAGGCCACCTCGCGCCGTGCTTCGGCGCCCCCTTCAATCCGCCCTTCGATGTGCCCTTCAAGGCGACCTTCAAGACGGCCTTTTTGCTCAAGCTGTTGTGCGATTGTCATCAGTTGATCCTTATATTGCGGCGCCCGGTGTATCAGCCTGTCGATAAACGCCCTGGCGTCTGAGGTTTCACCCACCTGTATCATATAGTGTACCAGCGAAACCACCAGACGGCCGGGTAGCCACTCTGCCAGCAGCAGCGTAGCCAGTTGATCCGTCAGTTCGGCTAAATCCCGCTGCCGGATATGCTTTTGCAGCAGCGTCAGGGCAGCCATGCTGCGGTGGGTCATTATCTCTTCATCGGGGATGAGCGTCACGTCCACTATCGGGAAATCGGTGAAGTAGATCTTACCTGCCAGTTGCGGATCGCCAAACCCCTGCAGCCAGTTGGTCGAATAGGGGTAAGGGGTTCGCGCTCCGGCATAAAACAGCACCGGGATCACCAGCGGCAGTTGCGGGTGCCCGGCATCAAGATGGCGCTGCATAACCGCCACGGCGTAGCGCAGCAGGCGAAATGCCATATGTTTATCCGGCGTTGACTGGTGCTCAATCAGTACGTGGATATAGCCCTCTCCCCCGTCCCGGGTTTTCAGACTGTAGAGCACGTCGCTGAAATACTGGCGCAGATCGTCTTCAACAAACGAGCCTGATACCAGGCGCAGGCTCTCCAGAGAGCATCTCTCCCGCACCTCCTCTGGCAGATGCAGCGCCATAAAATCGCGGGCAATCTGCGGCTGGCTGAGGAACTGGCGGAATATGGCGTCATGGGGGGTTGGTGTGCTGGTAGTTTTCGTCATCATCCCTGCTCCGGCAATCGTGCCTGGCACATACTACGGCAGCCGGATAAATGCGGATATTGGCGAAAATCAGAAAGAATGGGGTGTCATCACGCCGGGCAGCGCCAAAACGGGCTGCCCGGCGGGGTCATTACGATGACAACCGTATTACAGCGCTGACTGGCGGGCTTTCTCCGCTTTAGCTTCCAGCGCATCCAGCAGTTTCTGGTGAATGCCGCCAAAACCGCCGTTACTCATCACCAGGATATGGTCCCCGGGCTGAGCGGTTTTCACGATCATCTCCACCAGGGTATCCACGTCGGCACTCCAGTGTGCAGGCTGCACGCAGGCGTCTGCCACTTCGGATACCTGCCAGGGAATATGCTGAGGCTGCAGCAGGAACACCTCGTCGGCACGGCCCAGAGACGGGGCTAAGTCGTTCTTCGCCACCCCCATTTTCATGGTGTTGGAGCGGGGCTCCAGTACCGCCAGAATCCGCGCCGTACCGCCCACTTTGCCGCGCAGGGCCGCAAGGGTCGCCAGAATCGCTGTCGGATGGTGGGCGAAGTCGTCATACACCGTGACCCCGTTCGCCTCACCGCGCAGCTCCAGACGGCGGCGGGCATTCACAAAGGAGCCCAGTGCCGCAGCGGCGTCTGCCGGTGTGATGCCCACATGGCGGGCAGCGGCAATGGCCATCAGGCCGTTGTGCATGTTGTGCTCGCCCACCAGTTGCCAGTTCACCTCGCCAACCTGTTCACCGTCCAGCAGTACCGCCCAGTGAGACGCGTCGGTATTGAGCTTCTTCGCCTGCCAGTGGCCCTGCTCGCCCACCAGTTCCTGCTCACTCCAGCAGCCCATGCCCATCACCTGTTTCAGGTTGACGTCATGCTCCGGCCAGATGATTTTCCCTTTCCCCGGCACAATGCGCACCAGGTGGTGGAACTGTTTCTGAATCGCTTTCAGATCGTCAAAAATATCTGCGTGATCGAATTCCAGATTGTTGAGGATCAGTGTCCGCGGGCAGTAGTGAACAAATTTGGAGCGTTTATCGAAGAACGCGCAGTCATATTCGTCCGCCTCGATAACAAAGAAGTCGCTCTCGCCCAGACGGGCCGAAACGTCAAAGTTACCCGGCACGCCGCCGATAACAAAACCGGGTTTATAACCGCAGGCTTCGAGGATCCAGGTCACCATCCCGGCGGTAGTGGTTTTGCCGTGCGTTCCGGCCACCGCCAGCACCCAGCGATCGCGCAGCACGAAATCGTGCAGCCACTGGGGGCCAGACATGTACGGAATATTATTTTCCAGCACCGCTTCCACGCAGGGGTTACCGCGGGTCATGGCGTTACCAATAATCACCAGATCCGGGCGCGGTTCCAGCTGGCTTGCGTCATAGCCCTGAATTAACGCAATGCCTTGTTGCTCAAGTAAGGTACTCATTGGCGGGTAGACGTTAGCATCAGAGCCCGTCACCTCATGGCCCAGGGAGCGTGCCAGCATCGCCAGACCACCCATGAAGGTGCCACAAATCCCCAGAATATGAATGCGCATAGTTGCTATCCTTTATCAGTCCGGCGCATATTCTACCCGGATGTCTCAGCCGTGTCCTGTTCTTGAACAGGCCTATTCTCACCGACTGGAAGCGTTTTCAGTATTTTCTGTAGGGTGCTGACGCGATTCACCTGAGCACAGCGAATTTATTTTTTGTTAGGATTGCCCACGTCGTTTTTTCCAACCTATTAAGCAGGGAAAGAAGTTTATGAAAACGCTCGGTGAATTTATTGTTGAGAAGCAGAACGAGTTCTCCCACGCAACGGGTGAGCTGACTGCCTTACTGTCAGCAATAAAACTCGGCGCCAAAATTATCCACCGCGACATCAATAAAGCGGGTCTGGTCGATATTCTGGGGGCCAGTGGTGCGGAGAATGTTCAGGGTGAAGTGCAACAAAAACTGGATTTGTTCGCGAATGAGAAACTCAAGGCAGCCCTCAAGGCCCGCGATATCGTGGCCGGTATTGCCTCTGAAGAAGAAGACGATATTGTTATTTTTGACGGCTGCGAGAACGCCAAATACGTGGTGCTGATGGATCCGCTCGACGGCTCCTCTAACATCGACGTGAACGTCTCCGTCGGTACTATCTTCTCCATCTACCGCCGCATTACGCCGGTAGGCACCCCGGTCACACTGGAAGATTTCCTCCAGCCGGGTAATAAGCAAGTGGCCGCAGGCTACGTGGTTTACGGCTCCTCCACCATGCTGGTGTATACCACCGGGTGCGGGGTTCACGCCTTTACGTACGATCCGTCACTGGGGGTATTCTGCCTGTCTCAGGAGCGGATGCGCTTCCCGGAAAAAGGCGCGCTGTACTCCATTAACGAAGGTAACTACATCAAATTCCCGCGCGGTGTGAAAAAGTACATTAAATTCTGCCAGGAAGAAGATCAGTCTACCGCCCGTCCGTACACCTCACGCTATATTGGCTCTCTGGTCGCGGATTTCCACCGCAACCTGCTCAAAGGCGGGATTTACCTGTACCCAAGCACAGCCAGCCACCCGGAAGGGAAACTGCGCCTGCTGTACGAATGCAACCCGATGGCGTTCCTCGCAGAGCAGGCCGGCGGTAAAGCCAGCGATGGCCGTGAGCGCATTCTGGATATCATCCCCAGCGCCCTGCATCAGCGCCGCCCGTTCTTTGTGGGCAATAACCATATGGTTGATGATGTGGAACGCTTTATCAGCGAAAACCCGGACAACTGATCGCCGGACCTTCGCAACCCGGGGCGCTACGGCGCCCCGTTTATTTTCAGCTCACCCGGCGCACCGGCGCATTCTGCCGCCTCTCCCACAGCACCATCAGCCCCCGTTGCAGGGCGATAAAAACAAACAGCAAAATCCCGATGGCGATTTTGGTCCACCAGGAGCTGAGCGTACCGTCAAAATTAATATAGGTCTGGATAAGCCCCTGAATAGCCACCCCAAACAGGGCCCCCAGTACCGTTCCGACCCCGCCGCTCAGCAGCGTGCCGCCAATCACGACCGAGGCAATCGCATCCAGCTCAACCCCTACCCCGGCCAGGGCATAACCGGCGGAGGTGTAAATTGAAAAGACGATCCCCGCCAGGGTCGCAAGCCCGGTAGACAGCATATAAATACGCACGGTGGTGCTGCGGGTGGAGATGCCCATCAGCGCCGCAGAAACCCCGTTGCCGCCCATGGCGTAGACCTGGTTGCCAAACCGGGTCCGGTGGGCCACCAGCATTCCGCCCGCCACCACCAGCAGCATCAGCAGCCCGATGGCGCTCAGCCGCCCGCCCCCCGGGATGCGCCACGCCAGCCCCGACAGGGCGGTATAAACCGGGTGGTCGATAGGCAGTGAGGCTTCCGACACCAGATAGCTGGCCCCGCGCAGGAAAAACATACCCGCCAGAGTCACAATAAACGCCGGGATCTTCATGGCATCAATGATAAGCCCCATAAACGCGCCGAATGCGCAACCCATCACCAGTACCAGCGGGAACGCCACCAGCGGCGACAGCCCCCACAGGCCAATGGCTTTGGCCAGAAAAACCCCGGTAAACGCAATCACAGAGCCGACGGAGAGATCAATCCCGCCGGAGAGGATAACAAACGTCATCCCCACGGCCACGATCCCCAAAAAAGCGTTGTCGGTCAGAATGTTGCAAATCACCCGCGTTGAGGCAAACCCGGGGAACCGGGTCAGGCAATACAGGTAGCCCAGCACAAAGACCGCCAGCGTTATCATCAGCGGCAGGTTACGTTTGATCATGGCGGCGCACCTTCTTCAGTAGATCAATAAAGCGCGGCGACTGGACCACCAGCACCAGCAGCACCACCACCGCTTTCACCACCTGGTTCAGCTCCGGCGGGAAGCCGGACAACAAAATACCGGTGTTCATCCCCTGGATAATCAGCGCCCCCACCACCGACAGCGCCATATTAAACCGCCCGCCCATCAGCGAGCCGCCGCCAATCACCACCGCAAGGATGGCGTCCAGCTCCAGCCACAGCCCGGCGTTATTGGCATCCGCCCCGCGAATATCCGCCGCGACAATCACCCCGGCAATAGCGGCACAGAGCCCGCTCAGCACATAGGTGAGCATCACCACCAGACGGGTGCTGACCCCGGCATTTTTCGCCGCCCGTTTATTGATGCCCACCGCCTCAATAAACAGCCCGAGGGCAGTTTTACGGATAAACAGCCAGCACAACACCAGCGTGACCAGCGCCACGATAACCGGGGTGGGAAACCACAGCAGGGAGCCGCTGCCAAGCCAGGCCAGCGCCGGGGAGTCAAAGGTGACGATCTGCCCGGCGGTAATAAGCTGTGCGACCCCGCGCCCGGCGACCATCAGGATCAGGGTGGCGACAAAGGGCTGAATATTCAGCACCGCCACCAGAATGCCGTTCCACAGCCCGGCAATCACCCCCGCCCCCAGTGCCGCCAGCAGGACCACAGCCAGGCTATTGCCCTGCACCGTCAGGGTCGCGGCCGTCGCCCCGGCAATGGCCATCACCGCCCCCACAGAGAGATCAATACCGCCGGTGGCGATGACCAGCGTCATCCCCATCGCCAGTAGTGCCACCGGGGCGGCCCGGTTAAGAATGTCTATCGGGCTGCCAAACAGGCGACCATCCTGAACGACTATCTGGAAAAAATGGCTGGAGACCAGGCCATCTGCCAGCAATACCAGGGCCAGAGCCGCGATTTGCGCAAGCCCCCGGGGCCAGCGCCCGGGGCGTTTGCCCGGCGGGGATCCAGAGACAGAGTTCGACATCACAGGATCCTCCTCATGCCGCAATGGCATTCATAATGGCGCTGACCGACAAGGCTTCCGGCGGGATCTCCGCCACCTGTTGCCGATCGCGCATAATCAGCACCCGATCCGCATAGCCCACCAGCTCCTCCAGCTCAGAGGAGATAACCAGCAGCGCCAGGCCATCCGCACACAGGGTTTCAATCAGGCGGATAATCTCCGCGTGGGCCCCCACATCAATGCCCCGGGTCGGCTCGTCGAGGATCAGAAACCGTGGCCGGGTCAGCAGCCAGCGGGAAAGCAGGACTTTTTGCTGGTTACCGCCGGAAAGGTACTCCACCGGCTGCTCCGGGCCCGGTGTGCGGATCCCCAGCTGGCGGATAAACCGTTCGGCGATGTGATCCTGCTCCCGGCGCGGGATCGGCCGCAGCCAGCCGCGCTGAGCCTGGAGCGCCAGAATAATATTCTCCCGCACTGAGGCCGCCGCAATGATCCCGTCTGTTTTGCGATCTTCCGGGCAAAAGCCGATCCCGAGACAGGAGGCCTGGTGCGGTGAGCGGATCGTCTGCGGTTTGCCTTTGATAAGGATCCGGCCGCTGTCTGCGGGCGTTATCCCGAACATCACTTCTGCCGTCTCGGTGCGCCCGGAACCCAGTAACCCGGCAAGGCCCACGATCTCCCCGGGGCGCACAGACAGCGAAAACGGCGCAATCACCCCTTTTTTGCCCACCCCCTCAAATGCCGCCACCGGTGTATCGCTAAGCAGGGTGCGCCCGGCCCGCTGTAGGGCGTTGCGGTCCAGCTCCCGGCCAAGCATCATTTTTACCAGCTCAATCTGTGCCAGGCTGCGGGTCTCACGCACCCCCACCAGCGCCCCATTGCGCAGTACGGTGATCCTGTCCGTCACCTGGTAGACCTGATCCAGAAAGTGGGTGACAAAGATGAGGCTTATCCCGCGATCGCGCAGCTGGCGCATCAGGGTAAACAGCATCTCCACTTCCCGGGTATCCAGGCTTGCGGTGGGCTCATCAAGAATCAGCACCTTCGCAGATAAATCTATCGCCCGGCAGATAGCCACAATCTGCTGCATGGCAACAGAATAGCGGTTCAGCGGCTCCCGGACATCAAGATCAAACCCGCAGCTGCGCATCAGTTCACGGGCACGGCGCACCATTTCCCGGCGCTGCACCAGTCCCCAGCGCCGGGGCTCACGCCCGATAAACAAATTATCCGCCACGGACATGTTGGGCAGCAGGTTCACCTCCTGGTATACGGTGCCGATACCCAGCCGCTGGGCATCGGCGGTGCCGGACGGGGAGATGCGCGCGCCGTCCAGCCAGATGGTACCGCCATCACTCGGGTATACGCCGGTCAGCGTTTTGATAAGGGTGGATTTCCCGGCCCCGTTCTCCCCCAGCAGGGCCATGATCTCGCCGCGACGCAGGCTGAAATCAACGCCATTTAGCGCCCTGACCCCGGGAAAATGTTTGCTCAGCCCTTCCGTGCGCAGGATCTCCTGGTGATGTGCTGTCGCCATAAGGCCCCCAGATAAGGCCGCCGGAAACCCTTACCGGCGGCAAAGAATCACGCTCAGTACCCCATACTTTTCTTTTTCTCCAGCTCTTCGCTGGCGGTATCCGGCAGGTACAGGGTGGATTTTGTGAGGGTTAATTTCGCCGGCAAGGTGCCGTCTTTTTTGTATTTCTCCAGGGCGTCGAAGGCCGGGCCCGCCATATTCGGCGTCAGCTCTACGCTGGCATTTGCCTCCCCGGCGATCATCGCTTTGTAGATATCCGGTACGCCGTCAATCGAGCCGGTCAGAATATCCGTGCCGGGCTTCAGCCCCGCCTCTTTAATGGCCTGAATCGCCCCGATGGCCATATCGTCGTTATGGGCGTAAACCATGCAGATGTTTTTGCCGTTGTTTTCCGCTTTGATGAAGCTCTCCATCACCTCTTTGCCTTTGCTGCGGGTGAAGTCCCCGGACTGGGAGCGGATAATTTTAATGTTGGATGCTTTGGCTATTGCCCGGGCAAAGCCTTTCTTACGGTCAATGGCCACACTGGCCCCCACCGTGCCCTGTAGCTCAACCACATTGCAGGGTTTGCCGTTCAGGGTTTTGATTAGCCAGTCGCCAATGAGCTGACCTTCGAGGACGTTATTGGCGGTCACGGTGGTCATATAGAGGGATTTGTCTTTCACATCAATGGAGCGGTCCAGCAGCAGTACCGGGATGCTGGCCTCTTTCGCCTCTTCCAGGACCGGCTCCCAGCCGGTAGCCACCACCGGCGCAATAAAGATGGCGTCTACCCCCTGGGCGATAAACGAACGCACCGCTTTGATCTGGTTTTCCTGTTTTTGCTGGCCGTCTGCCACTTTAAGGGTGATGCCCCGTTTCTGAGCTTCACTTTTCGCCACCGACGTTTCGGCAGCGCGCCAGCCGGATTCCGATCCCACCTGGGAAAATCCCACCGTCAGCGGGGCGGCACTGGCCACTGACGACATGGCCGTACAAACTGCGGTAACAAGAAGTAAGCGCTTCCACATAAACGTATCCTCGTCAGGTTAGTATTGGTCATATTTGCACCGTCCGGGAAACTATAGACAACCGCTGCTGTAACAGAATGCGTTACATCACATATTCAAAAAGTAGCGATAATGTTACTAAAATTCCCCCATCATACCCGGCCGCAGAGCCGCACCGGCACGGCCCGCCGGGGATGGACAAACGGGCTGTTTTTTATGGAGATTTCAGGTAATAGCCTGTGGATGTAATCGCTTCCACATTTTTATATAAAATACGCCTGGAGATATGGATTTTCAGGCTACGCGACAACCGGCTGACACCGGTACTGACGCGGCCTGAAGCGAAAACAGGCAAAGACATTCCGACGCAGTTAGCTATAATAGCCGCCACTTGTTTGCATTTAGTTAAAGGAAACAGACATGAGCTTACTCAACGTACCAGCCGGTAAAGATCTGCCGGAAGATATCTACGTCGTCATCGAGATCCCGGCCAATGCCGATCCTATCAAATATGAAGTGGATAAAGAGAGCGGCGCGCTGTTTGTAGACCGTTTCATGTCCACCGCCATGTTCTATCCGTGCAACTATGGCTATATCAACCACACCCTCTCTCTGGACGGTGATCCGGTTGATGTGCTGGTCCCGACCCCGTACCCGCTGCAGCCGGGCTCCGTGGTGCGTTGCCGCCCGGTTGGCGTGCTGAAAATGACCGACGAATCCGGTGAAGATGCGAAAGTTGTCGCGGTGCCGCACACCAAACTCAGCAAAGAATATGACCATATCAAAGATGTGAGCGACCTGCCGGAACTGCTGAAAGCGCAGATCGGCCACTTCTTTGAGCACTACAAAGATCTGGAAAAAGGCAAATGGGTTAAAGTTGAAGGCTGGGCAGATGCCGAAGCCGCTAAAGCTGAGATCGTTGCCTCTTTCGAACGCGCTAAGAAGTAATTTCCCGGCGTCTCAGAACAAAAAACCCTGCCACTGCGGCAGGGTTTTTTTATTTATCACAGACAATCCCGACCGACCGGTCAGAGATACTGTTCCCGATCCAGCCAGTCGCCGCTTTCAATACGCGTCAGCCCTTCGACCGACCGCTCATAGACGTACATCCACGCGCTGCCGTAAGGAGTCTGGATCAGATGGCGAGAATACTCGCCAGCCGTGGTACGCAACGCATCCAGCTCGGACAAGGTGGCGGCGTCAACCCGGTATACCTCACCGGTCACAACACCGTCACCCGGCACGGCGCCAGGGTAATGGCCAATGGAGTACAGCACATAATTCTCAACACTGTGCGCGCCCAGAAGCAGGGCGTTTGTCATCCAGTGGCTGTTGCCTTGTTTGCGTCGTAAACTGCCGTAGACAAATATTCGCATTGCTAAAACTCAAATCGATAGAGCAAATCAAGTGCCTGATCAACACCAGACACCGCTTCCAGATACAGTTTAGGCATCAGCCGGTAACGCAGGGTGAGCGTTGCCAGAGAATCAAAGATACCCACGCCGTATTTCACCTGCAAACCCGGGAGTACGTAACCACTCACTACCACTTGTGAAGAGTCCCCCACACCCTGGGTATCCAGCGCCAGATTACTGATGCCGAACGTTTCCCCGATTTTACCCACAACCTGACCACTTTGTGCAAGCCCCATACCGATAAGCATAGATGTCATGGCGGAGCTGTCACTCTGGCTGCTGTCCAGCCCCTGGCCGCGCAGCAGATAAGAGAGCGCCGCCTGCTGAGACATGGCCGGATCCGAGAAGACCTCCGCCTTCGGCTGATCGGCCGGGCCGGTCACCCGGATCCCTGCGGTTACGTCGTCTTCGGTGGCATCCGGGTTACGGATGGCCTCAATATTCAGAATCGGCTGATCCGGCGGGCCGGAGAACAGCAGCTCACCTTTACGGACAATCAGATCCTGGCCGTAAGCATGGAAGCGGCCAGACGGAATATTAATCTGCCCGTTCAGGCCCAGCCCCTGCTGATCCTGCACCACTTTCAGGTCACCCGTCAGGCGGGCTTTCAGCCCGAAGGCTTCCAGGCGCACATTGTTACCGACGTGGATATTCAGGTTGCTGTTGATAGGGATCCCGGCACTCTGGGCTTTTTCCGGTTTCAGGTTTTTATCCAGCATCACCTCATCGCCGGAGACCCCCACCGCACTGGCTGGCACATCATGCACCACGATCCGCGCCCAGGGCACATCCACATTACCATCCAGTAAAAACAGCTTCGGTGTCGCCTCAAACACCACATCCGGCGAGACATCCACCCGCACCATGGGCGGAATCGTCACCCGCACTTTGGTGCCTTTCGCCGCAATACGGGCGCGCCAGTTGTCCAGCTGGCTCCAGTCCGCGTTACCGCTCAGGTTGATATACCCCTGCTGCGTCACAATCTGGCCGTTAAGCACCGAGCTCATGCCGTTAAAACGCATGGCGACCTGGCTGCCGGACTGCATATCAAACGGCATAAAGTTACCGTCAATATCCAGCCCGGTGAGGCGCAGATCCCCGAACAGCTGGGGCCGCTCCACATTACCGCCAAGGGTCAGATTCGCGTTCAGCATCCCCTGGGCCTTCTCCCCCCGGGAGAAGACAGGGTTAATCATCGCCAGCGAGAAATTACGCATATTCACATTACCGGCCAGACCACGGCGGTTTTCCGGGTCCGAAACCTGGATATCGCCATCCAGCTGACCATTGTTGGTCAGGCGGACCAGCCAGCCCAGGCGTGCGCGGTTGTTTTTCAGCTCCGCGCTGAGGTTCAGGGTATCAAAGCCTATCGGCAGCGCCGCGCCGTTCACATCCTGGGTCACCTTCACGCCGCGCCCGTCCAGGCTAACGCTCCCCTGGGGCAGACCCGGCCCGGTGGTGTCCCACTTCACATCCGCTTTGCCGCTGAACACCCCGGCAGCCTGGGTCGTCTCGGGCATAAAGGTTTTCAGCATCGCCAGGTCAAAGCGGTTAAGGTTAATCGCCGCGTGGCCTTTTGCGCCTGCTTCAATCGTCTGCGGCACGCACAGCTCCGCATTGGGGTTTACCCAGCAATGGGGGCCAATGGCAACAGACTGTAATGCGTTACGGTAATCCAGGCTGACCGCCCCGCGCTGGGACCAGGGGCCCACCGGGGTGGCGAAACGGGTGTTGGTCAACTGCCCGCGCCAGCGCTCTTCTTTACGGGAGAAGCTGCCGCTCAGATCCAGCTGGCCGGAAACCGGCTCCCCCTGGATACGCAGCGCCAGCTGGTGATGCTGCTCGTTGCCTTTGGCATCCAGCGCCACCAGGCCAATATTCACCCCTGGCTGGGCAATACGCTCAACCCGCAGGTTAAGCGCCCCGGCGATTTGCTCGCTGGAGGTCACATCCCCTTTCAGTACCACACTGGAGACTGACAGCTCCTGCCAGCGCAGGTTGCTGGCCGTGACATCCGCCAGCAGCTGCGGCGCGTCAACGTTGCCGCGCACCTTGATAAGCCCTTTCGCGGTGCCGCCTAACCCCGGCAGCGCATTATTCAGGCCCGGCGCATCAATGGTGGCATCCAGGTTAAGTGCCTTAACCCCCAGCTCCCCTTTGATATCCGCCATATTCCGGCCCAGCGCCACATGCAGCCCGGGAATTTTCCACTGCATATAGCTGTTGCCCTTCGCCTGGCCTTCCACTTTCACGGCATTTTCTTTTACGTTACCGTGCAGCTGAATTTTCGGGATCTCCATCTGCCAGCTGCCGCCGTACAGGCTGCCCCGGGTCTGGATAATCCCGTCCAGTTTTGAAGGCCACTGGGGGTATTGTTTCGCGGTGTTAATGCCATTCAGGCTCAGCTCGCCGCGCCAGCTAATGGCCTGCTGCCAGTCCAGCAGCGCCTGCAGATCCACATGGCCCTGCAGGGTAGCCAGGCTGAGCTTATCAAGGCTGAGCTGCCGGGCATTGCCTTTCCCGTTAAGGGTGATATCTGTTGCGGGGATCTGCTCCCCTTTTACCGCCCCGCGCACCGACAGCGTGTAGTCGGTGGCTTTACCGGTCAGTTTCAGCGCCAGATTATCGGCCTGGAACTGGCGGCTACCGGTCAGCGGCCAGTAGAGCTGCTTACTGAGCACTTCCAGATTCAGCGGCAGGCCCGGTGTGGCCAGCTCGGTGGTGGCGTGCAGCTGTACATCGACGGGTCCGGAGAGATTCACCCCCACTTTTAGCTTGTCGCGCAGGGCACCGGTCACCTGCATTTTGATCTTCTCGCCTTTTACTGCGTCCAGATTCAGGGCGCTGTTCAGGGTAATATCGACCGGCCAGTTATCGCGCAGCTCCGCCTTACCGGTGGCGTTCACGCTCCCGGCGGTGGAGTCAATATCCAGCGCATCAAGGTGCATCAGCCCGTCGACACTGCTGACTTTGAGCAGCATATCTTTCACGGTGACATCCGTATCCCCGGTCAGGCGCAGCTGTTTACCCCGGAAAGCTTCCACCGTCAGATTCACCGGAATATGCACGTCGGCAATCTCCGGCAGCAGCGGTTTGGCAAACAGCTGTTTCAGGGTCTCGCCAAGCGGCGGTTCGTCGGGTTCTGGCTCGGTAACTTTGGGCTTGACCACCTGCTCTTCGGCAACTTTTGCCACCTTCGGCAGGGCAATCAGTAGCCCGGAAATGGTCGTGGGTTTGAGCACCATATTGCGCTCTTCCCAGCTCATCGCCGTGGAGAAATCCAGCAGCGAGATCGCGGTATCGTCAATTTTTACACTGACATTATTCAGGGTGACCTGGCTGAGGCTAATAGGATACGGGGTGCTGAGATTCAGCGGGCCGCTGTCCTCTTCGGGCTCCGGCGGCGGGGACGGCGGCATTTTGCTGCTGTCGATAGCCACGCTGACATCCTTCAGGCCAAGGGCGTTGACACAAAAGCTACTGCGCTTCAGGCAGCCCAGCCCCACCGAAAGGTGCAGTTCACCGGCATTTACCGCCACACCCGGCTGCTGGTAAGTGACCCCTTTGAGGGTCAGATCCTTCCAGCCCCCCGTCACGCTGCGGATATCCAGCCCCGGCACCCAGCGGTTCGCCGCATTAAACAGCATATGCAGCCCGGTCGTGGTCCCGACCAGAAATCCCACCGCGCCGATGATAACCACCAGCAGCACGAACAGAGCGAGGATTATTTTCTTCCATAAACTCATAATTCTGGCCCCAGTCCAATGTAAAACTGTACCCCGTGCTGGTCTTTATCACCGACGGGGGCGGCAAAGTCGAGCTTGACCGGCCCGACCGGCGACTGCCAGCGTACCCCGACACCGGCACCGGTTTTAATGTCGCTGCGTTTAATGTCGTTCACCGCCTCTCCGGAGTCGACAAAGACCGCGCCCCACCATTTACCGGTCACGTTGTACTGGTATTCCACCGAGCCGGTCGCCAGTTTTGAGGCACCGGTCAGCTTGCCGCTGCTGTCTTCCGGGGAGATTTTTTTATAGTCGTAACCACGAATACTGCGATCGCCCCCGGCAAAAAAGCGCAGATCCGGCGGAACCTTGTCGAAGTCATTGGTTTCGATCCAGCCCAGGTTGCCGCGCAGTACAAAGCGGTGTTTTTCCGCCAGGGTGCGGATCCAGACGTTCTGGGCCTGAATAACGGCAAAATCCACATCAGATCCCCAGCCCGTGTCAGAGACATCCAGCGAATAGCGCTGTGAATCCCCCCAGGTGGGCATCAGCCCCCCACGGGAGCGGGTGCGGCTTAAGCTGACCCCCGGATAAAACAGCATGGTGGTGTTGGTCACTTCACCCTGGGTAAAGTGGCTGAGGCTCCAGCGCATATTGATTGCCCGCTGCCAGCCGCTGGACATCTCCCAGTAACGGGAGGCCGCAAAGGTGGTGGAGTCGGATTTGGTGTCGTTCAGGTCGGTGTTTTTATAGCCGCCCTGCAGCAAGTAATACTGTTCCAGCGGGCTTTTCAGCAGCGGTACTTTGTAGCTGAAATCGAGGATCTGCTCCGGGGAGGAGATACTGATGCTGGATGTCAGACTGTGCCCGTAAGAGTTCACCCAGGGCTTGTTCCAGGTGGTCGTCAGCCGGGGCCCCACATCCGTGGAGTAGCCAATACCGGTTTCAATGGAGTTTTCCGTGCGCGGGCTCATCACCCCGTGCAGCGGCAGCACTTTGGTTTTACGGGATTTATCAAACTCCGGGGCCACCACGACTGAGTTAAACCAGCCGGTGGCAGACAGCCTGCGGTTCAGCTCGCCCAGATCGGCGGAGGTGTAATAATCCCCGCGTTTAAACGGCACCAGCGCCTGGAGATACTCTTCGCGGATTTGCGAGCCTTCAAAGGTCACCTCGCCGAAGCGGTAGCGCTCGCCGCTGTCGTAGTCGATATCCCAGAACGCCTGGTGGCGATCGAGGGAGACCCCCAACTGGTGTTTTTTAAACTCACCGTCAAAGTACCCTTTGTGCAGGGTAACGCTGGTTATCTCTTTCTTGAAACTATCGTAATCGCCGTGATTGAGCACAGAGCCTATCTTCGGGCGTTTTTTCAGCAGGTTCAGGTAGTCTTTATCGGTCTGGGCACCGCCACGGAACACCACGTCCGTGCCGCCAATCAGCACAGGCTGGCCCGGCGAGACTTTCGCCACCAGCACCTGGCGGCCTTTTGCCGGCGGCGGACGCAGTTCAAAATCGATCTGCGGTTCGTAATAGCCCAGCGCCTTCAGCCCTTCGCGGATGGCATCATCAACGCGTGCGCGAAAGCGGCGATCGGGGGTCACCTCATCGCTTTCAATCGTGGACAACTGGGCCCTGACATTCTTTTTCAGCTCGCCGGATAACCCCTCCAGCTGTAAGCGAATATTGGCCGCATTTGCCACCCCGCTTGCCAGACACAGGCCAGCAATACATAGCATTCGTAGTTGTGGCACGTCTTCTCCTGAATCCCTCGTCAAAATAAAACCAATGCCGCCGCCCGCGGCTAACAATCACCCTGAGTGGGTTGAAAAACACAATGCAATTGCAATATTTTTAATACAAAATGGCAACAAACCCACAATACGCCACGTTTGTTGCAGCGTAAGGAAACCATAAGTTTAGCGGTTTCGTCATAAATCTTCGTTTTTCTGTAGCAAATTCGCCAGATTACCGGCAATGCGCGCGTTATTGTCTGCAAATACGCCGGGGGTTACAACCTGAGAGCCGGTATCTGGCCGTTTTCTTTTCACCGGGAGAAGTGCATTAATGAAAATGTTCGATAAATCGCAGCTGATCAGCAGCGCATCCGCCCTGCCGGGCCGCAATACCCCCATGCCCGTCGCCACCCTGAACGTGGTCAGCCAGCACTCCATGACCCACATCCCGGAAGGTATGGCGGTGGCCCTGTTCGCGATGGGGTGCTTCTGGGGCGTTGAACGCCTGTTCTGGCAACAGCCGGGGGTCTACAGCACCGCGGCGGGCTATACCGGCGGTTATACCCCCAACCCCACCTACCGCGAAGTGTGCTCCGGCCAGACCGGCCACGCAGAAGCGGTGCGGGTGGTCTTTGACCCCGCGGTTATCAGTTACCGCCAGTTATTGCAGCTGTTCTGGGAAAACCACGATCCGGCCCAGGGCATGAGCCAGGGTAACGATCAGGGCACACAGTACCGCTCCGCCATTTATACCACCAGCCCGGAGCAGGAAAGCGCCGCCCGGGAGAGCCTGGCGCGCTTTCAGCAGGCCATGGCAGACGCCGGAGACCACCGGGTCATCACCACTGAAATCGCCAGCGCCACGCCATTTTATTATGCAGAAGATGAACACCAGCAATATCTGCATAAGAACCCGGGTGGGTACTGCAATCTCGGCGGTACGGGTATCTGCCTGCCACCGCAATCGCGTGGATAAGCGGCTATTTTCATTGCCGCCCGGCGGTTTCCCCGGCACAGGACGGAGTAAACAGCCGTAATAATAAGCATAATCAGCAGGCCGTAATGCTAATGTCTGATTTAATGGCATTTATCTCTGGCCAGCTGCCCTTTGCTGGCAGCCTGATATCTGATTACGCTATACTAGTGCGGAAATTGGCCGGTCCATCATCTTCGGGCTGGCCGTTAATTTTGTCATACAAAATATCAACTTCCCTTCCGAGGCTCTGGCCATAACGGCCGGATAAAATATGTTAAACAGTATATTAGTTATACTTAGTCTGATTGCTATCAGTGCGTTCTTTTCGATCTCTGAGATCTCGCTGGCCGCCTCCCGTAAAATTAAACTTAAACTGCTGGCGGATGAGGGCGACATCAATGCACAACGGGTGCTCAAAATGCAGGAGAACCCGGGCACATTTTTTACCGTGGTGCAGATTGGCCTCAACGCGGTGGCTATCCTCGGTGGTATCGTCGGTGATGCGGCGTTTTCTCCGCTCTTTCGCGATATTCTGCTTAAGGTCGCCTCGCCAGAGCTGGCGGAGCAACTGAGCTTTATCCTCTCCTTCTCTCTGGTCACCGGGATGTTTATCCTGTTTGCCGACTTAACCCCGAAACGCATCGGTATGGTAGCGCCTGAAGCGGTCGCTTTACGTATCATCAACCCGATGCGCTTCTGCCTGCTGGTGTTCCGCCCGCTGGTCTGGTTCTTTAACGGGCTGGCCAATATGATTTTCCGTCTCTTCAAACTGCCAATGGAGCGCAAAGACGATATTACGTCTGACGATATCTACGCCGTTGTTGAGGCCGGGGCCCTTGCCGGTGTGCTGCGCAAGCAGGAGCATGAGCTGATTGAAAACGTCTTTGAGCTGGAGTCGCGCACGGTGCCCTCTTCCATGACCTCGCGGGAGAACATCGTCTGGTTCGACTTGCAGGAAGATGAGCAGAGCCTGAAAAACAAAATCGCCGATCACCCCCACTCCAAATTCCTGGTGTGTAAAGACGATATCGACCACATCATCGGTTATGTGGACTCTAAAGAGTTACTGAACCGGGTGCTGGGCAACCAGAGCCTGGCCCTGAACAGCGGTGTCCATATCCGCAGCGCACTGATGGTGCCCGACACGCTGACCTTGTCTGAAGCCCTGGAGAGCTTTAAATCCGCCGGGGAAGATTTCGCGGTTATCATGAACGAGTACGCGCTGGTGGTGGGGATCATTACACTTAACGACGTGATGACCACCCTGATGGGGGATCTGGTCGGCATGGGCACGGAAGATCAGATTGTCGCCCGTGACGAAAACTCCTGGCTGGTAGAGGGCGGCACCCCGATTGATGACGTGATGCGCGTCCTGGACATTGACGAGTTCCCGCAGTCTGACAACTATGAAACCATCGGTGGTTTTATGATGTTTATGCTGCGCAAAATCCCGAAACGCACGGATTTCGTTAAGTTTTCCGGGTATAAGTTTGAGGTGGTGGATATCGATAACTTCCGTATCGATCAGCTACTGGTGACCCGGCTGGAAAGCCGCCCGATTGCGCTGGCCCCCAAGCTGGCAGACCCGGCGACACCACAGCCTGAGGCGGAATAATCCCTGTGGGGCGGTGATTCACCGCCCTTTTTTATTGTTCATCACATTTAAGCGTGGCGGCTGAAGCCTTTTCCCAAAAGGTGGTTTGTGAGAATAGCGATTCGCAGGCGCTTCAGGTTCGGATATATGAACGCCCGGTGAACGGGTTCCGCTCCCCGACGATGGGCACTCATATGTTGTGTACGGAACCTGGTCGCGTTCCAGGAGGGGGGGCCGGCCCCCTCCTGGAGACCTCGCCGGCCCGCGGTCAATCGCCGCTGCGCGGTTCGCTGCAACTCCGGCTTGCTCTGGCGGACCAGTCAGGATTATTCGCCTCATCCATGAGGCTCACCCCTCCGGGGCCAGCGCAAGCGCTGTTTAACATTGTTCCTGACAATGTTATGCGGCATCCATGCCTCAGCCTTCCTTCTGGCTGCCATCCTGGCAGCCAGTCCTTGAGCTGCACCTGCGTTTCCGCCGATTGCCTTTATGCGGGGGTTTAACACCCTCGCGGCCATTAACTGACATTCAGCGGCATTTCAGCCGCTGAAACCGTGCTGTTGTACCGCAGGGGTTTTCCTGTCCCCCGCGATGAACTTTTTTATGGGCGTCATCCGGGCATTAAAAAGCCTGAGACGGTATAACCGGCTCAGGCTACTTACGCGCGATAACGCAAAGGGCTCTCTTGCACACCGCGAGTCTGCGGGTTAACCCATATCTGTCTGCAGACGCAGAACCTGGCGGTTAACTTCAGACATCACCGACAAATGCAGTTTATCTTTCACCTTCGGAATGAGGATTCTGCCCTTGTCAAACTCAAACGCGCCAACGTCCTTGATATACAACCGTCCACGAAACAGGATTTTCACGTACTTTGCCACCTGAAGGGGATTGTAACGCTGGAAAATTTTCATTCTTTTCAACTCCTGCTAGTCATACGCCTCAGCTGAACCACAATCGGCCAATCCATATAAGACGTAAAAAATACCCGTCACATTTCAAACAGAGCCAGTTGTTGCCGGATATCCCTCAGAAGTAGTCCTTTCTTCTGCTGGAGGCCCCATTCTGCCGCTCAAAATCGCCTCTGGGTTTTCTGAGGCGATAGAACTATAGCTGAATTATCAAATATCGCCAGCATATATAACTTTTTTTACCGTTTCATTACAATCATTCAGAGTTTTCTTTTCAGTTCCTGAGCCAGCAAAGTATAACGAGTCGAATTAATCCTAATGTGTGCGGTTGGCCGCAATCTGGCATCACCATTGCGTGAAAAGTCACAAAACCCACTTATTCTTATTCAGTAACCATCTGGTCCGATCACTACGACAAGAATAATGGAGCGCTCTATGACCCTGCGACATCTGATAACCCTGGCGGCCCTGCTCTTCCCGCTGGCGGTCTCTGCCCATGATTTTACTGAAAACCAGCGTGTCCCCCCGGTGGGCATTGCCGATAAAGGCGAGCTGCTGCTGGATAACGGCAACTTTAGCTACCGTCCCTGGAACAGCGCCCAGCTGGCGGGAAAAGTGCGGGTTATCCAGCACATTGCCGGGCGCTCTTCGGCCAAAGAAGAGAATGCCGCGCTGATTGAAGCCATCAAAAGTGCTCAGCTTCCCCATGATCGCTACCAGACCACCACCATCGTCAACACTGACGATGCCATTATGGGCACCGGGATGTTCGTGCGCAGCAGTATAGAGGGCAGTAAGAAGCAGTATCCGTGGTCGCAATTTATTGTCGACAGCCAGGGGGTGGCGAAGCAGAAATGGCAGCTGAAATCCGGCGGCTCGGCCATCGTGGTGCTGGACAACAGCGGCCGGGTGCAGTTTGTTAAAGACGGCCCGCTGAGCGGGCCGGAGGTGCAGCAGGTCATGACGCTGCTGCGCAAGCTACTTCACTGAGTGGCCTAGAAAACCGACACTCTGAACCCGGGGTTAAGGAACGACTCCCGGGGGGTATAGTCCAGGGTCCGGCCCTGCCAGTCATGGACCTGCGCCCCGGCCGCAACGGCAACCGCGTGCCCTGCGGCCGTATCCCACACGCAGGTAGGCCCGAAGCGCGGGTAGAGTTGCGCTTCCCCCTCCGCCACCAGGCAGAACTTCAGCGATGAACCCACCGAAACGGTCTGGTGATCGCCAAGCTCGGCCAGATAGTCGTTAAGCTCATCATCCATATGGGAGCGGCTCACCACCACCAGCGGCGGGCGGCCATCCCGGGCTTTGATCGATTTGCGTATTCCGCACTCTTCTTTCCAGGCTTTGCCGTTCTCAGCGCTGTACATCACTTTTTTGACCGGCGCATATACCACCCCCAGCACCGGCTTACCCCGCTCGATCAGGGCAATATTGACCGTAAACTCGCCGTTGTGTTTGAGGAACTCCTTAGTGCCATCCAGCGGATCAACCAGCCAGTAGCGCTGCCAGTGCTGGCGCTCATCCCAGGGCTGGGGCGCCTCTTCGGACAGGACAGGAATGTCCGGGGTCAGCATTTGCAGGCCACGTAAAATCACCTGATGCGCGGCAATATCCGCCGCCGTTACGGGTGAGTCATCCGCTTTGCGGGTGGCATCCAGCGGTTGTTCCCCCTGGTAGACCTGCATAATCGCATCACCCGCGTCCCGGGCCAGCTGGCAAATTTGTTCTAACATCGCATACCTCACCTTCAGGAGCAGAAACCCCGTAAAATTAAAGGGTAACCTTTTGTTTTTTCATAACGGTTTTATAACGCACCGCGCCTGTTTCTGCTATCAGTAAACCTGCCGCCGGGCACAATACCCCCTGTGGCACTATTATTTTACCGGGCAATGGTCTGGTTAAATTAAGTGTAGCTAAAAGCTGTTCTATAATGGAGGCGCTGATTCCCCGGAGGTGTGCTGTGCAGGGTGTCCCTGAAGAATTTACCGATACGCGTGATCGCGCCCAGTTCCGGCACCTGGCGGACATTCCCGGCGTGGAGCTTTACCACGCGCATATCTCCCGCTACGCCTTCGAACCCCATACCCATGAAGCATTTGGCATTGGCGCGATTGAATCCGGCGCTGAGCGCTTTCGCTACCGGGGTAGCCAGCATATTGCCCCGTCAGACTCGCTGGTGTTAATGAACCCGGATGAGCTGCACACCGGGCAGGCTGAAACCACCGACGGCTGGCGCTACCGGATGATTTATCTGGAGCCACAGCTACTCAGCGGCCTGGCCGGTAGCCAGAACTGGTGGTTTAACGAAGTGGTCCGCTACGATCCGCTGCGCGCCCGCCGGGTGGGCGCACTGATTTTTACCCTCTGGCACAGCCAGGAGGCGCTGCAACAGCACGGGCTGCTGCTGGAGCTGCTTGATACCGTGCGCCCGTACAGCCCGGGAAACAGCCCGCGCCAGCCCCATGCCAGCCCGCGCTTTACCCGGGTACGCGACTATCTGCACGATAACTACATGCACAGCATCACCCTTGATGAGCTGGCGGCCCTGCTCTCCCTGACCCCCTGGCACTTTCAGCGCCAGTTCAAACAGCAGTTTCACGCCACCCCGCACCAGATGCTGATGGCCATTCGCCTGTGGCGGGCTAAGCAGTTCCTTACCCGGGGAATGCCTGCCGCAGAAGTCGCCGCTGCCTGCGGGCTGAGCGATCAGTCCCACCTCACCCGTGCGTTTACCCGCCGCTATGGCATTACCCCGGTGCGCTACCAGAAGCAAGTCACCCGTTAAAAGCGCAAGCTGGTACAAGACACGCCCCGGCTTCGCCACCACAATGCAGGCTTCTGACGAGTGAGGTTAAACATGTTGTTATCAGGTGTGGGCTACGCCCTGCTGGCGGGGCTGATGTGGGGGCTGATTTTTGTCGGCCCGCTGATTGTGCCGGAATACCCGGCGCTGCTGCAGTCATTCGGGCGCTATCTGGCTCTGGGGCTCATCGCACTGCCTATTGGCTGGCTGGGGCGTAAGCGCCTGAAGCAACTGAGCCTCAGCGACTGGTTTACCGCCCTTAAGCTCTCCACGGTGGGGAATATTGTCTATTACCTGTGCCTTGCCAGCGCCATTCAGCGCACCGGTGCCCCCATCTCCACCATGATCATTGGCACCCTGCCGGTGGTTATCCCGGTGTGCGCGAATCTGGTCTACACCCGGCGCGACGGTCAGCTGCCCTGGGGGCGCCTGCTCCCGGCGCTGGTTATTATGTTGCTGGGGCTGGTGCTGGTTAACAGCGCGGAGCTGCGCCAGGGGGGGCCGGGCTTTTCCTGGTGGCGCTATCTGAGCGGTATTGCGCTGGCGCTGGTGTCCGTTGCCAGCTGGGCGTGGTACGCCCTGCGTAATGGCCGCTGGCTGCGGGAAAACCCGGACAAAAACCCGCTGATGTGGGCCACCGCCCAGGGGCTGGTTATTCTGCCCTTCTCGCTGCTGGGATATGCCCTGAGCTGCCTGTGGCTGGGCCACAGCACGCCGGACTTTGCGCTGCCTTTTGGCCCGCGCCCGGCAGTGTTTATTGTGCTGATGCTGGCCATTGCCGTGCTGTGCTCGTGGCTGGGAAACCTGTGCTGGAATATTGCCAGCCAGCGCCTGCCAACCGTGCTGGTGGGGCCGCTTATCGTCTTTGAAACTCTGGCGGGCCTGCTGTATGCCTTTTTACTGCGCCACCAGATGCCCCCGCTGATGACCCTGTGCGGCATCGGCTGCCTGATTGCTGGCGTGGTGATTGCCGTGCGGGTGAAACCCCGGCCGGTACAGGCGCTGGTGGTGCCCGCAGAAAAGCCCTGTAACTCAAAAGGGGTATAGCTTTTTTATAAGATGCATTTAAAATACATCTTATACTTTTTGATGAGGCAACCACCATGGCATTTCGCGAACAGGCTTTAGGGGAACTGGCATTAACTATTCCGCGCGCGTCTGCGCTGTTTCGTAAATACGATCTGGATTACTGCTGCGGCGGTAAGCTGACCCTGGAGAAAGCGGCAAACCGCAAATCCCTGGATCTCGACGCTCTGGAAGCACAGCTGGCCGAGCTGGCAAAAACCCAGCCGGAAAAAGACTGGCGCGCCGCGCCGCTGGCTGAAATCATCGACCATATTATTGTCCGCTACCACGACCGCCACCGCGAACAGCTGCCGGAGCTGATTATCCAGGCCAGCAAAGTGGAGCGGGTACACGCGGCAAAACCCAGTGTGCCCCGTGGGCTGGCAAAATACCTGACGCAGCTCCATGAAGAGCTCAGCAGCCATATGATGAAAGAAGAGCAGATCCTGTTCCCGATGATCAAACAGGGCATGGGCGCTCACGCCACCGGGCCGATTAGCGTCATGGAAAGCGAGCACGACGAAGCCGGTGAACTGCTGGAAGTTATCAAACACGTGACCGACAACGTCACGCCGCCGCCGGAGGCCTGCACCACCTGGAAAGCGCTGTATATGGGGATCAACGAGATGATCGACGATCTGATGAACCACATCAGCCTCGAAAATAACGTGCTGTTCCCGCGTGCCCTGGCCGGTGAATAACCGATTCTCATAAAAAAGGCGCCGTCTGGCGCCTTGTCTTACGTTTGGGGCCGCGTGGCCCCTTTTTTATTTCCCGCTATTCGCCAGGCGCTGCCTGCCGATATACACCCAGCCTGCGGCCAGAATAATAAACCACAAAGGCGTGACCATCAGTGCCTGACGGGTATCCTCTTCCAGGGTGAGCAGCACCAGCACGAACACAAAGAACGCCATACACACCCAGCACATCAGTTTGCCCAGCGGCATCTTATAGATGGACTTCGCATGCAGCTCCGGGCGCTGCTTACGGTACACCAGGTACGAGCAGAGGATAATCGTCCAGACAAACATAAACAGGATGGCCGACACGGTGGTCACCATGGTAAAGGCCGCCATCACGTCCGGTTTCAGGTAAACCAGCACCACACCGCCCATCAGACAAATGCAGGAGAAGGTCAGCCCGGTTGCCGGAACCGCACGCCGGGAGAGGCGGGCAAAACTTTTCGGCGCGGCGCCGTCTTTGGCCAGGCCAAACAGCATCCGGCTGGTGGAGAACACCCCGCTGTTTGCTGAAGATGCCGCCGATGTCAGCACCACAAAATTAATGATACTGGCTGCCGCCGGTAACCCCACCAGCACAAACAGCTCCACAAACGGGCTCTTGCTCGGCACCACCGAACTCCACGGGGTGACAGACATAATCATGATGAGCGCAAAGACATAAAACATGATGATCCGGATTGGAATCGAGTTTATCGCCCGGGGCAGTGATTTTTCCGGATCCCGGGTTTCCGCCGCCGTGGTTCCCACCAGCTCAATCCCCACAAACGCAAACACCGCAATCTGGAACCCGGCAAAGAAGCCGCTTATCCCTTTAGGGAACCAGCCGCCGTCGTTCCATAAGTGGGCGAAGGAGGCCTCAACCCCGGAGGGGGAGGTAAAGTGGGTCAGCACCATCACCAGGCCCACGATGATAAGGGCCACGATCGCCACGATTTTTATCATCGCAAACCAGAATTCCATCTCGCCGAACATTTTCACCGTGGCGAGGTTAAGCGACAGCAGCAACAGCACCACCGCCAGCGAGACAATCCACTCCGACAACCCCGGGAACCAGAATTGCGCATAGGCGGTAATCGCCACCACATCCGCCATACCGGTCACGACCCAGCAAAACCAGTAGGTCCAGCCGGTGAAATACCCGGCCCAGGGGCCGAGTAAATCGGCAGCAAAATCACTGAAAGATTTGTACTCCAGATTGGATAACAGCAGCTCTCCCATGGCGCGCATAACGAAAAACAGCATAAAGCCGATTATCATGTAGACGAAGATAATCGACGGCCCGGCCAGACTGATGGTTTTACCGGATCCCATAAACAGCCCCGTGCCGATGGCACCGCCGATGGCGATAAGCTGAATATGCCGGTTTGTGAGATTTCTGCGGAGCGCGTGCTCCTCGGGGGGCTGAGCCGCTGTCGCGACCTTAACCTGATCTACCATAATTTGACTTTCCTGTACGTCGATGTTGTGTGTCAGGCTCTGATGGCCTGTGATTTTATAAGGTACTACGAGGCGGACACCCTATCCGCGGAGCTCCGGCTATCAGACCGGGTATTAACCCGCTGAGCCGGACCGTTTATCAGTCTCCCTGAAAACGGGTTAAGAATATAATATGTTAATTTTATGTTTTATTTTTGTATTAAATTAAATCGATAACGCGAATTGAATCACAAAAATACCCTTATTCGATATTTAAGCAATATAAAATATTGGTGGGATGGGGAAGAGAAAAAGAAAAAACCCGCCGCAGCGGGTTTTTCGGGAAGAGGCTCAGAGAATGTCCAGCAGCTCAACTTCAAAGATAAGGGTGCTGAACGGTGGAATGGAAGCCCCTGCGCCGCGTTCACCATAAGCCAGGTTCTGCGGGATAGTCAGTTCCCATTTGGAGCCGACCGGCATCAGGGTCAGTGCTTCGATCCAGCCCGGGATCACACCGCTGACCGGGAATTCTGCCGGTTCACCGCGCGCGACTGAGCTGTCAAATACCGTGCCGTCTACCAGCTTACCGGTGTAGTGCACACGCACATGGTCTTTACGTGCCGGAATCGCCCCGGTGCCCTGGGTCAGCACGCGGAACTGTAAACCGCTCTCGGTGCTGTTAACGCCTTCGCGTTTGGCGTTTTCGTCCAGGTATTTCTGGCCTTCTGCCGCCAGCTCCTGCTGACGCTCGCGGCGTACCGCATCGGCACGCTCATGCACTTCACGCAGAGCACGGTGAACAATATCCACCGGAACTGCCGGAGAGTTCCCTTCCAGCGCATCGCGCAGACCAGCAACCAGTGCCTCCGGCAACAGGCCCTGCAGACCAGATTCACGTAACTGCTGACCCACCTGCAGACCAATACCGTAGCTCGCCTGGGATTCAACGCTATCAAAAGAAGGGGTTGTCATGAGTTTTCCTTTCGTGATGTACAAAGTAGCGGGCAGCATAACAGTACGAGCGAACAGGGTAAAATGTTCCTGCAGGAAAGATGACAAACCGCCTGGAAACAGAAACAATAGGCGCTACAACGCTGCGCATGATGATATGACCGTCACGCACGCTGACATTGTTACCGGCATCAACGGGTTAGAACGCTATACTGGTAGCAGCTGGATAGATTAAGTTCCTTAAAGAACGAGGAAGCGATGGGAAGAACCGCGCCGGGGAACAAAAGCCCACTGACCCGCTGTGCCAGCTGGCTGCGCACAACGATGGACCGGACGACAAGAACAGGAAATAAGGAGACGCCAATGCGATTCGCCATTAAGCCTGTGCTGCTGCGCATCTGGCATGCGCCGGATAACTTCACGCTGATGGATCCATTACCTCTGGCGCACCGCCGCGGCATTTTTGCCGGCGTGCTCCTGATACTGCTTGGTTTACTGCTCCCTGCCGGTAGCGATCCTGCGCCCTCTGCTGAGCGCAGCGGCACGCTGGACTACTCGACCCAGCCGCAGCCGGATCCACAAATAGCCGCCAGCAACCAGTACGCACCGCAGCAGGTGGCCCCGGTCGACCCTCAGCCGGTCAGCGAACCACCGGAAGACGACAGCGCCCAGGCCAGCACACAATACCAGCCCCCGGCGGCCACCCAGCCCACCCGGCGGGTACAGACCACCATTCAGGGGCGATCGCAGCAACCGGCTATCCCGTATCAGGGGGAAAGTGAAGATCCACGCTGGCGTAGCTACGCGCTGGAGTCCGGCAAGACCCTGGCCCAGTTATTCCGGGATAATAACCTGCCCCCGGCAGACGTTTACGCCATGGCGCAGGTGCAGGGCAGCGGCAACCCGCTCAGTAATCTGAAGAGTGGCCAGACTGTCCAGATCCGCCAGAACGACAGCGGCGTGGTTATCGGCCTTGCCCTGGAGGTGAACGGCCAGCAGGTGGTCTTCAGCCGCCTGTCAGACGGCAGTTTCGTGCGTACCCGCTAATAACCTCAGGACTCACGCCGGGCCACCCGGCGTGAGTCTGTCAGCCCCGCTTGTTGACCCACCAGATCCCGGAGCACACCAGCACCAGGGCAAGGGCATATTTCCATTCGAGAATATTCTCCCCGAGGAATATGGCCGACAGGACAGTTCCCGCCACCGGAATAACAAAGTTAAACGGCGCAATCATGCTCACCCGGTTGTGTTTCAGAATAACACTCCACAGGGCAAACGCCACCGAAGACAGCAGGACAAGATACCCCAGCACCGCCAGCGCCGTCATACTGTGAACGGTTAACGTGCCACCGGTCAGATAGCCGCCCGCAACCAGGGCGGCACCGCCAATACCAAGCTGCCAGCCGGTCATTACGGTGGGATCCATGGTCTGGGAGATACGCTTACCGTAGAGCATCGCCGCAGAGAGAATAAACGCCGCCAGCACCACAAAGCCGTCACCCTGCCAGACAAAGCTGAAGTCCATCAGGGAGTGGTTGAAGTTCACCAGCATCACCCCGAGAAAGCCCACAATACAGCCCAGCGACTTATGAAAGGTCAGCCGGTCGTTCTGGTAAATAAAGTGGGCCAGCAGCACGCTGAAGAAGGTGCCGGTGGCATTCATAATCGACCCCTTCACCCCGGTGGTATACGCCAGGCCCACATAAAAGAACGCATACTGTACGGAGGTCTGGGTCAGCCCGAGCAGTGTCAGCTGACCGAACTGGCGACCACTAAGCCGGGTAATGGGTTTGCTCTGCGCCATGGCAAACAGCAGCAGCAATAGCCCGGCAAACAGAAAGCGGTAACCGGCAAAGACAATTTTGGAGGGGATATCATCCGTGGCAATCTGAAACAGTTCATAGCCATTCTTAATGGCCGGGTAAGAGCTGCCCCACAATAAACAACACAGCGTCGCCGAAAGAAAGGCTATTTTCTTACGGGAGAAAATTGAGGCTGAAACAGCGGTATCCATAAATTCACCAGAAAATAAAATGACGTTTTATTTTCCCTGAATATGACACAGATAGCTGCCTGGCGGATAGCAAATATCAAAAAGATGCGCCGGACTACAGAAAGCAAAACGCCGGCATAAGCCGGCGTTTTCGCACAGGTGCTGTGAATAAGAAACTTATTCAGCAACAACCAGCACGTTCAGGTGTGCGAACACTTCGCTGTGAACCTGGAAGCTCACATCGTGGTCACCAGTGGTGCGCAGAACGCCGTTCGGCAGGCGAACTTCGCTTTTCGCAACGGCAACGCCAGCAGCAGTGACTGCATCAGCGATGTCGCGAGTACCGATGGAACCAAACAGTTTACCTTCGTCGCCTGCTTTAGACACGATGGTAACGGTTTCCAGTGCGTTGATTTTCTCAGCGCGGGCTTCAGCAGCAGCCAGAACGTCAGCCAGTTTGGCTTCCAGTTCTGCACGGCGTGCTTCGAAGTATTCAACGTTTTTCTTAGTAGCAGGAACAGCTTTACCCTGCGGTACCAGGAAGTTACGAGCGTAGCCCGCTTTAACGTTAACCTGATCACCCAGGCTACCCAGGTTTGCTACTTTATCAAGCAGAATAACTTGCATTACCTTATCCTCTCAAGTCGTATTAGTGGACCGTGACCGATTACTGATGGCGATCAGTGTACGGCAGCAGAGACAGGTAGCGAGCGCGTTTGATAGCGCGAGCCAGCTGACGCTGATATTTTGCACGGGTACCGGTGATACGGCTTGGGACAATCTTACCGCTTTCGGTGATGTAGTTTTTCAGCGTTGCGATATCTTTATAGTCGATCTCTTGAACGCCTTCCGCGGTGAAACGGCAGAACTTGCGACGACGGAAATAACGTGCCATATGGCTAGTCTCCAGAATCTATCAATTCAATCTGCTCGGCATGCAGTACCAGTTTACTCAGCCCGTTGCGCGCCTGATGGCTGCAAACAAACCCAGTGACCGTGACTGCCGTACCGACCGTTATACTGTGAGTAATGGCCTGGTTCTCGTGCCCGCTAACAATAACCGGCATCTGACACCACGCCTGCCGGTTAAAACCGGCTTCCTCCTGCACAGAACGATGCTCAAGCACGAACTGGCAGTGTGGAATTCCTGACGGGCTGACCTTACGTAACGGAGCCCTGCATACCATGCCGGACAACGCCAGGCGGTTAACCATCAGAAATTACTCTTCAGAATCCCCAGCTTCAGCATCATCAGAGGTTTCGTTAGCGAAATCTTCACGACGCTCGCGGCGTTCGTCTTTCGCTTTAACCATCGGAGACGCTTCAGTCACAGCGTGTTTGGTACGCATAACCATGCTGCGGATAACGGCATCGTTGAAGCGGAAAGTTGTTTCCAGCTCATCGATAACTTCCTGCGGAGCTTCAACGTTCAGCAGAACGTAGTGCGCTTTGTGCAGTTTGTTGATCGGGTAAGCCAGCTGACGGCGGCCCCAGTCTTCCAGACGGTGGATCTTGCCTTCTGCGCCAGTGATGGCAGCAGAATAACGTTCGATCATGCCCGGAACCTGTTCGCTCTGGTCAGGATGGACCATAAAAACGATTTCGTAATGACGCATCGAATTGCTCCTTACGGATTATTCAGCCTCCTGTACGGGTCAACCGCGGCCCTGGGAGGCAAGGAACGAGTGTTTAGTGCGGCTGAAAATTTGACGCGTCATTCTACTCACAGCGCCCGGCGAACTCAAGGAATCATTCAGTGAAACCCCGGAATAATCGGGTGAATAATAAAAACGGGTTAATTATTGCGGGGTTAGTTATTTTGCATGAATTTATTTGAATGAGAGCATCAAAGATGCTCATCTTTCGCACAATAATAACCAGCTAAACTAATTATACAGGGGTGGAATCAGCCGCCAGGTGCCCCCTGTAAGAGCCTTACTTCCCGGCCCACGCATGCAGTACCCGCAGTAGACCCACACCGGTGTGACCTGGACCCCGACGGGTAAGGAGTCAGCCATGAGAGCTATCGCAATCGCCATGATGACCACGCTGTTTTTCGTTGCCACCAGCGCCAGCGCCGCCATTAAAGTCTCAGCCAGCCAGGCCAGAAATATGGACGATGTCCAGAGCCTGGGGGTTATCTATATCAACCACAACTTCGCCACCGAAGAAGAGGCCACCCGTGCCCTGGATGACCGGGCAGACACCAAAGGCGCCCGCTTCTACAGCCCTATCCTGATGCACGAGCCGGGCAGCAACGGTAATCTCCACGCCAGCGCGGAGCTGTACCGCTAGCTAGCCTTCGGCCAGGTGGCGGACAAAAAAGCGCACGGTGGCATCCAGCGCTTCCGGGGTTACCCGGTGGCGTACACCCGCCTGCCAGTGGCAGGAGAGCTGAGTATCCAGCCCCTGAGCCTGTAACATCCGCTGAAGCGCCAGGGAGTCTGCGGCGGGCACCACATCATCTTCCAGACCATGCCACAGTAACAGAGGGCGGCTACCCAGGGCACGCAGGTGCCCGCTCGCCTCATAGTCCGCCAGCGGCGCGAGTATCTGATCAAATGCCCGCTGATCCTCCCGGCTGAATACCGCCAGCGGCGGGAAGAGCGTAGCGGCCCGCGCATGATAAAAACCGGAGCCCATCAGGCTGGCAGCGCAGGCCACCTCCGGGTGTCGGGCCATTATCCCCAGGGCGGTCATCCCCCCCATGGATGCCCCGGCCACCCCCAGCGCACCGGGTAACACCGCCCCGCTTTCCAGCACCGCATCGCGCAGGCGCGGGTACTCCTCCAGGCTCTGGTGCAGGATCGACCAGAAGCGGGTTAAGCGCCCGGCCTCATCCCCCTGGTAGCGGGTGCCGTGGTCTGGCGCATCCGGCATGATCACCCGTATTCCGGCCATCGCCAGCGCTACCGCGCAATAACTGTAGACCAGTGCAGACGAGGTAAACCCGTGGTAAAACACGACGCCCGGGAGTGGCGCCTCCCGCATGCCAGCCGGGCAGGCATGCACCGTGGTGATGCCCGCATACTGTTGTGTAAATACCTCGATCATTCTGTGCCCTCTGTCTGTACTTACCAGGCACCCACTATGGCGCGCCAGAAGGCCGCAGGCAAGATGAGAAACCGGCAGCGCTTTTCGCCACAATCAGCGTAAAAAGCACGGCAAAGTTAACACTTTTAGAACATTAAACTAACAGCAACCCCAATTACACATATAATATGGTTAACAGAAAATGGATGCGCAAATGAAAAGATGGGTGCCAGTTGCGGTAGCGGTAATACTGACTGTCGGGTGCAGTGCCTTGCGGGTGACCCCAAAGCCACCGCCCCCGGTGGCCGATTATCCGCAAGAGATCCAGCGATCCCAGACCAGCGGGTTACAGCGGCTGGGCAGTGTCTCCGCCATCGTGAGGGGCTCACCCATGAACGGTGAGGCGGCCATCAAAGCGAAGGCCGCCCGCGCCGGGGCAGATTACTACCTGATCATCATGAACGATGACACTACGCTCCCCGGCCAGTGGTATATCCAGGCTATCCTGTATCGCCGCTGATCCCCCGCGCCCCCTTTTCTGCCAGCGTTAACCCGGCAAACACATCTGCCGGGCGGGAATGCAGGACTCCCCGTCACAGACGGGGCACTATGAAATGGAGCTGCCCATGAAACGATCCTCTGCTTTGACATCATTGCTGCGTGCGGCCGGGCTAATTCATACCACAGCACAATCGGCGGAAAATGTCTGTGCCGACCAGGTGACCGGATTTAACGAAATCGGCGTTTTTTCCCTTCACGGGCTCAGTGGTAGCCCGCAGGAAATTGAGCGCATCGTCGCCCTGACCGCAGACCGTCAGGGGGCCAGCTTCTACCGGATTATCCAGCTGGAAGAGAACAGCAGCGCCAACGCCTGGAGCGTGCAGGCCATTTTTTACGCCTGAGCCTGCGGGGGCGCTCACCCGGCGCCGCCCGTGGCCCGCAACAGCACATCTTCCGTGACCTGCCCGCTCAGCTGTACCGGCCCGCGCGGATCGAGCATCATCCGGCACCACGCATCTGCCAGCGGGGGTGCCAGGTGCTGTAACACCTGGCTGCCGGTCCCCAGTAGCATCAGGCGCCGGGTCAGATCCCGGGCCTCTGCCTCCTGAACCTTACCAAACCGCTGTTTTACCTGGCGCCAGGTGCGATCAAAATGGCGGTTCTGCCCTTTTACCCCATCAAACTCCGCCCGGAGCTGCTCTTTTACCCCCGGGTGTTTATTCAGCACCCGCAGCACGTCAAGGCACATCATATTGCCGGAGCCCTCCCAGATGCTGTTAACCGGCATTTCCCGGTACAGTCTGGGCAGTTCGTTATCCTCGCAGTAGCCAATACCGCCCAGCACCTCCATGGCCTCTGCCACAAACGGGATCCCCGCCCGGCAGATACCGAACTTCGCCGCCGGGGTGAACAACCGGCTCCACAGGGCTTCTCCCGGGTTCTGGCTCTGATCCCATGCGCGGGCAAGGCGGAACAGAAAGGCGGTCTGCCCTTCCAGTTGCAGGGCCATCCGCCCGAGCACCTGGCGCATCAGCGGCTGGTCTATCAGGGTTTTACCAAACACCTGGCGCTGGTGGGCGTGGTACAGGGCAACAGACAGCGCCCGGCGCATCAGACCGTGGCTGCCAAGGGCACAGTCAAAACGCGTCAGCCCGCCCATTTTCAGGATCTGGCGCACGCCGTCGCCCTCCTCCCCCATCAGCCAGCCGCTGGCATCACAAAACTCCACTTCGCTGCTGGCGTTAGAACGGTTGCCCAGCTTGTCTTTCAGGCGCATCAGGTGCACCCGGTTGCGGCTACCGTCCGGTAAAAAGCGCGGCAGGAAGAAGCAGGATAACCCGCCCGGTGCCTGGGCAAGGATCAGGTGCGCATCGCTCTGGGGGGCTGAGAAAAACCATTTATGCCCGGTTATCAGGTAGTGCTCGCCGGGCCCCCGGGCCTGGGCGGGAGTAGCCCGGGTGGTATTGCTGAGCACATCAGAGCCGCCCTGTTTCTCCGTCATGCCCATGCCAATCAGCAGGCCGCGCTTCTCATGGCCGGTGCCGAGCCGCGGATCGTAGCGATCGCTCAGCAGGCGCGGCAGCCAGTCCCGGAAGGGGGCGGGCAGCATCTGTTGCAGTAAGGGGATCGCGGCGTGGGTCATGGTGACCGGGCACAGCGTACCGGCCTCAACCTGGGCATGGAGTATAAATCTTGCTGAGCGGGCGACCATATCGCCGATGCGGGAGTCCTCCTGCCAGGGGAGGTTATGTACCCGGCTGGCGCACAGCCCCTGCATCAGCAGGTGCCAGGCCGGATGAAAGCGCACATCATCCAGCCGCTCTCCCCGGGGGTCAAAGCTCAGCAGCTCCGGCGGGCGGCTGTTAGCCAGGCGCCCCAGCTCCAGAGACTCGGCAGAGCCCAGCTGGCTGCCGATACTGGCCAGCAGATCGCTGTCCCAGCCGGCACCCTCCCGGATAACCGCCTCGCGTAGCGCGCTGTCGGATAAAAAAAGGTTACTGTTACTCAGAGGTAGTGGCTGATTAAAAACCGTGTGAGTTTGCCAGGGCATCCGCATCCCTCCCGTCGTGACGTGCCATTAAGTATGGACGCCAGGGGCGGTTCTGCACGCGGCAGGCAAAAAAACGGGGTGCATATCGCACCCCGGAGGAATATCAGCTGCTGCGCTGGCGCACAGCCTCGAACAGGCAGATCCCGGTGGCTACCGACACGTTCAGCGAGGAGACACTCCCGGCCATAGGAATGCTGATAAGCTCGTCGCAGTGCTCCCGGGTCAGGCGACGCATCCCTTCCCCTTCGGCACCCATCACCAGCGCCAGCGGGCCGGTGAGCTTGCTCTGGTGCAGCGTGTGGTCTGCCTCACCGGCGGTGCCGACTATCCAGACATTCGCTTCCTGAAGCAGGCGCATGGTGCGCGCCAGGTTGGTCACCCGGATAAGCGGCACGGTTTCAGCCGCGCCGCAGGCCACTTTTTTCGCCGTGGCGTTCAGCTGGGCGGAGCGATCTTTCGGGACAATAACCCCATGGACCCCGGCGGCATCTGCACTACGCAGGCAGGCACCAAGGTTGTGGGGATCGGTAACCCCGTCCAGAATCAGCAAAAACGGCTTATCCAGCCCGGCCAGCAGATCCGGCAGATCATTTTCCTGGTACTGACGGCCAGGTTTCACCCGGGCAATAATCCCCTGGTGTACGGCACCGTCGGATTTTTCATCCAGCCACTGGCGGTTCGCCAGCTGAATGACAATCCCCTGGGCTTCCAGTGCGTGGATCAGCGGCATCAGCCGTTTATCTTCACGCCCTTTGAGCATAAATACTTCCTGAAAGCGCTCCGGAGCGCGCTCCAGCAGGGCCTGCACCGCATGGATGCCGTAAATCATTTCACTCATGAACAATACTCGTTGTGTCCCGCCCGGTGGGGCGACGCAGCGCCCCGGTTATCAGGCGGGAAGTTTACCCCATCAGTCGGCTTTTTTCTTCGCGGCGCGTTTTGCTTTGGTGGCGGCGGCGATTTTCTGGGTTTTTGCCGACGGTTTGGCTTTTTTCCCCTGTTTCGCTTTGGCCTTATCGCCGTGTTTTGCGCCGCTTTTCTGCGGGCGGAAGGCGCTGTCCGGCTCAAAGTTCACCCGCTTGCCCGCATTACGGCGGCGTGAGGGTTTCCCGCCGTCGCCCTGGGCTTTTTTGGCTTTGTCTCTGGCGGTTTTACCGGCCCCGCGCACCACCCGCTGGCTGGAAATCAGCGAGAAGTCGATTTTGCGCTCATCCATATTCACCGCCTCGACCCGCACTTCGACTTTATCGCCCAGCCGGTAGGTCTGGCCGCCGGATTCACCAATCAGGCGCTGGCCTATCTGGTCAAAACGGTAGTAGTCATTATCCAGGGAGGAGACATGCACCAGCCCGTCGATAAACAGATCATCAAGGCGCACAAAGAAGCCGAAGCCGGTCACACTGGCTATCACGCCGCTAAATACCTGGCCCACCTGATCCTGCATAAAGTCGCATTTCAGCCAGTCGGCAACGTCGCGGGTGGCTTCATCGGCCCGGCGCTCGGTCATCGAGCAGTGGGCACCCAGCTGCAGCATCTCTTCCATACTGTAGTGCCAGCCACCGGTGGCGGTGCCTTTAGCGTCCGGGTGTTCACCACGGGACAGCGCCAGCTGGTATTTAATCGCCCGGTGCAGCAGCAGATCCGGGTAGCGGCGAATCGGCGAGGTAAAGTGCGCGTAGGAGCTCAGCGATAACCCGAAGTGGCCACGGTTTTCCGGATCGTAAATCGCCTGTTTCATGGAGCGCAGCAGCATGGTTTGCAGCATTTCATGGTCGGGACGATCGGCAATGGAGTTCAGCAGCGCGCCGTAATCTTTCGGCTCCGGTTTGCTGCCGCCGGGCAGTTCAAGGCCCAGCTCCGCCAGCACCGAGCGGAAGGCGTTAATGGCCTCGGTAGACGGGCGATCGTGGATACGGAACAACGAGGGCTCTTTGTGTTTTTCCACAAAGCGCGCGGCCGCGACGTTCGCCAGGATCATGCACTCTTCAATCAGCTTATGGGCGTCGTTACGCTCGGTTTTCTCAATGCGCTCAATGCGGCGCTCCGCATTGAAAATAAATTTAGCTTCTTCGCTTTCAAACGAGATCCCGCCCCGCTCGGCGCGGGCCTGATCGAGGACTTTATACAGCCGGTGCAGCTCTTCCAGATGCGGCACCAGCGGGTGATACTGCTCACGCAGCTCCTGGTCGCCCTGCAACATATGCCAGACTTTGGTGTATGTCAGGCGGGCGTGGGAGCTCATCACCGCGTCATAGAATTTATAAGAAGAGAGATTCCCCCGGGCGGAGATGGTCATCTCGCACACCATACACAGGCGGTCCACCTGCGGGTTCAGGGAGCACAGGCCGTTAGACAGCACTTCCGGCAGCATCGGCACCACCTGAGAGGGGAAATAGACCGAGGTGCCACGGTTGCGGGCTTCTTTGTCCAGCGGGGTCCAGGGGCGCACATAGTAGCTGACATCAGCAATGGCTACCCACAGGCGCCAGCCGCCGCCGCGTTTTTTCTGGCAGTAGACTGCGTCATCAAAGTCGCGAGCGTCTTCGCCATCAATGGTGACCAGCGGCAGATCGCGCAGATCGACCCGGCCTGTTTTCGCCTCTTCCGGCACCTGTTCTTTCAGGCTGGCTATCTGCTCTTCGACCGGTTTTGGCCACACATAGGGAATTTCATGGGTGCGCAGGGCAATATCCACCGCCATGCCGGTGCCCATATTGTCGCCCAGCACTTCGACAATTTTCCCCACGGCTTTTGTCCGCCGGGTGGGGCGCTGGGTGAGCTCAACCACCACCATAAAGCCCATGCGGGCGCCGTGGATCTCTTCCGGCGGAATGAGAATATCAAAGCTCAGGCGGCTGTCGTCCGGCACTACGAAGCCCACACCGGCATCGGTAAAGTAGCGGCCAACAATCTGGCTGGTTTTGGGCACCAGTACCCGCACAACCCGGGCCTCACTGCGGCCTTTACGGTCCGCACCCAGCGGCTGGGCAAGCACCACATCCCCGTGGATGCAGGTTTTCATCTGCTCTGAGGAGAGGTACAAATCATCTTTGCGGCCTTCAACGCGCAAAAAGCCGTAGCCATCCCGGTGCCCCATCACCGTGCCTTTCAGCAGGTCGAGTTTTTCCGGCAGGGCATAGCACTGGCGGCGGGTAAAGACCAGCTGGCCGTCGCGCTCCATGGCGCGTAACCGGCGGCGCAGTGCTTCAAGTTGTTCTTCATCGGTAATGTCCAGCGCGTGGGCTATCTCTTCACGGTTTGCCGGTTTATCGCGTTTGGCCAGCAGATCGAGAATAAATTCCCGGCTGGGGATCGGGTTAGCATATTTTTCTGCTTCACGTTCCTGGAAAGGGTCTTGTGACATAGCGGTTCCTCCGTTGTCATCATCTGGCGGCAAGTCGTTATTCCACCAGCAGTAATTTGTAGAGCGGCGGGTTCTCATTAACGAGTTCCGCCAGCGTGTAGTTATCCAGCTCCTCCAGGAAACTGTTCACTGCACGGGCAAGGGCCTGTTTTAAACGGCAGGCCGGTGTGATGTGGCAAAATTCGCTGCTGCAGTTGACCAGTGTCAGCGGTTCCAGCTCGCGCACCACGTCGCCAATCCGGATATCACCGGCCGGTCTTCCCAGACGGATGCCGCCGTTTTTCCCCCGCACCGCCGCAACATATCCTGCCCGGCTTAACTGGTTGATGATCTTCACCATATGGTTACGGGACACGCCATACACTTCGGTCACTTCCGATATGCTGGTCATCTTCCCCTCGGGAAGGGATGCCATATAAATCAGGGCACGCAGGCCGTAATCCGTAAAACTTGTTAACTGCACATCAACCTCGTGTCGCAGAAAAAAACACCACTTTGCAAAGGGCTGTTGCGGCGCTTACCTCATGCCAGGCGCAGCCGCCAGCATAAAACGCCAGTATAGATAATATTGATGATAAACCAGCCCCACATCGGGCCGCTAATTTATTTGGGGAAAGAAGAAAGGAAAGCGCGGGATGCTAAAAAAGGGCGGGATAACCCGCCCTGCGGTGATCAGGCGTCGAACGGGTCGCGCAGAATCATCGTTTCAGTACGGTCCGGACCCGTTGAAATAATATCAACCGGGACACCGGTCAGCTCTTCGATGCGTTTCACATAGTTCAGCGCCGCCTGCGGCAGGCCGCTGCGCTCTTTCACACCGAAAGTAGACTCAGACCAGCCTGGCATGGTTTCGTAAATCGGTTCGATACCTTTCCAGTCGTCTGCGGCCAGCGGTGTGGTGGTCACTTCGCGGCCATCCGGCATGCGGTAAGCGACACACAGTTTTACTTCTTTCAGGCCGTCCAGCACATCCAGCTTCGTCAGGCAGAAGCCAGACAGGGAGTTGATCTGTACAGCGCGGCGTACTGCCACGGTATCCAGCCAGCCAGTACGGCGGCGGCGACCGGTGGTAGCGCCATATTCGTTACCCTGTTTGCACAGGTATTCGCCGGTTTCATCAAACAGCTCGGTCGGGAACGGGCCCGCACCAACACGCGTAGAGTACGCTTTGATGATACCCAGCACATAATCCACATAACGCGGGCCAAGGCCGGAGCCGGTCGCCACGCCACCGGCGGTGGTGTTAGAGGAGGTGACATACGGATACGTACCGTGGTCAATATCCAGCAGCGTCCCCTGGGCGCCTTCAAACATGATGAAATCACCGCGTTTGCGGGCCTGATCCAGCAGATCAGACACATCAACCACCATGCTGGTCAGCAGGTCGGCAACGGCCATCACGTCGTCCAGCACTTTCTGGTAGTCAACCGCATCGACTTTGTAGAAATTCACCAGCTGGAAGTTGTGATATTCCATCACTTCTTTCAGTTTGACGGCGAAGGTTTCTTTGTCGAACAGATCGCCCACGCGCAGGCCGCGACGCGCAACTTTATCTTCATAAGCCGGGCCGATACCGCGACCGGTCGTGCCGATAGCTTTCGCACCGCGGGCTTTCTCACGCGCGTTATCCAGCGCAACGTGGTAATCCAGAATAAGCGGGCAGGCTTCAGATAACAGCAGGCGTTCGCGAACGGGAACACCACGGTCTTCCAGTGCTTTCATTTCTTTCAGCAGTGCTGCAGGGGAAAGCACCACACCGTTGCCGATGATGCTGGTGACGTTTTCACGCAGAATACCTGATGGAATAAGATGAAGAACGGTTTTTTCACCGTTAATGACGAGAGTATGACCGGCGTTGTGACCACCCTGGTAGCGCACAACATATTTAGCCCGTTCGGTAAGAAGATCAACAATCTTCCCTTTGCCTTCGTCACCCCATTGGGTGCCGAGTACGACGACGTTGTTACCCATTTTCAAAATCACCGTTTGCTTAAAAATGGATTCTACCAGAGGTAAATCAGATGATCAGCACTTAATGTGTACAAATTCACGCTAAATTGCCTGGTTTTTAATCAGTCAATCGTTTTCGTCAACATGTAGTAGATCACAAAGCCAGCAACCACAAGCCCACCGCCAAAGCGGCGCAACAGGGTGTCGGGGGCTTGTGACATTGTTAACACCATCTTCCGCCACAGGCGCGGGGCCAGCATCGGCCCCAGTCCTTCAATCACTAATACCAGGGCTACCGACAGCCAGACAGATGCATGCATGTTGTTTTCTCTGAAAAATACCAATAAAAAAGAGCCGGCATCCACCGGCTCTTCACATCACTTACTGAGCGACAGGCTTAACGTAACGTTGCCGCCGGGCGCTTCATATAACGGAAGAAGTCGCTATCCGGGCTCAGCACCATCACATCCTGGCTGGACTGGAAGCTCTTCTCATAAGCGCGCAGGCTACGAATAAAGGCATAGAAGTCCGGATCCTGGCTGAACGCATCGGCAAACAGTTTGGCCGCTTCCGCATCCCCTTCACCGCGATCCATACGGGCAGTACGCTCTGCTTCCGCCAGGGTGCGGGTCACTTCGTAATCCGCCACGGCGCGCAGTTTTTCTGCCTCTTCCTGGCCCTGGGAACGGTGACGACGGGCAACCGCTTCACGCTCCGCACGCATACGGTTGAAGATAGCCTCAGACACTTCTGCCGGCAGGTTGATCTGCTTGATACGCACATCCACCACCTGAATACCCAGTGCCGCCATACTGTTCGGGTTCACCACCGGCACTTTACCGTTGGTTTCTTTCGTCACGCGGGCAGCCGCAGAGGCGATAGCATCATCAGCGGCAGGTGTTGCCACTTCATCTTCCGTTCCTGCAGAGCCGGAGTTCAGCGCATCGCGCACTTCCAGGGTCAGACGACCACGGGAGTCGGTCACAATGTCTTTCACATCCAGGCGGCCAATCTCAGAACGCAGACGGTCACTGAACTTACGCTTGAGCAGCACCTCAGCCTGGGAGACATCACCACCGCCAGTGGCCAGGTAGTAACGGCTGAAATCGCTGATGCGCCACTTAATATAGGAGTCGACGATCAGGTCTTTCTTCTCTTTGGTTACAAAGCGATCGGCCTGGTTATCCATGGTCTGAATACGGGCATCCAGGGTTTTAACCGATTCGAGAAACGGGATTTTGAAATGCAGGCCCGGCTCAAACACCAGCGGCTTGTTTTCATCATCACGCACCACTTTACCGAAACGCAGCGTAATACCACGCTCACCTTCTTTAACCACAAACACGGAGGTGTACAGCACCACCAGAACCACGATGATGGCAGCAATAATCGACTTACGCATGGTTATTCTCCTCCCCGACGCAGAGCGTTCGCCCGGCGCTGATCCATAATGTCGCCACTACTCACTGATGAGGAAGAGGACGTTGACGCGCTACTCTGGCTGGACGCCGCCGGTGGCAGGCGCAGCATATCAGCAGCAGCACTGTCGCTCTTCGCCGCAGGCTGACTGCCGTTTTTCAGCAACTGATCCAGCGGCAGCACCATCAGGTTGCCGCCTTTATCGTTGTTAACCAGCACTTTGCGGGTATGGCTGAGGACTTTCTCCATGGTCTCGATATACAGACGCTCGCGGGTTATCTGCGGTGCGGCTTTGTATTCCGGGAGGATCTTAGCAAAGCGTGCAACTTCACCCTGGGCTTCCAGCACGGTCCGGGTCTTATAGGCGCGGGCCTCTTCAAGAATACGCTGGGCCTGACCATTCGCACGCGGCTGTACTTCGTTCGAGTACGCTTCCGCTTCACGGATATACTGCTGCTCGTTTTCGCGGGCGGCGATGGCGTCATCAAAGGCCGCTTTGACTTCCTCTGGCGGACGCGCCGTCTGGAAGTTCACGTCCAGCAGGGTGATCCCCATGTTGTACGGGCGGATGGTCTCTTCCAGCTCACGCTGGGTATCGCTACGAATAACGGTACGACCTTCGGTGAGGATTTTGTCCATCGTGTATTTACCGATAACACCACGCAGGGCGCTGTCGGTGGCCTGACGCAGGCTGTCATCGGCACTGGTCACGCTGAACAGGTATTTTTCCGGATCGGTAACCCGGTACTGAACGTTCATCTCTACGCGCACGACGTTTTCGTCAGAGGTCAGCATCACGCCGGACGCCGCCAGCTCACGCACGGACTCCACGTTCACGGCCGTAACATCGTCAATAAAGGTCGGCTTCCAGTTCAGGCCCGGCTCCACCAGGTGGCTGAATTTACCAAACCGGGTCACCACACCGCGCTCGGCTTCTTTGATGGTATAAAAACCGCTACCGGCCCAGATAATGACCACGGCTGCCGCCACAATCCCGACCACGCGCCCGCCTACCGGGCCACGCGGAATATTCTGGCCTGTGCCACCAGTGCCGGTGCCTTTTCCCCCACCCAGTCCGCCGAGCTTCTTGCTCAGTTTGCGGAAGATATCATCCAGATCAGGTGGCCCCTGATCACGACCTCCTTTGTTCCCCCCAGAGTTGCCGCCTTGGTTATTGCTGCTTCCCCACGGGTCGCGGTCCTGTCCGTTATTACCGGGCTGATTCCACGCCATGTATATGCTCCATATTAGTTGTGCGGTGATATCCCCCCAGGGGGGAAAAAGTCTTCAGACCATCTCCATGCACTGCTCAGACAATATAGTCTGTCAGTTCCGGTTCTTGTTTGCAGAGGCGGCGCCAGTCAACGACAGGCATACGAATCTGTAAGCCAACGCTGCCGTCTTCCTCCATCCACTCTTTTTCTATTGCCTGAAGCTGATAAAACCGGCTCCGTAACCGTCCTGCCTGGGGAGGTAAGCACAACGTGTGTTGCGCCAGTTCACCGGCCAGGCGCTCAGTCAGAGCCTGGAAAAGCAGTGGAATACCTTCACCTGTCTGGGCCGAAAGCCAGACACGCACCGGTACGTTTTCTTCATCGCGATCGATACGCGGAGTAAAACCGTCCAGCGCGTCGATTTTGTTCATCACTAAAAGTGTCGGAATTTCGTGCGCGTCGATCTCTTCCAGCACTTCATCCACTGCTTCTATGTTTTCCTGAACCCGTACATCTGCTGCGTCAATAACATGTAACAGTAATGTCGCCTGACGCGTTTCCTGCAACGTGGCTTTAAAAGCCGCGACTAAATCATGAGGTAACTGGCGGATAAACCCTACGGTGTCAGCCAGCACCGCCTCGCCCACATCGGCTACGTCAATGCGCCGTAATGTCGGGTCCAGCGTCGCAAACAGCCGATCCGCAGCGTAGACCTGCGCTTCGGTGATGCGGTTAAACAGGGTGGATTTGCCGGCGTTGGTGTAGCCCACCAGAGAGATAGTCGGAATATCTGCTTTAGTCCGTGACCGCCGTCCCTGCTCACGTTGTTTTTCAACTTTTTCCAGTCGGGACAGGATCTGGCTGATTCTGCCGCGCAGTAAGCGGCGGTCCGTTTCCAGCTGGGTTTCCCCGGGGCCACGCAGGCCGATCCCCCCTTTCTGGCGCTCAAGGTGAGTCCACCCGCGTACCAGGCGGGTCGCCAGATGGCGCAGCTGCGCCAGCTCAACCTGCAGCTTCCCTTCATGGGTACGGGCACGCTGAGCAAAAATATCTAAAATAAGGCCAGTGCGGTCAATCACCCTACACTGACAAACCTGCTCCAGGTTACGCTCCTGGGCGGGGCTTAACGCATGGTCGAATAACACAACCGATGCACCAGTGGCCTTTACCGCGTCGGCAATTTCAAGTGCCTTACCTTCCCCGACAAAGTATTTCGGATGCGGTGCTTTTCGGGTACCGGTAATCACCTGCATTGCGTCGACACCGGCGGAAGAGACCAGAGATTCAAACTCCTGAATATCTTCCAAATCTTTGTCTTGCGTAAAATAGATGTGTACCAGCACCGCCTGCTCACCGGCTTCATAACGGTCAAACAAGCGTCAACCCTCCAGAAAGATCAGCGGGGAACACAGATAAACTGGTCCCCCGACATGGAAAAACAGCCATCCGCCTTATTCGGCGTCGTCGCTTTCCTGCTGCGCGTTACCCGCGCCCGCCTGAGCATTACCACTGTGGTGATAATTGCTGGTGCCTGCGCCGGGGTTATTGCTGTGATGAGAAACCGGGCGGGACGGCACAACGGTGGAGATCGCGTGTTTGTAAACCATCTGACTAACGGTGTTTTTTAACAGGATCACAAACTGATCGAAAGATTCAATCTGGCCTTGCAGCTTAATACCATTCACCAAATAAATAGAAACCGGAACACGCTCCCGACGCAATGCGTTCAGGAACGGATCTTGTAAAGATTGCCCCTTAGCCATTCTATCTTTTCCTTATATGCTTGTTGTTTGTACTTAAGGGCCAGAGGCCCTGAAAAACTGCGTAAAAATTTGCGCACGATGCGATTCAATTGTACACATTCAGTAGTGCTTAGCACCAACAACCTTTACGACTTCACTGCAGGCCTGGTCTGGGTTGTCACTATCAAGCCAGTGAACGCCGTTCCAGCCCCGCAGCCAGGTTATCTGGCGCTTCGCTAACTGTCTCGTGGCACAAATACCTCGGTAAACCATTTCATCGTAGGATATTTCACCGGCAATATAGGACCACATTTGCCGATACCCGACACAACGAATGGAAGGCATATCCGTATGCAAATCTCCGCGAGCAAAGAGCACCCGAACTTCCGCTTCAAAGTCTGCCGCCAGCATCTGATGAAAACGCTGCTCAATACGCTGGTGAAGCAGTTCGCGGCTCGCAGGAGCGATAGCAAACTGGTGCACCCGGTACGGCAACGCTTCACCGGAAGTTTGCGTCAGTTCCGTTAAAGTTTTACCCGAAATGAAAAAAACTTCCAGTGCCCGGGAAAGCCTTTGCGGATCATTTGGATGAATCCGGGCAGCCGCTACCGGGTCAATCTCCTGTAACTGGCTATGCAACCGCTCCCATCCCTGCTCCCGGGCGTCTTTTTCAATCTGTGCTCTTACCTGCGGATCTGCTGAGGGCAGAGGCGATAACCCCTCAAGCAAAGCCTTAAAGTACAACATGGTCCCGCCAACCAGCAGAGGAATGCGCCCGGCGGCGCTAATTTCCGCCATCTGGGCCAGCGCATCTTTACGAAAATCTGCTGCAGAATACGCCTGTGCAGGATCACGAATATCCAGTAACCGATGCGGCGCCTTCGCCAGCTCTTGCGCTGTCGGCTTCGCAGTACCGATATCCATACCTTTGTATATCAGGGCAGAATCAACACTTATCAATTCCACCGGTAAAATTTCCCGCAGGCGCATCGCCAGTGCGGTTTTACCGGATGCCGTCGGCCCCATTAAAAAGAGCGCCGTGGGCAAGGTTTTATTACTGGTTTCAGAAGTTACGTCAGTCATTTTTCAGAGCGGCCATCGCCGAATGTAAATCCACGGGTTGCAACAGGCCCTCTGGCGGTGCCTTCACCAGCTGTGGGCATAACCGCTCCACATCTGCCAGCAGCGTAATCGCCTGGGCGACTGTCCAGTGACATTCACTTTCCAGGTGACGCGCCAGCCACTGCGTGACTGCCGTGTTCTGCACACTATCTTGCTGCGCCAGGTAGCCTATCAGTTCGGGAATCAAGTTTTGTAAATTTTGTTTTCTCAAGGGTAAAGGCACGGCCCGCACCGTGACGTGCCGGGCATCCAGCCCAAACTCAATCCCCACCGTCGCCAGCGCCTGCTGCCAGCGGGAGAGCGCTTCACGCTCACGCTCTGGCGCCTTCAGGCGCACCGGAATTAACAACGGCTGGGCGCAGAGCTTATCACTGCCCGGGGTCAGTTGCGCCATCCGCAGCCAGCGCTCTGCCACGGGCAACGACAGCAACTGTAATTGCTGGTCTGCCTCCAGCAGCGCATAGCGCTCAGCTACCACGGTCAGCACCCGGCCGAAACTTGCCGCCTGCGCGGCAATGCCCTCAGCCGGAGCGGGCTCCCGCAGGCGGGTATCCGGCCGGGGAGTGGAGGCCGGGGTTTCCAGCAGCGTCTGATATAGCGCCCCCTGCTGTTTCTGATAGCCCGGCTGCGCATGGGGCCAGCTACCGGCCCCGCGCGGTGTCTCCCTGGGGGCGCGGGTCTCTTGCGGCGCCCGGGGGGCGGGCTGGTTGAACTGGTTGAGCCCTGCCGCCGCCCGGTTTTCTACCGGCCGGGGGTGGGTGTCTTCGTCTGCCAGGGGAAGCACAGTGTCGCTCTCCTGTTGCAGGGCGCTCAGGACCCCCTGGTAGATAAAATCGTGGACCAGGCGTGCCTGGTGAAAACGCACCTCGTGCTTGGCCGGGTGAACGTTAACATCCACCTGGCGGGGATCCACCTCCAGGTACAGCACATAGGCCGGTTGCTGGTCGCTCCCCAGCCGGTTTTCACAAGCCTGGCGGATGGCGTGGTTAATCAGCCGGTCGCGCATCATCCGCTGGTTCACATAACAATACTGGGTCTCTCCCAGCGCCGGGGTGAGTGATTCGGGCTGAACCACCCAGCCGCGCAGGGTGAGATCCCCGTGCTGCCATTCAATCGCCACCGCCCCTTCCAGAAAGGCCGTACCGCAAATGGCCGCCAGCCGCCGCTCCCGCGGTGCCCCCGGGGCAACAGCGCGATACTGGCGCACGGTTTTCCCGTTATGGTTTAAGGTGATAGCCACATCAAAGCGCGCCAGCGCAATCCGGCGCACCACCTCATCGATATGGCTGAATTCGGTTTTTTCAGTGCGCAGAAATTTGCGCCGCGCCGGGGTATTGTAAAAGAGATCAAGCACTTCAAGGGTAGTGCCCACCGGGTGGGCGGCCGGTTTCACGGTCACATCCATATCCCGGCCTTCCGCATAGGCCTGCCAGGCCTCCGGCTGATCTGCCGTGCGCGAGGTCAGCGTCAGGCGCGATACGGAACTGATACTGGCCAGGGCTTCTCCGCGAAACCCCATGCTCATGATCGCTTCCAGATCGTCCAGGCTGGCAATCTTACTGGTGGCGTGGCGGGCCAGGGCCAGAGCCAGCTCCGCATGGCGGATACCGCAGCCGTTATCCCGGATGCGGATCATTTTGGCGCCGCCGCGTTCAATATCGATATCAATACGCGTCGCCCCGGCGTCGAGGCTGTTTTCCACCAGCTCTTTCACGACCGATGCCGGGCGCTCGACCACCTCACCGGCGGCAATCTGGTTCGCCAGTTGAGGCGGTAAAACCTGTATCGGCATGCTGACTCCTTAGTTGCTGGCCACCTGGCTATCGGGGAGCCCATTTATCACCGTCCGGGTCGGCTGCATCTCCATTTTCGGCGACGACTGAAGCGGATGCGCGAGGAAATAATTACGCAGCCCCTGGTAGATAGCCCCGGCTATCTGCTGCTGGTAGTCATCGCTGGCCAGTAAACGCTCTTCACCGGCGTTACTGATAAACCCGGTCTCCACCAGCAGCGACGGGATATCCGGTGAACGCAGCACCCCGAGGCTGGCGTGCTCCGGGCGGCGCTTGTGAATATCCCCCACCCGGCCCAGCTGGGCCAGAACCTGGGTCGCCACATCATACCCCACCCGCTGGGAGTGGCCGAACTGCAAATCCAGCACCGCCTGGCTCAGGTAGGGATCCGCCTGGCTATTTGCCAGCACATCCCCCGCCCCGCCCAGCAGCTCGGATTGCTTCTCATGCTGCTCCAGCCAGCCGGCCATTTCGCTGTTGGCGCGCTTGTTGGAGAGCACCCATACAGAGGCCCCGGTCGCATCCCGGTTGGGGGCCGCATCCGCATGGATCGAGACCAGCACGCTGGCGTTCTGTTTACGCGCCACGTCTGAACGGCCCATCACCGAAATAAAATAGTCCCCGTCCCGGGTCAGTACGCCTTTGAACATCGGATCCGCATTCAGTAACTGGCGCAACTTGCGGGCAATGGCGAGGGTAACCTGTTTCTCGCGGGTGCCATCCGGGCCAATCGCCCCCGGATCCTGCCCGCCGTGCCCGGCATCAATCGCCACCGTTACCCGCTCTGTGGCCCCGCGGCTTTCGCTGCGGTGCGTGCGCAGGCCCGTATCACGGTTAAGTGTCCCGGTAACGGGCCGGGGGGCGACTTGTGCCGTCTCCCGGGGGGCGGGCGCCGGGCTGAATACCGGCCGGGGGGCCGCAGGCGCGACAGGCTTAGCAATCACCGGCGCGGCGACTGGCTCAACAGACCGTTCGATCACCGGTGCCGGTGGTGGGGTGGGCTCCGCATTCAGGGTAAACACCACCGTATAATTCGCCCCGTTCTGGCGCTTCTCGGCCCGGGTCAGGCTGTTTTGGGTCAAATCGACAATCAGGCGCATGGACTGGTCATCTTTGGGCTGCCCGGCGCTGATCTGCCTGACCAGGTTATTACCGCTGAATTTCAGCGGCAGCCCCTGGAGTACGCCGGTCTGTTCAATATCCAGCGTCAGGCTGCGCTTATTCTGCGTGTTGTATGCGTAATTCGGATCCCCGACAAAACTCAGCGTAATGCGCGCCTGGCTGTTGCCATTAGCCACATGAATATCGGAAAGCTGTGCCGCCCATGCGGGCGCACAGAGCAACAGCAGCGCAAGTAACCAACCGTTTAAGCGACGAATCATCCCACCACCTTTTTCAGCGGGCCAACCGGGACAGCACCGCCTCACCTGAGGGTGAGGTCGGCGTTATTACGGCTTCACGGCCCTGATCCTGATAACTCAGATGAATTTCAAGATCCGGCGGCGGCAGAACACCCGCCCCCTGCTGAGGCCATTCCACCAGGCAAATAGCGTTATCGGCAAAATAGTCACGAATACCCATAAATTCGAGCTCTTCCGGATCCGCAAGCCGGTAGAGATCAAAGTGATAAACCGTCACATCTTCCAGCGTGTAGGGCTCGACCAGGGTATACGTGGGGCTTTTCACATTGCCCCGGTGCCCCAGCGCCTGCAGAAAACCGCGGCTGAAGGTGGTTTTCCCGGCACCCAAATCCCCGTAGAGATGAATAACGGTGGCCCCTTTACAGGCGCGGGCCACACGCTCACCGAGGGCAAGGGTGGCGGATTCGTCACAAAGCGGTATCACACGATTTATCATGATAATTTCAGTTCAGTTACGGATTAACAAAACGCGGCAGCCGGGTAAACAGATCCGTTGCCAGCATGCCACGCATGCCTGAGTCACGGGCGAGCGCATCGCCTGCGGCCCCGTGGGCGACACAGCCAGCACAGGTTGCGATAAGGGGCGGTAATTTTTGCGCCAGCAAGGCGCCAATAATACCGGACAGCACATCCCCCATTCCAGCGCTGGCCATACCCGCATTGCCGACATCAGCAATACACAGATGCTCAGTATCAGCAATCACCGAGCCCGCCCCTTTGAGCACCACCGTGCCCCCGTAGCGGGCCACCAGGCGTCTGCTGGCTGCCAGCCGGTCATTTTCGATATCGGCAATGGTGCAGTTAAGCAGGCGGGCCGCCTCTCCCGGGTGCGGAGTAATGACGCGATTCTGACGTTTATCCGGGTTAATTGCCAGTAAGTTCAGCGCATCTGCGTCCCATAACATGGGTTTGCGGACATTTTCGACCTTTTGCAGTGCACGCTTCCCCCAGCTCTGCTGCCCAAGCCCCGGGCCAATGACCACCACATCGGCCCACGCCAGGGCGTCACTGAGGGTGTCCGGGGTCAGCTCATGGACCATCAGTTCTGGCCGGGCGGTGATAATCGGGGCGATATTTTCTGCCCGGGTCAGCACCCGTACCAGCCCGGCCCCGGCACGCAGCGCAGCTTCACCGGCCATACGGATAGCCCCGCAGGTGCCCGTATCCCCCCCGATCACCACCAGCTTCCCGTGATCGCCTTTATTCGCCGTTGCCCTGCGCGGGGGCAACCACCCGGCCAGGCCGGTTTCATCCAGCCGCTCCATGGGGGCCTGCTGTTGCGCCAGCCACGGGCCAAGGCCCAGATCATGATGATGCAACTGCCCGACCACATCCCGGGCCTTCCCGGTCAGCAGGCCGGGCTTGAGGGTGATAAACGTGATTGTCGTGTCTGCGCAGATAACCGCCCCGGGCGTGGCGCCGGTTTCTGCCAGTAGCCCGGAGGGGATATCCAGCGCCAGTACCGGTGCCGGGTGCTGATTCGCCCGGGTGATCGCCGCCGCCACCGGCGCCCGTGGCGCCTGCTGCAGACCGGTCCCCAGCAAACCATCAATAATCAGATCCGCATCCTCCGGCCAGGGCGCGGCCAGACAACCCGCCGTGCCGCCGCTATCAAGCCATGCCGCCCGGGCCTGTGTGGCTTCATCCGGCAGGGGGTTATCGCCCCCCTGAGCCAGGAGCGTGACGGTGATCCCCGCCTCCCGCGCCAGCCGGGCGAGCACATAGCCATCACCGCCGTTGTTGCCATGCCCGCACAGCACCAGCCAGTGGCGGCTGTGCGGATACTGGTGCCGGGCCAGGGTATATGCGGCCTGTGCCGCGCGCTGCATTAAGTCATACAGGGTTATCCCCATCTCGGCTGCCGCCTGCGGCTCTGCGGCCCGCAACCAGGCCGCAGGCCAGATCTGATGTGGTATACTTACCCGGTTATTCTTCTGAGTATGATCCGTCATGTCACAACCCCTGGACTATTATCAATTAGCACAAGACATTAAACGCTGGGGGGCCGAACTGGGTTTTCAGCAGGTGGGTATCACCGATACGGACCTGAGCGCCAGTGAGGCACAACTCCAGGCATGGCTGGACAACCAGTACCACGGTGAAATGGCCTGGATGGCCCGCCACGGTATGTTACGTGCCCGCCCCCATGAATTACACCCCGGCACCCTGCGGGTGATTACCGTGCGCATGAATTATCTGCCCGCAAAGGCCCGCTTTGCCGCCGTGCTCAAAGATCCCCATAAGGGCTATGTCAGCCGTTACGCCCTCGGGCGTGATTATCACAAATTAATGCGTAACCGCTTAAAACAGCTCGGTGAACGCCTGCAGCAGCACTGCGTTGCGCTTAATTTTAGACCCTTTGTGGATTCTGCACCTGTTCTGGAGCGCCCGCTGGCCGCCAGAGCGGGCCTCGGCTGGACCGGGAAGCACTCGCTGATCCTCAACCAGGAGGCCGGCTCGTTCTTTTTCCTCGGGGAGTTGCTCGTGGATCTGCCGCTGCCGGTAGATACCCCGGCACAGGAGCAGTGCGGCAAATGCGTGGCCTGTATGACCATCTGCCCCACCGGGGCCATTGTGGCCCCCTATACCGTGGATGCCCGGCGCTGTATCTCCTACCTGACGATTGAGCTGGAAGGGGCCATCCCCGAGGAGTTCCGCCCGCTTATCGGCAACCGGATCTACGGCTGTGATGACTGCCAGCTGATTTGCCCGTGGAACCGTTTTTCACAGCTGACAGACGAAGCCGACTTCGCCCCGCGCCAGCCCCTGCACGCCCCGCAGCTCACTGAGCTCTTCGCCTGGAGCGAAGCGCAGTTTCTGCACATCACGCAAGGATCTGCCATCCGCCGCATTGGCCACTTACGCTGGCTGCGCAATATTGCCGTGGCCATGGGAAATGCCCCCTGGGATGAGGCCATCTTTAACGCCCTGCAACAGCGCCTGGGTGAAGACCCCATGCTGGATGAGCATATCCACTGGGCCCTTGCCCGCCAGCGGGCCCACCGTGAAGCGCTCGGCACCGAAGTACAGCCCGCACAAAAGCAGCGCCTGGTACGGGTTGTTGAGAAGGGATTACCCCGGGATGCCTGAGTGTGTTTCCGCTGTGCATAAAAATAAAAAAAGGTTGTGCATCAACGGACAAAAATACGTCAAGCGATCAGATTAACATTTTGAAATGAAATATTAGTGATTAAATACAGTGGGTTAGATGAAAGGTGTAAACAGGCGTTAAGTTGTTTTACCCACTGTGCAAAATCGCAACCTGTGGATAAGTCTGTTTAAAAAAGTATTACAGCCACTGAAAATGCCGCCTGCGACAGCGTCGGGCAGTGTGGATAATTACTGGTGAGGAAAAATCTGGAGCGGGAAACGAGACTCGAACTCGCGACCCCGACCTTGGCAAGGTCGTGCTCTACCAACTGAGCTATTCCCGCATATTGTGTCTTTCTGGCTGCGTGCCAGAAATCCATTAACCGGAGGGTTCGTGTATCACTACACTTTACATTGTGAAGCAGATTTGGAGCGGGAAACGAGACTCGAACTCGCGACCCCGACCTTGGCAAGGTCGTGCTCTACCAACTGAGCTATTCCCGCATATCTGCGTTCTGACAAAACAGCCTGCCAGAAAAAACAACACGTAAAATTTGGAGCGGGAAACGAGACTCGAACTCGCGACCCCGACCTTGGCAAGGTCGTGCTCTACCAACTGAGCTATTCCCGCTCTGCGTAATCAATGCATTTCTGCATCGGTACGGGAGGCGCATTATACGAGAAAACATTCTCGCTGCAAGCCCTGAAACGCAAATTTTATGATTTTTGTTTTAAGCGGCGAGTGTTTAACCAGATTGGCTACGCCGTAATCAAACCGGGTGCCTGCACCCGGTATCAGGGATTATAGCTTAATGAAATTTTCCCGGTAATAGGCCAGCTCCGCCACCGACTCACGAATATCGTCCAGCGCCTGGTGGGTGCCCTGCTTTTTAAAGCCAGCCAGAATTTCCGGCTTCCAGCGCCGCGCCAGCTCTTTCACGGTGCTGACATCCAGATAACGGTAGTGGAAGTAAGCCTCAAGCTCCGGCATATACTTAAACAGGAAGCGGCGATCCTGGCCTACACTGTTACCACAGATAGGCGATTTGCCTTCCGGCACCCACTGCTTCAGGAATTCCAGTGTCGCCAGCTCCGCCTCCCGTTCGCCCAGTGGGCTGGCCTTCACCCGCTCAACCAGCCCGCTGCCGGTGTGGGTGCGCACGTTCCAGTCATCCATGAGCGCCAGCTGCGCATCGCTCTGGTGTACGGCAATGACTGGCCCTTCCGCCAGAAGGTTAAGCTGCGCGTCGGTGACCAGGGTCGCGATCTCAATAATGCGATCGCGCTCGGGATCCAGACCGGTCATCTCCAGATCGATCCAAATCAGATTGTTTTCATTTTGACTCATGGTATTTTCCACCCTTTGCGCGACCTGCCCTCAGAGACGGCAGGTTAACTGATATAGAATAGCGTGTATCATAGAGGTTTTGCCCATCACGGGCGACCAGGAGCCAGTACGATTGAGCAAAAATAAACTCTCCAGGGGGCAGCAGCGCCGGGTAAACGCGAACCACCAGCGCCGCCTCAGACAAACTGAGCAAACGGCAGATTATGACGATAATCTGTTCGGTGAACCCCGGGAGGGGACCGTGATCAGCCGCTTTGGCATGCATGCAGATGTCGAAGCCGCCGATGGCGAAATCCACCGCTGCAACATTCGCCGCACCATAAAATCACTGGTGACCGGGGATCGGGTCGTCTGGCGCCCGGCAAAAGAGGCCGCCCAGGGGGTGACCATCAGCGGCATTGTTGAGGCGGTCCACCCGCGCAGCTCCGTGCTGACCCGGCCCGATTTTTACGACGGGGTAAAACCCATTGCCGCCAATATCAACCAGATAATCATCGTGTCGGCTATCCTGCCGGAACTGTCGCTGAATATGATAGACCGCTACCTGGTGGCCTGCGAAACCCTGGAAATCGAGCCGGTTATCGTCCTGAATAAGATTGATTTGCTTGATGACGACGGTATGGACTTCGTAAACGAGCAGATGGATATCTACCGCCATATTGGCTACCGGGTGCTGATGGTCTCAAGCCATCTTCAGGAGGGGCTGGCACCACTGGAGCAGGCGCTGACCGATCGCATCAGTATTTTTGCCGGCCAGTCCGGGGTGGGGAAATCGAGCCTGCTCAATGCCCTGCTGGGGTTAAGCGCTGAGCAGATCCTGACCAATGATGTCTCCAGCGTTTCCGGTCTCGGGCAGCACACCACCACGGCGGCCAGGCTCTACCACTTCCCCCACGGCGGCGATGTTATCGACTCCCCCGGGGTGCGGGAATTTGGCCTCTGGCATCTGGAGCCGGAACAAATCACCCAGGGATTTGTCGAATTCCATGACTATTTAGGCCATTGCAAATATCGCGATTGTCGTCACGATACCGATCCAGGCTGTGCCATTCGCGCAGCGGTTGAGGCGGGGGCCATTGCCGAAACCCGTTTCGAAAACTACCACCGCATCCTGGAAAGCATGGCGCAGATCAAAGTACGTAAAGGATTTTCCGACGGTGGCGACTGACAATCCCGGCACAGCTCGTTAAAATCGCCCCCCTTTAACGGACCCTGATAATGATTATCAGGGCAGACAGGCCGCACAGCGGCCTGAAAAACAGAGCCCGGAGGCTGACTTGCTAAACGACATTAAACTTTCGCTTCAATACATTCTGCCGAAGTTATGGCTCACTCGCCTGGCGGGCTGGGGAGCAAGGAAACGTGCCGGATGGCTGACCAAACTGGTTATCGACCTCTTTGTGAAGTATTACAAGGTCGATATGGACGAGGCCCAGCGCCCGGACACCGCCAGCTACCGCACATTTAATGACTTTTTTGTCCGCCCGCTGCGCGAAGACGCCCGCCCGGTCGATAACGACGCCAATACCCTGACCATGCCCGCCGACGGCGCAATCAGCCAGCTGGGCGCCATTGAGCAGGATCAGTTACTACAGGCCAAAGGCCACACCTACACCCTTGAGGCGCTGCTGGCCGGTAACTACCAGATGGCGGAGCTGTTTCGTAACGGCACCTTCGCCACGACATATCTCTCCCCCCGCGACTACCACCGGGTCCATATGCCCTGTAACGGTATCCTGCGCGAAATGATTTATGTGCCAGGCGATCTGTTTTCGGTTAACCACCTGACGGCGCAAAACGTGCCAAATCTGTTCGCCCGTAACGAGCGGGTTATCTGCCGTTTTGACACGGAATTCGGCCCGATGGTGCAAATCCTGGTGGGTGCGACCATTGTCGGCAGCATTGAAACCGCCTGGGCGGGGACCATCAACCCACCCCGTGAAGGCGTGATTAAACGCTGGACCTACCCGGCCGGTGAAGACGAAGGGGCCATTGCGCTGCTCAAAGGCCAGGAAATGGGCCGCTTTAAGCTGGGCTCAACGGTTATTAACCTGTTTGCCCCGGGGAAAGTGGTGCTTGATCCTGCGCTCCACAGCCTGTCTGTCACCCGGCTTGGCCAGCCCCTGGCAACCGGTACTCAGCCGGTAGCGGAGGCTGAAACCCGGCCAGTAGCGGAAACCGACGCACAGCCGCATGCTGATACCGCAGAGGATGCCCCCCAGGGCGATAAGCCCACGTCATAATTCACAACTTAAGGAAGACTGATGCGCCGCATTGTCACTTTTCTGATGGTATGGTGCCTCAGCCTGGGGGCGTTAGCCGCTAACGTCCCCGATGCAAGGCTGATTGCCCAGGAACTGGAGCAGGCGAAAGCCGCCAAAAACCAGCCAAACCAGGCTGAAGTCATTGAGACGCTGCAAAACGCCCTCAACGCCCTTGAAGAGCGCAAAACCTCACTGGAGCGTGCCCGGCAGTACCAGAGCGTGATTGATGATTTCCCCGCCCTTTCCCAGACCCTGCGCCAGCAGCTGGCCCGCCTGCCGGACGAAGAGACCCGCAAGGCCCCCGAGGGGCTGACCATCGACGCCCTGAACCAGGAGATCCTCCAGGTCAGCAGCCAGTTACTGGACAAAAGCCGCGCCGCCCAGCAAGAGCAGGAGCGCACCCGGGAGATTGCCGACTCACTGAGCACCCTGCCCCAGAAGCAAACCGAAACCCGCCGGCAGCTCAACGAGCTTGAGCGCCGTGCCGGGATCACCCCGTCGACCACCACACCGCTTTCCCAGGCGCAGATGTTTGCCCTGCAGGCCGATTCTGCCCGGCTTAAGGCGCTGGTCAGTGAGCAGGAGCTGGCGCAACTGTCCGCCAGTAACCGCCAGGAGCTGGCCCGGTTGCGGGCCGAGCTGGCCCAGAAACAGGCCGGGCAACTGGACAACTGGCTACAGGTATTGCGTAACCAGCTCAATACCCAGCGCCAGCAGGAGGCGGAATACGCCCTGGAGAGCACCGAACTACTGGCGGAAAACAGCGCCAACCTGCCCCCGTCTATCGTGGAGCAGTTTCGCAATAACCGCCAGCTGTCACAGGCGCTGAATCAGCAGGCCCAGCGCATGGCGCTGATCGCCTCCCAGCAGCGCCAGGCCGCAAGCCAGACCATGCAGGTGCGCCAGGCGCTGAACACCCTGCGCGAACAGTCCCAGTGGCTGGGGGTCTCTACGGTTCTGGGCGAGACACTGCGTGCCCAGGTGGCCCGCCTGCCGGATATGCCCAAACCCCAGCAACTGGATACTGAACTGGCCCAGATCCGCGTGCAGCGCCTGCATTATGAGGATCTGCTCAGCAAGCAGGAGCAACTGCGCCAGTTGCGCCAGCCAGACGGCAGCCCCCTTACCCGGGAGCAGCAGGAGATCCTGAACGCCCAGTTGCGCACCCAGCGCTCGCTGCTTAACTCCCTGCTCCAGGGGGGTGACTCGCTGATCCTTGAGCTGACCAAGCTCAAAGTGGCCAACAGCCAGCTGGAAGACGCCCTGAAAGAGGTCAACGAGGCAACCCACCGCTACCTGTTCTGGACGGCAGATGTCAGCCCTATCTCCTTTTCATGGCCCCTGTCGGTTATGCAGGATCTGCGCCGCCTGCTCTCGCTGGATACCTTCAGCCAGATAGGCAAAGCCAGCGTGATGATGCTGACCAGCAAAGAGACCCTGTTGCCGCTGTTCGGCGCGCTTATCCTGGTGGGCTTTAGCATCAGCTCGCGCCGCCACTTTAACGCCTTCCTGACCCGGGCCAGCGCCAGGGTGGGCAAGGTAACCCAGGACCGCTTCTCCCTGACCCTGCGCACCGTGTTCTGGTCGATCCTCGTGGCCCTGCCTTTACCGGTGCTGTGGGCCGCCCTGGGCCACGGTCTGGCCGCTGCCTGGCCCTGGCCGATAGCGGTGGCGATTGGCGACGGTGTGCGCGCCTCGGTGCCGCTACTGTGGGGGGTGATGATCTGCGCCACCTTCGCCCGGCCAGACGGGCTGTTTGTGGTGCACTTCGGCTGGCCACGGGTCCAGGTTGCCCGGGCAATGCGCTATTACATTATGAGTATTGGGCTTATCGTGCCGCTGATTATGGCGCTGATTATGTTCGATAACCTTAACGACCGGGAGTTCTCCGCCACCCTGGGGCGCATCTGTTTTATGCTTATCTGCGGCGCGCTGGCGGTAGTGACCCTGAGCCTGAAGCGGGCCGGGCTTCCCCTGTGGCAGGATAAGCAGGGCAATAGCGATAACCTGGTCAACCGCCTGCTGTGGTCACTGCTGATGTGCGCCCCGCTGGCGGCGCTGCTGGCCGCCGTGGTGGGGTATCTGGCCACCGCCCAGGCGCTACTGGCGCGGCTGGAGACCTCCGTTGCCATCTGGTTTGCCCTGCTGGTGGTCTACCATATCGTGCGCCGCTGGATGTTTATTCAGCGCCGCCGCCTGGCCTTTGACCGCGCCAAACAGCGCCGGGCCGATATACTGGCCTCGCGCGCTAAAGGTGAAGAGGATCAGCCCCAGCACCACAGTGTGGAGGGCAGTACCGAAGTGAGCGAGGAGCAGGAAGTGGATCTGGACGCCATCAGCGCCCAGTCTCTGCGCCTGGTGCGCTCCATTCTGATGCTGATAGCGCTGGTCTCGGTCATTGTGTTGTGGTCCGAAATCCACTCCGCGTTCAGCTTCCTTGGCAATATCACCCTGTGGGATGTCACCTCGACCGTGCAGGGGGTGGAGAGCCTGGAGCCGATTACCCTGGGCTCGGTGCTGATAGCCATACTGGTGTTTATTATCTCTGCCCAGCTGGTGCGTAATCTTCCGGCCCTGCTGGAGCTGGCGCTGTTGCAGCACCTGTCGCTGACGCCGGGCACCGGTTATGCCATTACGACGCTCACGAAATACCTGATTATGCTGATTGGTGCCCTGGTGGGCTTTTCGATGATTGGTATTGAGTGGTCCAAACTGCAGTGGCTGGTGGCGGCGCTGACCGTGGGCCTGGGTTTTGGTTTACAGCAGATCTTTGCCAACTTTGTTTCCGGCCTGATCATTTTGTTTGAGAAGCCTATTCGCATCGGGGATACGGTGACCATTCGCGATCTGACCGGCAGCATCACCAAAATCAATACCCGGGCTACCACCATCAGTGACTGGGACCGCAAAGAGATCATTGTGCCGAACCAGGCCTTTATTACCGAGCAGTTTATTAACTGGTCCCTGTCAGACTCCATCACCCGTGTGGTGCTGACCGTACCGGCGCCAACGGAGGCCAACAGTGAAGAGGTCACTCAGGTGTTGTTGCAGGCCGCCAGCCGCAGCGCCCTGGTGCTGGAAAACCCGGCACCGGAAGCCTATCTGGTGGATTTACAACACGGTATTCAGATCTTCGAGCTGCGTATCTACGCGGCAGAAATGGGCCACCGTATGCCCCTGCGCCACGAGATACATCAGCTGATTCTGGCAGGATTTCGCGAGCACGGTATCGAACTGCCGTTCCCGCCTTTCCAGATGCGCCTTGAAAGCCTGGGAGGCAAATCACGCAACGTCCGCTCCGCCGGGCGTAAGACCAACCCGCCGGGCAGCTTATAATGTTGTCTGGCCTCAGATTCCCCGCCTGAATTATTCACCGTACAACGCAGCGCATCCCCGGGAGCTTACATCAGTAAGTGACCGGGGTAAGCGAGACAGCCAACACACCTGTAGCGGGAAGAATGACGGAGCATCTCCTAAATTATTCCCGCTACAGGAAGGCGGCAACGCAGCGCATCCCCGGGAGCTTACATCAGTAAGTGACCGGGGTAAGCGAGACAGCCAACACACCTGTAGCGGGAAGAATGACGGAGATGTCAGGCACGATCCACAGTAAACGCTATCACCTCCGCCAGGCTCTCCGCCCCCAGCGCCAGCATCACCAGGCGGTCTACCCCCAGCGCTACGCCGGAGCAGTCGGGCATACCGGCTTTCAGGGCGTCCAGCAGGTTGGTGTCGATGGGCTGCTGCGGCAGGCCGCGGGCGGCACGCTTACGGTTATCCTGTTCGAAGCGCTGCTCCTGCTCCCGGGCGTCGGTCAGCTCGTGGAAGCCATTGGCCAGCTCGATACCTTTGAAGTAGACCTCGAAACGCTCGGCGACCCGGTGGTCTTCGGTGCTGATTTGCGCCAGAGAGGCCTGGGTGGCCGGGAAGTGATAAATAAAGACCGGGCGCTCTTTGCCGATGTGCGGCTCTACACCCATGGCGAACAGCAGCTGCAGCAGGGTATCCCGGTCTTCTTCGGTATCGGCAATATTGCTCAGATCCAGTCTGGCGGCCACTTCACGCAACTGGGCTTTATCGGCAGACAGGGGGTCAATCTCCAGGTGCCGCTGGAACGCCTGCTGGTAGGAGAGCATCTCTGCGGCACCGGTTTCGAGGATCTGCTGTAACAGGTCGTCGACCTCATTCATCAGCCGGTACATGTCGTAGCACGGACGATACCACTCCAGCATGGTGAATTCCGGGTTGTGGATACGCCCCATCTCTTCATTGCGGAAACTACGGCACAGCTGATATACCGGGCCACACCCTGCCGCCAGCAGGCGCTTCATGTGGTATTCCGGGCTGGTCATCAGATAGAGATTCATTCCCCGGGAGTGACCGGGGCCAACGAAACGGGTTTCAAACGGGAACAAATGGACATCCGTTACCGTAGCCTGGCTCATACAAGGCGTTTCCACTTCCAGCACACCGCGATCAGAGAAAAAACGGCGGATTTCCGTCATCACTGCAGCGCGCTTTAATAAATTGGCAATGGAAGCGCTCGGCTGCCAGAGGGCCGTATCGCTCATAATGTCATCTCCTGATGGTAATAAGGCGTGGAAGTCTACTCGTATCAGCATAAAGAGACAAACTTCGTGCCGCGAATGACGAAAAAGTGCGCAGTCATAAAATTGTTTAAACTATAGTCAGAGCAGCAAGATTTGTGATTTCCCCCCAAAATCGTCACGAAAAATAATCGAGCGCGTCAAATTTCCGCACTCTCAGCCCGGTTATAATTCAGGCTTCCCACATAAGGAGTAGGGATTAACCTTTCGTAATGCCGCTGCTCTGGCACATTGCATTACGAAATCACAATAAACTGGAGGAATGTCGTGCAAACTTTTCAGGCCGATCTCGCCATAATTGGTGCTGGCGGTGCAGGGCTTCGCGCTGCCATTGCAGCAGCGCAAGCTAACCCTCAGGCTAAAATTGCGCTTATATCAAAAGTCTACCCGATGCGCAGCCACACCGTCGCCGCGGAAGGGGGTTCTGCAGCGGTAACGCAGGATCACGACAGCTTTGAATACCATTTTCACGATACGGTTGCAGGTGGAGACTGGCTTTGTGAGCAGGATGTTGTGGATTATTTTGTCCACCACTGCCCCACCGAAATGACCCAACTGGAACAGTGGGGTTGCCCGTGGAGCCGCAAACCTGACGGTTCCGTCAACGTACGCCGCTTTGGCGGTATGAAAATCGAGCGCACCTGGTTTGCCGCGGATAAGACCGGCTTCCATATGCTGCACACCCTGTTTCAGTCATCTCTCCAGTTCCCGCAGATTCAGCGCTTTGACGAGCACTTCGTGCTGGATATCCTGGTAGATGATGGCCAGGTCCGTGGCCTGGTCGCCATGAATATGATGGAAGGCACCCTGGTCCAGATCCGCGCTAACGCCGTTATCATGGCCACTGGCGGTGCTGGCCGTGTATACCGCTATAACACCAACGGCGGTATCGTGACCGGTGATGGCATGGGCATCGCCCTGAGCCACGGCATTCCGCTGCGCGATATGGAATTCGTGCAGTACCACCCGACCGGCCTGCCGGGCTCCGGGATCCTGATGACCGAAGGCTGCCGTGGTGAAGGCGGTATCCTGGTGAACAAAAACGGCTACCGTTACCTGCAGGACTACGGTATGGGCCCGGAAACCCCGCTGGGTCAGCCGAAAAACAAATATATGGAGCTGGGTCCGCGCGACAAAGTCTCCCAGGCCTTCTGGCACGAGTGGCGCAAAGGCAACACCATCTCTACCCCGCGTGGCGATGTGGTCTACCTGGATCTGCGCCATCTGGGCGAGAAGAAACTGCTCGAACGTCTGCCGTTTATCTGCGAACTGGCGAAAGCCTACGTGGGCGTGGATCCGGTTAAAGAGCCGATTCCGGTACGCCCCACTGCCCACTACACCATGGGCGGTATCGAAACCGATCAGAAGTGCGAAACCCGCATCAAAGGGCTGTTTGCCGCTGGCGAGTGCTCGTCTGTGGGCCTGCACGGTGCTAACCGCCTGGGGTCTAACTCTCTGGCTGAGCTGGTGGTCTTTGGTCGCCTTGCCGGTGAGCAGGCCATCGAGCGCGCAAGCCAGGCTACCCCGGCGAATGATGCCGCGCTGAATGCACAGGTAGCCGATGTGGAACAGCGCCTCAAAGATCTGGTTAACCAGGAAGGTAACGAAAACTGGTCGAAGATCCGCGACGAGATGGGCCTCAGCATGGAAGAAGGCTGCGGTATCTACCGTACCCCGGAACTGATGCAGAAAACCGTCGACAAGCTGGCAGAGTTGCAGGAGCGCTTTAAGCGCGTGCGTATCACCGATAACTCCAGCGTTTTCAACACCGATCTGCTCTACACCATTGAGCTTGGTCACGGCCTGAACGTTGCCGAATGTATGGCCCACTCCGCCATCGCGCGTAAAGAGTCCCGCGGGGCTCACCAGCGCCTGGATGAAGGCTGCACCGAGCGTGACGACGTCAACTTCCTCAAGCATACCCTCGCCTTCCGCGATGCTGACGGCACCACACGCCTGGACTACAGCGATGTGAAAATCACCACGCTGCCGCCGGCCAAACGTGTGTACGGTGCAGAAGCAGAAGCAGCCGAGAAAAAGGAGACGGCGAATGGCTGAGATGAAAACGATGAAAATCGAAATTGTGCGCTACAACCCGGAAACGGACAGTCAGCCGCACAGTGCCTTTTATGATGTGCCCTGGGATGAGCAGACATCATTACTGGACGCGCTGGGGTATATCAAAGATAACCTGGCGCCGGATCTGAGCTACCGCTGGTCCTGCCGTATGGCTATTTGCGGCTCCTGCGGCATGATGGTCAACCGGATCCCGAAACTGGCCTGTAAAACCTTCCTGCGTGAATATCAGGGCGGAATGAAGGTCGAAGCGCTGGCGAACTTCCCCATCGAGCGTGACCTGGTGGTGGATATGACCCACTTCATCGAAAGCCTGGAGGCCATCAAGCCTTATATTATTGGCAATTCGCGCACGCCGGATCAGGGGCCAAACAAACAGACCCCGGCACAGATGGCGAAATACCATCAGTTCTCCGGCTGTATCAACTGCGGCCTGTGCTATGCGGCCTGCCCGCAGTTTGGTCTTAACCCGGAGTTTATCGGCCCGGCGGCGATTACGCTGGCGCACCGCTATAACCTCGACAGCCGCGACCACGGTCAGAAAGAGCGTATGCCACAGCTGAACGGCCAGAACGGTGTATGGACGTGTACCTTTGTCGGTTTCTGCTCGGAAGTGTGTCCGAAGCATGTGGATCCGGCGGCGGCTATTCAGCAGGGTAAGGTAGAGAGTTCCAAAGACTTTCTTATCGCTACCCTGAAACCACGCTAAGGAGTGCACAATGACAACGAAACGTAAGCCATATGTACGGACAATGGCGCCCAACTGGTGGCAAAAACTGGGGTTCTACCGCTTTTATATGCTGCGCGAGGGCACAGCCGTGCCCACCGTATGGTTCAGTATCGTATTAATTTACGGTCTGTTTGCGCTCAAAGGCGGCGCGGAGTCCTGGGAAGGTTTTGTCGGCTTTTTGCAAAACCCGGTGGTGGTTATTCTTAACCTGATCACCCTGGCAGGCGCACTGCTGCATACCAAAACCTGGTTTGAGCTGGCGCCGAAAGCGGCCAACATTATCGTAAAAGACGAAAAAATGGGCCCGGAACCCATCATTAAAGGACTGTGGGGCGTCACTATTCTGGTGACGGTGGTAATTCTGTTTGTGGCCCTGTTCTGGTAAGGAGACGCCGTGATTAATCAACATCCAAAACGTTCCGACGAGCCGGTATTCTGGGGCCTGTTCGGTGCCGGTGGCATGTGGGGCGCTATCATTGCGCCGGTTATTGTGCTGCTGGTGGGGATCCTGCTTCCGCTGGGGTTCTATCCTGGCGATGCGCTGGGCTATGACCGGGTACTGGCGTTTGCCCAGAGCTGGGTAGGCCGCCTGTTTATCCTCCTGATGATCGTGCTGCCCCTGTGGTGCGGCCTGCACCGCCTGCACCACGCGATGCACGATCTGAAAATTCACGTTCCCTCCGGGAAGTGGGTTTTCTACGGTCTGGCCGCGATCCTGACGGTAATTACCCTGATTGGGGTTATCACCCTGTAACTGCCCTACCGGTGCCACCCGGCACCGGTAACTGGCCAGCGCCCCGGGGAGACTCAGGGCGTTGCCAGTTTCAGCCCAATCAGCCCCACTACGATCATCGCCAGGCTGGCAATGCGTAACGGGCTGGCGGAATCCCCCATCAGCAGAATTCCCGTCACCGATGCGCCCACCGCGCCAATCCCCGTCCAGACGGCATAGGCCGTCCCTACCGGCAGGCTCTTCATCGCCCAGGCGAGTAACGCAACGCTAATGGCCATCGCCACTACGGTGATTGCCGAAGGCAACAGGCGGCTAAAACCGTGGCTGTATTTCAGGCCCACCGCCCAGACCACTTCCATCAGACCAGCAATAACAAGAATAAACCAGGACATGGTGTCCTCATATCACAAAACGGGGTCGTCCCCGGGAGAGTTGGCATCTTACGGGTCGTCCCGCAGGATGGCGCCTGCCACACGGCAGGCAGAAAGGTGCAGCCAGTATGGGCACAAATAAAGAGATGTTCAAGGGAAGGGTTGCCGTGAGCGGTACGAAGCATGCGCACCGCTCACGGACGCACAGCGTTACTGCTGGGCCCGGCTTGCCGCGCCAGAGAGTATGGAACCACCTTCTGAAATATCCTGGCCGATACCGCGAGTGGTATTACAGCCACTTAATACGGATGACAGCACCAGCACCGAAAAACATACCGCCAGTAATTTTTTCATCACATCGCTCCCTTTTATTTTCTGCTTCAGCTTATGGTTACAGCATAGCCAAAAATTACCGTCTTCTGGCAGGAAGCGCAACGGATGTTAACTGGCCGCGCGACTAATGATATTACCGAGATCGCGAATATCCTCACCGATACCGCGGGTGGTATTACACCCACTCAGTAAAGACACACTCAGGCAGCACAACAGCAGGAATCGGTACAGGGAGGTCATCATCGGTTCCGTTGATGATTCGGGATCAACGCGGCGCGACAAAAGCCGCACCGCTGATCCGGCGGGATTATTTTACGCGGGAAACGTATTCGCCAGAGCGGGTATCCACACGGATAACTTCGCCAATCTGAACGAACAGAGGCACTTTAACCACAGCCCCGGTGCTCAGGGTAGCGGGTTTACCACCAGTACCGGCGGTATCGCCTTTCAGGCCCGGATCGGTATCAACAATTTCCAGTTCAACAAAGTTCGGCGGCGTAACAGAGATCGGCTGACCATTCCACAGGGTCACGATGCATTCCGCCTGATCCAGCAGCCACTTGTCATTGTCGCCAATGGCTTTTGCGTCGGCAGCCAGCTGTTCGAAGGTTTCGTTGTTCATGAAATGCCAGAACTCACCGTCGTTGTACAGGTAAGTCAGGTTCATATCGACAACGTCTGCGCCTTCGGCGGAGTCAGTAGATTTGAAGGTTTTTTCAACACGAGTACCGGTCAGCAGACGGCGCAGTTTCACACGGGCGAATGCCTGACCTTTACCTGGTTTCACGAATTCACTGGATTCGACCGCATAAGGTTCGCCATCCATCATGATTTTAAGACCGGAACGAAAATCGTTGCTAAAATAAGTCGCCATAAGGCCCTCTGAATTTGTTAACTGGTACGAAGCCAAAAAAATGGCAGACATTGTAACGCTAAACCCCTCTTCCAGAGAAGATTGGATCGCGCAACTTGGTGATATTATCACCGATCCTGACGAACTCCTGCGTATTTTGCACCTGGAAAATCACCCACAGTTGCTGGCCGGTCGCGATGCGCGCTCACTTTTTGCCCTCCGGGTGCCGCGATCGTTCGCCGCCCGCATGGAGCCCGGCAACCCTGACGATCCGCTATTGCGCCAGGTGCTGACCGCCCGGGAAGAGTTTATCCAGACCCCGGGCTACAGTAACGACCCGTTAGAAGAGCAGGACAACGCCCTCCCCGGGGTACTGCACAAATACCAGAACCGGGCGCTGATGATCCTCAAAGGCGGCTGCGCGGTGAACTGCCGCTACTGCTTCCGCCGCCACTTCCCCTATAGCGAAAACCAGGGCAATAAGCGCACCTGGCAGGGGGCAATAGATTATTTTAGCCAGCAACCGGCGCTGGATGAGATTATTTTCTCCGGCGGCGATCCGCTGATGGCCAAAGACCACGAGCTGGACTGGGTGCTCACCGGGCTGGAGGGGATCCCCCATATTAAGCGCCTGCGCATCCACAGCCGCCTGCCGATCGCCATTCCGGCACGCATTACCCCGGCACTGGTAGACCGCCTGGCGCGCTCACGGTTACAAATTCTGCTGGTGAACCATATCAACCACGCCAACGAGATAAACGATGAGTTCCGCGCGGCCATGGCGCGCCTGCGCCAGGCGGGGGTCACACTGCTGAACCAGAGCGTGATGCTGCGCGGGGTAAACGACAACCCGGATACCCTGGCGAATCTGAGCAATGCGCTGTTTGACGCTGGTGTTATGCCCTACTACCTGCATGTGCTTGACCGGGTGCAGGGGGCGGCCCATTACATGATAAGTGATGATGAAGCGCGGGAGATTATGCGGGGCTTAATGGCGCGGGTGTCCGGTTATCTGGTGCCTAAGCTGACCCGGGAAATCGGCGGGGAGCCGAGCAAAACCACCATCGACCTGCAGATGCGCCAGCACCCGGATCACGAGATAAACTGACGCCCGCCGAACGTGCCGGTTACCCGGCACGGTTTCGCTGGCAACCGGTGGTCACTCCGGGCACTTATAGACCTGGCCTGTCATTGTCGTGGCGGTGGGGACAAAGCTCGACAGCATGGTCTGTGTCGGGCTGCTGACACCGTACAGTACGTTGCCCCCCATGGCGGCGGCCTGGTTACGCAGGGCATTCGCCGCACTGCGCATTGAGCCGCCCTCTTCTCCCTCCTGGCCTGACAGCCAGTTACTCTGCTCACCGGTCGCCGTACCCAGCAGGCGACATTCACTTGCGGGTTTGTCTTCAACAAAACGCACCCCCTGCCCGCCGCTGGTCAGCTGGTTACCGGTGCTACAGCCTGCAAGTAACAGCGTAGCGGCAACCATTCCTGCTGAAATTATTTTTTGCATGTTGTTCCCCGTTATCAACGAACCGGATTAAAAACCGGACAAATCCTTATACTAAAAACAGCGGCAAAGAAAAACCCCCGGGCATTGCTGCCCGGGGGTTCCTGTAACGAACCGGCGTAACGGTACGGCTGATTACATCATGCCGCCCATACCGCCCATGCCGCCCATACCACCAGCAGCGCCTAAATCAGGGGCGTCTGCTTTCGGCAGGTCGGTAATCATGCACTCGGTGGTGATCATCAGGCCCGCAACGGAAGCCGCGTACTGCAGAGCAGAACGGGTTACTTTCGTCGGATCCAGGATCCCCATATCGATCATGTTGCCGTATTCTTCGGTTGCAGCGTTGTAACCGTAGTTACCTTCGCCAGCGCGAACATTGTTAGCCACAACAGACGGCTCTTCACCGCAGTTAGCCACGATCTGGCGCAGCGGTGCTTCCATTGCGCGCAGCGCAACTTTGATACCGACGTTCTGCTCTTCGTTCTGGCCTTTCAGGCTAGCCAGTTTCGTTGCAACGCGAACCAGGGCAACACCACCACCGGCAACCACGCCTTCTTCAACCGCAGCACGGGTTGCGTGCAGGGCGTCATCAACGCGGGCTTTTTTCTCTTTCATTTCAACTTCGGTAGCAGCACCGACTTTGATTACCGCAACACCGCCTGCCAGTTTAGCAACGCGCTCCTGCAGTTTTTCACGATCGTAATCAGAGGTAGCTTCTTCGATCTGCTTGCGGATCTGACCAACGCGGCCCTGAATTGCGGCTTCTTCACCCACGCCATCAATGATGGTGGTGGTGTCTTTGTTGATAACAACGCGTTTTGCCTGGCCCAGATCTTCCAGAGTTGTTTTTTCCAGCTCCATACCGATCTCTTCAGAGATAACAGTACCGCCGGTCAGGGTTGCGATGTCCTGCAGCATGGCTTTACGACGATCGCCAAAGCCCGGTGCTTTCACCGCAGCCACTTTCACGATACCGCGCATGGTGTTGACCACCAGGGTAGCCAGCGCTTCGCCTTCAACATCTTCAGCGATGATAACCAGCGGTTTGCCGGCTTTCGCGACAGCTTCCAGTACCGGCAGCATTTCGCGAATGTTGGAGACTTTTTTGTCTGCCAGCAGGATGAACGGGCTTTCCAGCTCAACCGCACCGGTTTCCGGTTTGTTGATGAAGTACGGAGACAGGTAACCACGGTCGAACTGCATACCTTCAACCACGTCCAGCTCGTCTTCCAGGCCAGTACCGTCTTCAACGGTGATCACGCCTTCTTTACCAACTTTGTCCATCGCTTCAGCGATCAGTTTACCCACGGTTTCGTCGGAGTTAGCAGAGATAGTCCCCACCTGAGCAATGGCTTTAGAATCAGAGCACGGCACAGACAGCGCTTTCAGCTCTTCAACCGCAGCAGCAACCGCTTTGTCGATACCGCGTTTCAGATCCATCGGGTTCATACCGGCGGCAACGGCTTTCAGACCTTCGTTTACGATAGCCTGAGCCAGTACAGTTGCAGTGGTAGTACCGTCGCCCGCAGCGTCGTTCGCTTTAGAGGCCACTTCTTTAACCATCTGGGCGCCCATGTTTTCGAACTTGTCTTCCAGTTCGATTTCACGCGCAACGGAAACACCGTCTTTGGTGATGGTCGGCGCGCCGAAGGATTTATCCAGCACTACGTTACGGCCTTTCGGGCCCAGGGTGACTTTAACTGCATCTGCCAGTACGTTAACGCCGCGCAGCATTTTCACACGAGCGTCGTTACCAAATTTTACGTCTTTAGCTGCCATTCTTTCCTATCCTCAGATTTGTTCGGTTTCGCGCAGGTGATTACGCTTCAACAATTGCCAGAATGTCGGATTCAGACATGATCAACACTTCTTCATTGTCGATCTTTTCAGATTTCACACCGTAGCCATCATTGAAAATCACGATATCGCCGACTTTCACGTCCAGCGGTTTCATTTCGCCATTTTCAAGGATGCGGCCATTGCCAACAGCCAGCACTTCACCGCGAGTAGATTTGCCCGCAGCGGAGCCGGTCAGAACGATGCCGCCAGCAGATTTGGATTCAACTTCTTTGCGCTTGACGATCACACGATCATGCAATGGACGAATTTTCATTGATAACTCTCCTTTGAGAAAGTCCGTAACGGTTGTTGGGTTGCGCCGTGGCGTATATTCACCCCGGCTGGTGACGAAAGAGATGGGGATGGGGCTTAGCCGCTTCAAGGGGCAAAATGAAAAAAATTTTTCTGGTGCGCCATTGCCCGCAAAAATCCTGCGAACCCTGGAAAATACAGGGAATTCGCGCCGCTTATTCGCCCCTGCGGCCATGCTAATATGGGCTTTTACACATCCCGGGACAAGATGATGAGCGGTCTTAAACAGGAGCTGGGCCTGGCCCAGGGTATTGGGTTACTTTCCACCTCACTACTGGGCACCGGGGTATTCGCGGTTCCGGCGCTGGCGGCAATGGTGGCAGGCGATAACAGCCTGTGGGCCTGGCCTGTTCTGATTGCGCTGGTCTTTCCCATTGCGATTGTGTTTGCCACCCTCGGGCGCCACTACCCCAGCGCCGGCGGCGTGGCGCATTTTGTCGGCCTGGCCTTTGGCCCGCGCCTTGAAAAGGTTACCGGCTGGCTGTTTTTGTCCGTGATCCCGGTGGGCCTGCCTGCGGCGTTGCATATTGCCACCGGGTTTGGCCAGGCGCTGTTTGGCTGGCACGGCGCCAGTCTGCTGCTGGCGCAGCTGGGCACCCTGGCTATCGTCTGGTGGGTGGGCTCTCGCGGGGCCAGTACCAGCGCCAATCTACAGGTGCTGGTCGCGATACTGATAGTTGCGCTGATTGGCGCCATCTGGCTGGCAGGGGGAATAGACGCCCGCCAGATCCCGTTCCCGGCGGTCCGTGATATTGACCAGCACCAGCTGTTTGCCGCCCTGTCGGTGATGTTCTGGTGTTTTGTCGGCCTTGAAGCCTTCGCCCATCTGGCCGCTGAATTTCGCAACCCCATGCGCGACTTTCCCAGAGCGCTGATAACCGGCCTGCTGCTGGCCGGGGCCGTCTACTGGGCCTGCACGGCTATCGTGCTGCATTTTCACGCATTCGGCGACAATCAGGCGGCTGCGGCGTCGTTACCGTCGATTGTGGTGCAGCTCTTCGGGCTTAAGGCACTGTGGGTAGCCTGCATTATTGGTTTTCTGGCCTGTTTTGCCAGCCTCAATATCTATATTCAGAGCTTTGCCCGCCTGGTGTGGTCCCAGGCGCAGCACAACCCGGGGAGCTACCTGGCCCGGCTCAGCCCCCGCCAGATACCGGCAAACGCCCTGAATCTGGTGCTGGGCTGCTGTGTGGTGAGCTCGCTGGTTATCTACCTGGCGGAGATCAACCTCGACACCCTGATTGTCTACGCTAACGGCATTTTTATTATGATTTACCTGCTGTGCATGGTGGCGGGCTGCCGCCTGCTGACGGGGAAAAACCGCCTGCTGGCCCTGTGCGGAACGGTTTTGTGCCTCGGGCTTTTGCTGATGACCGGCTGGAAAAGCCTGTATGCCCTGGTGATGCTGGCTGTGCTCTGGTGGGTGCTGCCGTTCGCCACCCGGCACGGGGCGGCGCACAAAAAAGCCGGGTAACCCCGGCTTTCATTACGCATTACGCCATATTACCGGTCATCCCGGTGGTCTTTATTATCCAGCCGTTCCTGCTCGTCATGCTTACGCTGGAACTCACCGTCAAAGGTCTGGCCGCTGCCGCCCCCGGTTCCGGCGCTAAAGCCCCCGGGGAAAGAGGAGAAGTGCAGAAACGGCATCAGACGCAGCGTCAGCAGTTTTTGCACTGGTGGCAGCAGCAGTAACAGGCCGAGAAAATCAGTAAAGAACCCGGGGATCACCAGCAGTAAACCGGCCAGAATCAGCGAGACACTCTTGATCATCTCTGCCGCCGGGCTCTCGCCCTGCGCTATTTTCTGCTGCATCACCATCAGGTTTTTAAATCCCTGGTTGCGGATCAGCGAAAAACCCACCACCGAGCTGAAGATAACCAGCAGCAGCGTAAGCAGGACGCCAAGGACCTGGGCGACCTGCACAAAAATCGAGATTTCTACATAAACGTAGAGAAAAAATGTAATAAACGGTATCCAGCGCACCGTATTCTCCTGTCATGATGGCGAGTTTCCTGAACCGCCAGCTACACTCATATCCTGTTGTTTACAGATGGAGGCGATTAACAGGAAAAGCAACCATTTCAGGCAACAGTTTTTACCGGAGTGCGTAATCAGTGAGTCATTTCACATAATTGTCAGGAGAATACGATTCCCCTGGCAATAAGTGATCCAGGTTACGGCTTTTCGCTATTATCAGCATATGATCGCCTCTGGATGGCTGATTATGGACATAATATCGGTCAAAGTGTCGAACAACCAAAATATCCTGTGCAAAAACAGGGTCAACCATTGGCAGATTGAATAAGAAGGTTCACATGCTCAATAACATTCGTATCGAAGAAGATTTGTTGGGGACCAGGGAAGTACCAGCGGATGCTTACTATGGTGTCCACACTCTGAGAGCGATTGAAAACTTTTACATCAGTAATAGTAAAATCAGCGATATCCCTGAATTTGTGCGCGGCATGGTAATGGTCAAAAAAGCCGCTGCTCTCGCCAACAAAGAGCTCCAGACCATTCCAAAAACTATTGCCAACACTATTGTCGCAGCCTGCGACGAAGTCCTGAACAATGGCAAATGCATGGACCAGTTCCCGGTAGACGTTTACCAGGGCGGTGCCGGTACTTCCGTTAACATGAACACCAACGAAGTGCTGGCCAATATTGGCCTGGAACTGATGGGCCATCAGAAAGGGGAGTACCAGTACCTCAACCCGAATGACCATGTGAACAAATGCCAGTCCACCAACGACGCCTACCCGACCGGCTTCCGTATTGCGGTATACGCCTCCCTGGTGAAACTGGTTGATGCCATCCACCAGCTGGAAGATGGCTTTAAGCGTAAATCCACCGAATTTGCTGAAATCCTGAAGATGGGCCGCACCCAGCTGCAGGATGCTGTCCCTATGACGCTGGGCCAGGAGTTCCACGCGTTCAACGTTCTGCTGAACGAAGAAACGAAAAACCTGCTGCGCACTGCTGAACTGCTGCTTGAGGTGAACCTCGGCGCGACCGCTATCGGCACCGGGCTGAACACGCCGGAAGGCTACCAGCAGCTGGCAGTACAGAAACTGGCTGAAGTCAGCGGCCTGCCGGTTGTTCCGGCAGAAGATCTGATTGAAGCAACCTCAGACTGCGGTGCCTACGTAATGGTACACAGCTCCCTGAAGCGTCTGGCGGTGAAACTGTCTAAGATCTGTAACGACCTGCGTCTGCTCTCTTCCGGCCCGCGCGCTGGCCTGAATGAAATCAACCTGCCAGAACTGCAGGCAGGCTCTTCCATCATGCCGGCTAAAGTTAACCCGGTAATTCCGGAAGTGGTAAACCAGGTATGCTTCAAAGTCATCGGTAACGACATCACCGTGACCATGGCATCTGAAGCAGGCCAGCTGCAGCTGAACGTGATGGAGCCGGTCATCGGCCAGGCGCTGTTTGAGTCCATCCACATTCTGACTAACGCCTGCTACAACCTGCTGGAAAAATGCATTAACGGCATCACGGCGAACAAAGACGTTTGCGAAAGCTATGTCTTTAACTCTATCGGTATCGTCACCTATCTGAACCCGTTCATTGGCCACCATAACGGTGACATTGTGGGTAAAATTTGTGCAGAAACCGGTAAGAGTGTGCGCGAAGTGGTCCTGGAGCGCGGCCTGCTGACCGAAGCTGAGCTGGACGATATCTTCTCTCCGCAAAACCTGATGCACCCTGCCTATAAAGCTAAACGCTATACCGATGAAAGCGAACAGTAACAGAGGCTCTGCACTATAACTTTACAGGCACGTCCGGAGTGACGTGCCTTTTTCTTTGTGTAATGAAACAAATTGACAACAATCAAGCATCTTTAAGCTAACAACAAGGAAGCCATTATGTTTGGAGCTGAACTCGTTATCGTCCTTCTGGCGATCTACCTCGGCGCCCGGCTCGGCGGCATAGGAATTGGTTTTGCCGGTGGTCTGGGCGTACTGGTACTCACTCTTGTCTTTCAAATTAACCCCGGGTCGATCCCCTTTGACGTTATTGAGATAATCATGGCGGTTATCGCCGCTATCGCCGCGATGCAAATCGCCGGTGGTATGGATTATCTGGTCAGCCTGGCTGAGCGTCTGCTGCGTAGTAAACCTAAATACATTACCTTCCTGGCACCGCTGGTGACCTGGTCTATGACCATTCTGGCGGGCACCGGCCATACGGCCTTCTCTACCCTGCCGGTTATTACCGAAGTGGCAAAAGAGCAGGGCATCCGCCCGTCTCGTCCGCTGTCTATCGCGGTTATCGCTTCCCAGATTGCCATCACCGCATCGCCGATTTCAGCGGCCGTGGTGTTCTTTGCCGGGCTCCTGGAGCCGATGGGCGTCAGCTACCTGACACTGCTGGGTATCTGTATTCCGGTCACGCTGGCAGCTGTAATGATCACCGCAGTAATGTGTAACTTCCTCGGTTGCGAGCTGAAAGACGATCCGGTTTACCAGGAGCGTCTGGCAAAAGGCGAAGTCAAACTGCGCGGCACTCAGGTGTTCGAGCTGAAACCTTACGCCAAGCGTTCAGTGATGCTGTTCCTTATCGGTATCATTGCGGTGATGTTCTACGCGACCGCCATCAGCGACACGGTAGGCCTGATCCAGAACCCGGTACTGCCGCGTAACGAAGCTATCGTCGTCTTCATGCTGACCATCGCCACCCTTATCTGCATTACCTGTAAAGTGGATACCGGTGAAATCCTCAACGCCGGTACGTTTAAATCCGGTATGAGCGCCTGTATCTGTGTGCTGGGTGTTGCCTGGCTGGGCGATACTTTCGTTAAACACCATATTCAGGATATCCAGGCCGTTGCCGGCGATCTGCTGCAGAGCTACCCGTGGCTGCTGGCTGTGGTGCTGTTCTTTGCTGCTACCCTGCTTTATTCTCAGGCTGCAACTGCCAAAGCACTGATGCCTGCCGCGCTGATGCTGGGTGTTACCCCGCTGACCGCTATCGCCTCTTTTGCTGCGGTATCTGCCCTGTTCGTTCTGCCTACCTACCCGACCTTACTGGCGGCGGTAGAAATGGACGACACCGGCTCTACCCGAATCGGTAAATATGTCTTTAACCATGCCTTCCTGATCCCCGGGGTTGTCGCCATTGCGCTGTGCGTCATCCTCGGCTTTATCGTTGGTGGAATGGTGCTGTAATTTTGTCCTCTGGCGGGCCGGTCTGCGGCCCGCTTTTCCCGCCCGGTTAATCTCATCTCTTCGTGCCAGTTGTCATGCTATAGTGCCCCCTCAGGTTTATTCAGACGAGGTGAACTATGACTGCAACTCAGGCTGTTGTTGTACTTTGCACGGCCCCGGATGAAGCCAGCGCCCAGGAGCTTGCGGCTTTCGTGCTGGGGGAAAAACTTGCCGCCTGCGCGACCCTGATCCCTGGTGCCACCTCCCTGTACTACTGGGAAGGGAAGCTGGAACAGGAGTACGAAGTACAAATGATCCTCAAAACCGATACCCCCCACCTTGATGCGCTGATGGCGACCCTGAAACAACATCACCCGTACAAGACACCGGAAATTCTGGCCCTGCCGGTGGCCCATGGAGATAGCGAGTACCTGTCATGGCTTTACGCTTCATTACGCTGATTTTTCTTTTTTTCAGTACATTTGCTTCCGCTGGCCTGTTCAGCAACCAGGGCACCAGCCGTTTTGCCCCGGTGGATAAAGCCTTCGCGTTTGAGTTTCGCCAGCAGGATAACCAGCTGCTCCTGAACTGGGAGGTCCAGCCCGGTTATTATCTTTACCGCCAGCAAATCCGCCTGGAGCCGGAAAATGCCCGGATCACCCCACCTGCACTGCCGAAGGGGGAATCCCATGAGGATGAGTTTTTTGGTAAAACTGAAATCTACCGCCACGGGCTGAAACTGACGGTCCCCCTGGCGGAGGTGCGCGCCGGGGGGGCACTCAGCGTGACCTACCAGGGCTGTGCGGATGCGGGCTTCTGCTACCCGCCGGAAACCAGACGTATCCCGCTCAGTGAGGTTGCCCCGCAGAATAGCGCACCACCGCCCGCAGTGGTGGAGACGCCACCCGCCGCACCGCAGCTACCTTTTTCAGCCCTGTGGGCCCTGCTGATAGGCATTGGTGTGGCGTTTACCCCCTGTGTGCTGCCCATGTACCCGTTAATTTCCGGGATCGTTCTTGGCGGGCAACAGCGCCCGGGAACCGCCAGAGCCCTGGCGCTGGCCCTGGTCTATGTACAGGGGATGGCGCTAACCTATACCGCCCTGGGGCTGGTGGTGGCCGCCGCCGGGTTGCAATTCCAGGCCGCGCTGCAAAGCCCCTGGGTACTGAGCGGCATTTCGCTGCTGTTTGTTCTGCTGGCCCTCTCGATGTTTGGCCTGTTTACGCTGCAGTTGCCCTCATCACTGCAAACCCGCCTGACCTTGTGGAGTAACCGCCAGCAGGGGGGCTCCCTGTTCGGGGTGTTCGCTATGGGTGCCCTGGCCGGGCTGATTTGCTCCCCCTGCACGACTGCCCCGCTCAGCGCCATTTTGCTGTATATCGCCCAGAGCGGGAACCTGCTGACCGGGGGCGGCACCCTGTACCTGTACGCACTGGGCATGGGGTTACCGTTAATCCTTATCACCGTGTTTGGCAGCCGCCTGCTGCCGCGCAGCGGCCCGTGGATGGACCATGTTAAAACCGCCTTTGGCTTTGTTATCCTGGCCCTGCCAGTATTCCTGCTGGAGCGGGTACTGGGAGAGCTGTGGGGGCTGCGCCTGTGGAGCGCGCTCGGGGTGGCCTTCTTCGGCTGGGCACTGCTGACCTGCCTGAATCTCACCCGGCACTGGGCGCGGCTACTGCAACTTATTCTGTTTGCTGCCGCGCTTATCAGTGCCCGCCCGCTTCAGGACTGGGTCTTCGGCCAGCCTGCCCCGGCAAGCGCCGGGGTACATCTGAATTTTACCCGCGTGAGCAGCGTCGACGCGCTTGATCAGGCGCTGGCTCAGGCCCGGGGAAAACCGGTAATGCTGGATCTCTACGCCGACTGGTGCGTGGCCTGTAAAGAGTTTGAGAAATATACGTTCAGTGCGCCGGAAGTTCAGCAAGCGCTCGCCGGTGCCGTGCTGCTACAGGCTGATGTAACGGGCAACACACCGCAAGATGTTGCCTTGCTCAAACATCTCAGGGTGCTAGGCTTACCCACAATTATCTTTTTTGGCAGCGACGGCCAGGAGCTGCAACAGGCCCGGGTAACCGGGTTTATGGATGCTTCCGCCTTTGAAGCACATTTGCACAATCACCTGCGGTAAACGACACTCAATGGGGAAGCCTACCGCCGGAGAAAACAGAGGATATTAACGTGCAACGCGAAGAAACATTAGAGCTTGCTCTGCAAGTCCTTGAGCATCAAGGGATTGCGAATACAACGCTGGAGATGGTGGCCCGGGAAGCAGATCTGCCACGAGACGAAATACGCCGCTTCTGGCCAGATACTGAAGCCCTGCTGTATGACGCACTGCGTTACCACAGCCAGCAAATCGAAGCCTGGCGGCGCCAGGTTTTTTATGATGAAAACCTCAGCGCCCACAGTAAACTCCTGGCCCGCTATGAGGGGCTCACGAACAGTGTGCGCAATCAGCGCTACCCCGGTTGCCTGTTTGTGGCGGCCTGTAGCTTTTTCCCGGATGCCGCACACCCGATCCATCAACTGGCTAATCAGCAAAAACGGGCCGCATGGGAGTTTACCCACTCGCTGTTAACCCAGCTGGAGGTCGACGACCCGGCCATGGTGGCTGAGCAGATGGAGCTGGTGCTGGAAGGCTGTCTGAGCCGCCTGCTGGTCAAACGCAGCCAGGCAGACGTCGACACCGCCCGCCATCTGGCCGAGGATATTTTGCGCTTTGCCTGCTGCCGCACCGCTGGCGCCCTGGGGTGATCCCTGCCTGCGGATACAGCCCCCTTTCCTGCGGTAACGCACTGCCGTTACCGCAAGATCCTCCCCCGGAATAATTGTGACTTCCCTCTCATTTCCCCGCCCTTTGCCACAGCGCATTTTATTCTTCATACAAATTATGTGACGCAGATTTGAAAACGATAAAACCATTTAAAATCAACAACATAAAATAACTTATGCTATTTTATTTTGATAAATATCAAAATTAATCCCCTCCCCATACATTCGCTGTATACCCTAAAAGCAAAACGAATTATTGCTTTTTTTTGTTCCTGATAGGCTCAGATAAATAAAATCAACGAGTGAGTTTATTTATGAGCTTCCTAAAATCAAACCAGGCACTTTGTGTACTGATTGTTGCGGCTGGTGTCATTACTGCAATATCAGAATCTATCGGTGTTATTCGAGTAACCGCGTTTGGTGTTAAATTCAGTTTATTACCGATGCTCTACGCCGTTATTATTGGTGTGTTAGCTACGCCGGATCTGGCGGGTAAACTTTTTAAGCCGCTGGGCAAGGTACTTAACCACGACACAATAAAAATCACCGGTAATGTTGTTATGATTTCGTTATTACCGCTGGGTGTTAAATATGGCACATTAGTAGGCCCTAATGTTGCAGAAGTGATCAAAGCCGGCCCGGCACTGGTTCTGCAGGAGCTGGGAAACTTAGGTTCAGTAATTATCGCCATGCCGCTGGCTATTTTACTCGGTATGCGCAGGGAAGCCGTTGGTGCCTGCTCCAGTATTTCCCGTGAACCCTCACTGGGGGTAATTGGTGAGAAATACGGTATTAATAGCCCGGAAGGGACTGGCGTGCTCGGCACCTATATTGTCGGTAGCGTTATTGGTACGGTATTTTTCGGTATTATCAGCCCGATTGGTCTTAACTTCGGCCTGCATCCGCTGGCGCTGGCTGTGGCCTGTGGCCTGGGCTCCGGGAGCATGATGGCTGCCGCCTCTGCCTCTCTGGCTAACGCCGTACCGGACATGTCAGGGCAGATTCTGGCCTTCGCCGCCACCAGTAATATGCTGGCCGCCGTAACGGGTATGTACGCCCTGATTTTCCTCGCCCTACCGCTGAGCAACTTCATCTATAAACTTCTGCGTAAATAACGGCAGGTGAATACTATGAATATCAAAACATTTTCTGATAACACTAAAATTATTATTCCCTGTATTGCTCTGGTGCTTGTTGCGCAGGCAGTAGGTAAGGGAATGTCAGCCTGGGAAGCACTGCCCGGCGCACTGGTCATGTTTGTAATTATTATCGCGTCATTACAGATAAAAGACTGGCTGCCTAAATTACCGCTTCCTGCTTTTGCCTGGGCCACGCTGCTGGCGTTATTACTCAGCATGCCATATTCCCCGGTGGGCCCGGTATTTATGAAGCTGACCGATAAAATTGATTTTTTGTCCACCACGACGCCGCTATTAGCCTTCGCCGGATTATCCGTAGGTAATAGTCTGGATAAACTGAAATCGTTAAGCTGGAAAATTGTCATTATCTCTCTGGTGGTATTTACCAGCGCATTCTTTGGCGCTGCGCTTGTTGCCCAGACCATCCTGAAATTCCAGCATATTATTTAAGAAATTCGGAGTACCAAATGAAAGATTATACCTTATCAGATAAGTTAAAATATCTTGAAGATTTTAGTAAACAGGTTCGCCATCATTTGCATACCATTCCGGAGGCATCCGGGGTGGAATATAAAACATCCGAATACTGCAAAAAAATGATGCAATCCTTTGGCTACAAGATTGTGGAATACCCGGGCTATACCGGTTTCCATGCGGATCTGGATATCGATCCGCAGATGAAAAGGATCGCCTTCCGTGCCGATATGGACGGGCTGGAAATGCCGGACATGACAGACACGGACTATAAATCAGTCCATGACAATATGGCCCATAACTGCGGCCATGACTCCCACATGACAGTCGCGCTGACCGCTGCGCGCTTCCTGGCTGAGCACCCTGAAGAGCTGCGCTTCAATGTGCGCTTTATCTTCCAGATGGCGGAAGAGGATATGCGCGTGCCGGGGGCAGAGACCATGGTCGCCGGGGGCTGTGTGAACGGGGTGGATGAAATCTATGCCCTGCATAATGATGCCTCGCTGGAAGTGGGCTCCATTAACGTTAACGACAATATTATGTCATCCTGGGGGGCCGCCTGGACGCTGGACGTTAACGGGGTTTCCGCCCACGGCTCCACCCCGCAGAAAGGCCGGGACGCGATCCGCGAAGTGGTGCGTATTATTGACGACCTCGACTATATCGTCGCCAAAAAGACCAACCCGTTCAGCCCGGCAGTCTTTGGCTGCGGCATGATACACGGCGGCACCGTGCCGAATGCTATCCCGGACTATGTCCAGGCCCGTGGGACAATCCGCTCCATGGATGAAGAGACAGATACCATTCTGAAAAACAGCCTGACCTCCATCATGGCCGAAAGCGCATTACGCGGCTTTAAAACCAATATGGTCTGCACCGGTTATCCTGCGGTGATTAACCATAAATATGCTTATCAGCGTATTGTTGACAGCGCTTCCGGTGTTCTGACCCGCATCAATAAGACCTGCAAACCCATGACCGGGAGTGAAGACTTCAGCTATATGATCAACGCGGTGCCGGAGAAGAAAGGCGCGCTGTTCTTCCTGGCCAGCGGCTGTGCGGAAAAAGGGATTAATAACTACCTGCACTCAAACCCTTATTATCTTGATGACGACTGCCTGCTGATTGGTGCCCAGATTTTCGTTAACCTGGCCACCCATGCCTGATAAAAAAAGGATGCATCTTAACGGATGCATCCTTTTTGACTTCCCCGCGACTATTTTCCCCATGCGCTTACTGAGCAGCGGTCTTTAATAATCGCCATAAATTTATCCAGCAGATCGGAAGAGATGCTTTTCTTCTCCCAGACAAAATAATAGTCGGCAACCGGCATTTTTTCTTCTATGGCTATTTCATGCAGGGACAGTTTTTTATTTCTCCCCTCACCCATCGGGCTGGCCAGCACGGTCACATAATTAGCACAGGTCACCAGGTTAAGAATAGATGAGATGGAATCTGTTCTTATTGCGGAATCAACATCAATACCATGATCTTTCAGGAAGGTGTTCAGATTATAGTAATAGCCAAGGCTCGTTTCCGGTAATACCCATTTTGCGGATTTCAGCTCAGCAATGCTCTTCACGCGGGCGAAGGGGTTCAGCGCAGATGAGAACACTGAAAACCGGCTCTGGAAGAGCTTTTCAGCACTGTATTCGTAGGGCAGCTCATCGTTTAAGAGTGTGCCTATCGCGCAGTCGATATCACCGGTGCTCAGCAGCGGCAGCAGGCTCGATAACTGCCCTTCATAGATATGCACGGCCACATTCTGGTTATTCTTCTTAAACTCGTTAATCACTTCCGGGAAAATGGTGTACCCCACCAGTGATGAATACCCCAGCGAGAATTTCTGATTATCCTTCCCGAACTCTTTGCGGATTTCAGAAATGGACTTCTGCATGCCGTTTATGTAACTCAGAACCCGGCTGTGAAAAATATTCCCGGCACGGTTAAGAAATACGCCGGAGTTCGTCCGGTCAAACAGCGGCATCCCCATATAAATTTCAAGCTCTTTGATGATTCTGGTTACCGAGGGCTGGGTCATATTTAATTTTTTTGAGGCGTTCATTATCCCGCCGCACCTTGCCACCTCCAGAAAAACCAGCAAACTTTTATTTTTGGGTAAATCATTCATATTCTCACCAGAGGACAACATTTATATAACGGTGATTATAAAAAATATCTATCTGAGAGAAAGTGATCCCTATCACCCTGACCAGGCGATATTTTAACGGATAATTTAAATAAAACTTAAAATCAGTCAGATAGCGAGAATTTTTAGAAAAATTACTAATTTCAGATAAAATAAAATGATAAATAATTGTTATTTATTTAGCGGTATTACGTTTGAAAAATACCATGGCGGGATAGAAAATCCGAAAAAGAGCCCCTATCCTCTCCATCGCCGGGGCAGCACCACCACTGCGGCCACTTTTCCCGCAACCTGGCGCAAAATCGAGCAAACAGTCATTTTTCACAGAAATACCGTTGACGCCTCAGGACGATTCAGGTTTAACCCAGTCATACCGAGCTCCATAGTCCGCTGAATAATGGAAATTTTTTCCTGTGCTGTACGACACCACCACTTAGGCCCTGATACCACTTCATCCATATTATTATTCTGACTGGTGTTCAACATAGTTAAAAACTATCTCTTATTTTAAGAGGGAAAGGTGTCTGGTGATCTATGGGGTCAGTCTAAATACCATAACAATGATTCCCTCATAAAAGTATAACTTGTGAGCAATAGCCAGTTACTGGCGATAATAAAAAAACATTCCAGTTTTGCATGAACTTTTTACTTTTTGAGATAAAATAATAACTGTTCACCTTCGTCATAAGTAAGTATCTCATTTCCAATATGCTCCAGAATATACATATCTAATTTTACGCTCTGAAGTCTGGTTAGATTTCCCTAAAAGAATAAAAAAGAGAACACAAACACAATAAAATGGAAATGAATTGAAGGTAATCACCAATACCCTGGAGCAATATCCATTCGGTTGTAGATTTACATCACAGGCTTTTCCAGCACTTATTCATTCTTTTTCAATAAATCCTGATAAATTTTCTGAGATTATTATAGGCATGCACTTTAATTTCTCCATTTAACCATGAAGTTAATATACCTCTTCATTGTGTTTATTATTGAAGGTAGAATTAGTTATCTGCAATAATTTATCTAATTCCTCTCACTTTCAGAACCGTTATCGATCATGCTCACATGACCGTTTTCATATTTAAAACGAGATCCATCATCAAAGGCAATAACTGCATTTTTTTGTCCCCAGGATACCCATTTTATCGGCGCATCATAATCAGCAGGTGGGTAAAATTCATTTGAGACCACAACATTATCATCAGAAAAATCAAATATCCTATATGCTCTGTATCGATACAAATCACCATATTTAGGATCAGTGGTTATATATTGTGGCGTGTTGAAGTCATAATAAACAACAAATTTACTCATGCCTCCCGTTTTTTTATCGTCAGAATAAAACCACCCATCTTGATCCCATCCAATCTGACTGCTGTCATTTTTAAATATTTCCACTCCATTCAATAAAACGCGTGACTGCTTATCTTTTTCTTCTTTTCCCCAAATATATTTTATTTTATCTGGTGTTGTGGTAAAACACTTTGTTGAGTTCGCTGGACATTTTTCAAATGCATATGATGCGAAAGAGACCATCACTAAGAATACTACAATAGTACGAAAAATCATTATTTTTCACCTCCATTTATTTTCTCTATACCTTTATCGATCATACTCACATTGCCTTTTTCATATTTGAACCGAGATCCATCACCAAAGGCAATAACTACGTTCTTTTGTCCCCAGGATACCCATTTTATCGGCGCATCATAATCCGCAGGTGGATAAAATTCATTTGATATCACAACTTTTTCCCCCGAGAAGTCAAATAACCGATATGCTTTATGTCGGTACAAATCTCCATACTTAGGATCGGTTGTTATATATTGTTTGGTGTTGAATTTATAATAAACGATCAACTTGCTTATATTGTTTTTCTTATCCAAAACGCGTCCATCACCGATAACATTCTCACCGATTTGGTAACTATCTATTTTAAAAACCTCTGTTCCATTAAGTAATATTCGCGATTGTTTATCTTTTACTCCTTGCCCCCAAATATATTCCAGTTTGCCTAGAGTTGTGGTAGAGCATTTTTCAAATGCATATGACGCGGAAGATACTATCACTAAGAATACTACAATAGTACGAAAAATCATTACGCTGTATCTCCCTTTATCTTTTCTATTACGTTTTCTAAACTGCCTGATTCTTGTTTTTCTGTGAATTCTATCTTGGGGCAATAAAAATTTTCAAGGTTAATACTTTTATCAATGTAATAGGATAACCACATCCGATGTCCTTTTATATAACTACCGTTATTATCTGGAATGTTTGTATACCAAGCAGCCTTTTTCGCCCCAACCTGCGCCACCAGTAATTTATGCGCACTTTCTTCCGTTATGGTTTTTCTGATAAAGCGTTTCGCATCACCCAGCCCCAGATGATGAGTCAGATAAAATATTTTGGCTTTCTCCGCATCATTTAACGTATCCACGTTATAACCCGCATCCCGTAGCTTCGCGAGATTATACAGCCCGTAATCTACTGCCGCCATAATGATAAACTCCGGCTCAAAGCGCAGATTAAGCCATGCCTGAAGCGCTTTTGTCGCATGGGGTGGGTAAGGCGTTATCCCTCTGAGCAACCGATTATCGATAATCTGTTGTTTTGTCCACCAGGTATCCGGCGCTATCTCAAACATCGGCAAGATGATTTGCCGATGGGTTTTAGGATGATATTCAATATTATTCAGTACATCCCGCTTTGGCTTATCTGCCAGTACGCCTCTTTCTCTGGCCTTCTGATTCAGATAAGTTCCTGCGCGGAAGGTTTCATCAAGCCAGGTGACATTTAAAAACTGCGTCATACCTGCAGCTGAACTGGCATAAATAACTACTCCTTCGGCTGATTCGCCCCGTTGCTCTTTTAATGCCTTCGCGGCTTTGGTTTTCCCCCGGCTTATTGCCACTGAATCTTTATTCCACACCCCTTTTATCTGGGCGGATTCAGCATTAATGACGGCAGCGATGCTTTGCGGAATAATGCCACTGCGCTCTGATGCCGCTATAATCTGATCCCAGTAATTCAGATTGCGTCCTAAATGAAGATCATATTGGTTCGGACAGGTATGATTTATCTGAATAACCGGATTACCCCTGCTGTCTCTTCCGCTAACAACAGTATTGACTGGGTGCTTATCAAGATCAATGCGGCCTGCACGGTCTTTGATGGGTTCAGTCACGCCCTTTATCCGAACTTTCGGGCTGGTCAGTCTGATGTCATTTTTTCCCTCTGACGGCGTAAATTTCGCCACCTCCCTGGCACCATGTGCGCCATTGACGAAAACGCGGGTCTCCTCTGCTTTCGCCATAACATAATCCTGAATGTTACCCAGTTCATCTGTCACCGATTCAAACACTTCGCCCGCCGCCGACTCGATTCTGACCTTCAACTTTTGCAGCGGTTTTTCTATCAAATCTTCAAAGGCAAAAGAAAGCAAACATGAAGTATCAGCCTGTGCTGCCAGTCTTGCGACCTCCACCTGACTCAAGCGGTACTGTCGAACAGGTAGTTTGAGCACCTGTCCCGGAAAAATAAGCGACGAACTGCGGAGATGATTAAACTTTGCCAGTTCTTTAACGGTGCAACCATGCTCCTGCGCTATTTCACTGAGCGAATCACCAAACTGTACAGTTACTTCGGTTACTGACGGGTTGGGTAATACGGTACAGTCCAGCGTCATTGGCTTTTCTTTGGGATCAACTACACAGCGCCATTCAGCCGACCAGCCCAGCAGACCATCAAATTTACGGGGCATCACATCTGCTTCCGGAAATATCGGTAAATAATGATCTTCTCTTGCCATTATTCATCTTCCTCCGGCATAAATTTAAATACAGGCGTGCTTTTTGCCTCGCCGTCCTTTCCGCTGGCAATGGAGATGAACTGTTTAAGGGCGTTCCCCATTGCAGGTAAATCAAGCGGCATGACCGCGGGAGCACAGAGCCCGAAGCGTTTAACCTTGCGTGTATATGTCCCCATTGTGCCGTATTCAATTTTTCCGGCTTCAATTTTCAGGTAGCTGCCGCCACCGATCAGCGTGATACGCTTTTTGCCCTGAAACAGTATTTCACTCATGGATGCGATGCTGAGCCTCTGCTCTGCGCTGATATGCATAGCCCCGTTCTGCGCCTGAACCTGTACCGGGCCTTCTCCCGAAATCAGGCTCAGCTTGCCCGTGTGGGCGAACATGCCAAGGGATTCTCCGGCAAGTAGGGTCGTGTTGCCCACTGACCCGCTGCTGATATCGCCCCCGGCATTCATGGCGATATTGCCTGCTGCCGCCAGTTGCATATGTTCGCCACTGGTAAACGCCACACCTTCAGGGCCATGGAAGTGAATCATTTCGTGCAAGTCCCGGAATCGCTCCGCAAACATCGCCTGCTGGCTGGCAATATCGGCCTCCAGCGCCTGCACCTGTGCAGCCGCGAGAGACAAGGCTTTGATTTGCTGCTGACAGAGTTCAATCTCATGCAGTGCGGTATCCATATCCAGCACATCGCCAGCGGCTTTCGTCTGCCCGTCAGCGGTGACAAGCAACCCTTTTGAGACACGAATTACGCCATATTCATCGGTGCGTAGTTCAAAGCCAGAGCCTCGCTGTTTGCCCTGTTCATCAGTAATATGGCCCTGATTAAGCTGTGACGCGCCATACGGGGTGGTCAGTGCAATATGCTCTTCACCCCGTAGATCCTCCATTCGCAACGTATTCCCCCCAGCTGTACGCAGAATGTTCTGGCTGTGGTTATCACGATAAACAACGTCGACGTGTTCTGAGTCATGAAAGGCATGCGCGATATAGGGACGGTCAGGGTCACCATAGTGAAACGCGACTCCCACTTCCGTACCGGCTACCAGAGGCATATGCCAGCCGTAATTATCACCGGCCACGGGTTTCATCATACGCAGCCACGGATAAGCAAACCCAGGCTCACACTCTTCCAGATTAAAATCCATCCGCACTCGATAGCGTCCTGACTCGTCAAGATGTGCATATGGATCATTCTTTTCGCGGCTTTCCACCCGACCCGGTATCGTACCGTGAACTTCGGGACGGGAAATTTCAGTGGGTCGGAAACAATATTCTTCCCGGTACGGCATACCCCAGACAGACACATACAGGCGCGTGTCCCGTGAGCCACGATATGATACAAAGGCGATAATCACCCCGTTTTTAACGTCGTCCAGGTTTGCACCAGCCGGGTCAATCACCATCCCCGGACTCAACCAGTACGCGTTACTGAACAGATGAAGGTAAGCCGATTTATTCAACTCACGCTCATGGCGAATGCGGGCATAAAAAGCACCGCTTTCGCTTGCAGGCTCCGGATCGGTATCCTCTCCGGCCTCAAGATAAGGCTCTGTATAACGATAATGCTCACCTGTTGTCACGGCTGGAGAACGCACTGAGACAGTAGCATCCATCGGCTCCTGTGCTATTCGATGATTATAGTGACGGGTTGACACCTTACCCGTCACTACCTTGTGCCATGTACGCACACCCCAGCAACAGAGTTCCGCACCATCATACAGGCCGGAAGGTTCATGATAGGGCAGGCTACCGTTAAAGATATAGTGAAGCTGACTGTCCCCAAAGACCGTAACATCAAGCTCTGTGACGTCATTCATCTCCTGACGAAACCAGATACCTACCTCGGACAGGATGCGCCGAATAAACTGAAGGTCAGTTTCACGCCACTGGGTTATCAGCTCACGGACCGGATAATCTCGGGAAAGTTTAAAATCAAAATCAGCGCCCTCCAGACCATGATGACGCAATACCTGTTCAACCACTTCTGGTACAGAAAGATTCTGATAAATCGCACAGCGCCGGGAGCAGGAGAGTAAAGCGAGGCGAGATTCCAGGGTAACTGCATAATGTAACTGATCAGCAGTTGAAGAAAGCCATTCAAGACCCGTAATGATGCCATGAACAACTTTGCAGCCTCTCATGCTGAAACTGGCGTATTTCAAAAGGACATCTTCGCCCTGAACTTGCTGTGAGGTGGTGAACTCAATTCGCCATGAAAAAGGTTTACTCAGAGCCTCCGTTCCCCTGAACCGTAATACATCAGGTTTGACGGTACTGGCATTGATATCCAGTACGTAGCGGGATAAGGAGCCTTTCCCGGTGAATGCAGCATGATCCGTCAACATAATTTATCCTGAATGAAGTAAATCCCCAGGGAAAGCCCATCCTGATCAAGTGGTTATTGTTTTTTTACTAACCGGGAAACACAAGTAATCAGCAAGTTACATGTATCATGTGATAAGCAGTACAGGCTTTGTTTATGGTGCAATACCTCAGACATACACAAAAAGAGCTTCAAAGATGCGCTAAGGTAGAGTTCTGATAGATATTACAAGACTAATGTTTGAGCAAAACATTCACTTTTTGCTGAAAAAACACGCGTCCGAACGACTCTATGAAGATTTTCCATTGACGGAATAAAGGTAATACAGTCTAATACGCCTCGTTGCCCGGATAGCTCAGTCGGTAGAGCAGGGGATTGAAAATCCCCGTGTCCTTGGTTCGATTCCGAGTCCGGGCACCACTATTCAAAGAACCCGCCAAAAAGGCGGGTTTTTGCTTTTGGGCAAGCGATCTCACCCCCTGCGCGCCAGTCTGAATGTCAGCACCGCCGCGCACACCAGCAGCACACCGCTCAGCCCAAACGCGCTTTGCCAGCCATACTGGTCGAACATCATCCCCCCGGCCGTTGACCCCATCGCAATGGAAAGCTGAATCACGGCGACCATCAGCCCGCCTCCGGCCTCTGCCTCACCGGGCAATGTCCGGGCAAGCCATGTCCACCACCCCACCGGGGCTGCCGTGGAAACCATACCCCAGCCCGCCAGCAGGGGGGCCACCACCCAGGCGTGATGCCCCGCCAGCATTAAGATCCCGGCAATGGCCGCCATCACCAGCGGAATCGCTATCAGCACAGGCCAGAGCCTGCGGCTGAATAACGGGCTGATAACCAGCGTGCCGACAACCCCCGCCATGCCAGTGATAAGCAGCATCAGGGATAATGTACCGGCACTCACCCGGGTAACATGCTCCAGAAACGGGCGCAGATAGGTAAATAACGCAAACTGGCCCATATAAAAGCCCCCGCAGGCCAGCAAACCGAGGAGCACAACCGGGCGGCAAAGCCGCCGGTACACCCCACCCTGAGCCTTACCGGAATCAGCGGCCTTCATGGCAGGCAGGCTGAAGCCCTGCCAGAGCAACGCCACAACCGCCACTGGCACCAGGCATAAAAACGCCCCGTGCCACCCGACAGTCGTCCCCAGATAACTGCCCAGCGGCGGCGCTACCACGGTTGCCAGCGCATTACCGCTATTAAAAATAGCCAGCGCCCGGGGAACCCGGTGCGGCGGCACAAGGCGCATCGCCGTTGCCGTAGATATGGACCAGAACCCGCCAATGGCAATACCAATCAGTGCCCGTCCCACCATATAAACCGGATAACTGTGGGCCAGGGCAATCGTCACCCCCGATATGGCCATCAACGCCGTCATTCCCGACAGCAGGTATTTACGATCCAGCCGCCCGGCAATCGCCGGAAGGAGCAGGCTGGTCAGCACGGCAAAGGCACCGGAAATCGCAATGCCCCGCCCCGCCTGCCCTTCGGTTATGGCTAAATCCCGGGCAATCGGCGTCAGCAGGCTGACCGGCATAAACTCTGAGGCAATCAGAACAAAAATCGCCAGTGTCATGGCAAAAACGCCCCCCCAGTGCGCAGATACTTTCACATGGGGGGTTTCACAAACTACTTCAGACATTATTCGTCTCTCTTAATATTTCCCGGCCAGCCATACCCGCCACCCGCAATAACCGCGGGCGACAGGGTTAACTGGTCGGTGCTATCACTTATTTCAGTTTTGTTTTAAAAAACTGCTCAAACCGGGAAAACGGGATTTTTCCGGCCACGTTATCGTATAAATCCACATGGTTAGCGCCGGGCACTATCAGCAGGGTTTTATCTTTACTGCCCAGCGCGTTATAGGCGTCTTCGGCAAAGTAGCGCGAGTGGGCGTGTTCACCGGTAACAATTAACGCCGGAATGGTCATTTCACTGGCATAGCTCAGCAGCGGCATATTCATAAACGCCAGCGGCATTGTGGTATTCCATGCGCCATTCGAATTCACCGAACGCGGGTGAAAGCCCCGTGGCATCCGGTAATAATCAAAAAACTCTTTCAGCACCGGGTCAGGGTTCGCAGGTAATGTTTCCGGCAAGGCCCGGTCGGCGGCGCTGGCATGGCCACTGTTATCGACATAAATATCGTGGTTCGACTGTGCGATGGTGCCGCTTTGCGCATCCTTCCAGCGCTGGGCGTTCAGGTATCTCAGCACGATACGGCGATCGGCGGTGGAATACCGATCCTTACCGTTTCCCACCCCGTGGCCCATGGCCCGGCTCATGTCGTACATCACGCTGGTTGCCACCGCTTTCACCCGCGTATCCATGGTTGCCGCATTCAGCGCCATCCCGCCCCAGCCACAAATGCCCAGTAAACCGATACGGTCACGATCGACCTCTTTTTGCAGGCCGAGGAAATCCACCGCCGCGCTGAAATCTTCGGTATTGATATCCGGAGAGGCCACATTGCGGGGGTAGCCGCCGCTTTCACCGGTGTAGGAGGGATCAAATGCCAGCGTCACAAATCCCTGCTCTGCCAGGGTTTGCGCATACAGGCCGCTGGACTGCTCCTTCACGGCGCCAAAAGGGCCGCTGACGGCAATAGCGGCCAGTTTGCGATCGCCACGATCCACGGGAACATAAAGATCCCCGACAAGCGTAATGCCGTAGCGGTTAGGAAAGGTCACTTTACGGTGGCTCACCTTCTGGCTTTCGGCGAATGTTTTGTCCCATTTTTCAACCAGTGAAACGGGGGCATTTGGGTTAGTGGTCTCTGCATGGCTCATGGTGGTCACTCCGGTTAATGATGTACAGAGCAGCATGGCGGGTAGCGCGGCAATCAGTTTTCTGGTGAATGTCATGGTGTAAACCCCCATTAAAAACAATGTGTTGTTACAAACCGCATCCGGTAATACTGCGGTACTCTGTTTCAGTGGGGCCATTATAATGAGCAAAAATAGTGCTGATTAGCGGGGTAAAATTGCTAGAATTCATATCATTTTGTTATTAATAAGGCAGGGCGATGGCGAAGCGGGAAAACTATAACGACCTCTATCTGTTTATGCTGGTCGTGCAGGAGGGCAGCTTCACAGCGGCAGCCCGGCGGCTGGGCCTGGCGCAGTCCGGGATCAGCCGCGCCATCCGTGAACTTGAAGAGCGGCTGGGCATGCAGCTGCTGGTGCGCACCACCCGTAAGCTCTCACTCACCCAGGCGGGCGAGCAACTCTACCGGACAACCGAATCCGGGTTTAACGCACTGGATTCGGGCCTTGCCACACTGGCTTATTACCGTAATACCCCGTCGGGAACGGTGCGTATTAACGCCAGCCAGCACGCGATTGATAAAATCCTGCTGCCGAAGCTGGCAGTGTTTAAACAGCGCTACCCCGATATCCGGCTGGAGCTCATCAGCGAGAACCGCTTTGTTGATATTATCGCGCAGCGGTTTGACGCCGGTGTGCGCCTGGGGCCGGAAGTGGGCGGTGGCATGGTGGCGGTGCGCATTACGCCCGATATGGAGATGGCGGTGGTGGGCACCCCCGACCATTTTCGCCGCTATGGTTTCCCGCAAACCCCGGCAGATTTAGTGGTCCACCCCTGTATTGCCTACCAGTTCGCCGACGGCAGTCTGTACCAGTGGGAGCTGAGCCAGAACGGGAAGCACATCACCCACCACCCGCAGGGGCAGTGGGCGCTCTCAGACAGCTATATGGAGGTTGCCGCCGCCAGGGCCGGGCTCGGCCTGGCTTACGTGCCGGAGGATCTGGTCGCCGGGGATATCGCACAGGGAACGCTTATCCGGGTATTACAGCGCTACAGCCTGAAGCTGGAAGGGTCATATCTTTATTATCCTCATCGTAATGTTTCACCGGCCCTGAGGGCCGTGATTGATACGCTGAAGATCTAGCCGCGATTCAGGCGCACTGCTGGCGTCTGCCCGCAACAGGGAAGAGCCCCGTCAAGGATAACCTGGGGTTTCCCCTCAGAGCAGCGCTCAACCCGGCCACGCACTCCGTACACCCGGGCCAGCGTGTCCGGGGTTATCACCACCTCTGGCGCACCGCAGGCCACTTGATGACCATCTTTGAGCATCACAATGTAGTCCCCGTGGCGCATGGCGATATTAATATCGTGCACCACCACCACGGTAACCATATTGCGGGCCGCCGTCTCCCGGGCTATCAGCGCCATAACCTGAAACTGATAGTGCAGATCCAGGGCGCTCAGCGGCTCATCCAGCAGCAGCAGGCGCGGCTGGCGGATCAGGCACTGGGCCAGGCCCACCAGCTGCTTTTGCCCGCCGGAAAGCTGGTCAAGATAGCTCAGCGCCAGGTGGGCGATACCCAGCTGTTCGAGGATCTGCATTGCCTGCTGTTTCACGTTCTGCCCCTGCGGGCTTGCGCTGGCGCGCCGGGCGACAATCACCGATTCCAGCACATGCAAATGCACCCCCTGCGCCAGGGACTGGGGCAAAAAAACCACCTCTCTGGCCCGCGCGTGAAACGCAAGGGTCGCCAGATTTTCCGCACCAAGATACACCGCCCCCCGGGCCGGGTTCAGCCCCGCCAGGGCGCGCAGCAGTGTTGATTTGCCACAGCCGTTTGGCCCGAGCAGCACCGTCACCTGCCCCGCAGACAGCGGCGGAAGGGAAAGATCATGCAAAATTTCCCGCTTACCGTAACCGGCGCAAAGGTGCTCAATACGCAGCGCGTTCATCGCTCACTCCTCTGATGGCGGAAGATAATACTCAGGAAGAACGGCACCCCCACCAGGGAGGTCACAATGCCCACCGGGATCATCACCCCCGGGATAATATTCTTCGCGGCAATGGACGCCAGCAACAGGATCAGCGCCCCCGTCAGCAGGCTGCCGGGCAGGTAGTAGCGGTGATCTTCACCAAACAACAGGCGGGCAATATGGGGAGCCACCAGGCCAATAAAACCAATCGGCCCGACAAACGCCACCGACAAGGCAGACAACAGGCTGATGCGCAGCAGCGCGGCAAGCCGCAGGCGGCGAACATCAATGCCGAAGCTCATCGCCCGCTCTTCCCCCAGCCGCAACGCGGTCAGCTTCCAGCAGTTAAGCAGTGAAAACGGCAACACCAGAGCCAGCGCCCCCGCCAGCACCCCGAGCGTCTCCCGGGAGGCCCGCCCCAGGCTCCCCATGGTCCAGAACACCAGCCCCTGGAGGGTGTCTTCATCGGCCACAAACTGCATCACCGACACCAGCGCATTAAAGGTAAAGACCAGCGCAATACCGAACAGCACCACCCCGGCGCTCGCCATGCGGCTCCAGCGGGACACCATATCCAGCAGCAGCGCAGAGCCCATAGCAAACAAAAACGCATTGGCGGATATAAACCACTGGCCAGAAATCCCCGGAATACCGATACCCGATACAATCGCCAGCGCCGCGCCGAACGCCGCAGATGAAGAGACCCCGAGGGTAAAGGGGCTTGCCAGCGGGTTATTGAGGATGGTCTGCATCTCGGCACCGGCCAGCCCCAGCGCCATCCCCACCAGCAGCGCCATCAGGGCATAGGGCAGGCGGATCTCCAGCACAATCACCCGGGTGCTGGCGCTCACGCTGTGCGGATGGACCAGCGACGCCCACACATCCCAAAGGGACAGGCCAGACGGCCCGAGGGTAAAATCCAGCAGCAGCGATCCGGTGATCGCCACGCAGAGAAGGGCCATCACCAGCAGGCGATGGCGCAGGATCTGGCGATACCCCAGATCGATTCCGACAGAAAGTGGGCTCATTGCGGTGGGTTCAGAATAGTGTCAATTTGCGTGTCGGACAGCTGCAGGCCAAAGAACTGCCGGTAAAAGTGGCGGGTCTCGCTGCGCATATCGATATCGGTAAAGCGCTCCGGGTAGAGCATTTTCGCCAGCCACAGGAACTGCAATGCCTCTTCGCTGGTTTCCCGGCACCACCAGAACATCCCTTTTGGATTCACGTAGACCCGGTGATGGACAACCGCATCCGTTCTGGCCCACTGGGGAGAGGCGAGTATCGCCCGGGCATCGCGCTTATTCATTGCCACAATCACCTGGGGGTTGGCTGCGACCACCCGCTCCAGCGCCACCTCACCGCGCGCGCTCTTTTTGCCGTTAAACCAGTCTTCGGCCACATTGCGGGCCCCGGCCAGATCCATCCAGTCCTGGTTAAGAGATGGCCGCCCGGTGGTGATCAGCGGGCTGCCCATGCTGTGGTATACCCGCAGTTGCCGGGACGGCGCCAGACCCGCCAGACGCCGGGCAACCCGCTGGCGGTTATTTGCGAAATAGGCCTCATACTCTTGCGCTTTCTGGCGGGCATCCGGGCCGAGCACCTGCCCGGTGCTGAGCACCCGCTGGCGTAACGCAGCCAGGCTGTTCGCCGGGAACACCAGCACCCGTATCCCGGCCTGCTTTAACAGCTCAGGGCGGGGAACCGCCATATTCTGAGCGACAAATAACAGCCGGGTATTCAGGGCTATCAGCTGCTCCGGATCTATCTCATGGCTGCTGTTCACACTGATCGCCGGCACCTGGTTAATGTGCGGCAGGCTGGCCGCAAACAGCGGGATCTTTTGCGCAATGGCCGAGGTGCCGACAATATCATTGCCGTAGCCCAGCATCGTGATTATCGTGTTCTGGGCAGGCCAGGGGGAGGCTATCCGTACCGGATTGTGCTGTGGGGCCGCCCATGCGCAGCCCCCTGCCAGGGCGCAGCCTGCCAGCGCCAGCATCGCTAATTTTTTACGTATGCTCATAAAGATACCGCTCAGAAATCAAAGGTGACATTCGCCCGCACTTCGCGGCCATCGCCCAGAAATGCGCTGGGTGAGCCGTTCTCCCCGTCCGTACCGGAAGGGAAGATAGACGCCCAGTAGTGCTCATTGGTCACGTTATTTACCGCAATGCGCAGTGTGGTTGGCACGTTGTTGATTTTTGTGGTGTAGCGAGTGCCCAGATCCAGCGTGGTATAGCTCCCGGCCCAGGAGGTGTTGGTATCATTGGCCGCCCGCTTACCGGTGTAATGCACATTGGCGCTGTATACCCACTGGGGCACAGAGGGCAGGCTGTACTCCATCAGCATATTGGCCTGCACTTTCGCCACCCCGACCACGCGCTTATTGCTGGTACTTTCTGACACGGTATTTTTCAGTTGCGGATCGAGGAAGGTCACCCCGCTGAAAATATTCAGCCCCTGCCATACGTTGCCGCTGGCGGTCAGCTCCAGCCCTTTATTCAGCTGGTCGCCCTGCTCTTTGTACTCCATGTCCCGGGTATCAACGTAAGCAAACGGCCGTTTCAGGCGGAACAGCGCCGCGCCGAGATTCATCCCGGCCACATCGGCTTTCAGCCCCACCTCATACTGGCGGCTGCGATACGGATCGAGGGTCTGGCCTTCATTTTTCAGCCCTGCGTTGGTCGGGGCGGTCCCCCCCTGCTCCAGGGAGTCCGCATAGCTGACATAGGCCATAACCGATGGGGTGATGTTGTACATCAGCGCCACATTCGGGCTCAGGCCGTTATTGTTGGTTTCGCTGGTTTTCCCGCCGCCGCTGGCGTAGTTGCGGGTCTGCATCCAGCTCTGGCTGAGGTAAAACATAGCCGACCATTGGGGGTTAAAGGTGACCGTATCGCCCACTGTCACGCTCTGCTGCGTGTTCTGGCTGGATTTGTAGCGCGCCCCGTTTTTATGGATTTTACCGTCGGCGGGCTCCTCCATCGGGCTGGGGTTGTACATATTCGTGGTGCCCAGATCATAACGCTGGCTGGCCCCTTTACTGCTGTACAGGGACCAGACATACCCGGTGGTGGAGAGCGCCACGTCATGGCCCACGCTTCCGGTAGTCAGATGCCCGTTCAGTGTCACGCTGTTACTTAACACCCGGAAGCGCCCGGCGGCGCTGGCGTTGCTCAGCGAGCGTTTAATATCCCCCTGGTTGTCCGTGATCGTGCTGGAAACAGAGCGCATGGCGCGATCGGCCTGCTGCCAGCCCACCCCGCCGCTGACATACCAGTCATCATTGATATAGTGGATCAGCCGGGTGCTGACCGTGTCCGTGGTAAGATCATTACCGGCCGTTTTAAGGGACAGGTTTTTATCTTTCGCGCTGGTAGCGGAAGGCAGCTTCACGCCGGGGCCATAGCTGAAACCACCGGGATAGCCCTTTTTCAGGTACTCATAGTGGCTGTAATCCAGCTGCATCTGCGTGCCGGGCTGAATATTCCAGTCCAGCGCCACCGCCAGCAGCTTACGGCGCAGGGTGCTGTTTTTTACACTGCCTTCGCCGTCTTCATTCAGCAGGTTTATCCGGTAGCCCAGTTTATGGCCGTCATCCAGGTGCCCCCCTAAATCAATATGCCCGGTATAGGCGCCGCGGCTCTGATAGCCCAGCGTTACCCTGCGCAGGGTCTGTTCTGTGGGGCGTTTGGCGGTGAAATTAAACTGCCCGGCCGGGCTGGCCGGGCCATACAGAGCACCGGTCAGGCTGTTGAGTACATCCATACGCTCCAGCATTTCAACCGGAAACGCCGTGGTCGAAACCACATTTAACCCGTCCAGGCGGCTGTTCGCCACCACGCTCCCCTGCATCCCCCGGCTCTGGGGGCGGCCAACATCCATCCCGCCGCGCGCCTGCATCTGGGTGCTGGGGGAGTATTTCAGCAGCTCGCTGACACTCATCGCCTGCTGATTATCAATCATATCCCGGGTCACCGTGGTGGAGGAATAAGGCGTAGCGACCCAGCCCCGGTTCCCCAGCGGGCCCACCTCGATATCATCCGTTTTAAACCCGGCCCCCGACACCTGATCACCGGATCCGCCTGTGGCCGCACCGGCTTTACCGGCCAGGCCGTCGACCACGATTTGATCTTCTTGTTTGTTTTCGCTTTTTTCATCTGTCGCCGCCGCAAGGGCGCAATGAGGAAACCAGGAGAGCAGCAGCGGCATCAGCGCTGCAAGTTTTACGGAGTTGTTCATGACCAGACGCACATATCGTTATATAAAATTTTATATTACGGTAAGCAGCCCACTGACAAATATGATCAGGATCACATTAATTCACGATCTGAATCGCTAACTCATTATTGGTATTGATTTTTTATTTTTCAGCCCGGGGCAAAATTTTACTTATTTCATTAGAAAAACTAATAATCAAAAACCTGCAAGAAAAATGCATAATAATTCAGTTAATAGCACGAATAACGCCAGACTGGCGGCGAAAAAACGTTATTAATAGCAACTTGTCACCTGTATAACGGGAACAGAGTTGGGAATAAAATTATGCAGTATGACCTTAACGCGCTGGTTAACCACGCCACACATCTGGAACAACAGGGGCTGTTTCGCCGGGCGTTGCGCCTCTGGCAGGAGATAGCCACCAGGCCAGACGCCAGTGATGAACTGCGGGAACGCGCCTGGACACAGATAACCGGCACCGTGGGTGACCGGGCCGCCGCTGGCGGCGAACCTCACGCCGACCCCCTCCCCAGACCAAACCGTAAATATCTGGTTGCGGAAGATAAAAAGCGCATTATGGCTTACTTTGCCATGGGCTACTCCAGCGCCACGATTTGTGGGCTGACCGGCCGCTCCCGCTCCTTTGTGGCGACCTGCCGTAAAAACGCGACTTCCTGAGTGCTCAGGGCTGGTTAAATCCTGCCAGGCGTGAAAAAAACCCCGACAACCGGGGGGAATTAATGTACAATGCGCGACTCTTTTTCACGCCACAGCGTGTTTTTACGCTGAAACCACTATTTTCAGCACTATTATCCTGTACGCTGATGTTCAGAGGAACCGCCATGTCATTACCTAACTGCCCACAGTGCAATTCTGAATACACCTATGAAGATAACGGAATGTATATCTGCCCTGAATGCGCCCACGAATGGAACGACAATGAGCCGCAGGCGGAAGACGATGTGCTGGTGGTAAAAGATGCAAATGGCAACCTGCTGGCCGACGGCGATAGCGTCACCGTTATCAAAGATTTAAAAGTCAAAGGCAGCTCTTCCATGCTGAAAATCGGCACCAAAGTGAAGAATATCCGCCTGGTTGAAGGCGATCACAACATAGACTGCAAAATTGATGGTTTTGGCCCGATGAAGCTGAAATCAGAGTTCGTTAAAAAGAACTGATCCCCCCTATTCTGGCAACGGATTGCCGGGGTGAACGCGCCGCCGTTCTCCTGTAGCAACGTCCCGCTGGTGCGGGACACCCCCTTCATCTGGCCTTCTGCCGGTCAGTACCCCTGGTTCTGACGACGCTGCTGTTCTTCCTGCTGACGCCGCTGCTGCTCTTGCTGCTGGCGCTGTTGTTCCTGCTGCTGGCGCCGCTGCTCTTCCTGCTGGCGACGTTGCTCCTGTTGCTGACGCTGCTGCTCTTCCTGCTGACGACGCTGCTGCTCCTGTTGCTGGCGGTGCTGCTCTTCCTGCTGGCGGCGGTGTTCATCTTGCTGGCGACGCTGCTCCTGCTCACGACGCTGAGACTCCTGATAATGTTGCTGCTCGCGCTGGCGCTGGATCTCCTGCTGCTGACGGCGACGTTCTTCCCGCTGGCGGCGGCGTTCATCGGCCTGACGGCGCTGCTCATCCCGCCACTGGCGCTGGCGCTCCAGATCCTGGCGGTGCAGCTCGCTCTGCTGGCGGTAATACTCGTCTTCCTGGCGGCGCCGTTCATCTTCCCGGCGGCGGCGCTCGTCTTCCCGACGCCACTGCTCATCGCGCCACTGGGGATCGTCGTCATCGTAGCGCTCGTCGTCCCCATAGCGGTCGTCATCGTCATCGGTATAGCGATCGTCACCATCACGTGACGTGCCCGCACTGAAAGCATCGTCCAGAGCCCGGGAGACCGAGCTGACAGTCTGCCCGACAATATCATCCAGCGCATCTGCCCGGGCACCGTGCAGCGGTGCCAGTATAAGCAGGGAATAGATCAGTACAGCAAAACCGTGTCGCGTCATGGTGCTCTCTCCGCAGTAATGTTTTCAGGCTAAAATACCCGCAGTGCTTCCCATAGCGGAGAAGTCTCAAATCATTAACATGGCGCACGCCATCGTCACGTCACTTTTGACGATCTTCTGATTTTCGTCATCGCTGTGCTGCATTTTTGGGCGTATTCTCAACGAAAAACCTTGCTTTAAATGTGGCATAGATCCTGCATTAACTGTAGAGATATCACGATGGCCCAGTTCAGGCCGTCTTAAAAGTGTTAACTGGAGCAACGCGGATGAAAAAAGTCGTCACGGTTTGCCCTTACTGCGCATCAGGCTGCAAGATAAACCTGGTGGTAGATAACGGCAAGATCGTCCGGGCGGAGCCTGCACAGGGGAAAACCAATCAGGGAACCCTGTGCCTGAAAGGCTACTACGGCTGGGATTTTATTAACGATACCCAGATCCTGACCCCCCGCCTGAGAACCCCAATGATTCGTCGCCAGCGCGGCGGCAAACTGGAACCGGTCTCCTGGGATGAGGCGCTGAACTATGTCGCTGACCGCCTGAGTGCCATCAAAGCGAAATATGGTCCGGATGCCATTCAGACCACGGGTTCATCCCGCGGGACCGGGAACGAAACCAACTATATCATGCAGAAATTCGCGCGCGCCGTTATTGGTACCAATAACGTCGACTGCTGCGCTCGTGTCTGACACGGCCCTTCGGTTGCAGGTCTGCACCAATCGGTCGGTAACGGCGCAATGAGCAACGCTATCACGGAAATTGATGGCGCTGATTTAGTCTTTATTTTCGGGTATAACCCGGCGGATTCTCACCCGATCGTGGCAAATCACGTGATTAATGCCAAACGTAACGGGGCGAAAATCATTGTCTGCGACCCGCGCAAAATTGAAACCGCGCGTATTGCCGACATGCATATTGCACTGAAAAACGGTTCTAACATCGCGCTGCTGAACGCTATCGGGCACGTGATTATTGAAGAAGAGCTGTACGACAAAGCCTTTGTGGCCCAGCGTACAGAAGGCTACGAGGAATATCGTAAAATCGTCGAAGGCTATACGCCGGAGTCCGTTGAAGATATTACCGGCGTCAGCGCGGCAGAGATTCGTCAGGCCGCACGTATGTACGCCACGGCGGGCAGCGCCGCTATCCTGTGGGGCATGGGTGTTACCCAGTTCTACCAGGGTGTGGAAACCGTCCGTTCACTGACCAGTCTGGCGATGCTGACCGGTAACCTGGGTAAACCGTCTTGTGGGGTGAACCCGGTACGTGGTCAGAACAACGTTCAGGGTGCCTGCGATATGGGTGCACTGCCGGACGTATTCCCGGACTACCAGAAAGTGTCTGACCCGGCCATCAGCGAGAAATTCGCCAAAGCCTGGGGTGTGGAAAGCCTGCCGAAACATACGGGTTACCGTATCAGTGAGCTGCCACACAACGTTGAACACGGTAAGGTTCGCGCGGCCTATATTATGGGTGAAGACCCGTTACAGACCGATGCGGAACTCTCCTCCGTGCGTAAGGCCTTTGAAGATCTGGAGCTGGTTATCGTTCAGGATATCTTCATGACCAAAACCGCCTCTCAGGCTGACGTCATTCTGCCGTCTACCTCCTGGGGTGAGCATGAAGGGGTTTACACCGCAGCGGACCGTGGCTTCCAGCGCTTCTTTAAAGCGGTAGAGCCGAAGTGGGACCTGAAAACGGACTGGCAGATCATCGGTGAGATCGCCACCCGTATGGGTTACCCGATGCACTACAACAACACCCAGGAGATCTGGGACGAGTTGCGTCATCTGTCTCCGGACTTCCTCGGCGCCACCTATGAAAAAATGGGTGAACTGGGGTATATCCTGTGGCCGTGCCGCGATGAGTCTGACGCCGACCAGGGGACCTCTTATCTGTTTAAAGAGAAGTTCGATACCCCGAACGGTCTGGGCCAGTTCTTCACCTGTGACTGGGTGCCGCCTATCGATAAACTGACCGAACAGTACCCGATGGTGCTGTCAACGGTACGTGAAGTCGGCCACTACTCTTGCCGTTCTATGACCGGTAACTGTGCGGCCCTGGCGGCCCTGGCGGATGAACCGGGTTATGCGCAAATCAATACTGCCGATGCAGAACGCCTTGGCATTAAAGATGAAGAGCTTATCTGGGTGAACTCCCGTAAAGGCCGGGTTATTACCCGGGCTAACGTCAGCGATCGTCCGAACAAGGGTGCAGTCTATATGACGTATCAGTGGTGGATTGGTGCCTGTAACGAGCTGGTGTCTGAAAACCTCAGCCCGATAACCAAAACCCCGGAATACAAATATTGTGCAGTCAATATTGAACGCATCGCCGATCAGCACGCCGCTGAACAGTATGTGATTGATGAGTACAACAAACTGAAAGCCCGCCTGCGGGAAACCGCACTGGTGAACTAAGGCCACCTGGCCTGCAGACAAACGGGATGAGTCGCCTCATCCCGTTTTTTTTATCTCAGTTTCACGGCAGCTGCCCATTTCCTTCTTACCAGAGCCACCCTATACTGCGCGCCATGTTGACGAGCGAAAAATGATAATGAAACCCCTGCTACTGGCGCTATTTTTACTTCCTCTGATGGCCACTGCTGAAGAGATCGACAGCCCCTGGCTACAACAGGCCCTGCAAGGCGATCGCCGGGCCCAGTATTATCTGGCCGATACCTGGTTTAGCGCAGACGATATGCAGCAGTCTGCCTTCTGGGCGCAAAAATCTGCCGCCCAGGGCGACGCAGACGCCATGGCCCTGCTGGCGCAAATCACCCTGGCAGGGCCGGAGGCCGACCGCTATACCCGCGCCAGACACCAGGCCGAGCAGGCCGCAAAGGCCGGAAGCCCCCGGGGCCAGGTGGTCCTGGCCCGTCTCCTGGTCAATAGCCAGGCAGGGAGCACCGACTACCCCCGCGCCATCCGTTTACTGGAGCAGGCGGCGAAAAATAACGAAAACGACAGTGCCGTAGACGCCCAGATGTGGCTTGGGATCATCTACGCAAACGGCAGCGGCATTGCCGAAGATAACGACCAGGCCACCCGCTGGTTTAAACAAAGCTCCATGCTGTCGCGCACCGGCTATGCGGAATACTGGGCCGGTATGCTCTTCAGCCAGGGGGAAAAGGGCTTTATTGTGCCGAACAAACAAAAGGCACTGCAGTGGATGAACCTGAGCTGTACAGAAGGGTTTGATACCGGGTGTGAGGCCTTTGAGCAACTCAGCGGCCAGTAAGAAATGTCCCCCTCCCGGGAGGGGGACACAGGGCTATCAGGGCTTCGCTGTGGTGTCGAATTTACCCAGCATTTCCCGCTCATAAGCGGCGGCTTTTTTGCGGTCGAATTTGTGTTCCCACTTGGAAATCACCAGCACCGCCAGCGCATTACCCACCACGTTCAGCGCGGTACGGGCCATATCCAGAATACGGTCAACACCGGCAATAAAGGCCAGACCTTCCAGCGGAATACCCACACTGCCGAGCGTGGCAAGCAACACCACAAAAGAGACCCCCGGCACCCCGGCAATCCCCTTTGAGGTCACCATCAGGGTGAGCACCAGGATAATCTCCTGGCCAATCGACAGCTCGATACCGTACAGCTGGGCGATAAAAATGGCCGCAATACTCTGGTACAGGGTGGAGCCATCCAGGTTAAACGAGTAGCCCGTCGGCACCACGAAGCTGGTTATCGACGCCGGTGCCCCGTAGGCTTCCATCTTCTCGATTATCCGCGGCAGCACGCTCTCGGAGCTGGCGGTGGAATAGGCGAGGATAAGCTCATCTTTAAGAATGCGAATCAGGATCCAGATCCGCAGCCCGCACATGCGCGCCACAATCCCCAGCACCGCCAGCGCAAAGAAGGCGATGGCGAAGTACACCAGAATCACCAGCTTTGCCAGCGGCCACAGGGAGGCGAAACCGAAGTTTGCCACGGTCACGGAAATCAGGGCAAAGACCCCCACCGGCGCGTAGCGCATCACCATATGGGTGACTTTAAACATGGTTTCAGACACCGAGCGGAACACGGTAACCAGCGGCTCCCGGTGGCTGGCAGGCAGAGAGGAGAGCCCGAGCCCGAACAGCACCGAGAAGAAAATAATCGGCAGCATATCGCCCTTCGCCATGGAGGCCACAATATTGGTGGGCACCAGGGAGAGAATGGTCCCCATCAGCCCGTGGGCGTGGCTTTGTACATCGGCGGTGGTGCTCTGGTATTTAGAGATATCTACCGTTGCCAGCTGGCTCATATCAATCCCGTGCCCTGGCTGGAACACGTTCGCCAGGGTGATCCCCAGCACAATAGCAACGGTGGTTATCACTTCAAAATAGAGGATAGTTTTGGCGCCAATCCGGCCCAGTTGCTTCGCATCGCCGACACCGGCAATCCCCACCACCAGGGTGGATATCACAATCGGGACGACAATCATTTTGATCAGGTGAATAAAGATATCACCGGCCGGTGATAAAAAGTTATTAACAAGCCACTCGCGGCTGTCGGCCTGATAGTGCAGCACGCTACCCAGAATGATACCGAGTACCAGCGCTATCAGGATCTGCCAGGCAAGGCTGACTTTACTCTTCTTCATAACAACGAATACCCCATAAAACGCCATTCTCATGCAGTTTTTCTATGAGAACGTCAAAACTGAAAGTGTATGACTAACGTCGAATGATGACGGGAAGTCACAGGCTCGCACACTGGCCTGAAACCCGACGATAAACCTCACGAAGACTCGTTAAGGCATAACAACTTATATCAGTACCATCTGCGCGATTATCGCGCAAGTATTGATATTTATCGCCATGTAATTAACAGGGTCTATATAACCATTAGTTTATACAAAACTACCATCCTAACTTAATGTTATTAAAAGCATTTAATTATCATCAATTTCATTAATCATTATGTGAAATTAATGTTATTCAAAGAATCAACAGCGCACTTTTTAGCCTTTCAGTTTTAAGCGTGATCTGCCGCCCAAATAGTAAACAAAGCCTTCACGCCCCCTACACTTAACTTTTGCGTGACATATTATTAACATTCTATAAGGAGAAAAAAAGCCATGAGCCAAATACATAAACATCCTATTCCCGCAAACATTGCGGAACATTGCCTGATAAACCCGGAGCAGTACCACGAGAAGTACCAGCAGTCCGTTCAGGATCCGGCCGCCTTCTGGGGCGAGCAGGGAAAAATCCTCGACTGGATCAAACCCTACACTACCGTTAAGAATACCTCTTTTGCCCCCGGGAACGTCTCCATTAAATGGTATGAAGACGGCACCCTGAACCTGGCCGCCAACTGCCTGGATCGCCATCTGGCAGAGCGCGGCGACCAGACCGCCATCATCTGGGAAGGCGACGACGCCAGCCAGAGCACCACCCTCACCTATCGCCAGCTACATCAGGCGGTGTGCAAATTTGCCAACGTTCTGACCGGGCTTGGCATTAAAAAAGGGGATGTGGTGGCCATTTATATGCCCATGGTGCCGGAAGCCGCCGTCGCCATGCTGGCCTGTGCCCGGGTGGGCGCTATCCACTCAGTGATTTTCGGCGGCTTCTCGCCGGAGGCGGTAGCCGGGCGCATTATCGATTCCAGCTCCCGTCTGGTTATCACCGCTGATGAGGGCATCCGCGCCGGGCGCAAGATCCCGCTGAAGAAAAACGTGGACGACGCGCTGAAAAACCCGGGGGTGACAAGCGTTGATAACGTGGTGGTATTCCGCCGCACCGGCAGCAATATCGACTGGTACGAAGGGCGCGACCTGTGGTGGCACGAGCTGACCGCCAGCGCCAGCAGTGAGCACCAGCCGGTAGAAGTGAACGCGGAAGATCCGCTGTTTATTCTCTATACCTCAGGCTCCACCGGTAAACCCAAAGGGGTGCTGCACACCACCGGTGGTTACCTGGTCTATGCCGCCACCACCTTCCTGTATACCTTTGACTATCACCCGGGCGAGATCTACTGGTGCACCGCGGATGTGGGCTGGGTAACCGGCCACAGCTATCTGCTGTATGGCCCGCTGGCCTGTGGTGCTACCACCCTGATATTTGAAGGGGTGCCAAACTGGCCCCAGCCTAACCGCATGGCCCAGGTGGTGGATAAGCACAAGGTCAATATTCTCTACACCGCGCCAACGGCTATCCGCGCACTGATGGCCGAGGGCGATAAAGCCATCGAAGGGACGGATCGCTCCTCCCTGCGCCTGCTGGGCTCGGTGGGTGAGCCCATTAACCCGGAAGCCTGGGAGTGGTTCTGGCACAAAATCGGCAACGGTAAGTGCCCGATTGTCGACACCTGGTGGCAGACGGAAACCGGGGGCTTTATGATAACCCCGCTGCCGGGCGCCACCCCGCTGAAAGCCGGCTCCGCCACCCTGCCCTTCTTTGGCGTGCAGCCTGCCCTGGTGGATAACGAAGGCCACGTTCAGCAGGGTGCCTGTGATGGTAACCTGGTTATCACCGACTCATGGCCGGGCCAGGCCCGTACCTTGTTTGGCGATCACGAGCGCTTTGAACAAACTTATTTCTCCACCTTTAAGAACTGCTATTTCAGCGGTGACGGTGCCCGCCGTGACGAAGACGGCTACTACTGGATAACCGGGCGCGTGGACGATGTCCTCAACGTGTCCGGCCACCGCCTGGGCACGGCAGAGATCGAGTCCGCCCTGGTATCACACCCGAAGATTGCCGAAGCGGCCGTGGTGGGAATACCCCACAACATCAAAGGCCAGGCGATTTACGCGTATGTCACCCTGAATCACGGTGAAGAGCCGGATCCGGCCCTGTATGCCGAGGTGCGTAACTGGGTGCGTAAAGAGATTGGCCCGCTGGCCACGCCAGATGTGCTGCACTGGACAGACTCACTACCGAAAACCCGCTCCGGCAAAATTATGCGCCGTATTCTGCGCAAAATTGCCGCCGGAGATACCAGTAATTTCGGGGATACGTCAACCCTGGCCGATCCGGGCGTTGTCGAAAAATTACTGGAAGAGAAACAAACCATCGTTATGCCGTCGTAATGACCTTCCTCCCGGCGTATTTCCCTTCCGGCATTCCTCTGCCGGGAGGGTTGATCGGGTTGTAATACGCCGGAAGATATTATTTGCCAGACCGCAGTTGCCTGAATAACCGCGCCACGGGTTATCTGCCCGGGTGCTGTAATGTATTCATAATAAAACCTCTGGAGACTCTGTGATGAATGACAACATTTATCAACGGATAGAAGACAGTGCGCATTTCAGGGAGTTGGTCGCTAAACGGCAAGGATTTGCCTGCATATTGTCTCTTATCGTACTGGTTATTTATATCGGCTTTATTCTGTTAATTTCATTTGCCCCGGAATGGCTCGGCACCCCTATTAGCCCGGGTAGCAGTGTGACCCGTGGAATTCCGCTCGGGGTGGGGATTATCATTATTTCGTTTATTCTCACCGGTATTTATGTCTGGCGTGCTAATGGTGAGTTTGATCGTCTTAATAAAGAAGTGCTGCATGAGGTAAAAGCATCATGAAAATGCCCGTAAAGACACTACTCAGTGCCGCAGCGTTATTTTACGCTGCCGGGACTATGGCCGCAGACGCGATTAGCGGCGACGTGCAGCGCCAGCCGACAAACTGGCAGGCGATTATTATGTTCGTTATTTTTGTCGCCTTTACGTTATGTATTACCTGGTGGGCATCGAAAAGGGTCTCCTCCCGTAGCGATTATTATACCGCAGGCGGAAATATTACCGGCCTGCAGAACGGGCTTGCCATTGCCGGTGACTATATGTCTGCCGCGTCATTCCTCGGTATTTCGGCGCTGGTTTACACCTCCGGTTACGACGGGCTGATTTACTCGCTCGGCTTTCTGGTCGGCTGGCCGATTATTCTGTTCCTGATTGCCGAACGCCTGCGCAACCTCGGGCGTTATACCTTTGCGGATGTGGCCTCCTACCGCCTGAAGCAGGGGCCGATTCGCGTGCTTTCTGCCTGCGGCTCTCTGGTGGTGGTCGCCCTGTACCTGATTGCCCAGATGGTCGGCGCCGGTAAACTTATCGAGCTGCTGTTTGGCCTCAACTACCACGTTGCCGTGGTGCTGGTTGGCGTGCTGATGATGATGTACGTGCTGTTCGGCGGCATGCTGGCAACCACCTGGGTGCAGATTATCAAAGCGGTGCTGCTGCTGTTTGGCGCCAGTTTTATGGCGTTTATGGTTATGAAGCACGTGGGCTTTAACTTCAGCAACCTGTTCAGCGAGGCGATTGCCGTTCACCCGAAAGGCGAGGCCATCATGCGCCCGGGCGGCCTGGTTAAAGATCCGATTTCAGCGCTCTCTCTGGGCCTGGGCCTGATGTTCGGCACCGCCGGTTTGCCACATATTCTGATGCGCTTCTTCACCGTGAGCGACGCCCGGGAAGCCCGCAAGAGCGTCTTCTACGCCACCGGGTTTATGGGCTATTTCTATATTCTGACCTTTATCATCGGTTTTGGCGCCATCATGCTGGTGGGGGCTAACCCGGCCTTTAAAGACGCCACCGGCGCGCTGATTGGCGGTAATAATATGGCGGCGGTGCACCTGGCTGACGCGGTAGGCGGGCATCTGTTCCTCGGCTTTATCTCCGCCGTGGCCTTTGCCACCATTCTGGCGGTGGTTGCCGGGCTGACCCTTGCCGGGGCCTCTGCGGTATCCCACGATCTGTACGCCAACGTGTTCCGCAAAGGGGCCACCGAGCGTGATGAGCTGCGGGTATCGAAAATGACCGTGCTGGTGCTGGGGGTCATTGCTATCCTGCTGGGCGTACTGTTTGAAAAACAGAACATCGCCTTTATGGTGGGCCTGGCGTTCTCCATCGCCGCCAGCTGTAACTTCCCGATTATTCTGCTCTCCATGTACTGGTCAAAACTGACCACCCGTGGCGCGATGATCGGTGGCTGGCTGGGGCTGCTGACCGCCGTTATCCTGATGATCCTCGGCCCGACTATCTGGGTCCAGGTGCTGGGCCACGCGACCCCGGTATTCCCTTACGAATATCCGGCGCTGTTCTCCATTCTGGTGGCGTTTATCGGGATCTGGTTCTTCTCCAGCACCGATACCAGTGCGGAAGGTGCCCGGGAGCGCGAGCAGTTCCGGGCGCAGTTTATCCGTTCCCAGACCGGTCTGGGTATCGAACAGGGCCGCGCCCACTAAGCCACAGTTCCCGGCCTGCGGGCCGGGACTCTCAGAACATCACGCGCGCCACCAGGGGCGCTATCACCACCATCAACGCCCCGGAGAGCATCATCACCAGGCTTGCCACCACCCCTTCCTGTGGCCCCAGCTCATAAGAGCGCGCCGTACCGGCCCCGTGAGACGCCGCGCCAAACCCGGCCCCTTTCGCAAGGCCGGTCTTAATCGACATTTTCAGGAACAATGCGTCGCCCATCCCCATGCCAAAGACCCCGGTTACCACCACAAACAGCGCCACCAGATCCGGCTTGCCGCCCATAGCTTTGGCGGCCTCCAGGGCAAAGGGGGTGGTAATCGAGCGCACCGCCAGGCTGCGCTGCACCTCGTCAGAGAGATGAAATAACCGGGCCAGCCATACGGAGCTGGTCACCGCCACGACCGATGCGGTAATAACCCCGGCAGTGAGCGACATCCAGTGGCGCCTGATGACCGCCAGGTTGTCATACACTGGCACCGCAAAGGCGATAGTCGCAGGCCCCAGCAACCAGAGCAGCCAGTGGGTTTCACCAATATAGTTTTGCCAGGAGATATGCCCGAGCAGCAGCATCACCACCAGCAGGATCGGGGTCATCACCAGCGGCATCAGCGGCAGCTTGCGAAAGCGCCGGTACAGGCGCTTGTTGGCAAAATAGAGCACGAGCGTAATCACCATGCACAGTACGCTGACCAGCAGATCAGTCATTGTCGCGTGCTCCCTGGCGCTCACGGGCCACTTCATAGCGGTATACTTTATCCACCACCCAGGCCGTGGCGCCAAGCACCAGCAGCGTGCTCAGGGCGATAACCAGGCAGATCCGCCAGCCGTCTACCATCACCAGATGGGGGTAATTCACCACCGCCACCACCGCCGGGACAAAAAACAGCAGCATCTCTGCCAGCAGCCAGCGGGAGCCCGCCCGCACCCAGTGCAGCGGCACCACCCGGCAGATAATCAGCGCCAGCAGCAACAGCATACCCACCAGGTTTGCCGGTAGCGGCACATGCCCCCAGGCCACCAGCTGCCGGGAGAGAATAAATAACCCGGCATACAGCACAACCTGAAGGGGGATCTGCAATTGCCGGAATACGGCGGGGATAACGCGACCTGACGCCACGAACATACGGGGATTCCTGAAAAAAAAGCCGGGAAGAAGTATAGTGAGCGCCGCCAGGTTCCAGAAATGAATTAAAATCATTAAAGGTATAGTTAACAGGAATAGTAATGGACATCAGAACACTGCGCTATTTTGTCGAAGTGGTGCGCCAGCAAAGTTTTACCCGCGCAGCGGAAAAGATGTTTGTTACCCAGCCCACCATCAGCAAGATGCTGCGTAACCTTGAAGATGAGCTGAACTGCACACTGCTTATTCGCGACGGGCGCAGATTACTGCTTACCGACACCGGCCGCGTGGTCTACGAGCGCGGGCTGACTATCCTTGCGGAGTTTGTCCAGCTGGAGGCAGAGCTCGGGGATATTAACCACCTCAATAAAGGCCTGTTGCGCCTCGGGATCCCGCCTATGGTCGGCACCATGATGGCCGGGCCCATCAGCATTTACCGTAAGCGCTACCCGGGGGTGGCCCTTAAAATTTCAGAATCCGGCGGCCTGGCAGGCCAGCAGGCGGTGCTCAATGGTGAGCTGGATTTAGCCATGACCGCCCTGCCCGTGGAAGATGACAACCAGCTGCTTGGCAGCAAATTGCTGTTCAGCTACCCGCTGTGCGTGCTGGTGCCCCGCGCAGCCCCCTGGCAGGGGATGACCGCCGTGGAGCCGGAGTACCTGGCTGACCAGCCGCTGCTTATCTATAACGAAGATTTTGCCCTCAGCCGCCAGTTAATGCAGCTCTTCACCGACCGGGGGATCACCCCGCATATTGCGATGCGCAGCGGCCAGTGGGACTTTCTTGCCGCCATGGTGCAGGCGGGTATTGGGGTGGCAATTATGCCGGAGCCTGTCTGTCAGAAGCTCGACCAGGCAAGCCTGATGTGGCTGCCGCTAAACAGCGATTTACAGTGGAAACTGGGCATGATCTGGCGGGAAGGGGTCTATCTTTCACACAGCGCCCGGGCGTGGATCCGCGGCTGTGAAGACTACTGGCCGGTGGCAACCGGCCAGTAACCGGGACTACTGTTTTTCGATAAGCAGCGCTTCCATTAAATCCAGGTCGTGCAGCATTTTTTGCAGCGTTTCATTGCTTATCTGCTGGGTGGCGCGCAGGTGGTAGAGCTCGCCCCGCTCAGAGCGCAGTGCCGTCAGGCGCAGGCGCCGCTCCAGGTTCTCCTCCTGTGCGGTGTGCTCCGCGTCATCCCGGCCGTTAACCCGGCGGCGCAGGTTACCTATCACCCGGGCGCTGACCTCTTTAATCAGCTCGTTGTCGATATTCTCTTTGGCATCCCCCTGCATGCGCTCTTCCATTTTCTGGATAGCCACAATCGCCACCTCGGCGGTGGCGGCCCGGGCCAGGCGCTCCTCTTTCTGGAAGACGGACTGGTCGGTCACCTCCACATGGCGCAGCAGGATCGGCAGCATCACCACCCCCACCAGCAGGGAGAATAAAATCACCCCGGCGGAGAGGAAAATCAGCTCATAGCGGGCCGGGAACGGCTCACCGTTGGGCAAAAACAGCGGGATCGCCAGCACACCGGCAAGGGTGATAGCCCCGCGCACCCCGGCAAAAGAGGCAATCAGCAGCTCGCGGAAGGTGTAAGAACCAAACTCCATCGGGCGCTTTTTCATCAGCCGCTGGCTGATACGCTTCATAATAAACAGCCACAGGAAGCGCACCAGAATCAGGGCGAAATAGATAAGCACCACATCCAGGAACAGCATCCAGGTTTCTACGTTGGGGTCCGCTTCGGCGGTTTTCAGCGAGGTTTCCAGGATCCCCGGCATCTGCAGGCCCAGCATCAGGAACACCATGCCGTTAAACACAAACTCCAGCATCGCCCAGACACTGTTTGCCCGCAGGCGCATCGCCAGCGGCGCGGTGCGCATCACCCCGGAGCGGGTGATGGTCATCCCGGCGGCAACCGCCGCCAGAATGCCGGAGACCCCGATATGTTCCGCAATCAGGTAAGAGGCGAACGGCAACAGGAACAGCAGCACAATCTGGGTGGCGGGCTCGTCACCGCTCCAGCGGCTCATCAGACGCAGGGAGCGGCCATACAGCAGGCTGACCACAATCCCGGCCAGCAGCCCCCCGACGGCCACCTTGGCAAACTCCAGCGCCGCCCCGCCCACGGTAAACACCATGGTGCCCATGGCAACGGCGACAGCAAATTTCAGCGATACCAGGCCAGAGGCGTCGTTCATCAGGGCTTCGCCCTGCAAGATCCCCATGATTTTCTTCGGGATCCGCCCCTCACCCACAATACCGGACAGGGCCACCGCATCGGTCGGTGACAGCACCGCTGCCAGCGCCAGCGCCGGCACCAGCGGAATACCCGGCACGGTCCAGTAAATCAGGAACCCAATCCCCACCACGGTGAGCAGCACCAGAACCAGCGCCAGGCCAATTATCTCCCGGCCATGGTGGATAAACTCCCGGGTTGGGGTTTTCCAGCCATCGGCAAACAGCAGCGGCGGGATAAACAACACCAGGAAGAGTTCAGGGTTAAAATCAACATGCAGACCGAACGTCGGCCACGCCAGCAACGCGCCCATGGCGATTTGCATTAACGGCAGTGGGATCTGAAACGGGAACATGCGTGCAGCAACCCCGGACAGTGACACCATCAGGGTCAGAATGAGGATAGTAAAAAATATTTCCATGCTTTCCGTAGTCTCGCTTATATCAGTTGGTGCAGACAGCAGGCCATCTCACTACTAATAGAACTTTTTTTAACGCCAATGGAAAGCAGATAGCACCGAAAAGCACAGGAAACGACAATGGGCCCGCAGGCCCATTGTGCAACAAAGCATTAAATTATAATGAAAACAGGCTATTAGCGAAGCGTGATTAAATCGCCCAGCCACCGGCATAAAATGCCACCAGCGCGACCGCAATCACCACCGTGCCCAGGTTCAGTTTGCGCCACTCGCCGGACACAATCCGCCCGATAACCAGGGTGGCAAACCCTATCATGATCCCGGTTACGATGTTGCAGGTCAGCACAATAAACACCGCCGTTACCAGGCCCGCCATGGCATCAACAAAATCGTTAAAATCGATCTTCGCCACGTTGCTCAGCATCAGCAGGCCCACATACATCAGGGCGGGCGCTGTCGCGTAGGACGGCACCAGATACGAGAGCGGTGAGAGGAACAGAATCAGCAGGAACAGTACCCCAACAGTCACCGCCGTTAACCCGGTTTTACCGCCCGCCGCTGTACCGGCAGCTGATTCGATATAGACCGCGGCCGGGGCCGCCCCGACCAGGCCCGAGAACACGCTACTCAGGGAGTCGGTGGTCAGCGCTTTGCCGCCATCAATAATCTGCCCGTCTTTGTCCAGCAGATTGGCCTGGCCTGCCACGGCGCGGATGGTCCCGGTGGCGTCAAATACCGCTGTCATCACCAGCGCCAGTACGCTTGGCAGGATAACCGGGTTCAGCGCCCCCATAATATCCAGGCTGCCAATCAGCGACTGGCCGTTCGCGTCTTTGAGCGACGGCATGGCGAAAATACCGCTGAAGTGCACCGCCGGGTCAAAAATCAGCCCAATCACCGAAATGCCGATGATCGTCAGCAGAATGCCGCCCGGCACGCGCAGTTTTTCCAGACCAATGATCACCGCCAGCCCCACCAGGGACATGATCACCGGGAAGCTGGCAAAATGGCCCAGCGCCACCGGCAGCCCGTCGAGGGGGTTTTTGATAACCAGGCCCACGCCGTTTGCGGCAATCAGCAGCAAAAACAGGCCGATACCGATACCGGTTCCGTGTGCGACCCCCATCGGCAGATTACGCAGGATCCAGCTGCGAATACCGGTGGCGGAAATAATGGTAAACAAGACCCCCATCAGGAACACGGCCCCCAGCGCCACCGGCACACTGATATGCTGGCCCAGCACCAGGCTAAATGCGGTAAACGCGGTCAGCGAGATGGCGCAGCCAATCGCCAGCGGCAGGTTCGCCCACAGCCCCATAATCAGGGAGCCTACCCCGGCAACCAGACAGGTGGACACAAACACTGCGGCAGGCGGGAAACCCGCTTTACCCAGCATCCCCGGCACCACAATCACCGAGTAAACCATGGCCAGAAAGGTCGTCAGACCGGCAACCACTTCCTGGCGGACCGTGCTGCCACGCGCAGAAATTTTAAACCAGGCGTCAAGCGAGCCGCCCGCGCGCGGAGAAGGAGTAGACATAATAAGACATCCCCTGATGTTTTTATGATGCGGTCTATTACGCGTGGCGGGCGGGGAGGCAAACGCTCAAACACCCTTTGTTTTTACACCCTGAAACCGAGGCAGCCACAGGGACGCAAACGTTTAACTCCGCGCATAAAAAAACCGGTAATTTTGAAGCCAGCGATTATCCTGTCATCTGGTGGGGTATTCAACCAAACTTTATCGTTTGCGGAACGAAACCCATGCGTTTGGCGATTTTTTAACCTGATTATGCGCAAACGTTATCGTCTCTGCGCAATTCCGGGCCAGAAACGGCGAAAAAAGTGCTACCCGGCCCGCCCGGGGATCGAAAACGGCCCGCCGCGCAGAAGTGCGCTTTGCCACCCCGGGCGCAGCTGCGCTTTACGCCACCAGGCCTGAAGATGCGGAAGATGCTCCGGCGCTTCCCGGCTCAGTAATGCCGCCACCGGGAAGCTCATCTGAATGTCGGCGGCGGAAAACTGCCCCCCGGCAAACCAGGGGTGATGGGCCAGATGATGCTCAATAAACCCGGCATGGTTCGCCAGCTGCGGGCCCAGCCAGGCTTTATGCAGCCCCCCGGCCAGCGCTTTGCCGGTCGGGCGCAGCAGCCAGGGCACCGGTGCCCGGCTCAGCAGCACCAGCGCCAGGCTGAGGGTCAGTAGCGGCATCAGTGAGCCTTCTGCGTAGTGCATCCAGAAGCGGTACTGCAGGCGCTCAGCGGGGAGCGACGGGCGCAGACGCTGGTCGTGGTCATAGGTTTCCTGAAGGTACTCAAGAATCGCGCCGGACTCGGCCAGAATATGGCCGTTATCCTCCAGCACCGGGGATTTCCCCAGCGGATGGATTTTGCGCAGCGCAACGGGGGCCTGCATATCGGCTTCCCGCCGGTAGGTGACCAGCTGCCACTCAAGGTTCAGCTCTTCCAGCATCCACAAAATGCGCTGGGAGCGCGACTGGTTCAGGTGGTGTACGGTTATCATCCTCCCTCCCGTTTATGGCGCCGGTGAGATTCGGGTGCACACAAAAAGGGTAGCAAAAAAAAGCGCCATTCCGCGCCCGGGAGGTGGTGATTTTTTAAACAGCGATTATACTTTAATTATCGATGCAGGCCGGAACCTCCCGAGTAGCACCAGATTGACTGAGGGGCATCGACGTCGGGGGAAACCCTCCCGTAGAGCGGGATAGAGCGAAAGACAAAGACCGGAAACAGCTAAAGCGCCTGCGGGCGCTTTAGCTTTTTATGCCGCTACTCTTCCAGCAGCCGCGCCCCGGTGCCCTGCTGCCCCAGCGCATCGTTCGGGTTGCGTAACGGGCAGTCTTTTCGCGACAAACACCCACAGCCGATACAGCCATCCAGCTCGTCGCGTAACTGCTCAAGGGTGTGAATACGCCGCTCCAGCTCGTCACGCCAGCGGGAAGAGAGCTGCTGCCATTGCCGGGCGGTAATATTTCCCCCTTCCGGCAGCACAGCCAGCGCATCCGCAATGGTCGCCAGCGGAATACCGATCCGCTGGGCAATTTTAATAATCGCCACATAGCGCAGGACATTACGCGAGTAGCGGCGCTGGTTACCCCCATTGCGGGTACTGCTGATAAGCCCTTTACTTTCATAAAAGTGCAGCGCAGAGACCGCCACCCCGGTACGCCGGGATACCTCCCCCGGGGTGAGGAGCATTTTGATACGTGCAGGTTTCTTTTCCAAAATGGGCTTTACCTCAAGTTAACTTGAGGAATTATACTCCACGCCATTAACCCGCGCGACAGGAAACGGAGAGGACAAATGGCACATCAGGAAATTATCGCGACCCTGATCCAGTGGATCGATGAGCATATTGACCAGCCGCTGAATATCGATATGGTGGCGAAAAAATCCGGTTATTCAAAATGGTACTTGCAGCGAATGTTCCGCTCGGTCACGCGCCAGGCGCTGGGGGAGTACATTCGCCTGCGCCGCCTGGCCCTGGCGGCAGAAGCCCTGCGTACCACCCAGAAACCCATTTTTGATATCGCTATGGACCACGGTTATATCTCTCAGCAGACCTTTTCCCGGGTCTTCCGCCGTGAATACGCCCGCACCCCTACCGATTATCGCCAGCACGTCTGAGCGGCAGGCCGGCAACTGCCGGCCAGTCGTTTTCTCCATAAATACAGCATAAAATACCAGCAGTCAGGCTGGCTAATAATCCATCAAATGTGATACAGTTCACACCATCAATGCAACACGCATTCGACTTTCATTCAAAACATCAACTTATCCCGATGACGGCCACGCCTGAGTGCGCTGCGTTGCGCGTGCCTGCGCCGTTGTGCGGATAAGCATTTTCCTCTGAGGACATATGTTATGGCTATCGTGACAACCGGTGTGGCGGCGACAGGTCTGGCAATTATGCGCGGGCCGCTCATCAGCGCGACGTTGATGTTTATTGCCAGTACCCTGAATATCCGGCTGCGTAAGTCTGATTACCACGGCCTTGCGGTAGTGGTCAGCGGTCTGGGTATTGTCGCATCATGCTGGTTTGCCGCCGCGCTACTGGGGATAACATTTGATTTTCCGGCCATCTGGGCGGGCACCAAATCCTTTATGGTGCAGATGATGAGCTATGCCCCCGCAGACTACCCGGCCACACTCCCCTGACAGCCCCGCCGCAGCGGGCCCTTACCCGCTGTGGCGCTGCATTAACTGGCGCAGGCGACGCCCGTCGCGCAATAAGCCTATCCCCATCCCCAGCAGGGTATATACCGCCCCCAGCAACAACAGCATCGCCACATCCGGCAGGGCACTGTGCCAGGGCAGCCCCAGCTGGTTCACCCCGGCTATCGCTTTGGTCGCCCAGGTGGTGGGCAGGCAGCCGGAAATAAAACGCACCCACGCAGGCATCGCCTGTACCGGCCAGATAGTGCCGGAAAGGTAGAACACCGGCATGGTGATAAAAGAGAGCGTCAGATAGATAAGCTCCACCCGCCTCAGACACTCGGTGATCAGTTTCCCCAGCCCCAGCACCGCCAGCAGAAACGGAAAGGTCAGTAACAGCACCTCCGGGATAGAAGCGGTCTGGCGGTATCCCAGCAGCCAGGGCCACAGTACAAACAGCACAATCGATAAAAACAGCCAGACCGGCAGCAATGCCGACAGCCCGCCCATATACACCAGCAGCGGGGGCTGGCTCTGGCTGCGCAGCATCAGGCGCACCCGGACACTGGCGATTAACAGCGAGTGTTGCAGCAGCATCACCAGCAGGCCCGGAAAAACAATGGCCGCAAAGCTGATCCCCGGGTTAAAGACATCTTCCGTGCGCCCGGTGATCGGGGCCAGAATCACCTCCGCCTGGCGCAGGCTGAACCCGTGCGCCAGCATCACTTCCGTTTCGTAGTAACGCAGCATCTCCTGATAGGCCGCCTGGACATCCTGCTGAATCTGGCCGTTCGGCAGGCGGTTTGTGGCATCACCATAGACCGGGATCGTCACGGGCTTCCCCGCCAGCAGTTTCTTTTCCAGATCCGTGGGCATGATTATCACCGCAAACAGCTTACGAAACCCCAGATCGTGGATCGCCGCCGGCAGGCTGTCATAGCCCACGGTTTTGATCTTGTCGGTGGCATCCAGGTTGCGGATCAGTAACCGGCTGGCGGGGCTGTGATCCTGGTCAATCACCGCTACCGGCAGATCCCAGACGGTGCGGTGCAGATACACACTGCTCATCAGGCACAAAGAGACCAGTAAAATCATCCATATGGGCCGCTCAAGCAGCCCGGTAAATACTTTGATAAAGGTCGCCCAGTAGATTTTCATAGCAGGGTCTCCGGCACCCGCAGCCGCGCCGGCAGGCGGTTGCGGATCAGCAGTGCGGTGACCAGCGGGTAGATCATCAGCAGCGCGCAGACTTCAAAAACGGGTTTTCCCGGTACCTGGCGCAAAAAGATCCCGAACATGGCATACAGGGCGTGGGTCAGCGGCTCAATATTGGCTACGATCCGCGCAAACAGCGACATCGAAAGCTCCGGCATCACCACCCCGGAAAAGGTCAGCGCCACCCCTACCAGGATCCCTATCAGGGTATAGGCGGTGATCGCATTGCGGGTGAAGGTGTAGAGCAGCAGGCCGATACTCTGGGCGGCTATCACATAGAAAAAGCCGACCGCCAGCATATACAGGGGGTTGCCCGCCACCCGGGCATCAAAGATCCACACCAGCAGCCCCAGCTCGCCCATCAGTAGTGTGGTGTAGGTCAGGGTGTAGGGGGCGAGCTTCCCGAGGAGCGACATACTGAATGAGCGGGAGTAGACCAGCGCCTTGCTGCGGGCCAGGGCGTAGATGGTGCAGGTCACCACAAACAGCTGCAGCAGATGGATAGTGGCGGAAAACTGCTGGTAATAGATATAGCTGCCGCTGGCGTTAAACAGGCTGTCATAAGAGAGCGAAACGGCGGGCAGCGTGGGCAGGGTTTTGCCGGTCAGTGCCGTTGTGTAGCCGCGGTAGCTGCTGTTGAGCTCGGTTATCAGCCCGGAGAAGTCCTGGGTGGAGTAGAGCCCCGCCGCATACAGCAGCGCATTATAGAAAAAGACCACCTGGGGCTGGCGCCCGCCCAGCACATCGGCTTCGAAGTCCCGGGGGATATACAGCATGGCGTAGTCTTCGGTGCTGCTCATGCGCTGTTGCGCTTCGGCCAGGTCACCGGCGGGCACCTCAATGCTTGCGTGGGGGCCCGCATCCAGCTTACGGATAAGCTCCCGGGAAAGGGGGCTGTGGTCATGATCCACCACCGATACCGGCAGCTCCAGCAGGGTGCCTTCTGAAAAGTTACTGCCGATAAGCCCGAACAGGATCAGCGGAAAACACCAGGTTATCCAGTGGATCTCCGGTTTGCGGAAGGCTTTGCGCACCTCGCGGCGAAAAGCCTGGCTAAAGCAGCGCCAGCCGCAGCTTATATTTCCCATCGCCATAATGCGCTCATCCCCTGTCGTAATCCTTGCGTTGGCTGTACCGGCCACAGGCGCACTTCAAAGGTTTTCAGGTCGAAATCGCCGGTCGCGCGGGTGGCCCGCTTGGTGGCGTAGTCCCCCAGCGGGGCGATATAGCGCACCTCTGCTTCAATTTCCTGATTATTCAGGGCCGGAATGCGCAGCCGGACTTTATCCCCTTTGCGCACATGGGCGAGGATGTCCTCACGCAGGTTAAAGATAAAATAGGCCTGGTTCTGGCGAACCAGGGTCAGCAGCGGGCTGGACGCATTAAGCAGCTCACCCACTTCCGAGGGAATCGGCCCCACTTCACCGTCTACCGGGGCGACCACATTCAGCTCATCAGCCTGTACCTGTATTTCGACAAGATCCTGCTCCGCCCGCTGTAACTGGGCGCTGTAGATCTGGCGCTGCTCGATACGGTCACCGTGGAGCCCTTCATCCAGGTTTGCCTGTGCAGCTTTCACTTTTTCCAGGGCCGAATCCCGTCTGCTGCGGGAGTCATCCAGCTCCTGGGCAGAAACATAGCCTTTTACCGCCATGCGCTGGTTGCGCGACAGCAGGTCGTTGGCATTTTTCCAGGTGGACTGGGCATCGGCCAGGGTGGCGCGCAGGTTGCGGATATTTTCTTCACGGGTGCCGTTCATGGAGAGTTCATACTGGTATTTGGCCTGATCCCGATTCGCCCGGGCGGCCTGCAACTGGGCGATAAGCTCCGGCGCTTCCATTTTCAGCATCAGCTGGCCTGCCCTGACATCATCACCACGCTCAACCAGGCGCTCCACCACCCGGCCTTTCGCTTTTGAAGTGACGATCACCCGGTAAGTGTCAAGGTAGTTGTCACCCCAGGTTAATTTAAGCGGCCTGTTTTCCCCTTTCCGGATTCAGCATTACCGGACCTTCGGGTTGCCAGTTTCTCGTTCTGCCTGACCAGCGCTCAGGATGTGTTTTCTGTGCCTGACGGTACAGTTCATCCCGTTGCCTCAGAAGCGCGTGATCTTCTCCCCGGTGTCGCTGTGCCGGGGTGACATACCGTATCCCGCTGTGGCGGTGCTCTTCGTTGTACCAGTGGGTAAATTTCTCCACCCACTCCCGGGCATCACTCAGCGTTCTGAACCCCGATGACGGCCACTGTGGTACATATTTCAGTGTCCGGAACAACGACTCTGCATACGCGTTATCGTTACTTACCCGTGGCCTGCTGTGTGACGGTATGATATTCAGCTCATACAGCTTCATCTGCAGGGTCTGCGATTTCATGGCGGCTCCGTTATCTGCATGCAGCACCAGCGGCTGACGCCAGCAGCCCTCACGCAGCGTTGTCCGCTGCATTAGCGCTGCAGCCAGCCCGCCACTTTCCGTTTCATGAACCTCGTAGCCCGTGATTTTCCGGCTGTACAGGTCAATTATCATATACAGATAATACCAGCGACCACGCACCACGCAGGGCAGCCAGGTGATGTCCCATGACCAGACCTGGCAGGGCGCTCTGGCTGTAAAGGTCGTCGGGGCTGGCACCCGCTGTGGCCGCGACTGACGTCCCCGGTGGTGGACTTCATTATGGCGGCGTAATATCCGGTAAAATGTCGACTCACTGGCCAGGTAAATTCCCCTGTCGGCCAGCCGGGGCACAATCTGTGATGGCGGCAGACGGGCATATTCCGGCCTGTGGCAGATATCCCGTATCTGCTGCTCTTCCCCCGTGCTGAGGCGATTCGCCGGGGCGGGTCTTATTGCCCCCGGACGACCATCCTCCGGACATTTTTGCCACCGCCACCAGGTACGCAGGCTGATGGCCACTTCACGGCAGGCGACTGCAAGCCTTGCGCCAGAGACCACCGCTTCATTAATCCACTGAATGAACTGTTGTCGTTCATCCGCCGGGGTCAGTCGTCCCCGTCCGTTTCCCCGTAGTAATCCCTGAGCTTTTTTCGCAGTACCAGTATCGCTGCCGCCTCCGCCAGCGCTTTCTCCTTACGGACCAGCTCTTTTTTAAGCTGTTTAACTTCCTTCTGACTTTGCTTCAGCGCTGCTTTATCACCGGGGTTTCCGGTCTGTATAAAGCCCTGCTTCCACTGTATCAGCTGCTCAGGATACAGCCCTTTTTTACGGCAGTATTCTGCGATTTCTGTTTCACTTAACGTGGCGGTTTCCACAATGGCGGCAAAACGGGCTTCTGCTGGCCACTGCTCACTGTTTTTACTGTTACCCGGCACCGGTTTCCCCTCTGCTTTAGCCTGTTTACGCCAGTGATACAGTGTAGCTTCGGCGATCCCTTCCATCTGTGCAACAGCCGCGACGGTCATATTGTAGGGCGGGAATAATTTTGCCAGTGTTGAGGCCTTGCGCTCCGGGGAAATTCGTTTCATCTGTCACTCCGTGCCCTCAGGATTATTTTTCAGAGGGAGTGACAACTATCCTGACATTGAGGGCACCTCCGGGGCATCCACTTCGCCCTGGAGTAACAAGTCCTGGTGTCTGGCGCGGAAAAAGATGGCCATTGCCACCATAATTACCACAAGAAGTAAGGTAAAAAGGGTCTTTTTATTCATCCTGTTATCCTTGCCTGAACGTCGCCTGCGGCGCGCACAATCCGATCTGATTTATTCTGGCACATTACGCAATATCTTCCCGCAAAATGGCACGGAATCATCATCTTCGCACCTGGTGCGGCGGGCAGGCTGGCGGAAAAATGCCATAAAAAAACCCGCCGCAGCGGGTTTTTGAACCGGAGATACCCGAGTTGGGTAGGGCACGTGCGCCCGGCACGGGATAGCCGTTGCCCCCCCACCGAACCGTACGTGCACATTTCTGTGCATACGGCTCTCCATTGGATCAAACAAAGCTTCTTCGGTCTGGCAGTGTTCCTCTGTGAAGGTTGACGTGACAGGTCCGGCAGATCACTAATGTTTTCCTGTTACGGGCAATCATCAGCTTCTTCCAGTTATCTGTACCCGACTTGATATCCTTAAGTTTCCTCACATGGTGGACTTCAAAAGGAGCGGTTCTGGTACCGCAATATTCACATTGGCATGCAGCCATCCTGTCCAGCAATTCAGTTCTACCAGAATATTTATACGTGTTCGGCAATATATCCGGTGAACTGTGTTTTGGCGCACTCCTGTTTTTGAGTCTGAATACCTCCAACTCATATACCTTTCCATTACGATTTTCCCGATAAACATACCTGCCATCCGCTTGCCTTAACCGCCGCGCGATTTTGGTGCGTGACATCCGATGTTTACCTGCCAGCGTCTTATAAAGACTATTTTCCCATATCCAATACAACTTATTGAGATAGAGAACGGGGGCAAGATTGTAGTAATTCGCATAGCCGCGCATTTCGGCGTTGTACTGACCAATTATTTCATAGTCAGACATGTACATCATTGCTGGCCGACCAGCACTATTACCATATCCGCCATCGTAATTCCCATAGCCACGTAGAGAGCAGAATTTCAGGATTCTTTCCCTCGGTACACACAGATGGACGTGTTCCGTTATCGTACGTTTTACCGCATGAGTTTTACTTCCATCTGCATTAAGCCCTACAACACATTTGACCTGTTTGCTTTCACGGCGTGTTTTAATTTCATAACCGAGAAAAGTGAATCCTTTCTTTGGGTCAATAATGCCGGATTTCTCTTTTGATATTTCCAGGTGAAGTTCAGTTTCAACAAAATCGACAACCTCTTTCATTATCTTTTTTGCCTCATTTTTACTTCCTGTCACACCAATCAGAAAATCATCAGCATATCGAACATATCGCATTCTTTTGAATTCAGAATCATCCATAATAACACTAGATAGCGTGCGCAATTTTTTCTCCAGTTCATCCGCTTCATGTCTCCATTTTTGGATTTTCTGCTCATCAGCAGGCATTCCGGAAGCGCCGAAACCTTGCCTGATCCATTTAATACGATTTGCCCGGTTCTGTAGTGCCCTTTTGTATATGGGATTGGGTTTCCTCCGTCCTCCTTTGCCGAACTCGCTGATTCTATTTTTCATAAACTCATCAAGTTTATGGAGAAATACATTGGCAAGAATAGGGGAGATAATACCACCTTGCGGTGTCCCGCTATGAGTGCCAAAGTAACGCCAGTTGTCCAGATAGCCAGCTTTCAGGAACTTCTTGAGAAGCGCCAGAAATTTGTTATCAGCGATCCGCTTACTCAGGAATTTCAGCAGCAGATCGTGGTCAATGTTGTCGAAGTAACCTTTGATATCAACGTCACATACCCATTTTGTTCCTTTCCAACTGTTTCTGATTTCTTTTAATGCAGAATGACAGGAACGTTTAGGCCTGAATCCATAGTTCCAGTCGCTAAAAACCGGTTCATAGATTTCTTCCAGTAACATCCTCATTACTTCCTGTATTAATTTATCGTCTCCAGTTGGAATACCTAATGGACGTTTCTTTCCATTCGGTTTTCGGGCATCTTTAGGTATGTGCGTGCGCCTACAAGGTCTGGGCTTATACGAGCCTGAATTTATAAGCTGAATGAGATTAATAATCCTGCCCACGCTCATTTCATCCATCGTATTATTATTTATTCCTCTCGTCATGGCTCCCTGATTAGAATAAATATTGGCATAGGCCTGTGCCCAAAGATCTTTATTGCTACACATGATTTTGTGCAGCTTCTTGATCTTATAACCTTGTGTACTGGCTTTGTTTATACCACTTAGAGCATTGAGTGTTCTTTGTGATAGCACTGACTATCGAACCTCGCTTCTATTAGTATAATTCCAACTGACTCCCTTCCCCCTTACGAATATAATTTCACCGATAATTGCTTATCAATTTATATATATTTTTCAGATTGGTTAGCCAATTGCGACTCCATTACAGAGCTACGTTGGGTACTACGGAGCCTCCGTTACCATATTGGTTAATTACTTAACCAACTTAGGTAATCCCGTATTTCTTTGTAGTCAAGGTGCATCCCACTTAGGTTCCACTTACGCTCAATTACCACTCTCACCGAGCAGGTGCCAATATTGTTGGATATAGTAACCTTCTAAAAATAATTACTATAAATACTGGTATGACTCCTGAATAACCGTGAGTCAAAGGCATCCCGAAACCCACTATGAACTATGATTCAACCAATCAGGCTTAACCATATGGGACTTGCAATGGCTGGCGCAAAGTAGGTTATTTCCCCGCAACCAGCCTTTTCCTGACATGCTACACTCCCCTCCCTCTTTCGAGGTTCAAACCCATTACTGGGTAAGGATAAGTCAGGCTTGCAATAGGCTCTCCAACAGCCTATGGTTAACTCAGAACATTGAGTTAACCACTTGATTTACAAAGCAAAACGGCGCACTCAGAACGGGATATCGTCGTCGAAGTCCATTGGCGGCTCGCTGGAAGCAGGTGCCGCCGGGGCAGACTGCTGCTGCGGGCGCTGCTGAGCACCACCGCTGAACTGGCTGCCGCCCTGAGGCTGCTGCTGAGGCTGACCCCAGCCACCCTGCTGGCCCTGGCCACCGGCGTTGCCGCCCTGAGCACCGCCCTGACGGCCGCCCAGCATCTGCATGGTGCCACCGACATTCACCACCACCTCAGTGGTGTAGCGCTCCTGGCCGCTCTGATCCTGCCACTTGCGGGTACGCAGCTGGCCTTCAATATAGACCTGGGAACCCTTGCGCAGGTATTCACCGGCAACTTCTGCCAGTTTGCCGAACAACACCACCCGGTGCCATTCAGTCTGCTCTTTCATTTCGCCGGTCTGCTTATCGCGCCAGGATTCGGAAGTAGCCAGCGTAATGTTGGCAACTGCGCCACCATTTGGCATGTAGCGTACTTCCGGGTCCTGCCCCAGATTACCGACCAGAATCACCTTGTTGACGCCTCTGCTGGCCATGCTCGTGTCTCCTGAATACGTTTCTTACAAGTTTAAGCGCGGGATTGTAGCATTTCAAAGCGGGGTTTTGATAGTTTGGATCTGCCTTCAGATAATTTCATTACCCTGGTTTTCAGCCAGCACAAATGCTGGCGAATAGCCGCACAATTTTCCCCCTTTCACCCCGTGGTACTGTATATCCATTCAGGTTAAGTTGTGCCATAATTAGCCGTTTCTGGCTGCCGGTTTATCATATTTTTACCCTTAATTTCCGTCTGCACGCCCCTGCATATCATCGGCGTCGGGTAAAAGAATCAGGCATACGCGTTACTACCGGGAAAGGTGAATGGATAAGATAGAAGTTCGGGGCGCCCGCACCCATAATCTCAAAAATATCAATCTGATAATCCCGCGCGACAAGCTGATTGTCGTGACCGGGCTGTCGGGTTCCGGCAAATCCTCACTGGCGTTTGACACCCTGTATGCGGAGGGGCAGCGGCGCTATGTGGAGTCGCTGTCTGCCTATGCGCGCCAGTTCCTGTCGCTGATGGAAAAACCAGACGTCGACCATATTGAAGGGTTGTCGCCGGCTATCTCTATTGAGCAGAAATCAACCTCTCATAACCCGCGATCCACCGTGGGGACCATTACCGAAATTCACGACTATTTGCGCCTGCTGTATGCCCGGGTGGGCGAGCCGCGCTGCCCGGATCACGATATCCCGCTGACGGCGCAGACCGTCAGCCAGATGGTGGACAACGTCCTCGCCCAGCCGGAAGGCAAACGCCTGATGCTGCTGGCCCCGGTCATTAAAGAGCGCAAAGGGGAGCACACCAAAACGCTGGAAAACCTGGCAAGCCAGGGCTATATCCGCGCCCGGATCGACGGTGAAGTGTGCGATCTGTCCGATCCCCCCAAACTGGAGCTGCAGAAAAAGCACACTATCGAAGTGGTAGTCGACCGCTTTAAAGTGCGTGACGATCTGGCCCAGCGCCTGGCGGAGTCCTTTGAAACGGCGCTGGAGCTGTCTGGCGGCACCGCTGTTGTGGCCGATATGGACGATCCCCGGGCCGAGCCGCTTATCTTCTCGTCCAACTTTGCCTGCCCGGTCTGCGGCTACAGCATGCATGAGCTGGAGCCCCGTTTATTCTCCTTTAACAACCCGGCAGGTGCCTGCCCGACCTGCGACGGTCTGGGGGTACAGCAGTATTTTGACCCGGAGCGGGTGGTTCAGAACGGGGAGCTGTCGCTCGCCGGTGGGGCGATCCGCGGCTGGGATCGGCGCAATTTTTACTATTTCCAGATGCTGCGCTCCCTGGCTGACCATTATGATTTTGACGTGGAAGCCCCCTGGGACTCCCTGCCCGCCAGTGTGCAGAACGTGGTGCTGAACGGCTCCGGCAAGCAGACCATTGAATTTAAATATATTAACGATCGCGGCGATACTTCCGTGCGCCACCACCCCTTTGAAGGGGTGCTGAACAATATGGCGCGCCGTTATAAAGAGACCGAGTCCACCGCAGTGCGCGAAGAACTGGCGAAGTTTATCAGTAACCGCCCCTGCGCCAGCTGCCACGGCACCCGCCTGCGCAAAGAAGCGCGCCATGTGTTTGTGGAAAACACCGCCCTGCCGACCATTTCAGACATGAGCATTGGCCACGCCATGGAGTTCTTCAGTAATCTGAAGCTCTCCGGCCAGCGGGCCAAAATTGCCGAAAAAGTGCTTAAAGAGATTGGCGATCGCCTGAAATTCCTGGTGAACGTGGGGCTCAATTATCTGACCTTATCCCGCTCGGCGGAAACCCTGTCCGGCGGTGAGGCCCAGCGTATCCGCCTTGCCAGCCAGATTGGCGCGGGCCTGGTGGGGGTGATGTACGTGCTGGATGAGCCCTCCATTGGCCTGCACCAGCGGGATAACGAGCGCCTGCTGGAGACCCTTATCCACCTGCGCAATCTGGGCAATACCGTGATAGTCGTCGAGCACGACGAAGACGCGATCCGCGCCGCAGACCATATTATTGATATCGGCCCCGGGGCCGGTGTCCACGGCGGCAGCGTCGTGGCAGAGGGCGATCTGGACGCCATCATGGCGGTGCCGGAGTCCCTGACCGGCCAGTTTATGAGCGGCAAACGCCAGATTGCGGTGCCCAAAAAACGCGTGGCGGCCGATCCACAAAAGGTACTGAAACTGTCCGGTGCCCGGGGCAATAACCTCAAAGATGTCACCCTCACCCTGCCGGTGGGGCTGTTTACCTGTATTACCGGGGTCTCCGGCTCCGGCAAATCGACCCTGATTAACGACACGCTGTTCCCGCTGGCCCAGCGCCAGCTTAACGGGGCCACCATTGCGGAGCCCGCCCCCTACCGGGATATTCAGGGGCTTGAGCACTTCGATAAAGTCATCGATATTGACCAGAGCCCCATTGGCCGTACCCCGCGCTCTAACCCGGCGACCTATACCGGGGTATTCACCCCGGTGCGCGAGCTGTTTGCCGGGGTGCCGGAGTCCCGCACCCGTGGCTATACGCCGGGGCGTTTCAGCTTTAACGTGCGCGGCGGGCGCTGTGAAGCCTGCCAGGGGGACGGGGTGCTGAAAGTGGAAATGCACTTCCTGCCGGATATTTATGTCCCCTGCGACCAGTGCAAAGGCCAGCGCTATAACCGGGAAACCCTGGAGATCAAATACAAGGGTAAAAATATCCACGAAGTGCTGGATATGACCATTGAAGAGGCCCGGGAGTTCTTTGACGCAGTACCGGCACTGGCCCGTAAGCTCCAGACCCTGATTGATGTGGGGCTGTCCTACATCCGTCTTGGTCAGGCGGCTACCACCCTGTCCGGCGGTGAAGCCCAGCGCGTGAAGCTGGCCCGGGAGCTGTCAAAACGCGGCACCGGCCAGACCCTGTATATCCTCGATGAGCCGACCACCGGCCTGCATTTTGCCGATATTCAGCAGCTGCTCGACGTGCTGCACCAGTTACGGGACCAGGGCAATACCATCGTGGTGATTGAGCACAACCTGGACGTGATTAAAACTGCCGACTGGATTGTCGATCTGGGCCCGGAAGGGGGCAGCGGCGGCGGCGAAATCCTCGTGGCGGGCACGCCGGAAACCGTGGCGGAGTGTGACGCCTCCTACACGGCACGCTTCCTGAAGCCGCTCCTTAACCGCTAGCAAAAAACCGGTGCCGTTATTCCGGCACCGGAACAGGCGGCCGGGTGCCGGGCTGTGGGCGGGGGCCCGCATCCCGGTAATTTTTCAGGGCCGCAATCAGCAACCGGGCGCTGGCCGAGAGTGGCTGGTTGCGCATATACAGCACCCCTACCGGCAGCGTGACCGTCGGGATCGACACCGGGATCACCGTCACGCCCCCCAGCCGGGCGTAATGACGGGCCACTGAACCGGGTAAAAAACCAACAGTCTTGCCCTGTTGCAGGATCCCGATATTCACCATGGTCGCGACCGATTCAATATAGTTGGTGGGCAGCGCCACATGGTGGCGGCGAAAGGCGTCCTCAATCAGCTGGCGGATAAGCGAGCTGTGGGGCGGCAGGATCCAGGGCGTACTGCGCAGCTCAGACCAGGTAATATGTTTTTTCCCCGCCAGCGGGTGGCTGGTGCCGGCCACCAGCACCATTGGCTCTTCGTGAATAAAGATAGTGTCGGTATCTGCCTGGTGGGTATCTTCCGGCAAAATGCCGACAATAAGCTCAATCTCCCCGGCCAGCAGACGGGGCCGGAGCAGCTCCATGGTCCCTTCGGTAATGGTCAGCGCCGTAAACGGCGACTCGCTCTTCAGCTGGTCAATAGCCCTTGGCAGCAGGGTGCCTGCGGCAATGGGCAGCACCCCCACAGAGACCTTCCCCTGCACGCCCGCCATCAGGGCGCGCAGCTCATCCCGCGCTTTACCCGCCTCAGCGAGAATACGCCGGGCGTAAACCACCAGGCTGCTGCCATAGATAGTAGGCTGCATACCGTGAATTGTGCGGTTAAACAGCTTTAAACCAATATTATTTTCCAGCTCTGAAAGCGCTTTCGATACCGCGGGCTGAGAGACATGCAAATAATTAGCGACCTTACCAACATTGCGCAGATCATCCATGACCACCAGAAGTTGTAACTGCCGCAATTTTAACTGAGAGCGGAGAAATCCATCGAGCGAGTTCATATTGATGCGCCTTTCTGTAATAACCGGTGGTGGTTCACAACCGCCGTCACAATGTGTCTTTTGCGCCGACGCATACCCTTAAAGTAATTATGGAAATAATTTTCTTATGGATAACCAATAAGTACACAGGAAAAACATATTTATTATTAAGATACGTAATACCATGCTGGCAGTAAATGTACTATCACGAACATCACATTATTACCAGATGGTAATACATCTGTTTTTATATTCATTGGACGCCCCTGAAAAACTTCCCCAATGTATCCGCTAACAGGCGCCCGGTGCCGGGCATACTGCACATACCATATCCGGTTATTTTCACTTTCCAGTCATCTGGTCTTTATTAGAGGCTCTTATGGAGAACACAGGCTCAGCGAAATATCTGATCTACCGGGCAGGCGCATTTATTGGCAGCGGGTTGCGTAAATATATGTGCGGTGCATTATTGCTTGCCGCATTTCCGGGAATGGCCATCGAGCCAACACTGAGCCAACCGGCAGGTATTAATAATGGCTACACCAGTTTTTTTGACGGTTTCCCGGTCGCACCTCCGGGGCATCTTGCTTATATCGGATATTACCGCTACAACCATATCAACCGCTTAACAGATAATAACGGCAACCGTATTCAGGCATTTGGCAGCACCAGGATAGACAGCTGGGTTGCCAATAACCAGTTCTTATACACCTTTGAAAAATCCCCTTTTGATAACGCAACCCTCGGGCTGGATCTGATTGTGCCGGTTGTCGGGTTCGATACCGACTTCGGCGGGCCTGCCACCCTGAAGGCAAATCATGGCGGTATTGGCGATATTATGATGGCGGTGTATCTGCAATATAATCCGCTGCTCAACGATCGGGGCGAGGTAACCTTTATTCACCGCCTGGAGCTTGGCGTGAATGCCCCCACCGGGGCCTATGACAGCCACAGCGATATTAACACCGGGATGAACCAGTGGTCATTTCACCCCACCTGGGCGGCCACCTGGCTGCCGGTTCCCCGCTGGACCATAAACTGGCGCTTACAGTATCTGTATAACTTTAAAAATGACGATCCGGCCAGCAGCCAGCCACTGGAGTGGCGGGGTGAGAAAGTGCGCCATACCCAGATAGGCCAGCTGATGTTCCTGAACTTTGCCACCTCCTGGGAGGTCGTGCCGGACTGGCACGTGGGTATTAACGGCTACTACCTGAAACAGATAACCGACGATAAAGTGAACGGCGACACCCAGAAAAACTCCCGCGAGCAGGCGCTGGGTATTGGCCCGGGTGTGATGTGGAACTACTCGGCGCAGGACAAGTTTACCGCCAACTTTTATACCGAGACCGAAGTGCGTAACCGTGGCCGCAACAGCGCCATTGTTAACCTGGTATACGTGCACACCTTCTGATCACGCGCGGCCCGCAAAGGGGGTGACTCCCCCTCTTTTGCGGGTTTAGCGTGTTAGCTGTTCAGCGTGCGGCGTTTATTTTCCGGCACCAGCGCCAGCGCCTGTTGCCAGGAGGTATTCACCAGCGCGTAGATCCGTGAATCCGGTAACGGGCCGTCCAGGTACAGGGTGCTCCAGCAGGATTTATTCAGGTACGCGCTCGGGAACACATCCGCGTGATTCTGGCGCAGCAAGTCTGCCAGCTCCGGGCTGGTTTTCAGGGATACGGCTGGCCGGTCATTCACGCTGTGCACCATGGCAAACAGTACATCCGCCACTTTGATTTGGGTGGCCTTCCAGTCGCTGTGTACGCTTTGCTGTGCGCCGGGTTTCGCCATGCAATACTGGAGCAATTCTGAGTGGGTCATTCTGGGTCCTCCTGATCGTTGTCATACGGACCCGTTAAGTGTGTCGCATCCTGGCAAAAGGTAAAACCCGCGCACGAATTTTGATGAAAAAATATACTTATCGGTGCGACTCAGAACTCTGAATTAACAATCACCTCTTCACCCAGCGCCCCGGCGCCCGGCAGTGGCCTGTCCGTTGAGTTAGATGCCCGCAAGACGCGGATCCCGCGGATACCCACCTCCCGGGCGGCCATAATATCGAGATCAGCATCCCCGTAGAAAATGCGAATGCTCTCCTGCTTCAGCCAGTCGGTTTTGACCTGCTGCTCATTCTCAGTGCCGGCAAACACCACCGGGTGCATACTGGTAGCCGGGATCAGAAAATCTTCCTGTAGCAGCCGGGAGAGGTTTTCCGTTCTGGTCGCCCTGCGCCCGGTGATGAAGTAAATCTGATCGCCGCGTTTCACATGCATCGAAATCAGCGCCCGGGCCACCTCTTTGGGGATACTGAAGGCGTCCCAGTTATTGTTCATTTTCTCCCAGAACTGTTCGTCTTTGAGGAAATCCCGCGAGCCGGGTGAGATCTCTTTACGCCCGCGCCAGAAGCCCGGGCTGGAAAATAACACCGTATCATCAATGTCAAAGCCCACGGCCATAGGCGGGCGGCCCAGCAGGCTGTTTTCAATTTGCGCGACAGACACCCAGTGAACCGGCGCACGCCCGGCAAGCCGGGCGCTGGTGACGCCTGCGGCCGTGGTGTCATGCTCAGGAGGGGCGGACATGGCCGCCTGTGCAGAAATGTGCAGCCCAAATGCCAGCCACAGCGCGGCGCAGGCGGAAGTAAACTTACGCATGATTTTCCTTATCGTTATTTGCTTATCGTTTATGACGGTAAAACAGGAGTAAAAGTAAGGATTAACAGGTTAAGGATACCAGCTTACGCCCCGGTTTTTTAGCGACAACCGGCACAAAATGGTAATCAAATGATAATGCCCCGCATGATACGGAGCATTTGGTGATAGCAAGCACTTACATCACTGCGGCAATCGCCCGGGCAACATCATCCACATTATTGAGATTCAGCCCGGCCAGGCACATCCGGCCGCTGGCAATCAGGTAGACGCCGAACTCCTCACGCAGCCGCTCAACCTGCTGTGCTGACAGGCCCGTGTAGCTGAACATGCCGCGCTGGCGCTGCAGGTAGCTAAAATCGCGCCCGGGCAGCCGGGTTTTCAGGGTCTCGACCAGTATGCGCCGCATCTCCACAATGCGCTGGCGCATGCTTTCCACCTCCGCCAGCCAGCTGGCGCGCAGCTGCGGATCGTTAAGCACCAGAGACACCACCTGGGCACCATAATTCGGCGGGCTGGAGTAAATACGGCGCACTGTCGCCTTCAGCTGCCCCAGTACCCGGGCGGCGATGTCGCTGTCTTCACACACCACAGACAGGCCGCCAACCCGCTCCCCGTAGAGGGAGAAAATCTTGGAAAAAGAGTTACTCACCAGCACCGGCACCCCGGCCGCCGCCGCCGCGCGAATGGCGTAGGCGTCCGCTTCCATACCGCCGCCAAAGCCCTGATAGGCAATGTCCATAAACGCCAGCAGCCCGCGGGCTTTAAGCACCTCAATCACCTGATCCCACTGGGCATCGGTCAGATCGGCACCGGTCGGGTTATGGCAGCAGGGGTGCAGCAGCACAATATCACCGGCAGGCAGGGTATTAAGGTGGGCCAGGAGCGCGTCTGCATCGACACCGCCGGTGGCGCTGTCGAACCAGGGGTAAGTACCCACTTCGAAGCCAGCCCCTGCAAATATGGCAATATGGTTTTCCCAGGTCGGGTCGCTGACCCAGACTCTGGCCGCCGGGAAGTAGTTCCTGAGGAAGTCAGCCCCCACTTTCAGCGCGCCGGAACCCCCGAGGGTCTGAATGGTGGCCACGCGGCCCTCACGCAGTACCGGGTGATCAGCACCAAACAGCAGCGGCGCGACGGCGCTGCGGTAGCTGCCAAGCCCTTCCATCGGCAGATACAGGGAGGCACCGTGGGGCTGGCTGTTAAGGCGCGCCTCGGCTTCGGCCACGGCCTGTAATTGCGGAATAATCCCTTCCTGGTTGTAATACAGTCCAATACTCAGGTTTACTTTGCCGTCACGGGGGTCTTCTTTGAATCTCTCCATCAGGGAGAGGATCGGATCACCAGCGTAGGCGTCAACGTTCTGAAACACGCGCGTTTCTCCAGGTTTACGGTAGGACGATTTACCACAATAAACCGGATGCCGGAGAAGATCGAGAAGGATGTTAAGGAAGGGTTATTTCTGGCGAAAAAGGTACAGCCAGCCGGGTTCCCGGGGCTGTACCTGTCCCTGTCAGTCTATATAGGTCATGGCGACCCGCGAGGTTAACCGGGTGATAAGTTCGTAAGCACTTACTTTTGTTATTTCGGCAATCCGCTCGACCGGCAGCCCTTCCCCCCACATCACCGCAGGGTCGCCCACGCTATCCGTGGCGCCGGGGCCAAGATCCACACAAATCATATCCATCGCCACCCGGCCAACAATCGGCACTTCCCGGCCATTAACCAGCACCGGCGTGCCGGAGGGGGCCGCGCGCGGGTAACCGTCCCCGTAGCCGATGGCAATCACCCCCAGGCGGGTGTCGCGCTCGCTCACCCAGGTGCCGCCATAGCCCACCGGCTCCCCGGCTTTGTGCTCACGCACCGCAATCAGGCTGGAGGTCAGCGACATGACCGGTTGCAGGCCGAAATCCGGCCCCCAGGGTTTGCTCTCCAGCGGGGATACGCCGTACAGAATAATCCCCGGGCGCACCCAGTCATAATGGGACTGGGGCCACAGCAAAATCCCGCCTGAGGCGGCAATGGAGCGCAGGCCCGGTTTGCCCTCAGTAAACTGCGCAAAGATAGCCAGCTGCTTTTCGGTGGCGCCGCATTCGGGCTCGTCCGCCCGGGCAAAATGGCTGACCACGTTCACCGGCTGGCACACATTTTTACAGCGCGACAGCCGCTCGTAGAATGCAGGGGCCTCTTCCGGGCGCACCCCGAGGCGGTGCATACCGGTATCCAGCTTCATCCACACATTGACCGGGGCGGCCAGCTCCGCCTGCTCCAGTGCGGCCAGCTGCTCTTCACTGTGGACAGCAATATGCAGCTGTTGCAGGGAGATAACCGGCAGATCGCTTGCGTTAAAAAACCCCTCCAGCAGCAACACAGGCTGGGTGATTCCTCCGGCGCGCAGGCGCAGCGCCTCTTCAAGGCGGGCCACGCCGAAGGCGTCGGCATCGGGCAGGGTGCGGGCGGTCTCCAGCAGACCGTGGCCATAAGCGTTTGCTTTCACAATGGCAACCAGTTTACTGGCCGGGGCCAGTTCACGCAGGCGTTGCAGGTTGTGGCGCAGAGCGCGGCGGTTAATAACAACAGTTGCCGCTTGCATTTCTCTTCCTTTTGGGTCTGACGTTAATGTGGCGGTGGCCCCGGCGCTGTCGCAGACAGCCCCCCGGGGCACCAAAAAATACCGGTTATTCGTCGTCGTATTGCGGGCCCGCGTAATTGTCAAACCGGGACCACTGGCCGTTAAACGTCAGCCGTACCGTGCCAATGGGGCCGTTACGCTGTTTACCGATGATAATTTCAGCGATCCCTTTCAGGTCGCTGTTCTCGTGATACACCTCATCACGGTAGATAAACATAATCAGATCCGCATCCTGTTCAATGGAGCCGGATTCACGCAGATCCGAGTTGACCGGGCGTTTGTCGGCACGCTGCTCCAGGGAGCGGTTCAGCTGAGAAAGGGCCACCACCGGCACCTGCAGCTCTTTTGCCAGCGCCTTCAGGGAGCGGGAGATTTCGGCAATTTCCAGGGTACGGTTATCAGACAACGAGGGCACCCGCATCAGTTGCAGGTAGTCGATCATTATCAGGCTCAGGCCGCCGCGTTCGCGGAATACGCGCCGGGCACGGGAGCGCACCTCGGTCGGGGTCAGGCCGGAAGAGTCATCAATATACATATTGTTCTTCTCCAGCAGTATTCCCATGGTGCCGGAGATACGCGCCCAGTCCTCATCATCCAGTTGCCCGGTACGGATACGGGTCTGATCAACCCGGGAGAGGGAGGCCAGCATACGCATCATTATCTGTTCTGAGGGCATCTCAAGGCTGAAGATAAGTACCGGCTTGTCCTGGAGCATGGCGGCGTTTTCGCACAGGTTCATGGCGAAGGTGGTTTTCCCCATTGAGGGGCGCGCCGCCACGATAATTAAGTCTGACCCCTGTAGCCCGGCGGTCTTTTTGTTCAGATCCTGGTAGCCGGTATCCACCCCGGTAACCCCGTCGTGGGGCTGCTGGTACAGGGTTTCGATCCGGGCGACGGTCGCGTCGAGAATTTTATCAATACTCTGGGGGCCTTCGTCTTTACTGGCGCGGTTTTCGGCAATCTGGAACACCCGGGACTCGGCCAGATCCAGCAAGTCTTCACTGGTGCGCCCCTGGGGATCAAACCCCGCGTCGGCGATTTCGTTCGCCACGGCTATCATCTCGCGCACCACGGCACGCTCGCGGACAATATCCGCATAGGCGTTAATATTTGCCGCGCTGGGGGTGTTTTTCGACAGCTCAGCCAGATAGGCGAAACCGCCCACACTCTCAAGCTGACCCTGGCGCTCCAGAGACTCTGACAGGGTTATCAGATCAATGGGCTTGCCCAGCTCCTGAAGGCGGTGCATCTCGGTGAAGATATGGCGGTGCGGGCGGGTATAAAAATCCTCTGCCACCACGCGTTCTGCCACGTCGTCCCAGCGTTCGTTGTCCAGCATTAACCCGCCCAGTACCGACTGCTCCGCCTCCAGCGAGTGGGGGGGCATTTTCAGGGCGGCCAGTTGCGGATCGCGCTCGCCGGCCTCAGTCTGAGGTTTATTGAAGGGTTTCTTTGCGGCCATAACGTATGGGATACCAGGATTGAAACAGACGGGGGATTATAGCGAACCCAGGCGCACTAAAGAAGCGCGTATAATTTACCCCATCCTGTGGGGAGCTGTTAGTCTTACTGATATTCCCTTTGCCATCACAGGAGCCGTTATGCCAGTCAGAATTGAGTTTGCCCGACACGGGGGGCCAGATGTGCTGCACCCGGTGGAGTTCACCCCCCGGGAGCCCAAAGAACATGAAGTTCAGGTGGCGAATAAGGCTATCGGGATCAACTACATTGATACCTATGTGCGCAGCGGCCTCTACCCGCCCCCTTCCCTGCCCAGCGGGCTGGGTAGCGAGGCGGCCGGGGTCGTTATTAAAGTGGGCCGTGCGGTGCGCCACATAAAAGAAGGTGATCGGGTGGTGTATGCCCAGGCGCCGCTGGGGGCCTATAGTGAGGTCCATAACGTGGCGGCGGATAATGTCGCCATTTTGCCCGGCGCCATCTCCTTTGAGCAGGGGGCGGCCACCTTCCTCAAAGGTCTGACGGTGTTTTACCTGCTGCGTAAAACCTACGAAATTAAACCGAATGAAATCTTTCTGTTCCACGCGGCGGCGGGCGGTGTGGGGCTGCTTGCCTGCCAGTGGGCGAAAGCGCTGGGGGCGAAACTGATCGGCACCGTGGGCTCCGCCGCCAAGGCGGAAAAAGCGCTGGCGGCCGGGGCCTGGCGCACCATTAACTATCAGGAAGAGGATATTGCCGCGCAGGTGCTGGCGCTGACCAACGGCGAAAAGGTCCCGGTGGTATATGACTCGGTGGGGAAAGACACCTGGGAGGCCTCGCTGGATTGCCTGCAGCGCCGGGGGCTGATGGTCAGCTTTGGTAACGCCTCCGGGCCGGTGACCGGCGTTAACCTCGGGATCCTCAACCAGAAAGGCTCCCTGTATGTGACCCGCCCTTCCCTGCACGGCTACATCACCAACCGCGCAGAGCTCGAAGAGGCAAGCAACGAGCTGTTTTCGCTGATAGCCAGCGGGGTTATCAAGCCAGAAATACCGGAGAATCAGAAATTCGCGCTGGTGGATGCAGTAAAAGCCCATAAGCTGCTGGAGAGTCGGGCGACCCGGGGATCGAGCCTGTTACTGCCGTAAGTTATCTGCGCCCCAAAAGAGTAGGGCTTCCCGAAGGAAGCCCGCTCTTTTTTGTTGTTCGCGCTGTATGTAGGGTACAGCTGCGATGAATTCGTTGTCAGCCCGGGGATAGTGGCAGATTTCCGGCCCGTTGCCTAATAACACATGCGGAAAAGTTATAAGGTTGTGATCAATCCCTCACTGTCTTAGTCAAATCGGCGGTGCCTGCGCCCGCAGGCGGTTTTTTTCGGCCCCTGAATGGCGCGGATAATCCACACCGCCACCACCGCCAGCAGTAACCACGGCAGCAGTTTAATCATCAGCGCCAGTAACCCGCCGACAAACATCAGTGCGGTTGCCGCCAGCAGGGCCACAATAATCCCCAGCAGCGATACGCCGGTCACCAGCAACATCACAAAAAATCCCACCACAAACAGCAGTTCAACCATTCTCTCTTCTCCTTGCGTCATCCTGCGGCTGGCTTCACGCCATATCACATCATCTGAGAAGAGAGCATACAAAAATCATGCCATTTTTATCTTTATGATTTAAAAGAAAATGCCCCAACCGGTGGGCTGGGGCATCGTCAAATTCACTAAATTACGGTCAGAAATCAGCGTTTATCCGCCACCAGCGCCAGCGCCTGCTCCAGCACCCGGATATCGGCCCCGGCTTTATGGGCGTTCTCGCTCAGGTGCCGCCGCCACTGCCGGGCGCCGGGGATCCCCTGAAACAGCCCCAGCATATGGCGGGTAATATGCCCCAGATAGCAGCCACGGCTGAGCTCGCGCTCAATATACGGGTACATGGCGCGCACCACGGCAACCGGATCGGCACAGCTTTCGGTGGTGCCAAAAATATCCCGGTCTACCGCCGCCAGCATGCCCGGGTTCTGGTACGCCTCGCGCCCGACCATCACCCCGTCCATATGTTCAAGGTGCGCGCGGGCCTCCGCCAGGGATTTAATGCCGCCGTTGAGCGACATGGTCAGCCCGGGGAAATCGCGTTTTAACTGGTACACCCGCGGGTAGTCCAGCGGCGGGATCTCGCGGTTTTCTTTCGGGCTTAAGCCGGAAAGCCAGGCTTTACGGGCGTGGATAATAAACGTCTCGCAGCCGCCCTTTTGGGCCACGGTGCCCACAAAGTCACACAGAAACGCGTAGCTGTCCTGATCATCAATGCCGATACGGGTTTTCACCGTCACCGGAACCGTGACCACCTCACGCATGGCGGCCACACAATCCGCCACCAGGTCCGCTTCGCCCATCAGGCAGGCGCCAAAGCGGCCATTCTGAACCCGGTCCGACGGGCAGCCCACATTGAGGTTTATCTCATCATAGCCGCGCTCTTCGGCCAGCCGGGCGCACTGGGCCAGCGCCCGGGGATCGCTGCCGCCCAGTTGCAGCGCCAGCGGGTGCTCTTCCTCGTTATAGGCCAGATAGTCGCCCTTGCCGTGAATAATCGCCCCGGTGGTGACCATTTCGGTGTACAGCAGCGTATTGCGGGATAACAGACGCAGGAAATAACGGCAGTGGCGGTCAGTCCAGTCGAGCATGGGCGCAACGGAAAAGCGCAGTGGCGCAAAGGCAGTAGCTTGGTTTTCTGGCAGCATGGTCACGAGTTGATAATCGGTTTCGGAAAAAATAGCGCGCTACTATAGCACAGAAATTATCCGCGTCAGCGGCGCGGCTTTTTCAGCTGATCCGGTTTACCGTCGTGAGCGCCGAAGAACTGCGGCGGATGATCTATCCAGCGATCGTGACGGGTGGCCGCATAGCCGGGGTTTAACGGGAAATAGGTCCGGTTATCCGGGTGGGGTGGCTCCTCCACCACCAGGAAGCGCACATCTTCCGCAGTGTTATTGAGGAAGGTATGGCACAAGCCGGTTCCCGGCACAAAACCGACACTATCCCCCGGGGAGAGCTCATGCAAAGAGCCGTTCACCCAGACCTGAGGATACCCCTCCAGCACGTAGATATAGAGCTCGTCACTGCTCTGGGCATAGGGGTATGAGGTGCGACGGCCCGGCGGCAGGCGAATGTGGGACACCCCAAGGCGGCGCAACCCCACATGGCGGGCAACCGGCGTGCTGATGGCAAATTTTTCGTCACTTCCCGGGTATCCCGCGTTATCCGGTCCTTCCAGAACGTGCCAGTGCTTAATGTAATCTGGTCGCTTCATGCTGCCATCTCCCGTTATGTCCGAAAAATAAGTATGGCAAAAATCGCGTTTGTCGGCGTTTTCCACAGCCTGTGATAAAGTAACGCTTTACCGGCAAAAAATATGAGGGTGCTGATGGACGCGACCACATCTCAATACGTGCTGTCACAGGCTGAAAAGCTGTGCGGGCAACGCAACGTACGCCTGACGCCCCAGCGTCTGGAAGTCCTGCGGTTGATGACGCTCCAGAACGGTGCCATCAGCGCTTACGATCTGCTGGATCTGCTGCGGGTTTCTGAGCCCCAGGCCAAGCCGCCTACCGTTTACCGGGCGCTGGATTTCCTGCTGGAGCAGGGTTTTGTCCATAAGGTTGAGTCCACCAACAGCTATGTATTGTGCCATCTGTTTGATCAACCAACGCATACCTCAGCCATGTTTATATGCGACCGTTGCGGTGTAGTAAAGGAAGAGTGCGCCCAGGGGGTTGAAGATATTATGCAGAGCCTGGCGGCAAAATCCGGGTTTGCGCTGCACCATAACGTGATTGAGGCGCACGGCCTGTGCGCCGCCTGTGTGGAAGTGGAAACCTGCCGCCACCCTGAGCAGTGCTCCCATGACCACAGTATTACGGTAAAAAAACGCGGCCGCAGTTAACCGGCAAACCACCTGTCCTGGCGCCACAGCCTGCGCCACATCCAGCCCAGCGACAGGCCGCGTAACGCCAGAAACACCAGCAGCGCCAGCCATAAGCCGTGGTTCCCGAGCCCGGGAAGGGCCAGCAGGGCCAGGCCAAAACCGGCGGCGGCTATCGCCATACTGTTGCGCATCTCGCGCCCGCGCGTGGCCCCGACAAACATCCCGTCCAGCAGGTAGCACCAGACCCCCACCAGCGGCAGCGCAATTTGCCACCACAGATAGTGGCGGGCCAGCTCACGCAGTGGGGTAATCGAGGTCAGCGCGTCAATAATCGCCCCGCCGCACAGGGCGTATGCCAGCGCAAAGCCCAGCGCCACCAGGCCCGCCTGGCGGCAGGCCGCGTACCATACGGTCAGCAGCTGGCTGCGGTCCCGGGCACCAAACGCCTGGCCCGAGTGGGCCTCCACCGCATAGGCAAAGCCATCCAGCGCGTAGGCGGTAAAGGTCAGAAAGGTCATCAGCAGGGCGTTTACCGCCACAATATCGTTACCCTGGCGGGCACCCAGTACGGTAATAGAGGCAAAACAGAGCTGGATCAGCAGCGATCGCAGCATAATGTCGCGGTTCAGCGCCAGCAGACGCCCGAGATCGCCGCGCCAGGCCTGGCGCAGCATGGCCGCAGACACGCCGCGCAGCCTGAGCACTTTCCAGGCCATCAGCGCGCCGGTCGCAAGCGTGGCGTATTCAGCCACAACGGTTGCCAGTGCGGCCCCCTGCACGTTCATACCGGCCCCGACCACCAGCCAGAGATCCAGCACAATATTGAGGATATTCCCCACCACCAGCAGAATAACCGGTGCCCGGGCATACTGCACACCCAGCAGCCAGCCCAGCAGCACCATATTCGCCAGTGCGGCCGGGGCGCTGAGCCAGCGGATCTCAAGGAATCGCCGGGCCTGGTGCAGCACCGCATCGCTGCCGCCCACCAGATGCAGCGCCAGATCAATAAGCGGCGCCCGGAACAGTAAAATCGCCACCCCGGCGACCAGGGCAATCAGTAGCGGCTGGGCCAGTGCCCGGGCCAGCCCGAGAGGGTCCCGGGCCCCGTAGGCCTGGGCGGTCAGCCCGGTGGTACTCATGCGTAAAAACAGCAGCAGCATAAACAAAAAGCTGGTTACCGTGGCCCCCACCGCCACACCGCCCAGGTAATCCGGGCTGTCCAGGTGGCCGATAACGGCAGTATCCACCAGCCCCAGCAGCGGGACAGTAACATTGGAAAATATCATGGGCAGCGCCAGGCGCCACAAGGCCCGATCCGCTGTAGAGAAGAACGTCATGAGATACCCGAAAAAGAGGCAAAACAACACCGTAGCGCCCCGGGGGCGCTACGGTCAGTCAGAAAAGAAGGGGTGGAATTACAGCCATTCACCGTTGCGGATAACCCCAACGGCCAGCCCTTCAATGGTGAAGTTCTGCTCGCGCAGGTCAACCACTATCGGGCTGAATTCGCTGTTTTCAGGCAGCAGCTGCACGGTATTGCCCTGTTTTTTCAGGCGCTTTACCGTTACTTCGTCGTCAATGCGCGCCACAATCACCTGGCCGTTGCGCGCTTCCTGGGTTTTATGCACCGCCAGCAGATCGCCATCCATAATGCCGATGTCTTTCATCGACATGCCGCTAACGCGCAGCAGAAAATCCGCACTGGGTTTAAACAACTGAGGATCGACCTGATAATGGCCTTCAATATGCTGCTGGGCCAGGAGAGGCTCACCTGCGGCCACGCGGCCAACCAGCGGTAAGCCCTCTTCTTCCTCTTCCTGCAGCAGGCGGATGCCACGGGACGCGCCGGACACAATCTCAATGGCCCCTTTACGGGCCAGAGCTTTCAGGTGCTCTTCCGCCGCATTCGGGGAACGGAACCCCAGGCGCTGGGCGATTTCAGCACGGGTCGGTGGCATACCGGTCTGGCTGATATGATCCCGGATAAGATCAAACACCTCTTGCTGCCTGGTTGTTAATGCTTTCATTCCGCCCCCTGGGTGTATATACAGTTATGCTGTGAGTATATACAGTCTTCGGTGATTTTGGAACCATACGGCCCGTAAAAAAACCAGCCACTTACCGGTTTTGCGAGGCTTAACGGAAATACTGCCAGAGCAGCACAACCCAGATAAACAGCGCCAGTAACAGCGCAAACAGCACCGCCGCCGAGGCCATATCCTTCGCCCGGCCAGAGAGCTCATGGTGCTCCAGACCAATACGGTCAACCACCGCTTCAATGGCGCTGTTGAGGATCTCTACGATCATCACCAGCACCAGAGAGCCTATCAGCAGGATCCGGGCGACCGGGTCAACATCCAGCCAGCAGGCGACAATAATCCCCACAATAGACAGCATCCCCTCCTGGCGGAAGGCCGCTTCGTTGATCCATGCGGCTTTGATGCCTTTCCACGAGTAACCTGCTGCTTTAATGATCCGGGTTAACCCGGTTGCGGATGTATTTGCCATGAAAAATGCCTTATGAAAAAAAGCCCGTTGTCGGGGGGCCGATTATATACTGTGAAAGTTTCTCATTAATACAGCCCGTTGCACACCGGTTATCCCCGCACCGCCACCCGGTCCGGCCCGGGAAAAGGCCGGGCGCGGTTGTGTGGCAAAAAGGGTCGCGACAGGGCACAGAAATCCACACTGTTTTCTGATATTCTTGCAGCGCATTTGCATGATTAACCCAGAGGCTTTACATCGTTTATGTCAGGCTGGCCAAGTATTTACTATAAGTTACTGAATTTACCATTAAGTCTGATGGTAAAAAGCAAATCTATTCCGGCGGATCCGGCTCCTGAACTGGGCCTGGATACCTCACGCCCGATTATGTATGTGCTGCCTTATAATTCCAAGGCAGACCTGCTGACGCTGCGTGCCCAGTGTCTGGCCCATGATCTTCCGGATCCCCTTGAACCTCTTGAAATAGACGGCACCGAGCTGCCGCGCTATGTGTTCGTCCACGGTGGGCCGCGGGTGTTCACCTATTACGCGCCAAAAGAAGAGACCATTAAGCTGTTTCACCAGTATCTGGATCTCCACCGGGCGAACCCGGATCTGGATGTGCAGCTGGTGCCGGTCTCCGTGATGTTCGGCCGCGCACCGGGCCGGGAAAAAGGGGAAGTGAACCCGCCGCTGCGGATGCTTAACGGCATTCAGAAATTCTCTGCCGTCTTCTGGCTGGGCCGCGACAGCTTTGTGCGCTTCTCGCCGCCGGTCTCATTACGCTGGATGGCCACCGAACACGGCACTGACAAATCCATCGCCCAGAAGCTGGCGCGCGTCGCGCGGATGCATTTTGCCCGCCAGCGCCTGGCGGCGGTTGGCCCGCGCCTGCCGGTGCGCCAGGATCTGTTCAATAAGCTGCTGGCCTCCAAAGCGATTGCCAAAGCGGTAGAAGACGAAGCCCGCAGTAAGAAAATTTCCCATGAGAAGGCCCAGCAGAATGCCGTGGCGCTGATGGAGGAGATCGCGGCCAACTTCTCTTACGAAGCTATCCGCATGAGCGACCGGATCCTCGGTTTTACCTGGAACCGCCTCTACCAGGGGATCAACGTCCATAACGCCGAGCGCGTGCGTCAGCTGGCCCATGAAGGCCATGAACTGGTCTATGTGCCCTGCCACCGCAGCCATATGGACTATTTGCTGCTGTCTTACGTACTGTATCACCAGGGGCTGGTGCCGCCACATATCGCTGCCGGTATCAACCTGAACTTCTGGCCCGCCGGGCCGATTTTCCGCCGCCTGGGGGCGTTTTTTATCCGCCGCACCTTTAAGGGCAATAAGCTCTACTCCACGGTCTTTCGCGAATACCTCGGGGAGCTGTTTACCCGTGGCTACTCGGTGGAATATTTCGTTGAGGGCGGCCGCTCCCGTACCGGCCGGTTGCTGGATCCGAAAACCGGCACCCTGTCGATGACCATCCAGGCCATGCTGCGCGGCGGTAACCGCCCGATAACCCTGGTGCCGATTTATATCGGCTATGAGCATGTGATGGAGGTGGGCACCTACGCGAAAGAGCTGCGCGGTGCCACCAAAGAAAAAGAAGGCTTTATGCAGATGGTGCGCGGCCTGAGCAAGCTGCGTAACCTGGGCCAGGGGTATGTTAACTTCGGTGAACCGCTGCCGCTGATGACCTTCCTCAACCAGCATGTGCCTGAGTGGCGCGAGTCCATTGACCCCATTGAAGCGGTGCGCCCTGCCTGGCTGACCCCGACGGTGAACAACATCGCCGGTATGCTGATGACGCGCATTAACAACGCCGGGGCCGCGAACGCCATGAACCTGTGCTGCACGGCGCTGCTTGCCTCCCGGCAGCGTTCGCTGACCCGCGAACAGTTAACCTCCCAGCTGGATTGCTACCTGGCGCTGATGCGTAATGTGCCTTACGCCAAAGACACCACCGTGCCCGCCCTCACCAGCGAAGCGCTCATCAACCACGCGCTGCAGATGAATAAGTTCGAGGTCGAAAAGGACACCATCGGCGATATTATTATTCTGCCCCGCGAGCAGGCGGTGCTGATGACTTACTACCGTAACAACATCATGCACATGCTGATCCTGCCTTCGCTGCTGGCGTCGATCATCACCCAGCACCGCAAAATCGCCCGCGGTGAGCTGCTGCGCCAGGTCGAAGTGCTCTACCCGATGCTCAAAGCCGAGCTGTTCCTGCGCTGGGACATCAGCGAGCTGCCGGGCGTGGTGGATAAACTGATCGCCGAGCTGGCGCGCCAGGAGCTGATTGCTGTGGATGACTCCCTGCTGCGGGTCACGCCAACCCACTCCCGGACGCTACAGCTGCTGGCCGCCGGTGCCCGGGAAACGGTACAGCGTTACGCCATTACCTTCTGGCTGCTGAGCGCTAACCCGTCAATTAACCGCGGGACGCTGGAAAAAGAGAGCCGGACACTGGCCCAGCGGTTATCCGTGCTGCACGGGATCAACGCCCCGGAATTCTTCGATAAGGCGGTGTTCTCAACCCTGGTGCTGACCCTGCGCGATGAAGGCTACATCAGCGATACGGGCGATGCCGAGCCGGATGAGACCCTGAAGGTCTACCGGATGCTGGCGGACCTCATCATGCCGGATGTGCGCCTGACCATCGAAAGCGACGCCCAGGACGCATAACCCGGGCGCTAAAAACAACACAGGCGGGAATTGTCCCGCCTGTTTTTTTACCGCGCGACTGCGTTCCCCTCAGAGGTGCAGATAACTCAGCACCAGGCCGATAAACAGCACCAGCCCCACATAGTTATTGTTCATAAACGCTTTAAAGCACAGCTCGCGCTCGCGACCGGCTATCAGCTTCTGCTGGTAGATAAACAGCGCACCGGCCAGCACAATGGCCGCGTAAAAGGCAAACCCCAGCCCGTTTATCCCGCCCAGCAGCACCATCAGCGCCAGCACCGCCAGCTGCAACAGCCCGATAATCAGCTTATCGAAGCGGCCAAACAGAATGGCCGTTGATTTCACGCCAATTTTTATATCGTCGTCCCGGTCTACCATGGCGTACTGGGTATCATAGGCCACCGCCCAGCAAATATTGGCCAGGAACATCAGCCAGCAGCTCAGGGGCACGGACTCGCTCACGGCGGCGAAGGCCATCGGGATAGACCAGCCAAACGCCGCCCCCAGAACCACCTGGGGCAGATGCGTGTAGCGCTTCATAAACGGGTATACCCAGGCCAGGGCCAGCCCCGCCACGGAGAGCAGAATGGTCATGGTGTTGAGGGTCAGCACCAGCAGGAATGACAACACCACCAGCACCGCGAACAGGATCCGGGCCTCTTTTTCCGTGACCGCGCCGCTGGGCAGGGGGCGATTGACCGTGCGTTTTACATGGCCGTCGAATTTACGGTCCGCGTAATCATTGACCACGCATCCGGCGGCGCGCATCAGCCAGACACCGGCCACAAAAACCGCCAGAATCGTCAGCGGCGGTGCGCCGGGGGTTGCCATCCACAGTGCCCATAATGTTGGCCAGAGCAGCAGTAACGCGCCAATGGGTTTATCGGTGCGCATTAACCGGTGATAAGCCAGCAGCTTGTTCTGCTTCAGACTCCACTCCATTTCTCTTCCTCTTCATACACAGGTGCAGCCGGCAGGAACAGCTCGGTCAGCAATAACGGTTTTCCTGACAGGCGCAGGCGGGAGCGCCGCCCCCACAGTCCTTCATTCTGCCCGGTCTGGATAAAATCCCGGGTCAGGGTTGATGATGTAAACAGATACCGGCCCAGAGGGGTCTCGCCCAGCTGTTTTAATGCCAGCTCCGGGCCATTAAGGGTGGATTCCGGCACCAGCGTGCGGCCAGCCAGCCAGGGCACGCCATCCCCGCACAGCAGGATCTCCCGCAGCCAGTAGCGCGGCTCCCCGGGCAGTAACGCCGACTCATCATCAGTCATTTCGGGCTGGCCGACAAATGCTTCACGCAGAATCACCACACTTACCTTGCGACACCGGGTCTCAAAGCGTTTGGTCATCGAGTCTTCCAGCAGCAACCAGTCAAGGGTAGCCGGGCTTGCGGTTGCGGGGAGCGAATCAAAATAGTGCAGCCCATAGAGCTGAGCCAGCGCAGGATGAGACATCATTCATCTCCTGGATAATACCTGGCAGCATTGTAACGCAGAAGCGGAAGAACGTGGTGAACATTGCAGGGGGTGAGCAGCATAAACGCAACAATCGCGCAACATACCACCCGAACAGATAAAAAAGGTGCGCCGCAGCGCACCAGTACCGCAAACATCAGCAATGTGGGGAAGACTTACCCCTTGCCTTTTACACTGCTGATAAACGTGGTGCGGGCGGAGGTTGAGCCCAGCCGCTCGGCTTCATTCAGCAGTTTCAGCGCCTTGTCGATATCGCCTCTGGCAACCGCGTCCTTAATTGCCTGATTAAAGTAACGTTCCGTGTCGTTCAGCATCGGCTCGCTTTTCACCACCGGCGCCGGGGCGGGCGCTGCCGCAGCCGGGGCCACCACCGCCGCCGTATTGCCCACAGTCACCGGGCTGGCAGATGAGGCGCCAAACAGCGGCCCCACCAGAATGCTGGAGGAGGAGTTAGTGCTGACTTTCAGTTTCAGCGTGCCCTGCGTAGCGTGGCGGGCTACCGGATCCGGAATATCCGGCACCGCGTTACCCACGCCTTTGGCATAGGCTTTGGCCGGGTCCAGCAGTGTGGTGGTAGTGCGGAGATCCTGTGGCGTGGTGAACACCAGGACATAAATTTTCTGCTGCCCCAGGGCCGGGGTCAGCTTCATCACGCCTTCCAGGCGATCGGCGGACATCACGCCCGGTGCCTGGTAGGTAAAATAGCTGCCCGGGAAATAGGCCGAAGGGGTCATATTCTGGTCGAGGATCAGCACATTCGGCACGAAGGCGAGATTGTTTTTAATTTCGCTGGTCAGTGTCAGCGTCAGCTCGCCAATATTCGCCGGTACACTGTAGGCGGCGACCGGGCCGGTGATCCCGGCCACATCCAGGGGCTGGCCTGCGCTGGCAAGCTCGGTGGTCTGGGTGCGTGACTGAAGCACCGGGGTCCAGTTCAGCTGCTGTAGCGCCGCCTGCGGGACAGCCGGAGCACCGGAGATATCCTGGGGCACAATGTTAACGTCCGCCAGGCTCACACCCGGGAGCGTGGCGAACAGCCCTGCGCTCAGGCAAAGGGCGATAAGACGTTTATTCATTTTCATTATTATTACCTCATGGGTCATAAAGCGTTTGCCAGGCAATAGCGCGCTTTATGTCAATCCGCGACGATACAGACAGAGGAGAGGCGCCGGGCGCCCCTCCCCGGGTTACGACACAGCCGGGCCGCTTACCACCAGATTTCCATCTGGGCGCCGAAGGTCCACTCGTCGTCGTTACCGCGACTGGAGCTCAGGAAGCCGTTACCGGACTTATCGCGGATGGCGACATTCGTCACGTCACCGCTGGCGTTTTTGGCATAGCCCCAGTCTTCATTCCACTTGGCGTAGGTGGCGAACACGCGGATCGCCGGGCGGGACCAGATGCTGTCGCCCGCCTGCCACTGCTGGGCAAGGGTGATTTTGTACTGGCTGTTGTTATCTTTGGTTTGCTGGGATTTGACATTGTCATAGCCCACTTCCAGCAGGGTGCTCATGATAGGGGTCCATTTGAACATCGGGCGCACACCCACCGTCCACCATTCGGTGCCCTGGCCGCTGTCCAGACTGGTGTTCTGGTACATCGCCACATACATCATGTCCCAGCGCTCTGCCAGGCTAACGGCACCGTGGTCCAGCACGCGGAACATATAGCCGTCGTTATTAATATTCTGGCGGGAATTCGGCAAGTCGCTGTTGTCTGCGAAATATGCCCCCTGAGACAGCCCTTTACCGTGGGTGGTCATGGCGTCCGTGGCGTACTGCAGCACAAACTTGTTGTAGCCCTTGAGCATGCTCTGGGTGTGCTCTGCGGTGAACATCCAGCCATTTTTTGAGGCATTGTCCGCCAGGTGGTAGCCGTCGGTATAGTTGGCGCGGCCGTAGTCGACACCCAGCTCCAGCACCCCGTCCGGGTTGGTTTCGATACCGGCTAAGCGCATATCAAAGGTGTCGTTGGCCGTTCTTTTGGTGGTGTCGTAGGTGTAATCATTACGAAACGAGGTCGAACCGCCGGACTCAGAAGAGCGGGTGGCCGCCAGGGAGAGCTTACCAAAGCCCAGATCGATATTTTCAATACCGGCACCAGGACCAGAAATATCCCAGTAGTAGAAGTCGATCATGTGGACGTCATGGCGCTGATAAAAGCGCTTACCGGCCCAGATGGTGGAGCCCGGCAGCCATTCAATCAGGTTTTTACCCTGGACGTTCGCTTCGCGGAAGGCCGGGGATTTATCTTCCCAGTCATTCTGCTGATCCACGGAGTAAGCCACGTTAGTGTCGAAATAGAAGCTCTTATCGCCCTCTTTCCACACTTCCTGGCCCAGTTTTAATTCAGCGTAGGTTTCACATTCGTTGCCAAGACGGTATTTACTTTGGGCACCGGTGGCCTGGAAGCACTGCTGCTCACCGCCACTGCCAGTCCAGCCGATACCGGAACGGGCATACCCATGAAAATCCACGGCCATAGCCTGGGCGGACATAATGCCCGCCGCAACGGCGACTGCCACCGGAAGTTTGCGCAGAGTAATCATCATTCTATCTCCTGAAATGATTAGTTTTTTTTGTTATCTGACTGCTATACACCCGGCTCTTTGTGTAACCGGCGGCAGGCAGTACCATCCTCACGGAACAGATGGCAACGCTCCGGCGGCAAGCCGATGGCGAATGTGGCGCCCTCTTCCACCAGCACAACATCGCTCTGGCGGTACACCAGGTTCTGGCGGATGGCAGGGATTTGAATATGGATTTGGGTTTCATTGCCGAGCTGCTCGACCACCTGCACCTCCCCTTCGAGGGTGACATCGGCGATATCGCTGGGTAACAGATGCTCCGGGCGGATCCCGAGGGACATATTGGCCCCCACCTGCACGCTGGCGCTCTCTACCGGCAGCCAGACATGCTGGCGGTTCGGCAACTCAACCTGGACCTGATCAATGGCGGTGGCGGTCACTTTTACCGGCAGGAAATTCATTTTTGGCGAGCCGATAAACCCGGCCACAAAGCGGTCCGCCGGGTAGTGGTACAGCTCCAGCGGTTTCCCCACCTGGGCTACGCGCCCGGCATCCAGCACCACTATCTTGTCGGCCAGGGTCATGGCCTCGACCTGATCGTGGGTAACGTAAATCATGGTGCGCTGCAGGCGCTTATGGAGGCGGGAGATCTCAATGCGCATCTGCACCCGCAGCGCCGCATCAAGGTTAGAAAGGGGCTCATCGAGCAGGAAAACCTCCGGCTCGGCCACAAGTGTGCGGCCAATGGCGACACGCTGGCGCTGGCCGCCGGAGAGCGCCTTCGGGCGGCGGTCCAGTAAGTGGGCCAGCTGTAGCACTTCCGCCACCTGATTAACCCGGTGGTTAATCAGCTCTTTTTTCGCCCCGGCCAGCTTCAGGCCAAAGGACATGTTTTCCGCCACGCTCAGATGGGGGTACAGCGCGTATGACTGGAACACCATCCCGACACCGCGTTGCGCCGGGGGCACATCGTTCATACGCTTGCCGCCAATCATCAGATCGCCACGGGTCACCGTCTCCAGGCCGGCAATCATGCGCAGCAGTGTCGATTTACCGCATCCGGAAGGGCCAACAAAGACCACAAACTCCCCGGCATCGATGTCCAGGTTGATATCCTTTGACACCACCACATCGCCCCAGGCTTTGGTGACATTTCTCAGCTGCACGCTCGACATCGCACTCTCCCTTACATCACAACAGCCACCTGACACAGGTGAAACCAGATGTTGGGCACTATGCGGCATGGTCGCTAATCAGAAATCCTCCACCCTTTGCTTTTTTATGGGGGAGGAGGCGGGAGGATGAGACAGACGGTTTTCGCCGCTCAGTTGGCTGTCTGTGGCGATTTTCGTGATCCCGGAGTCAAAAACCCCCCGTTTTTTTTGTGCGCTGACGCACATATTCGCCAGTGTTGTTACCGGGATCACATCCCTGTCTGCCGGGGCGTAGGGGGAAGGAGGATGAGAAGTGCTTGCCAGATAAGCAGACTGCCTTATGTAACGCCATTCACCTCTGTATTCACCTCTCTTCTTCAGGCTCAGGGGGCAGCGTGGGTAACACCTGCCGCGCCAGAAGATGAAAGTTATATAACGACCAAAAGGATGGACTGAATATGCATATCAAAACCGGCGCACGGGTTCTTGCGTTATCCGCACTGACCACCATGATGCTGTGCTCATCAGCGCTTGCCAAAATCGAAGAGGGCAAGCTGGTCATCTGGATCAACGGCGACAAAGGCTATAACGGCCTGGCTGAGGTTGGTAAACGATTCGAAAAAGATACCGGTATCCAGGTCTCTGTTGAGCACCCGGACAAGCTGGAAGAGAAATTCCCGCAGGTTGCCGCCACCGGTGACGGCCCGGATATTATTTTCTGGGCCCACGACCGTTTCGGTGGTTATGCGCAGTCCGGCCTGCTGGCCGAAATCACCCCGGATAAAACCTTCCAGGACAAACTGTACCCGTTCACCTGGGACGCAGTGCGCTACAACGGCAAGCTGATTGCCTACCCGATAGCGGTGGAGGCCCTGTCCCTGATTTATAACAAAGACCTGGTGGCTAACCCGCCCAAAACCTGGGAAGAGATCCCGGCACTGGATAAGACGCTGAAAGCCAAAGGCAAGAGCGCTCTGATGTTTAACCTCCAGGAGCCGTACTTCACCTGGCCGCTTATCGCCGCAGACGGCGGCTACGCCTTTAAGATGGCCAACGGGAAATATGACGTTAAAGATGTCGGCGTGAACAGCCCGGGGGCTCAGGCCGGTCTCACCTTCCTGGTGGACCTGATTAAAAACAAACACATGAATGCCGATACGGACTACTCCATCGCGGAAGCGGCCTTTAACAAAGGCCAGACCGCCATGACCATTAATGGCCCCTGGGCCTGGGCCAATATCGACAAGAGCAAAGTTAACTATGGCGTCGCCCTGCTGCCCACCTTTAAAGGCCAGGCTTCCAAACCCTTTACCGGGGTGCTGAGCGCCGGGATTAACGCCGCCAGCCCGAACAAAGAGCTGGCTAAAGAGTTCCTTGAAAACTACCTGATGACCAACGAAGGCCTGGCCGATGTCAACAAAGACAAGCCGCTGGGTGCGGTGGCGCTGAAGTCTTACCAGACCGAGCTGGAAAAAGATCCGCGCATTGCCGCCACCATGGCCAACGCTCAGAAAGGTGAAATTATGCCGAACATCCCGCAGATGTCTGCCTTCTGGTATGCGGTGCGCACGGCGGTGATCAACACCATCACGGGCCGCCAGAGTGTCGATGCGGCACTGAAAGATGCCCATGACCGTATCGTGAAGTAATACCCCGCGCGGCAGGCCCGCCCTGCCGCGTCACTCTTTGTTCCGTTGTCGTAGAGGGATACCCCATGGATGTGACGAGAAAAAACCACTGGTGGAACAGTGAAGCAATAAAGTGGTCGGTTATTGGTTTACTCAGCCTGCTGGTTGGCTACCTGATTGTTTTAATGTACGCCCGGGGGGAGTACCTGTTCGCCATTATGACGCTTATCCTCAGCGCTGCGGGCCTGTATATTTTCGCCAACCGTAAAGCCTACGCCTGGCGCTATGTCTACCCGGGAATGGCCGGTATGGGGCTGTTTGTCCTGTTCCCGCTTATCTGCACGATTGCCATCGCCTTTACCAACTACAGCAGCACCAACCAGCTGACCTTCGAACGCGCCCGGGACGTCTTAATGAGCCGCCAGTACCAGGCGGGGGCCACTTATCCGTTCGCCCTCTATGCCGACGGTGATAAATGGCAGCTGGCGCTGACCGACACTGCCAGCGGTAAATATTATGTGTCTGAATCTTTTACCCCCGGGGGCGAGCAGCATCTGGCCCTCCGGGAAGCTGCCGGGCTGCCTGACGGCGAAAAAGCCAGCCTGCGGGTGATCACCCAGAACCGCCAGGCCCTGAACCAGCTGGTGGCCGAGCTGCCCGCTCAGGAGCAGCTGGTAATGAGCTCACTGCGCCAGTTTTCCGCCACCCGGGCGCTGTATCGCCTGGATGCTGACAACACCCTGACCAACAACCAGACGCACACCCAATACCGCCCGAATAGCCATACCGGTTTCTACGAATCCGTAAACGCCGACGGCAGCTGGGCCGGTGAGCAGCTCAGCCCGGGGTACACGGTGACCATCGGCTGGGATAATTTTGTGCGCGTCTTTACCGATGAAGGCATCCAGAAGCCCTTCTTCGCAATATTTGTCTGGACGGTTGTCTTCTCGGTACTGACCGTGATCCTCACGGTGGCGGTGGGGATGATCCTCGCCTGTCTGGTCCAGTGGGAGGCCCTGAAAGGCAAAGCCCTGTACCGGGTGCTGCTGATCCTGCCTTATGCGGTGCCGTCGTTTATTTCGATTCTGATTTTCAAGGGGCTGTTTAACCAGAGCTTTGGTGAAATCAACATGATGCTCAGCGCCCTGTTTGGCATCAAACCCGCCTGGTTTAGCGACCCGGTCACCGCCCGGACGATGATTATTATCGTCAATACCTGGCTTGGGTATCCGTACATGATGATCCTGTGCATGGGGTTGTTAAAGGCGATTCCGGACGACCTGTACGAAGCCTCGGCCATGGACGGTGCCGGCCCGCTGCAGAACTTCTTTAAAATCACCCTGCCGCTGCTGATTAAGCCGCTGACCCCGCTGATGATCGCCAGTTTCGCGTTTAACTTTAACAACTTTGTGCTGATTCAGCTGTTAACCAACGGCGGCCCGGACCGGCTGGGCACCACCACCCCGGCCGGGTATACCGACCTGCTGGTGAGCTACACCTACCGTATCGCTTTTGAAGGCGGCGGCGGTCAGGACTTCGGTCTGGCGGCGGCTATCGCCACCCTGATTTTCCTGCTGGTGGGGGCTCTGGCTATCGTCAACCTGAAAGCCACCCGCATGAAATTTGATTAAGCCCGCGACCATACAAAGGAGTTTGCAGATTATGGCTATGGTTCAACCCAAATCACAGAAAATGCGCCTGTTTATCACGCATCTGTTATTGCTGTTGTTTATCGCGGCAATTATGTTCCCGCTGCTGATGGTGGTGACCATCTCGCTGCGCCCGGGAAACTTCGCCACCGGCAGCATTATTCCTGATCAGATCTCCTGGGAGCACTGGCGCCTGGCGCTGGGCTTCAGTGTGGAGCATGCCGATGGCCGGGTCACCCCGCCCCCCTTCCCGGTGCTGCTGTGGCTGTGGAACTCGGTGAAAATCGCCGGGATCACCGCCATCGGGATTGTGGCGCTCTCTACCACCTGCGCTTACGCCTTCGCCCGGATGCGCTTTCCGGGTAAGGCCACCTTGCTCAGGGGGATGCTGATTTTCCAGATGTTCCCGGCGGTGCTCTCGCTGGTGGCCCTGTACGCGTTGTTTGACCGCCTTGGTCAGTACCTTCCGTTTATCGGCCTGAATACCCACGGCGGGGTGATTTTTGCCTACCTCGGGGGGATTGCGCTGCACGTGTGGACCATCAAAGGCTATTTTGAAACGATCGACAGCTCCCTGGAAGAGGCCGCCTCGCTGGACGGTGCCACCCCGTGGCAGGCGTTCCGCCTGGTACTGCTGCCGCTGTCGGTGCCTATTCTGGCGGTGGTGTTTATCCTGTCGTTTATTGCCGCCATTACCGAGGTGCCGGTGGCCTCTCTGCTGCTGCGCGATGTCAACAGCTACACCCTGGCGGTGGGCATGCAGCAGTATCTCAACCCGCAAAACTACCTGTGGGGCGATTTTGCCGCCGCCGCCGTGCTTTCGGCCATTCCGATCACCGCCGTATTCCTGCTGGCCCAGCGCTGGCTGGTGGGCGGCCTGACGGCGGGGGGCGTAAAAGGATAACTGGCTGCCACTGCTTGTTATAACCCAACGATTGGCTCTTACCCGTTAAGAGCATTTGGCGGCCTCCGGGCCGCTTTTTTTGGTTCATCGCGGGTTAGCGTGATATTGCCCAAACGGTGATTTGTGAGAATAGCGATTCGCAGGCGCTTCAGGCATTGTGCCGGGATCTGGTCTATGTACGTTTAGTGAAAAGGTTCCGCTCCCCGACCTCCGGTATTTCTTTTACGCGGGACTGGAAAACCCCTGCGGTAAAACAAAACAGTTTCAGCGGCTGAAATGCCGCTGAATGTCAGTTAATGGCCGCGAGGGTGTTAAATCCCCGCATAAAGGCAATCGGCGAAAACGCAGGTGCGGCTCAAGGACTGGCTGCCAGGATGGCAGCCAGAAGGAAGGTTGAGGCATGGATGCCGCATAACATTGTCAGGAACAATGTTAAACAGCGCTTGCGCTGGCCCCGGAGGGGTGAGCCTCATGGATGAGGCGAATAATCCTGACTGGTCCGCCAGAGCAAGCCGGAGTTGCAGCGAACCGCGCAGCGGCGATTGACCGCGGGCCGGCGAGGTCTCCAGGAGGGGGCCGGCCCCCCCTCCTGGAACGCGACCAGGTTCCGCACACAACATATGAGTGCCCATCGTCGGGGAGCGGAACCCGTTCACCGGGCGTTCATATGTCCGAATCTGAAGCGGGCGAGAATCGCTATTCTCACAAATCACCTTTTGGGAAAAGGCTTCAGCCGCCACGCTTAAATGCAATGAACTTTTTTATCGTGATTATTCCCGCTTCAGGCGCTTGCTGTTACAGATCCACAGCGTGATAACCAGCAGCAGAATCGCCCCGGAATAGATAAGCACATCCAGCGGGGCGCTGTGGTCGATGATAATCAGCCGCACAATGGCGGTAATGCCGATATAGACAAAATAGCGCAGCGGAAAGTGAAAACCGGACTGGAAATACTTCACAATCAGGGCGATAAATTCGAAGTAGAGGAAATAGATAACCAGCCCTTCCACCAGCTGGTACTTACTGGCCTGCTCACCGGGCGTAAACAGCACATCCGCCAGGTGTAGCGTCTCTTTGCCGAGGAAAATCACCAGAATCAGCGCCAGCGCTGCCAGGCCGATATTCAGTACAGACTGCAAAATGGTAGAGACCAGCTCCACCCTCGGGCGGGATATCGACGTCATACAGCACCTCATGCTCAGGGGGTGAGCCTTCTGTATACGTCAAAAATGTGATCCATATCTACATTTTTTACACAAACAACAAACAGCGCCACCCAACGGGCAGCGCTGAAATAGCCTAATCAGGCACGCCAGGATTTATAGCGGTTGATAAGCCCGTTGGTTGAACTGTCGTGGCTGGCGATGGTTTTATCGTCCTGCAATTCAGGCAGGATGCGGTTTGCCAGCTGTTTACCCAGCTCAACCCCCCACTGGTCGAAGGTGAAGATATTCAGAATCGCCCCCTGGGTGAAGATTTTATGCTCATAGAGCGCAATCAGCGCCCCGAGGCTGAACGGGGTTATCTCACGCAGCAGAATGGAGTTGGTCGGGCGGTTGCCTTCAAAGACCTTAAACGGCACCACGTTACCCAGCTGGGCCGGATCTTTACCCTGATCGCGAAACTCCTGCTCAACCACGTCCCGGGACTTCCCGAAGGCCAGTGCTTCGGTCTGGGCAAAGAAGTTAGACAGCAGTTTCGGGTGGTGATCGGTAAGCGGGTTGTGGCTGATGGCCGGGGCGATAAAGTCGCACGGCACCAGTTTGGTCCCCTGGTGGATAAGCTGGTAGAAGGCATGCTGGCCGTTGGTGCCCGGCTCACCCCAGATAACCGGCCCGGTCTGGTAATCCACTTTGTGGCCATTACGGTCAACGTATTTACCGTTAGACTCCATATTGCCCTGCTGGAAGTAGGCCGCAAAGCGGTGCATATACTGATCGTAGGGCAGAATCGCTTCAGTTTCCGCACCAAAGAAATTGTTGTACCAGATGCCAATCAGCGCCAGCAGTACCGGCAGGTTTTGCTCAGCCGGGGTGTGGGCGAAATGCTGGTCCATGGCGTGAGCGCCGCTCAGCAGCTGCACGAAGTTGTCATAACCCACGGAGAGCACAATGGAGAGCCCGATAGCGGACCACAGAGAGTAACGCCCCCCGACCCAGTCCCAGAACTCAAACATATTGGCGGTATCAATGCCGAACTCGCTCACCGCTTTGCCGTTGGTGGACAGGGCCGCAAAGTGCTTAGCCACATGTTTTGCATCACCGGCAGAGGCCAGGAACCAGTCACGGGCGCTGTGAGCGTTGGTCATGGTTTCCTGGGTGGTAAAGGTTTTGGAGGCCACCAGGAACAGGGTGGTTTCCGGGTTAAGGGTTTTCAGGGTTTCAGCAATATGCGTACCATCCACGTTAGAGACAAAGTGCATGGTCAGGTGGTTTTTATAAGGGCGCAGCGCTTCGGTTGCCATAAACGGCCCGAGATCAGAGCCGCCAATCCCGATATTTACCACGTCGGTAATGGCCTTGCCGGTGTAGCCCTTCCAGCTGCCGCTGATAATCGCCTCAGAGAAGTGTTTCATCTTCTCCAGCACCGCGTTGACTTCCGGCATCACATCTTTGCCGTCGACCACAATCGGTGTATTGCTACGGTTACGCAATGCCACATGTAACACGGCGCGATCTTCGGTACGGTTGATCTTTTCACCGGAGAACATCGACTTAATTGCCCCGCTAAGATCCGTCTCTTTCGCCAGGTCCTGCAGTTTCGCCAGCGTCTCTTCGGTGATACGGTTTTTGGAGAAGTCGACCAGCATCAGATCGTCGAAGGTGGCGGAGAACTTACTGAAACGATCCGCGTCCTGCGCAAACAGGTCAGCGATTTTTACCTCTTTCATTTCAGCGTAATGTTTCTGGAGCGCCTGCCATGCGGCAGTCTGGGTTGGGTTGATGTTTTTCATAGCAATACTCTTGTAAATTGAGAATTGTAACCGGACTCGATTGTAGCGCCCCTGCTCCCGGTTGTGAGGATTTTTATGCCATTTCCCGGAAATTGCGCCCCGGCGACCGGCCAGTTTAGCGACTGAGCGAAGCGGCGATATTGACAACCGTCTCATTCCGAATTATCTCTGTACCCCTACTTATACAAATTGTGTAAGCCAGAAGAGGCGCGTCGCCCAGGTACTGTGCCCGAGGAGCCCATCCCGGGACGGCACAGAAGGGGGAGCGGCGCCGAGGTAAACTGCCACGGGCGCGGCAGGCTATCGGCTGCAGGGGCTGAATCCCCTGGGCTGTCACCAGAAATGTTCGGCAGTCGGACATTTCATACCCCGGCAACCGGTTAAGACCGGCGGCTCCGGGGTATACAAGGTGGGGCGCTTCTGGGTGTACCGTAGCCGTTCGCGCTCTACGTCTGCCCCCTGTTTTCCGCTCTTCCCTTGTGCCAAGGCTGAAAATGAATGCCATCCCAAATGGCTCCCCTGACACGAGGTTGTTATGACCAACACACATTCACGTACCGTAGTTGCCAAATTTGGCGGGACCAGTGTTGCTGACTATGAGGCCATGAGCCACAGCGCTGACATTGTATTATCTGACTCACACGTGCGCCTGGTGGTGCTGTCTGCCTCGGCGGGGATCACCAATTATCTGGTGGCGCTGGCCGCAGGGCTGGACGCCGCCGAGCGTGAGGTAAAGCTCGACGCTATCCGCCATATTCAGCACCGTATTCTGGCGCGCCTGCAAAACCCGACCGTGATCCGCGAAGAGGTCGACCGGCTGCTGGATAATATCGCCACCCTGGCCGAGGCCGCCGCCCTGGCAACCTCTGCGGCATTAACCGACGAGCTGGTCAGCCACGGGGAGTTAATCTCCACACTGCTGTTCGTGGAAGTGCTGCGCGAGCGCGGGGTAAACGCCCAGTGGTTTGATGTGCGCAAAGTGATGCGCACCAGCGACCGCTTTGGCCGCGCCGAGCCGGATCTGGCTGCCCTGTCGGTACTGGCCCAACAACAGCTGGCCCCGCGCATGGCGGAGTCTCTGGTGATCACTCAGGGCTTTATTGGCTGCGAGGACAAAGGCCGCACCACCACGCTCGGGCGCGGGGGCAGCGACTACACCGCCGCCCTGCTGGGCGAGGCGCTGAGCACTGACCGGGTCGATATCTGGACCGATGTCACCGGCATTTTCACCACCGATCCGCGCATTGTTCCGGCGGCGAAACGCATTGATGAGATTGGCTTTGAAGAGGCGGCAGAAATGGCCACCTTCGGGGCTAAAGTGCTGCACCCGGCCACCCTGTTACCGGCAGTACGCAGCAATATTCCGGTGTTTGTGGGCTCCAGCCGCACCCCGGCCGATGGCGGCACCCTGGTGTGCGCCTCTACCGAAAATCCGCCGCTGTTTCGCGCCCTGGCGCTGCGCCGTAACCAGACCCTGCTCACCCTGCACAGCCTGAATATGCTGCACGCCCGCGGCTTCCTGGCGGAGGTGTTTGGCATTCTGGCGCGCCACAGTATTTCTGTGGATCTGATTACCACATCAGAAGTGAGCGTGGCGCTGACGCTCGACACCACCGGCTCAACCGCCGTGGGCGATACCTTGCTGACCCAGAGCCTGCTGACGGAGCTCTCTTCCCTGTGCCGGGTCGAGGTGGAAGAAGGGCTCGCGCTGGTGGCGCTTATCGGCAATAACCTATCCCGCGCCAGCGGTGTCGGCAAAGAGGTGTTTGGCGTGCTGGAGCCGTTTAATATCCGGATGATTTGCTACGGCGCCTCCAGCCACAACCTCTGCTTCCTGGTGCCCGGCACCGAGGCAGAAAACGTGGTCAGTAAGCTGCACCGTAATCTGTTCGAGCAATAATCCCCCCGGGGCAGGCCGCCGGTCTGCCCCGTCCGTTTTGCCCCCTCCCGGCACGATGGCATTGAATAATTTTTCTGCACACGATAAACAGTAGTGAGAGCCAGGACGACACTGGCCGGAATAACCAACACAACACTATCATCTGCAAGGAAACTATCATGCTCGCCACCTTTACCCGGCTGTTCCCTGCCTGGGCGCTGCTGCTCTCTGTGATTGCCTGGTCCACCCCCGCCCCTTTTGCCGCCATCAGCCCCTGGATAAGCCCCCTGCTGATGCTGGTGATGTTCGCAATGGGGGTGCATTTGCGGCTCAGCGATTTTAAACGGGTGCTGTCGCGCCCGGCACCGGTCGCGGCCGGTATCTTCCTTCACTACCTGGTGATGCCGCTGGCGGCCTGGGTGCTGGCGCTGGCCTTTAAGATGCCCCCGGATCTCAGTGCCGGGATGGTACTGGTGGGCAGTGTGGCCAGCGGTACAGCCTCTAACGTGATGATTTACCTGGCCCGGGGCGATGTGGCGCTCTCGGTGACGATCTCCTCCATATCCACGCTGGTGGGCGTGGTGGCGACCCCGCTGCTCACCCGGCTGTATGTCGATGCCCATATCCAGGTTGATGTCTGGGGAATGCTGCTGAGCATTCTGCAAATTGTGGTGATCCCTATTGCCCTTGGGCTGGTGATTCACCATCTGTTCCCGCGCCTGGTGAACACCCTGGAGCCCGGGTTACCGGCATTCTCCATGCTGTGTATTCTCGCGATTATCAGTGCGGTGGTGGCAGGCAGCGCCGGTCATATTGCCGCGGTGGGCCCGGTGGTGATTGTGGCGGTGATCCTGCATAACGCGATTGGTCTGCTGGGGGGCTACTGGGGCGGGCGGCTCTTCGGGTTTGATGAGTCAACCTGCCGGACGCTGGCCATTGAGGTGGGGATGCAAAACTCCGGGCTTGCGGCTGCGCTGGGGAAAATTTACTTCTCTCCGCTGGCGGCTCTGCCCGGTGCGCTGTTTTCTGTGTGGCACAACTTGTCCGGCTCCCTGCTGGCGGGTTACTGGTCCGGGAAACCGGCGGGCAAAGAACCGGCCTGCCCGGTAAAATCTCAGCCCCGTAACGGCTAAGCGGCGTTTTTATGGGGTTAACGGCGGTGCTGGCGGCCATATTGCCGTACACTGCGGTTACCCCCACTTGAGCGAGGCCCGCCGATGGCACTTGAACGTATTACCCAAAAAGAGATGACCGACGCCGAACAGCGCGAACTGAAAACCCTGCTTGACCGTGAGCGGATAGCCCACGGCAGAACCCTGACCAATAGCGAAGCCAACCGGGTCAAAAAAGAGTATATCGACAAGCTGATGATTCAGCGCGAAGCCGACGCCAGAAAAGCCCGCCAGGCAAAGAAAAAGCAGGCCTATAAACCCGATGCCAGCAGCACCTTTTCCTGGTCTGCCAGCACCTCAACGGCGAACCGCGGCAGGCGCTAGCAGCGGCGGATTAACGGCCTTTTTTCTTACGTCCCGGCTGGGTAAAGCGCTTGCCCGAGCCGCCGGGGCGGCCCTGTGTTGCCGGTTGCCCGGCTTTACGGGCCGGTCTGGCGCTGGCGGTGCCTGTGCTTTTCGCCGCGGCCGTTTTGGGTTTCGCCTTCGGTCTGGACTTTGCCCGGGATTCCGATGACGAATTCTCAATCCGTTTAAATATATCGCTGAGCTCGTCCGGCGTCAGATCGCGCCACTCCCCGGGGGGGATGCCGTTCAGGCTGACGTTCATAATCCGGGTGCGCTCAAGCCTTGTAACCTCAAAACCGAAATATTCGCACATGCGGCGGATCTGGCGGTTCAGCCCCTGAACCAGGGTAATGCGGAACGAAGAGGGCCCCGCTTTCTCTACCCGGCACTTTTTGGTCACGGTTCCGAGGATCGGCACACCGGCCCCCATGGCGCGAATGAAATCGTCCGTTACCGGTTTATTGACGGTAACCAGATACTCTTTTTCATGGTCGTTACCGGCGCGCAGGATCTTATTGACCAGATCCCCGTGGTTGGTCAGGAAAATCAGCCCGTTCGAGTCTTTATCCAGCCGCCCGATGGGGAAAATACGCTGGCTGTGATTCACGAAGTCCACAATATTGTCTTTCTCACCACTTTCCGTGGTGCTGACAATACCCACCGGTTTATTCAGCGCGATAAACACCAGATCGTCGGCATCGCGGGGCTCTATCAGACGGCCGTTAACCTTGACGGTATCCCCGGGGGCCACCTGATCGCCGATGGTCGCGCGTTTGCCGTTAATAAAAACATTGCCCTGCTCGATGTAACGATCAGCCTCGCGGCGCGAGCAAATTCCGCTCTCGCTGATGTATTTGTTTAAACGGGTTGTTGGTGTGGACAGCATAGTTTCTCCTGTAAAGGCGAAATATACCGTTAATTGTCCATTAATGGCGATACTTCTGACGTTTTTTTATGATTATCACCGGCTCAGTAAAAAAACAGGCCGTAAATCAATATTTCTCCCGTAAGCGCAATTTTGCGTGCCCTTTTCAGGCTTTGCGCGCTCAGCCTTTGCCCACTACCTGCTCCTCAGTATGTTCATTTTTTAAACTTGAAAACACAATAAATGTATTTTATAAAATACAAGGAGCCTGTAGTGAAAACACTCTTACAGACAGACGCCTTCCGGCGCTGGGAGGGGAAGCTCAGAGATAACCGGGCCAGAACACTGATAGCCGCCCGGTTATTCCGGCTGGCAAATGGTATTGGCGGGGATATCCAGCCTGTAGGGCATGGGATCTATGAACTCAGGATCCACTACGGCCCGGGATACCGCATCTACGTTAAACCCACCGGCAGCAGTATTATCATCCTGCTGTGTGGTGGAGATAAAACCACACAACGGCACGATATTGCCATGGCGTACCACCAGGCCCGGCGCCGGGCCACAGAACAGGAGCACAATGATGACCAGACTGACCCATTATGATCCGGCCGATGCGCTGGTGAATCCTCAGGAAATTGCCGCATTTATGGCTGATGCGCTGGCCACCGGAGATGCCGCCTACATTGCCCGGGCCCTGGGCGTGGTCGCCCGCTCAAAAGGCATGACAAAAATAGCCGCGCAGACCGGGCTATCCCGGGAGCAGCTGTATCGCTCTTTCAGCGACCAGGGCAACCCCACCCTGAAAAGCACCCTGGCGGTGCTGAACGCCCTGGGGATCCAGCTGACTGTAAAACCGGCAGCCCCCTGAGGAGCGCCGGTAACTGGCGGGCATTATCCGTCGGCTTCGCGCTCGTCGTCGTCATCGGGCTGCTCCAGCACGCTGTAAGCCACAGCGCAGAACAGCGAGTTCAGGCGCTTCATATCCCCCAGTAGCCCCAGGTGCAGGGAGCTGGTTTCAATACTCTGCACGTTCTGCTGATGCAGCCGGTCCACATGGGCATGGGAGTAGCGGCGGTTCATAATCCGAAAGCGGTGCTTGCTGCGCCGCAGGCGCCGCGCGCTGGGCACATCACCGGAGAAGAACACCGACATGGCCAGTTGTAAATTGCTCAGCAGTTGCTCATAGAGCACATCCAGCTCTTTTAGCCCCTCAACCGAGAAGGCCCGCCGCGCCGCGAGAGATTTATCTGCAATTTCACTGCCCATGCGCTCAACAATATCGGAAGCCTGCTCAAGGTTAAGCGACATCTCAATAATCTCTGCCCAGCGCCGGGACTCTTCCTCCGCCAGCTCATCTTTGGGCATACGCGCCAGATAGAGCTTAATGGCGGTGTACAGCACGTTAATATCTTCCGCCTGCTTGCGCAGCACCTTCTCCTGGCGCGGCTCGCCGTGCATGATTTTATACAGCCCGTCGAGCATCTGCTCGGTCGTATCCCCGATGCGCAGCGTCTCCCGGGCGGCGTTAGCCAGCCCCAGTGCCGGGGTATCCAGCGCGGAGGGGTCCAGATATTTAGGTTTCAGGCTATCGTCCAGTTCTGGGGGCTCCTGAATCACCCGGCGGCAAAAGCGCGCCATCGGCTCCGCGAAGGGCACCATCACAATGCAGCGGATCAGGTTATAGAAGACGTGGAAATAGATAACCAGCTCTGATTCCGGCAGGGCAATGTTATGCAGCGCCCTGCCTATCAGGTGGATAAACGGCAGGATAGCCAGGCTGCCCACCAGCTTAAACAGCAGGCTGCCCAGCGCAACGCGCCGGGCGGCGGCATTGGCGGTGCTGTTATTCAGCATGGCCAGCAGGCCAGAGCCCAGGTTCGCGCCGATAACCAGGCACAGCGCCACATCAAAAGAGATAACCCCGGTTGCGTTAAGGGTTGCGGTCAGCAATACGGCGGCCAGGCTGGAGTAACTGATCACGGCAAACACGGCGCCTATCAGCGCATCGAGCATGATATCGCCGGTCAGTGAGGCGAAAATCACTTTGACGCCAGAGGCCTGGGTTATCGGGGTGGCCGCCTGCACTATCAGCTCCAGCGCCAGCAGAATCAGCCCGAGGCCAATCCCCACGCGCCCCAGTTGCCCTGCCCGGGTCTGGCGCCGGCCAAGGAAAAAAATCACCCCGATAAAGATCAACAGCGGCGACAGCCAGGACAGGTCAAACGTCAGCACCCGCGCCATCAGCGCGGTCCCCACATCCGCCCCGAGGACAATCACCAGCGCCGGGGTCAGCGCCACCAGATCCTGGGCCACAAACGAGGTCACCAGCATGGTGGTGGCGTTGCTGCTCTGCACCAGCGCCGTTACGCCGATACCGGCACAAAACGCGAGCGGTTTTTTTTCCACACTCTGGCTCAGCACACTGCGCAGCCGGGCGCCAAAAACACGCATCACTCCGGTGCGCACGATATGCGTTCCCCAAACCAGCAGTGATACAGCCGAAAGCAGGTGTAATAGGGTTAGCACACGTACTCCTTATTCTTTCAATGTCCCTGAACCAACAACCATACCCGTCTGATACGCAGAATACGGTAAGAAACGGGCTAAAGCGATGACATATAAGTCACAAATAATTAACCATTAACCTGAATTATAAGGGGCAGAACAAAAGAACGGGTCAGCTAAAGGAGCGCAACTGCGCCCCACGGCAGAAAATATGACGGATTTGTGACAGCACCGCCAGTGCGGCGGTGCCGGTGACCCTCAGCGATTAATCGGCATCATACCCCAGGTTGGGCGCCAGCCAGCGCTCGGCCTCTGCGAGGCTCATGCCTTTGCGCCGGGCATAGTCTTCCACCTGATCGCGCTGGATCTGCGCCACGGCGAAATACTTGCTTTCCGGGTGGCTGAAGTACCAGCCAGATACCGACGCCCCCGGCCACATGGCGCAGGATTCGGTCAGCTTCATCCCGATGCGGGCTTCCACGTCGAGCAGTTTCCAGATGGTTTCCTTCTCGGTATGTTCCGGGCAGGCCGGGTAGCCCGGTGCCGGGCGGATCCCCTGGTAATTCTCGCGGATCAGCGCCTCATTGCTGAGGTTTTCCGTTGGCGCATACCCCCAGTACACCTTACGCACCCGCTCATGCAGGTATTCGGCAAAGGCTTCCGCCAGCCGGTCCGCCACCGATTTGACCATGATTTTGTTGTAGTCATCGTGCCGGGCTTCATAGGCGTCTGCCAGCGCGTCTTCCTCAAGCCCGCCTGTCACCGCAAAGGCGCCGATATAGTCCGCTTTGCGGGTGTGGCGCGGGGCGACAAAATCCGCCAGACAGTAGTTCGCGTAGCCGACTTTTTCGGTCTGCTGGCGCAGATGGTGGCCGACCGCCAGCACCCGGGTACGGGTCTCATCCTGGTAGATCTCCACATCATCCCCGACCCGGTTGGCCGGGAACAGCCCCACCACGCCACGCGGGTTGAGGGCTTTGGTTTCGCTGAGCATATCCAGCATGGCGTTGGCGTCGGCAAACAGCCGCTGAGCCTCTTCCCCGACCACTTCATCTTCCAGAATACGCGGGTACTTACCGGCCAGGGTCCAGGTCATAAAGAACGGGGTCCAGTCGATATAGTTACGCAGCGTCTCAATACTGGCGGTTACCTCCTGCACACCCAGACGGTGCGCCACCGGCGGGGTGTAGCTCTCCCAGTCAAAGGCAAAGTCGTTCTCCCGCGCGGCCTGCAGGGTAACCGGTGGCGTGCGGGGCTTTTTGCGCCCGTGCTGCGTGCGCACCGTTTCGTACTCTTTACGGGTGCGGGCAATAAAGTCATCCCGCTGGGTGGCGGACAACAGCGACGACACCACCCCCACCGTGCGCGAGGCATTCTGCACGTAGACCGTGGGGCCGCTGTAGTTCTGTTCAATTTTTACGGCCGTGTGGGCTTTGGAGGTGGTGGCCCCGCCAATCAGCAGCGGAATGGTAAAGCCCTGGCGCTCCATCTCTTTTGCCACATGGACCATTTCATCCAGCGACGGGGTGATAAGGCCGGAAAGCCCAATCAGATCGGCGTTTTCCTCCCGGGCGGTTTTGAGGATTTTCTCAGCCGGGACCATCACCCCGAGGTCGATAATTTCGTAGTTATTACACTGTAATACCACCCCGACGATATTTTTACCGATGTCATGCACATCGCCTTTTACCGTCGCAATCACCATTTTGCCGTTGCTCTGGCCTTTCTCTTTACTGGCCTCGATAAAGGGCTCCAGATACGCCACCGCCTGCTTCATTACCCGGGCGGATTTCACCACCTGGGGCAGGAACATTTTGCCCTCACCAAACAGGTCGCCCACCACGTTCATGCCGTCCATCAGCGGCCCTTCGATAACCTCAATCGGGCGGTCGGCCTGCTGGCGGGCCTCTTCGGTATCCTGCTCGATAAACTCGGTGATCCCTTTAACCAGCGAGTATTCCAGCCGTTTTTTCACCTCCCAGTTGCGCCATTCCGCCAGCTGGGTATTGGCGGCCTCGTCCGTTTTGCTGCCACGGTATTTTTCCGCCAGCGCCAGCAGGCGCTCAGTACCGTCGTCGCGGCGGTTGAGGATCACATCTTCAACCGCATCGCGCAGTTCGCCGGGGAGATCGTCATAAATCGCCAGTTGCCCGGCGTTCACGATCCCCATATCCATGCCGTTACGGATGGCGTAGTAGAGGAACACCGCGTGGATCGCCTCGCGCACCGGGTCATTGCCGCGAAACGAGAACGACACGTTAGACACACCGCCGGAAATCAGCGCATGGGGCAGATCGCGCTTGATGTCCTCACAGGCGCCGATGAAGTCCACCGCGTAGTTGTTATGCTCTTCAATCCCCGTGGCCACGGCAAAGATGTTCGGGTCAAAGATGATATCTTCCGGCGGGAAGCCCACTTCCCGGGTCAGGATGTTGTAAGCCCGGGTGCAAATCTCTCTTTTACGTTCCCGGGTATCCGCCTGGCCCTGCTCGTCAAAGGCCATGACGACCATGGCCGCACCGTAGCGGCGCACCCGCTTTGCGTGCTCTGTAAAGGCTTCGACGCCTTCTTTCATGGAGATGGAGTTAACGATGCCCTTCCCCTGGATGCACTTCAGCCCCTTTTCGATAACCTCCCATTTGGAGGAGTCGATCATAATCGGCACCCGGGCGATATCCGGCTCACCGGCAATCAGGTTCAGGAAGCGCACCATGGCGGCTTCTGCGTCCAGCATCCCTTCATCCATATTGATGTCGATGATCTGGGCGCCGTTTTCCACCTGCTGGCGGGCCACATCCAGCGCTTCGCTGTATTTCTCTTCTTTGATAAGCCGCTTAAATTTCGCGGAGCCGGTAACGTTGGTCCGCTCCCCCACGTTAACAAACAGGCTGTCCTCACCAATATTCAGCGGCTCCAGCCCGGACAGGCGGCAGGCCACCGGTAATACTGGCCGCTTACGGGGGGCGACCCCGGCCACGGCGCGGCTCATGGCGGCAATATGGGCCGGTGTGGTGCCGCAGCAGCCGCCAACGATATTCAGAAAGCCGGATTCCGCCCACTCTTTGACCTGGGCGGCCATGGTGTCGGCATCCAGATCGTATTCACCAAAGGCATTGGGCAGCCCGGCGTTGGGGTGGGCGCTCACGTAGCATTCGGCAATGCGCGACATCTCTGCCACGTACTGGCGCAGCTCATCCGGCCCCAGGGCGCAGTTAAGACCAAAGGAGAGCGCCCCCGCATGGCGTAAGGAGTTGTAGAACGCCTCAGTGGTCTGGCCGGACAGGGTGCGGCCGGAGGCGTCCGTAATGGTGCCGGAAATCATCACCGGCAGGGACTGGCCCAGCGCTTCAAATTCGGTTTCCACGGCAAAGATTGCCGCTTTGGCGTTCAGGGTGTCGAAGACGGTCTCAATCAGGATAAGATCTACCCCGCCTTCGACCAGCGCCCGGGTGGATTCCCGGTATGCAGCCACCAGCTGATCAAATGTGATATTCCGGTAGGCCGGGTCGTTCACATCCGGGGAGATAGACGCAGTGCGGTTGGTCGGGCCAAGCACCCCGGCCACATAGCGGGGTTTTTCCGGCTCCCGGGCGCTCCACGCGTCGGCACACTCCCGGGCCAGACGCGCAGCGGCGTAGTTAATCTCCGCCGACAGGGATTCCATCTGGTAATCCGCCATGGCGATAGTGGTAGAGTTAAAGGTATTGGTTTCAATGATGTCCGCGCCCGCCTCAAAATAGGCGTTGTGAATGGCGGTAATGATCTCAGGCTGGGTTAATACCAGCAGGTCGTTGTTGCCTTTCAGATCGCAGGGCCAGTCGGCAAACCGCTCCCCGCGAAACGCGCGCTCATCCAGACGATACCCCTGGATCATGGTGCCCATGCCACCGTCCAGGACCAAAATGCGTTGTGCCAGCTGCTGGTGCAGCTTTTCTGTTTTATTACTCACTGTCACTCCACTCTACCTGTCCACCCGGGCGAAAAGCCGGTTATCCATACTGGCATAAGTTAACAGGTGGTAAAAGCGACAAAAGGTGAGACATCTTCAGGATACTGCTCCTACCAGTGGCCGCCGGGTTGCATTATCGCCAAATAAAACGAAAATGATTTCCACGATACAGAAAAAGGAGTCTGTTATGGTCGCTGCCGTTCCCGTTAAACGCGGGAAGAAACCCCGCCCTGCCGCCGCCGCTGCCCCGCAATCTGCCGGGCAGGTGCAGTCTCTGACCCGTGGCTTAAAACTGCTGGAAGCGATTGCAGAATCCCACGGCAGCGTTGCGCTGACCGATCTGGCCCAGCAGGCCGGGCTGCCTAACTCCACCACCCACCGCCTGCTGACCACCATGCAGCAGCAGGGGTTTGTGCGCCAGGTGGGTGATCTGGGCCACTGGACCATTGGCGCCCACGCGTTTATTGTCGGCAGCAGTTTTCTGCAAAGCCGTAACCTGCTGGCGATTGTGCACCCTATTCTGCGCAGTGTGATGGAGGAGTCCGGCGAGACGGTCAACCTGGCGGTGCTGGATCACAGCGATCACGAAGCGATTATTGTCGATCAGGTGCAGTGTACCCAGCTGATGCGGATGTCGGCCCCGATCGGCGGTAAATTACCGATGCATGCCTCCGGGGCGGGTAAAGCCTTTCTGGCGCACCTGAGCGACGATCAGGTCTCCGGCCTGCTGCACCGTAAAGGGCTGCACGCCTATACGCACGCAACGCTGGTCTCACCGGTGCACCTTAAAGAGGACCTCGCCCAGATCCGCAAGCGCGGTTACTCTTTTGATGACGAAGAGCACGCCCTGGGGCTGCGCTGTATTGCGGCCTGTATCTTTGATGAGCACCACCTTCCGTTTGCGGCCATCTCCATTTCCGGGCCGGTCTCCCGCATTACCGATGATCGCGTCACCGAGCTTGGGGCGCTGGTTATCCGGGCGGCAAAAGAGGTAACGCTTGCCTGGGGCGGGGTTCGCTAGCCTCCGGGCGGCAGGCATAGCGGACACAAAACCGCTGCCTGCGCCGGTAGGCATAGACATCTTCAACGTGACCGTCGCGGATGCGCTGTTGCAGTGCCCGCCAGAAGCTGGCCCGGAACAGCTCTCCGTGCATCTCATCAAATAGCGGGGCCACCCGGGGATCGGCACACAGCCAGTGGCGAAACTCCTGCGGGAAGACATCTCCCGGCGCCACGCTGTACCAGGGCTCGCTGGCCAGTTCATCTTCCGGGTAGCGCGCTGGCGGAATATCCCGGAAGTTAACCTCGGTCATGTAGCTGATTTCGTCATAATCGTAGAACACCACCCGGCCATGACGGGTAACCCCGAAGTTTTTAAACAGCATATCCCCCGGGAAGATATTGGCCGCCGCCAGCTGGCGGATGGCATTGCCGTACTCTTCAATGGCATCGCGCCTCTGATCGGGGGAAGCCTGCTCAAGCCACAGATTGAGCGGCACCATCCGCCGCTCAATATACAAATGGCTGATTATTACCTGCTCTCCTGAAAAGCGCAGTTTTTCGGGAATGGTCTGCCGGAATAGCGCCAGCAGGGCCGGGCTGATTTGCCGCCGGTCGAGGGCAAAATTTTCAAACTCCTGAGTGTCGGCCATGCGCCCTACCCGGTCATGCTCTTTCACCAGCTGATAGCAGGCCCGCACATGGGCGGCGCTCATCTCTTTCTGGGGGGCGAAGTGGTCTTTGATAACCTTAAACACCCGGTCAAAGCCCGGCAGCGTGAACACCAGCATCACCATGCCGCGCACCCCGGGGGCTTCGATAAACTGCTCGTCGGTGTGGGCGATATAGTTGAGGTATTCCCGGTAAATTTCGGTCTTACCGTGCTTCTGGCAGCCGATAGCCATATACAGCTCGGCGGTGGTTTTCCCCGGCAGGATCTCCCGCAGCCACTCGACCGTGGCCGCCGGTAGCGGGGCATAGACCATAAAATAGGAGCGGGCAAAGCCGAATACGATACTGGCCTCTTCCGGGGTGGTCAGGCAGGTATCAATAAACAGTTCCCCGGCATCGCTGCGGTGTAGCGGCATCAGTAGCGGCAAAACCCCGGTGGGGGTGAACAGCTTTCCCACCAGCCAGGCGGCTTTGTTACGGTAGAACAGCTCACTGTATATCTGCAGGTGGCTGGTGTTCAGGCCCCGGGGGCCCAGCACCTCTTCCAGGTGGGCGATAATATACCCGATATCGCGGTCTTTATTTTGCCACGGCAGGCGCAGCGGCAGATCCGTCAGCAGGCGGTTGAGGGTCTGCGCCCAGTTATTGCCCGGGTAAAAATCTCTCGCTAACGGGCGGGTATGCTGCTGAGCATGGTGCGCCGGCTGGGAGCTGAAGATAAACAGCCGCTCCGGGGTCAGCGCTTTATGGTCAAATAACCGGCAATAGACTGAATTAAAAAAACTTTCCGCAATTTCAAAACGCGGATAGTCCGGCAGAAGCTGGGTGTAGTGGGCTTTTACCCGCAGCAGAAAGTCGCTGTCTGTGGCCTGGTCACGGGTCATGCAGCGCAGCTGCTCCGCCACCAGCCCCACATGGTGATCATAGAGGTGAATACGTTTTTTCATCGCCTGCTGGACGGCGTGCCAGTCAGCCTGCTCAAAGCGCTGCTGGGCACCGGCGGTCACCTCCAGAAAGCGGCCGTACTGGGCATCAAACCCCTGTAGTATGGTCTGGGCTATCAGCAACTCCCGCGTTCGCGACATCGCACCCCCACTGAATGACAGGCAAAAAAAAGCCCCATCCGGCAGCGCGGACGGGGCATGGTTATCAGAACTGGGATTCTTCCGTTGAGCCGGTTAATGCGGTAACCGAAGAGCTGCCCCCCTGAATAATGGTGGTGACTTTATCAAAGTAGCCGGTGCCCACCTCCTGCTGGTGCGACACAAACGTGTAGCCGTCGCCCGCCCGGGCGAACTCCGGCTGCTGGACCTTCTCAACGTAGTGGCGCATCCCCTCGCCCCGGGCGTAAGCATGGGCCAGATCAAACATGTTGAACCACATGCTGTGGATCCCCGCCAGGGTAATAAACTGGTATTTGTAGCCCATGTCGGACAGCTCCAGCTGGAAGCTGGCGATGGTTTTATCATCCAGATTTTTCTTCCAGTTAAACGACGGGGAGCAGTTATACGCCAGCAGTTTACCCGGGTAGCGGGCGTGGATAGCCTGCGCAAAGCGGCGCGCCAGGGCCAGATCCGGGGTGGAGGTTTCACACCACACCAGATCCGCATACGGGGCATATGCCAGCCCGCGGCTGATGGCCTGCTCGATCCCCGCATGGGTGCGGAAGAAGCCTTCGCTGGTGCGCTCCCCGGTAATAAAGGCGTGGTCGGCGGGGTCGCAATCGGAGGTGATCAAATCGGCCGCGTCGGCGTCTGTCCGGGCTATCAGCAGCGTTGGTACGCCGAGGACATCCGCCGCCAGGCGCGCGGCGACCAGCTTCTGGATAGCTTCCTGGGTCGGCACCAGTACCTTGCCACCCATATGGCCACATTTTTTCACGGAGGCCAGCTGATCTTCAAAATGCACCGCTGCGGCCCCGGCCTGGATCATCGCCTTCATCAGCTCAAAGGCATTCAGCACCCCGCCGAACCCGGCTTCAGCATCTGCCACGATCGGCAGGAAGTAGTCCGTAAAGCGCGGATCATTGCGATCAATGCCCGCAGACCACTGGATCTGATCCGCCCGCTGGAAGGTATTATTGATCCGCTCCACCACCGCCGGAACGGAGTTTGCCGGGTAGAGCGACTGATCCGGGTACATGCTGGCGGCCAGGTTGGCATCTGCCGCCACCTGCCAGCCGGAGAGGTAAATCGCCTCAATACCGGCTTTCGCCTGCTGTAACGCCTGGCCGCCGGTGAGCGCCCCGAGGCTGTTGATATACCCTTTTTTAGACTCACCATGCAGCAGGCGCCACATCTTCTCAGCCCCCAGCCGGGCCAGGGTGTATTCCGGATTGACAGAACCACGCAGTTTAACCACCTCTTCGGCACTGTAGGGGCGCCGGATCCCCTCCCAGCGTGGTTGTTTCCAGTCTTGTTCGAGTTGCTGAATTTGCTGAGTACGAGATGTTGTCATGGCAGATGCTCCGTTTTTGCCCGGGATACCGGGTTTAAGAGGTAGAGTACGCAAACACATAACGGTGCCGGGGCCCGGCACCTTAACCGGCCACTGAGGTGGTGTTATGCCAGTAGCCGGTAACCCGGCAGGGTCAGGAAGTCGATAAGCTCATCTGAGGTGGTTATCTGCTCCATCAGCCGGGCGGCATCGTCAAAGCGCCCGGCGGCAAAGCGGGCGTCGCCCACTTCCCGGCGGATAACCTGCATTTCTTCACCCAGCATGGTGCGAAACAGCGCCTTTGTGACCGGCTCACCGGTATTGAGCGTTTTGTTATGGCGGATCCACTGCCAGATAGACGTGCGGGAGATTTCCGCCGTGGCGGCGTCTTCCATCAGCCCGTAGATAGGCACGCAGCCATTGCCGGAGATCCAGGCTTCGATGTACTGCACCGCCACGCGGATATTGGCACGCATGCCCGCTTCGGTACGCTCTCCCGGGCATGGCTCCAGCAGCTGTGCGGCGCTAATCGGCGCGTCTTCTTCCCGACGGACATCCAGCTGGTTTTTACGCGCGCCTAATACCTGGTTAAACACCGCCATGGCGGTATCTGCCAGCCCCGGGTGCGCCACCCAGGTGCCGTCATGACCATTGCGGGCTTCAAGGGATTTATCGGCGGTGACCTTCTCCAGCACCTGGCGGTTTTGCGCCTCGTCTTTGCTGGGAATAAAGGCCGCCATACCGCCCATGGCAAAGGCGCCGCGTTTATGGCAGGTTTTGATCAGCAGGCGCGAGTAAGCGCTCAGGAAGGGCTGCTCCATGGTGACGCTCTGGCGATCCGGCAGTACCCGGTCCGGGTAATTTTTCAGTGTTTTGATATAGCTGAAGATATAGTCCCAGCGCCCGCAGTTCAGCCCCACAATGTGGTCACGCATGGCGTGCAGAATTTCGTCCATCTGGAACACGGCGGGCAGTGTTTCGATAAGCAAAGTGGCTTTAATGGTGCCGCGCGGCAGCGAGAAGCGATCTTCAGTAAAGCTGAACACTTCGCTCCACCAGGCCGCCTCCTGCCAGGACTGGGTCTTCGGCAGGTAAAAATAGGGCCCGCTGCCCTTTGCCAGCAGGGCCTGGTAGTTGTGGTAAAAGTAGAGTCCGAAGTCAAACAAACTGCCGGGGATCGGCGCATCCCGCCAGCTTACGTGTTTTTCCGGCAGGTGCAGGCCGCGCACCCGGCAGATAAGCACCGCCGGATCTGGCTTCAGCTGGTAAATTTTCCCGGTCTCACTGGTGTAGCTGATGGTGCCGTTCACCGCATCGCGCAGGTTGATTTGCCCCTCCAGCACCTTTTGCCAGCCGGGGGCCAGGGAGTCTTCAAAATCGGCCATAAAGACTTTTACATTGGCATTGAGCGCGTTGATCACCATTTTGCGCTCTACCGGGCCGGTTATCTCTACCCGACGATCCTGTAAATCCGCGGGAATGCCGCGAATGCGCCAGTCACCGTTTCTGATGGAAGCCGTTTCCGAAATAAAATCCGGCAATTTCCCCTGATCGATAGCCTGCTGTTCCCGCTGGCGGGCCGCCAGTAACTGATTGCGCCCGGGCGTAAAGCGCGCCACCAGGTCGGCAATAAAATCCACCGCGCCTGGCGTCAGTACCTGGCGCTCCAGCTCCCCCTCTGGCTGGTGAAACATGATCTCTTCGTTAGTAGCCTGTTGTGTCATGACTGGTTCTCCCCTGACAACCGTTCCCGTTTGCTGATCCGCCTGTGGATCAGTGCGCACTTTTCACTCAACACAACTAAGCCTAATTCAGAAATCAAAAAAATCAAAAACGGTTTCCATTTTCACAATAAAAATGATTTAACGCGATGATTAATATGGTGATTTATTTTTACCGGATTGGTAACTGGTTTTCAGTTGCTGAATGGTTACGGCAGGTGACCAACGAAACGACACGTTAATCCAATACGCCCGGCAGCGCAGTATTTACTATGGGCAGATAGCGATCAGCAAAGAGGCCACCATGCGTAACGAGCTGGATTTGAAGATGCTGTATTTCTTTCGTGCGCTGTATCTGAGCGGCAATGTCTCCCAGGCTTCTGATCAGCTGGCCCTGAGCCAGCCCTCAGGCAGCCTGTTATTAAAACGCCTGCGCGAAGAGTTTAACGATATGCTGTTTGTCCGGGCGGGCCAGAAAATGGCGCCAACCCCCGCCGCACAGCAGATCTTTGCCACGGTATCGGCCATTCTGGATCTGGTGGATAACCAGCTGGATACCTCACTGCCGTTTGATCCCGTCACCAGCCAGCGCCGCTTTACCCTGGCTATGGCAGATATCAGCCAGATGACCCTGATCCCCCGGCTGCTGGCCCTGTGTAAGCAGCAGGGTGCCCACCAGATCCAGTTTGCCATCCGGGAGATTGACGACGGGCTCTACGCACAGCTGGAGTCGGGTGAAATCAACCTGGCTATCGGTTATTTAACGGATCTGCCGGACAGTTTTTACCAGCAGCGCCTGTTTGATGAGCACTATGTCTGCCTGAGCAGCGCGGTGCACCCGCGGATTCAGCAGGCGCCGGATTTGTCTGCCTGGCGCAGGGAGCGGCATGTGATGGTGCGTGGAGACGGCTCAGGACATGCCGATACGGAGCGCTACCTGATGCGCCACGGCATTGAGCCACAGATAGCCATGATCGTGCCAAACTTTCTCGGGGTGGGGGGAATTGTCGCCAGCAGTGAGTTGCTGGCAACAGTGCCCGGGCAGGTGGCGGCCTGGTTTTCCGCATCTTCGGCCTGTATCGCCTGGCCGCTGCCGGTGCCGTTCCCCTCTTTTACCATTCGCCAGGTATGGCACCAGCGTTATCACCACGATCCCGGGCTAATCTGGCTGCGCCAGCAGTTATCCCGGCTTAGTCAGGCAGGCTGAAGATCCGCCGGGCTGTACCGCAGGCAATGGCCTGTTTCACCACGGGATCCAGAGTCAGCGGATCGAACCAGCCCGCCGCTTCGTGCATATCTTCATAAGGGTAATCGACAGAGAACATGACCCGGTCAGCCCCCATCACTTCAATGGCATTATGCAGGGCGCTGGTTGTAAAGTGGCCGCTGGTGGTGACATAGAAATTATTCACCAGGTAGTCTGTCAGCGGGCGCTGATTTGCCCCGAGGCCGATCCCTTCATGCTGTTTTTTCAGGCGGTGTTCAGTACGCGGCAGCAGGTGTGTCAGCCCTTCCCCCAGGTGGCCCAGAATCACGGTTAAATTCGGGTAACGGTCGAACAGTCCGCTCATCATCAGGCGAATGGCATGAACGGCGGTTTCTGGGGCAAAGCCCCACGCTGAGCCAATCAGGCTCTCATAACCGCGATAAATACCGCAGGCTGACGGCAGAGGCTCACGGGGGTGCAGGTAAACCGGCACATTCAGCTCGCTGACTTTCTGCCAGAAGACCTCCACGGAGGGAGAGTCCAGATAGCGGGTTGCACCGGCGTCGTCCATATTGGTGTAGCCGTTGATCAGCGCCCCTTTCATGCCCAGTTTTTTTACCGCGCGCTCCAGTTCATCGGCCGCGGCCTGAGGGTTTTGTAGCGCCACTGTCGCAAAGGCGCTAAAGCGATCCGGGTGGGGCTGCACGAAATACCGGGCAATGTAGTCGTTGGTACTGGTGGCAAACTCGGTGGCGGCAGCGGCATCCAGTATCGACTGAGCGCCGGGTGAGGTCAGCGATAAAATCGCGTGGCGAATCCCGCAGGCATCCATATCCTGCAGGCGCAGGTCGGTCTCCAGCAGGCGTTTTTCAACATCTGCCATATAAGTGCGTCCATTACGTAATGCTTCGCCCGTGGCATCCCACAGACGATTATTTTGCGCGGTGGAGAGGTGCTCTTCTAATGCGATTTTTCCTTTCATGACCATAGCCTCATATACAGTACGTGTCGGACAGACAATACGACGCGCAGGCCCGGGCAGGCCATACGGCCAGGGTTATAGTCACTATCAGTATCTTTAATACCCCCCGGCTGGCGGGGGGTAGCCGGGGGTTAGTCCAGGGTGGGGTTCATCTGGCGCAGATCGTAAGGGGTTATCTGGTAGACATAGTAGTTCAGCCAGTTGGTGAACAGCAGGTTGCCGTGGCTGCGCCAGGTGGCCCGGGGTTTTTTCTGCGGATCGTTCCCCGGGAAGTAGCGATGGGGCAATTGCGGGTTCAGCCCCGCGTCCAGATCGCGAAAATACTCTCCGGCAAGTGTCAGCGCATCATACTCCGGGTGGCCGGTCACAAAAGCCAGGCGTTTGTCCGGGCTGGCAAACAGGTAGGCGTCCCCCTCTTCTGATTCGGCGAAAATCTCGAGATCGGTATATTCGCGGATCAGCGCTGCGGGGAAGTCCGCATAGCGGGAGTGCGGTGCCAGGAAAGCGTCGTCAAACCCTCTGGTCAGCAGCGCGTGAGGGTGGGAGATATAGTGCTCATAAACCCCGGAGATCTTCTCTTTGCGGGTCTGTTTAGGGATGCCGTACAGGATATTCAGCGCGGCCTGAACCGCCCAGCAGACACACAGGGTTGAGGTGACGTGATCTTTCGCCCACTCCAGTACCCGGGTTATCTGCGGCCAGTAAGCCACATCATCAAACTCGACCAGCCCGAGCGGCGCGCCGGTCACGATCAGGCCATCATAATTTTCATTCTGGATATCTTCAAAATCACAGTAGAAGGTATCCAGGTGCTCTGCGGGCGTATTGCGGGATTCCCGGTGGTCAATGCGCAGCAGGCGGATATCCAGTTGCAGCGGCGAGTTGGACAGCAGGCGCAGAAACTGATTTTCGGTTTCAATCTTTTTCGGCATCAGATTAAGGATCAGGACTTTTAGCGGGCGGATCTCCTGCCCGCTGGCCCGTGATGTTGTCATCACAAAGACGTTTTCCTGGCGCAGAAAATTGACCGCGGGTAATTCGTCCGGAACCCTGATTGGCATAACCTTAACCCTCACTACATACGTTTAAACGTTTAGACATCCAGATAGCTGAAGATAACTATAATCTGTGCGAATGTCGAGACTTCAGGCAAAACGTGAAAATGTTTCACGACGCGGCTTTCGGTAGAATACCGAAAATAAACCGCAAGGGAAGAAGATGCAAAAGATGCAAATACGCCGCGCACGCGATGATGAAGGCCCGCAGCTGGTCGCCCTGTGGGGTGCTGCCGTGGATGCCACCCATCATTTTTTATCACCGGCGGACAGGGTTGCTATCGGTGAGCAGGTGGCGCAGTTTTTACCCCAGGCGCCGCTGTGGGTCGCCGTGAGTGAACAGGATATTCCGCTGGGTTTTATGCTGCTGGCAGATCAACATATGGAAGCGCTGTTTGTCGATCCGCAGTGGCACGGTAAAGGGGTGGGGAGTTTGCTGCTTGATCACGCCATCACCTTATGCCCGGCGCTGACCACCGATGTGAATGAGCAGAACCGGGCTGCGCTGGCATTTTATCTGGCGCAGGGGTTTGAGATAACCGGACGGTCGCAGACAGACAGCGCAGGGCGCGCCTATCCGCTGCTGCATTTACGCTACCGGGGGTCAGAGGAGTAATGCTGACCGACAAACTGAAATTAAACGAAAAAAGCCCTGTCTTCCGACAGGGCTCTTTCGTTTAATTAAAGCCTGGCAGTTCCCTACTCTCGCATGGGGAGACCCCACACTACCATCGGCGCTACGGCGTTTCACTTCTGAGTTCGGCATGGGGTCAGGTGGGACCACCGCGCTACGGCCGCCAGGCATATTCTTTGTGCTCATGTCCGTCTTTTTCTTTTGCACCACACCCGCGTTGGCTGCGCTCACTCGCAACAGTCACTTACTTCAGTAAGCTCCTGTCGCCTCGTTCTCTTGCCGCCTTGCTGTGGCTCAAAATCGAAAAGACTTACATCATCTATCCGGTAACAAGCTGAATATCATCTCTGTCTTCACACCAAAACATCTTTGGCGTTGTAAGGTTAAGCCTCACGGTTCATTAGTACCGGTTAGCTCAATGCATCGCTGCACTTACACACCCGGCCTATCAACGTCGTCGTCTTCAACGTTCCTTCAGGACCCTTATAGGGTCAGGGAGAACTCATCTCGGGGCAAGTTTCGTGCTTAGATGCTTTCAGCACTTATCTCTTCCGCATGTAGCTACCGGGCAATGCCATTGGCATGACAACCCGAACACCAGTGATGCGTCCACTCCGGTCCTCTCGTACTAGGAGCAGCCCCCCTCAGTTCTCCAGCGCCCACGGCAGATAGGGACCGAACTGTCTCACGACGTTCTAAACCCAGCTCGCGTACCACTTTAAATGGCGAACAGCCATACCCTTGGGACCTACTTCAGCCCCAGGATGTGATGAGCCGACATCGAGGTGCCAAACACCGCCGTCGATATGAACTCTTGGGCGGTATCAGCCTGTTATCCCCGGAGTACCTTTTATCCGTTGAGCGATGGCCCTTCCATTCAGAACCACCGGATCACTAAGACCTGCTTTCGCACCTGCTCGAGCCGTCACTCTCGCAGTCAAGCTAGCTTATGCCTTTGCACTAACCTCCTGATGTCCGACCAGGATTAGCTAACCTTCGTGCTCCTCCGTTACTCTTTGGGAGGAGACCGCCCCAGTCAAACTACCCACCAGACACTGTCCGCAACCCGGATCACGGGTCTACGTTAGAACATCAAACATTAAAGGGTGGTATTTCAAGGTTGGCTCCATGCAGACTGGCGTCCACACTTCAAAGCCTCCCACCTATCCTACACATCAAGGCTCAATGTTCAGTGTCAAGCTATAGTAAAGGTTCACGGGGTCTTTCCGTCTTGCCGCGGGTACACTGCATCTTCACAGCGAGTTCAATTTCACTGAGTCTCGGGTGGAGACAGCCTGGCCATCATTACGCCATTCGTGCAGGTCGGAACTTACCCGACAAGGAATTTCGCTACCTTAGGACCGTTATAGTTACGGCCGCCGTTTACCGGGGCTTCGATCAGGAGCTTCGCTTGCGCTGACCCCATCAATTAACCTTCCGGCACCGGGCAGGCGTCACACCGTATACGTCCACTTTCGTGTTTGCACAGTGCTGTGTTTTTAATAAACAGTTGCAGCCAGCTGGTATCTTCGACTGACTTCAGCTCCACCCGCAGGGGCTTCACCTACATGTCAGCGTGCCTTCTCCCGAAGTTACGGCACCATTTTGCCTAGTTCCTTCACCCGAGTTCTCTCAAGCGCCTTGGTATTCTCTACCTGACCACCTGTGTCGGTTTGGGGTACGATTTCGTGTTACCTGATGCTTAGAGGCTTTTCCTGGAAGCAGGGCATTTGTTACTTCAGCACCGTAGTGCCTCGTCATCACGCCTCAGTGTTAAAGTGAACCGGATTTGCCTGGTCCACACACCTACACGCTTAAACCGGGACGACCGTCGCCCGGATAACATAGCCTTCTCCGTCCCCCCTTCGCAGTAACACCAAGTACAGGAATATTAACCTGTTTCCCATCGACTACGCCTTTCGGCCTCGCCTTAGGGGTCGACTCACCCTGCCCCGATTAACGTTGGACAGGAACCCTTGGTCTTCCGGCGTGCGGGTTTTTCACCCGCATTATCGTTACTTATGTCAGCATTCGCACTTCTGATACCTCCAGCAGCCCTCACAGACCACCTTCAACGGCTTACAGAACGCTCCCCTACCCAACAACACATAGTGTCGCTGCCGCAGCTTCGGTGCACAGTTTAGCCCCGTTACATCTTCCGCGCAGGCCGACTCGACCAGTGAGCTATTACGCTTTCTTTAAATGATGGCTGCTTCTAAGCCAACATCCTGGCTGTCTGGGCCTTCCCACATCGTTTCCCACTTAACTGTGACTTTGGGACCTTAGCTGGCGGTCTGGGTTGTTTCCCTCTTCACGACGGACGTTAGCACCCGCCGTGTGTCTCCCGTGATAACATTCTGTGGTATTCGTAGTTTGCATCGGGTTGGTAAGTCGGGATGACCCCCTAGCCGAAACAGTGCTCTACCCCCACAGATGAGTTCACGAGGCGCTACCTAAATAGCTTTCGGGGAGAACCAGCTATCTCCCGGTTTGATTGGCCTTTCACCCCCAGCCACAAGTCATCCGCTAATTTTTCAACATTAGTCGGTTCGGTCCTCCAGTTAGTGTTACCCAACCTTCAACCTGCCCATGGCTAGATCACCGGGTTTCGGGTCTATACCCTGCAACTTAACGCCCAGTTAAGACTCGGTTTCCCTGCGGCTCCCCTATTCGGTTAACCTTGCTACAGAATATAAGTCGCTGACCCATTATACAAAAGGTACGCAGTCACACCCCGAAGGATGCTCCCACTGCTTGTACGTACACGGTTTCAGGTTCTTTTTCACTCCCCTCGCCGGGGTTCTTTTCGCCTTTCCCTCACGGTACTGGTTCACTATCGGTCAGTCAGGAGTATTTAGCCTTGGAGGATGGTCCCCCCATCTTCAGACAGGATATCACGTGTCCCGCCCTACTCATCGAGTTCACAACATGTGCATTTTCGTGTACGGGGCTTTCACCCTGTATCGCGCGACTTTCCAGACGCTTCCACTAACACACACGCTGATTCAGACTCTGGGCTGCTCCCCGTTCGCTCGCCGCTACTGGGGGAATCTCGGTTGATTTCTTTTCCTCGGGGTACTTAGATGTTTCAGTTCCCCCGGTTCGCCTCGTTAGCCTATGTATTCAGCTAACGATAGTGTGACGAATCACACTGGGTTTCCCCATTCGGACATCGCCGGGTCAAAGGTTCATATCACCTCGCCGGCGCTTTTCGCAGATTAGCACGTCCTTCATCGCCTCTGACTGCCAGGGCATCCACCGTGTACGCTTAGTCGCTTAACCTCACAACCCGAAGATGTCTTCAGGTGTGATAATTTGAGAGACTCATAAACGCTTACGCGTTTATTGTTTCAATTTTCAGCTTGTTCCAGATTTTTAAAGAGCAAATATCTCAAACATGACTCTTGCAAGTCAGTTTTGAGATATATCGGCACGCAACTTTCACTTACATACCAGCAAGTGGCGTCCCCTAGGGGATTCGAACCCCTGTTACCGCCGTGAAAGGGCGGTGTCCTGGGCCTCTAGACGAAGGGGACACTGTAGTCTCGTTCGCAAGACGCCTTGCTTCTCTACTTTCATCAGACAATCTGTGTGAGCACTAAAAGGTTGTATCTTTAAGGTAAGGAGGTGATCCAACCGCAGGTTCCCCTACGGTTACCTTGTTACGACTTCACCCCAGTCATGAATCACAAAGTGGTAAGCGCCCTCCCGAAGGTTAAGCTACCTACTTCTTTTGCAACCCACTCCCATGGTGTGACGGGCGGTGTGTACAAGGCCCGGGAACGTATTCACCGTGGCATTCTGATCCACGATTACTAGCGATTCCGACTTCATGGAGTCGAGTTGCAGACTCCAATCCGGACTACGACGCACTTTATGAGATCCGCTTGCTCTCGCGAGGTCGCTTCTCTTTGTATGCGCCATTGTAGCACGTGTGTAGCCCTGGTCGTAAGGGCCATGATGACTTGACGTCATCCCCACCTTCCTCCAGTTTATCACTGGCAGTCTCCCCTGAGTTCCCACCCGAAGTGCTGGCAACAGAGGATAGGGGTTGCGCTCGTTGCGGGACTTAACCCAACATTTCACAACACGAGCTGACGACAGCCATGCAGCACCTGTCTCATAGCTCCCGAAGGCACCAAGGCATCTCTGCCAAGTTCTATGGATGTCAAGACCAGGTAAGGTTCTTCGCGTTGCATCGAATTAAACCACATGCTCCACCGCTTGTGCGGGCCCCCGTCAATTCATTTGAGTTTTAACCTTGCGGCCGTACTCCCCAGGCGGTCAACTTAACGCGTTAGCTCCGGAAGCCACGGTTCAAGACCACAACTTCCAAGTTGACATCGTTTACGGCGTGGACTACCAGGGTATCTAATCCTGTTTGCTCCCCACGCTTTCGCACCTGAGCGTCAGTCTTCGTCCAGGGGGCCGCCTTCGCCACCGGTATTCCTCCAGATCTCTACGCATTTCACCGCTACACCTGGAATTCTACCCCCCTCTACGAGACTCAAGCTGACCAGTTTCAAATGCAGTTCCCAGGTTAAGCCCGGGGATTTCACATCTGACTTAATCAACCGCCTGCGTGCGCTTTACGCCCAGTAATTCCGATTAACGCTTGCACCCTCCGTATTACCGCGGCTGCTGGCACGGAGTTAGCCGGTGCTTCTTCTGCGGGTAACGTCAATGACTAAGGTTATTAACCTTAATCCCTTCCTCCCCGCTGAAAGTACTTTACAACCCGAAGGCCTTCTTCATACACGCGGCATGGCTGCATCAGGCTTGCGCCCATTGTGCAATATTCCCCACTGCTGCCTCCCGTAGGAGTCTGGACCGTGTCTCAGTTCCAGTGTGGCTGGTCATCCTCTCAGACCAGCTAGGGATCGTCGCCTAGGTGAGCCGTTACCCCACCTACTAGCTAATCCCATCTGGGCACATCCGATGGTATGAGGCCCGAAGGTCCCCCACTTTGGTCTTGCGACATTATGCGGTATTAGCTACCGTTTCCAGTAGTTATCCCCCTCCATCAGGCAGTTTCCCAGACATTACTCACCCGTCCGCCACTCGTCAGCGAATCAGCAAGCTGATTCCTGTTACCGTTCGACTTGCATGTGTTAAGCCTGCCGCCAGCGTTCAATCTGAGCCATGATCAAACTCTTCAATTCAAAGTTTGATGCTCAAAGAATTAAACTGTTTATTCGTAATGAATTAACTGTTAGTCACTCTTGAGACTTGATAATCATTTTTCGTCTTGCGACGTTAAGATATCAGTGCCTTAGAGTGCCCACACAGATTGTCTGATAAATTGTTAAAGAGCAGTGCGACGCGCTTAGCGCTCTGTCGCGAGGTGGCGTATGTTACGCTTTCCTTTTTCAGAGTCAACCGTTATTTTCAGGCTTTCTCTTCAATCTTCACCGCTGTTTGCCGTGATGTCTGTCACAGCTGCCGTGTCGATGGAGGCGCATTATAGGGAGTTCTGCGCCGCCTGCAACAGAAAGATTGCACAAAAATGACTGACTGCTGCATTCCCCAGCAAAACCCCGCTTTATACCCGTTTATGCACTGTTTTATCCACAGGGATAGCCCGTTTTTATCATTAACGGAGAAACAGAAAAATTCGCGAGCGTTACGCAAACGTTTTCGTTACAATGCGCTCACTGATAAGAATGCCCCTTTCGGGGCGTTAGCTGAGTTTTTATCGGTAAAAACTCAGCTAACGCTCTCTGTAATGTTCAAATCCCGGGGATTTAATACCATGCAACAACGTCGTCCAGTCCGCCGCGCGCTGCTCAGTGTTTCTGACAAAGCCGGTATCGTCGAATTTGCTCAGGCGCTCTCCCAACGCGGCGTTGAGCTGCTCTCCACCGGCGGTACTGCCCGCCTGCTGGCAGATGCTGGCCTGCCTGTTACCGAAGTGTCTGACTACACCGGCTTCCCGGAAATGATGGACGGACGCGTCAAAACCCTGCACCCGAAAGTGCATGGCGGCATTCTCGGCCGCCGTGGCCAGGATGACGACATCATGGCGCAGCACGCTATCTCCCCTATTGATATGGTTGTGGTCAACCTCTACCCCTTCGCCCAGACCGTTGCCCGCCCGGGCTGCTCCCTGGAAGATGCGGTTGAGAATATCGATATCGGCGGGCCTACCATGGTGCGCTCCGCCGCCAAGAACCATAAAGATGTGGCCATTGTGGTCAAGAGCAGTGACTACAACGCCATTATTAAAGAGATGGATGCCAACGACGGTTCCCTGACGCTGGAAACCCGTTTTGATCTCGCCATCAAAGCCTTCGAACATACCGCCGCCTACGACAGCATGATCGCCAACTACTTTGGCCGTATGGTGCCGCCGTACCACGGGGATACCAGCGATGTTTCCGGCTACTTCCCGCGTACCCTGAACCTGAACTTTATTAAGAAGCAGGATATGCGCTACGGCGAGAACAGCCACCAGCAGGCCGCCTTCTATATTGAAGAGCAGGTTCAGGAAGCCTCCGTTGCCACGGCAGAGCAGTTGCAGGGCAAGGCGCTCTCCTACAACAACATTGCCGATACCGATGCGGCGCTGGAATGTGTCAAAGAGTTTGATCAGCCCGCCTGCGTGATAGTCAAACACGCCAACCCGTGCGGTGTGGCGGTAGACGGCTCCATTCTGGACGCCTATAACCGCGCCTGGAAGACCGATCCGACCTCTGCTTTCGGCGGCATTATTGCCTTTAACCGCGAGCTGGATGCCGAAACCGCCCAGGCCATCGTCTCGCGCCAGTTTGTGGAAGTGATTATTGCCCCGTCCGTTAGTGAAGAGGCGCTGAAAATTACCGCCACCAAACAAAACGTGCGCGTGCTGCGCTGTGGTGAATGGCAGCAGCGGGTGCCGGGCCTGGATTTCAAACGGGTGAATGGCGGCCTGCTGGTTCAGGAGCGCGATCTGGGTATGGTCAGCGCAGAGGAGCTGCACGTGGTCACCAAACGCCAGCCTACCGCGCAGGAGCTGCGTGATGCCCTGTTCTGCTGGAAGGTGGCGAAGTTCGTGAAATCTAACGCCATCGTCTACGCCAAAGAGAATATGACCATCGGCATTGGCGCCGGCCAGATGAGCCGGGTCTACTCGGCTAAAATTGCCGGAATCAAAGCCGCGGATGAAGGCCTGGAAGTGAAAGGCTCGGCCATGGCTTCTGACGCCTTCTTCCCGTTCCGTGACGGTATCGACGCGGCCGCAGAAGTGGGCGTGACCTGTGTTATTCAGCCGGGTGGCTCCATTCGTGATGAAGAAGTGATTGCCGCGGCCGACGAGCACGGCATTGCCATGATCTTCACCAGTATGCGCCACTTCCGCCATTAATCAGGGAGCGACACCATGAAAGTATTAGTTATTGGTAACGGCGGGCGGGAGCACGCCCTGGCCTGGAAAGCCGCCCGCTCCCCTCTGGTAAAAACGGTGTTTGTCGCGCCGGGTAACGCCGGTACGGCGCTGGAGCCGGCACTGCGCAATGTGGATATCAGCCCGACAGATATTCCGGCCCTGCTGGATTTCGCCCGTCAGGAAAAGGTTGATTTAACCATCGTCGGGCCGGAAGCCCCGCTGGTCATCGGCCTGGTGGATGCATTCCGTGACGCAGGCCTGACCATCTTCGGCCCCACCCGGGGAGCCGCCCAGCTGGAAGGCTCCAAAGCCTTTACCAAAGATTTTCTGGCCCGCCACAATATCCCGACGGCGGAATACCAGAACTTCACCGACATCGAGCCTGCCCTTGCGTACCTGCGCGAGAAAGGCGCGCCGATCGTTATCAAGGCCGATGGCCTGGCCGCCGGTAAAGGGGTTATCGTGGCGATGACCCTCCAGGAGGCGGAAGCCGCCGTCCGGGATATGCTGGCGGGCAATGCCTTTGGTGATGCGGGCCACCGCATTGTGATTGAGGAGTTCCTCGACGGCGAAGAAGCGAGCTTTATCGTGATGGTGGATGGCGAGCACGTGCTGCCCATGGCCACCAGCCAGGATCATAAGCGCGTCGGCGATGGGGATACCGGCCCGAATACCGGCGGTATGGGGGCTTACTCCCCGGCACCGGTGGTCACGGACGAGATCCACCAGCGCACCATGGAGCGCATCATATGGCCTACCGTGCGCGGTATGACGGCGGAAGGGAATACCTACACTGGGTTCCTGTATGCCGGGCTGATGATCGACAAGCAGGGCAACCCGAAAGTTATCGAGTTCAACTGCCGGTTTGGCGATCCGGAAACCCAGCCGATTATGCTGCGCATGAAGTCTGATCTGGTGGCCCTGTGCCTGGCCGCCTGTGAGGGCAAGCTGGATACCCAGCGCTCTGAGTGGGATCCGCGCGCATCCTTAGGGGTGGTCATGGCCGCCGGGGGTTACCCGGGGGATTACCGTAAAGGTGATGTTATCCACGGCCTGCCGGAGGAAGACACCACCACCGCGAAGGTGTTCCATGCGGGAACGGCGCTTTCCGGGGATAACCAGGTGGTGACCAGCGGCGGGCGCGTGCTGTGCGTAACGGCCCTGGGCGACACGGTGGCCGAAGCGCAACAGGCCGCTTACCGGTTATTGTCCCACATCCACTGGGACGGCTGTTTCTGCCGTAAAGATATCGGTTACCGCGCCATTGCCAGAGAGCAACAGGCTGACTGAGTCACCGCTAATTCTGATAGCCGCCTGCGGGCGGCTTTTTTGTTCCCGGGAAACACCGGGCTCAGAAGCTCTGCGCTTCGGGCTCCCAGCGGCAGAAGTCTTCATTGGCCACCAGCAGTAGCTGCGCCCCTTCGGGAGCTTCCAGCCAGGCAATGTTCACCGCCCCTGCTGAATGGCTTTGCCGCTGGCGAATATGGCCGAGAGCGGCACTATCAAGTGCCGGAGAGACGGTTTTCCCGGCGCAGGTCACCACGTTGCCGTCTGGCTGCCAGCGCCCCTGGTACAGGGCAACCCGCCCGCTACGTAATGCGTCGCTGGTCTGCCGGAGCCTGGTCGCCCGGTACTGGTAAAGCGCTATTTGATCGCTGGAGAGCTGCTGCCTGCTGTTGCCCACATCCCGCTGCATAAAGCTCAGCTCGCCTTTGTCATCAAAGCGCACTTTGATCTGCTCCCGGGGCGTTGTCAGCCCGGTCAGTTCAAGGGAGGTTAACCGCTCATCCTGCCAGCGGTATTCGCGGGTTGATGTTGTGCCCTGGCCCCAGGGGCTGTATACCGCCAGGATATGCACACCGCCGTGGGCGTCATCTTTGCGCCAGATACGTACTGCGCCGTCATCGGACACATAGCCGCTGGCGGTAAAAGGAGGGATGGCAGAACTGCCGCTGCAGGCCTGCAATAAAAGGGCCGCGACCAGAATAGCCCCGCGGCGCCAGCTAAACAAAAGGGGCGCAATCGCCCCTCTGTCAAAACGCGTCACTGTTTCGCCGTGGCTTACTTAACAGCGTCTTTCAGTGCTTTACCAGAAACAAATGCCGGCACGTTAGCTGCGGCGATTTTGATTTCTTTACCGGTCTGCGGGTTGCGGCCAGTACGCTCAGCGCGGTGGTTCACTTTGAAGGTACCGAAACCTACCAGTTGAACAGCGTCACCTTCTTTCAGAGACTCAGTAATTGCTGCCAGAGTGGATTCCAGAGCTGCTTTCGCCTGCACTTTGGACAGATCAGCCTTGTCAGCAATTACATCAATCAGTTGAGTCTTATTCATAAGTTATCCTTACAATGTGTTTATCGCTTGCTAAGCATCGAGTGCGACGGAAATGCCTGAATAGCACTCTCCTGCATACACGCACCGATAGCCACTTTTTTTCGCCCCACAAATGTAGACCAGACGGGGGGTTGATGGGAAGCCTTCAGGCACGACAAAACAGGCAGTAAGTCACGTTTTGTTGTCCTATTGCTGTAAATTTATACCGATATTGCTACTGCCGGCCTCACGCAGGTCTGCACGCAGTCCTTTGATCAGCTCAAGGTCCCGCTCTTCACAGGCGGCCAGCAGGCGGAAAATCTCCCACTGGATGTCCCACTCCTGCTCTACAGCCGGGTTAATTTTCAGCTCTTCTTCGGTCATTTCCCGCCCGGCCTGGGTCATTTCCAGCATTGCCACGGTGGTGACGGAGGTCTTACTGACCTCAATGGCGTGTTCGAGTGTCTCGCCACTCAGCTGTGCGTGCAGCAGCTCGCTTAATGCCACACAGGCGTCGATAGCGGGCCAGACACCGTAGATATCGTAATCCTCACCAACCGGGATCGCGTCTTCCAGTTTTTCCAGCTGGCTGTCGAAATTCACTTTGGCGTCTTTGACCGTGAGCGTCTCCCACACCAGATCAAGGATACGGCGATAGAGCTGCCCGTCGCCAAACGCCGTTTGCTGGCAGAACATGGCATAGTTGGGATACATACGCTCACACAGGCAGGCCATAAAGGTGACGTGCTGCCAGCTTTCCAGCTTCTCAAGACGCAGATGGATCGGATTCTGTAACATTAAACATTCTCACAAGGGCGATAGTGCGGGCAGTGTACCCCAATCATTCGTGGATTTCCTGCCAGCGCAAAAACGCCGGTTTACGTGATGCCACCGCATCCGCCCAGCGGGTGGGCTCCGGCAGGCGATACCCGGCCATACAGCGCTGTACCCAGCTCAGCGCCGTATCCAGGCTGACCCGGTGACCGGTGGAGATAAACAGCGGATTACAGCGCGCTTTACTGCGCCATACCCAGCCCAGTTGCTGGTCTTTATCTGTCAGGGGGGCCAGCGCACCCGGTGCCTCTGACGGGAGCTGGAACTGGCCACACAGGCGCTTTTTCGCCACCCCGATAGTGGGCACATCTTCCAGCAGGCCAAAGTGGCAGGCCACCCCCAGCCGCCGCGGGTGAGAGCGGCCATGGCCATCCACCAGCAGCAAATCCGGCTTGCGGCTCAGCTGTTGCCAGGCCGCCTGAAGGGCGGGCGTTTCCCGGAATGACAAAAACCCCGGAATATAAGGCATCACCGTTGGGATCCTGGCTATCTGATACTCCATAAGCGCCAGGGAGGGCCACGCCAGAACCACCAGTGCCGCACGGGTGATCCGGCCTTCGTCTTCGAAACCAACATCGGCCCCGCCCACCCAGCGGGGAGGATCGGCGATAAGCCGATCCTCCGTGACCACCAGGTGCGCCAGCGCCTGTTGCTGCGCGCGCAGCGCGGCAAGATCCATAGCCGCTCCTCAGGGGTGGTAAGGCACAGAGAGGCGGTGCACCGCGTCAACAAACGCGCCCGCGTGTTCTGGGGGCACATCCTGGTGGATCCCGTGGCCGAGGTTAAACACATGCCCCTCCCCGTGACCAAAGCCCGCCAGAATGGATGCCACCTCCTGCTCAATTCGCGCCACCGGCGCATACAGTACGGAGGGATCCATATTGCCCTGCAGGGCCACCTTGTGGCCCACCCGGCGCCGGGCATCGGCAATGTCGGTGCTCCAGTCCAGCCCCAGGGCGTCACACCCGGTTGCGGCCATCGCTTCCAGCCACTGGCCGCCCCCCTTGGTAAAGAGCGTTACCGGCACCCGGCGGCCGTCATTTTCCCGCTGCAGGCCAGCGACAATTTGATGCATATAGTCGAGGGAGAACTGCTGATAATCCCGGCCGGTCAGCACGCCGCCCCAGGTGTCAAAAATCATGACCGACTGGGCACCGGCGCGGATCTGCGCATTAAGGTACAAGATAACGCTCTGCGCGAGCTTCTCCAGCAGGGCATGCAGGGTCTGCGGCTCGGCATACATCATCTTTTTAATCACGGTAAACGCCTTGCTGCCGCTGCCTTCCACCATATAGGTGGCCAGGGTCCAGGGGCTGCCGGAAAAGCCGATCAGCGGCACCTCGCCCTTCAGCTCCCGGCGGATGGTGCGCACCGCGTCCATCACATAACGCAGCTCATCTTCCGGGTCCGGCACCGGGATACGATCCACATCCGCTTTACAGGTGACCGGCCGCGCAAAGCGCGGGCCTTCACCGGCGCCGAAGCTCAGACCCAGCCCCATGGCATCCGGGATGGTGAGAATATCGGAAAATAAAATCGCCGCATCCAGCCGGTAGCGCCGCAGGGGCTGGAGTGTCACCTCACAGGCCAGCTCAGCGTTACGGCACAGGGACATAAAATCACCGGCCTGCGCACGGGTGGCTTTATATTCCGGTAAATAGCGCCCCGCCTGGCGCATCATCCATACGGGTGTCATATCCACGGGCTGGCGCAGCAGCGCGCGCAAGTAACGATCGTTTTTGAGTTCGGTCATTCGTCCATTTCCTGTATCAACGGGGCGTCAGTGTAACATGTCATTCACAGTCTGCCCGACACCGGGCCACTGTATCTTCAATCAGCCGTCGCGCTACGGTGCCCACCGCCGGCAACAGAGGCAGCTGGTCATAACGATACCAGCCCGCATCCAGCAGTTCCTTACGATCAATGGCTATCTCGCCGCCCGCGTATTCTGCGGTAAAGGCCATCATCAGAGACTGGGGGAACGGCCAGGGCTGGGAGCTGACATAATGCAGATTCTTCACCCGGATGCCGCTCTCTTCCATCACTTCACGGGATACGGCCTGCTCCAGGGTCTCGCCCACTTCCACAAACCCGGCCAGCACCGTATAGACCCCATTACGGTGGCGCACGTGCTTGCCCAGTAAAATAGAATCCCCCTTGCGGATGGCAACAATAATGCAGGGGGCGATTTGCGGGTAATAGCGCTCCCGGCAGTGGCTGCACAACAGCGCCCACTCGGTTTTACTCGGGTGCATACTGTGGCCGCAATACCCGCAATAGTGGTGAGAGCGGTAAAATTCCGCCAGCTGTACCCCCCGGCCCGCCAGCTGAAACAGCCCGGCATCCTGGTCGATAATCTGGCGCACTGAGCCCATATCCTGTGGCTGCTGCTGGCAAATCAGCCAGACCGGCTCTCCCTGCCATTCACCAATCCGGCGGGCGGTAAGCCCCTCCAGCCCCCATTCTCCGGCCTGCCCGTATGGCAGCGCCCCCCCGGGTAACCATAATTTATGGTAGTGGCTGACGACCCACCAGCCGTGGTCTAATTTTTCAATTATGCGATCTGCTAACACTTGCGCTACTCCAGCTTCACTGGCAATCTCGTATTTACATTTTAATTACATTTTTACTACTGGTGCTGCTTAACGACTTACCCCATTTACGGAGTCATCTATGTTAAACCAGCTAAAATCCCTGACAGAACGCCTTAACGGAAATAACACACTCGTCGACCAGTGGCTGCTGCAAAGAAAGCACCTGTTAATCGCCTGGTATAACCTGGTCGGCCTGACACCAGGGAAAAGTTCGCTGGCCGCCATCGATGAAATGGCGCTGGATGCCTTTTGCCAGGGCCTGGTGGATTATTTATCTGCCGGTCATTTCCATATTTATGCGCGCATTATCGGTGAAATTAAAGGAAATTACGCACAGCTCGCCACATCGCAAATCTGCCCGCAGCTTGAAGCCAACACGCAGCAAATTATGGCCTATTACGATCTGCATCTGGAGAGCGCTCTGGAGCATGATGATTTTGCCGAATTTCAGCAAGCCCTTTCCGGGCTGGGTGAAGCCATGGAGACCCGGTTTGCCCTGGAAGATAAGCTGATGCTGATGGCGCTGGAGCTCAGCCGGGATCTCAGCGCCAATGACGGAAATCCGTTAACCCGTCCTGCTTGAGTTTCTGCGTATTAACGCGTAATTTACAACTGCCCCCGCACATGCGGGGATGAATCTTGTCGGAGTGCCCAGAGGTGAGCGTTTACGTTCGCCGCGGGCTGAGACCGTTAATTCGGGATCCGCGGAACCTGATCAGGTTAAAACCTGCGAAGGGAACAAGAGTAATGCCTCACTGTTTTCACTGAGCTCACCGGCTTCTTCACCGGGTGATAACTCAGGGTAAATTACTCCTTCCGTCGTTCTGGCAAGCCATATTCTGCGTTTAAACCGGAAATGAGCTATGTCCAACACCACAGAAAAACCAGACCGTCGCGCGCAGCGCGATGCCGCCCGGCACTTTATCAACACCCTTGAAGGGACCAGTTACCCCAGTTCACAGCGTATTTACCTCACCGGCAGCCGGGAAGATATCCGCGTGCCGGTGCGTGAAATCCAGCTCAGCCCGACCCTGATAAACCAGGATCCCCACTCGCCCCGCTATGAGCCCAACGAAGCGGTTGTGGTGTATGACACCTCCGGCCCTTACGGGGATCCGGCAATCCAGGTGGATGTGCACCAGGGGCTGGCCAGATTACGCCAGCCGTGGATAGCGCAGCGTAACGATACCGAGCCCCTGGACGCCCGCAGCTCCACCTGGAGCCGCCAGCGCCTGGCAGACGATACCCTTGACGAGTTGCGCTTCCGGGCGCTGCCCCGCCCCAGACGCGCCCGTAGCGGGCAATGTGTCACCCAGCTTCACTATGCCCGCCAGGGGATAATCACCCCGGAGATGGAGTTTATCGCCATTCGCGAGAACATGGGCCGCGAGCGCATTCGCAGTGCGGTTTTACGCCAACAGCACCCGGGCCAGGGGTTTGGTGCCCGGCTGCCGGAGAATATCACCGGTGAATTTGTGCGCGCTGAGGTGGCCGCTGGCCGGGCGATTATCCCGGCCAACATTAACCACCCGGAGTCAGAGCCGATGATTATCGGCCGCAACTTCCTGGTGAAGGTGAACGCCAATATCGGCAGCTCGGCGGTGAGCTCATCCATTGAAGAAGAGGTGGAAAAGCTGGTCTGGGCCACCCGCTGGGGGGCCGATACGGTGATGGATCTCTCCACCGGGCGCTATATCCACGAAACCCGGGAGTGGATCCTGCGCAACAGCCCGGTGCCCATCGGCACGGTGCCCGTTTATCAGGCCCTGGAGAAGGTTAACGGCATTGCCGAAAACCTGAACTGGGACATCTTCCGGGATACGCTGCTGGAGCAGGCAGAACAAGGGGTCGACTACTTTACTATCCACGCCGGGGTTCTGCTGCGCTATGTGCCGATGACCGCAAAACGCCTGACCGGGATCGTCTCGCGCGGGGGGTCGATCATGGCTAAGTGGTGCCTGTCCCACCATCAGGAAAACTTTCTTTACCAGCACTTCCGGGAGATCTGCGAGATCTGCGCGGCCTATGATGTGGCCCTATCCCTCGGCGACGGGCTGCGCCCGGGATCAATTCAGGACGCCAACGATGAAGCCCAGTTCGCCGAGTTACACACCCTTGGTGAGCTGACCAGCATCGCCCGGGAGTATGACGTGCAGGTGATGATCGAAGGCCCGGGCCATGTGCCGATGCAGATGATCCAGCGCAATATGACCGAAGAGCTGGAGCACTGCCACGAGGCCCCGTTCTACACCCTCGGCCCGCTCACCACAGACATTGCCCCGGGCTATGATCATTTCACCTCCGGGATTGGTGCGGCGATGATCGGCTGGTTCGGCTGCGCCATGCTCTGCTATGTGACCCCGAAGGAGCACCTCGGCCTGCCGGATAAAGACGATGTCCGCCAGGGGCTTATCACCTACAAAATTGCCGCCCACGCAGCCGATCTGGCAAAAGGGCACCCCGGCGCCCAGATCCGCGATAACGCCATGTCGAAAGCGCGTTTTGAATTCCGCTGGGAGGATCAGTTTAACCTCGCGCTGGATCCCTTTACCGCCCGGGCCTACCACGATGCAACACTGCCCCAGGCATCCGGCAAGGTGGCCCACTTCTGCTCCATGTGCGGGCCCAAATTCTGTTCAATGAAAATCAGCCAGGATGTGCGCGACTACGCTGCCCGCCAGCAAATGGATGCCGGTATGGCAGATATGTCGCGCGCTTTCCAGACGAAAGGCGGGGAGATCTATCTTCGCCAGGAGGAAATATAATGCTGTACCAACCCGATTTTCCCGCCATGCCCCGGTGCCTGGGGCTCTACCCGGTTGTTGACTCGGTGGAGTGGATTGCCCGCCTGCTGGAGGCCGGTGTGCGTACTATCCAGCTGCGCATTAAAGACAAGCAGGACCACGAGGTCGAGGCCGATGTGGCTGCGGCTATCGCCCTGGGCAGGCGCTATAACGCCCGGCTGTTTATTAACGACTACTGGCGGCTGGCGATTAAACACCAGGCCTACGGGGTCCACCTGGGCCAGGAGGACCTGGAAACCACCGATCTGAACGCCATCCGTAAAGCGGGGCTGCGGCTCGGGGTGTCCACCCATGACGATATGGAAATCGACGTCGCGCTCGCGGCCAGACCTTCCTATATCGCCCTGGGCCATGTGTTCCCCACCCTGACCAAACAGATGCCCTCCGCCCCCCAGGGGCTGGCACAGCTGGCGGCACATATCCGGCGCCTGGGAGAGTACCCGACAGTGGCCATTGGCGGTATCAGCATTGCCCGGGCACCCGCAGTGATGGATACCGGCGTCGGCAGTATTGCTGTGGTCAGCGCGATAACACAGGCGCCGGACTGGCGCCAGGCCACGGCACAGCTGCTGGACATTGCGGGTGCCGGGGATGAATGACGCAGATTTTATGCGCTACAGCCGCCAGCTGCTGCTGGAGGAGATAGCCCTGGAGGGCCAGCAAAAACTGCTCGCCAGCCAGGTGCTGATTATCGGCCTTGGCGGGCTGGGCTCCCCGGCGGCCCTCTACCTGGCCGGGGCCGGGGTGGGCCACCTGGTCGTGGCCGATGACGACACCGTGCATATCAGCAACCTGCAGCGCCAGATCCTGTTCAGCAGCGGCGACCTTGAACAGCCCAAAGCAAAGGTGGCGAAACGCCAGCTTGAGCGGCTCAACCCGGCCATCCGCGTGGATGTCCTCCACCAGCGGTTATCCGGCCTGCCATTGCGCCAGGCTGTCGCCCGGGCGGACCTGGTGCTTGACTGCACCGACAATATGGCCGCCCGCCAGGAAATCAACGCCGCCTGCGTGGCGCTGGACACGCCGCTAATCAGCGCCAGCGCCGTGGGGTTCAGCGGCCAGCTGATGGTACTGACGCCCCCCTGGTCCAGCGGCTGCTACCGCTGCCTGTGGCCAGAGGATGCCGAACCGGCACTTAACTGCCGCACCGCCGGTATCCCGGGACCGGTGGTGGGCATCATGGGCACCTTACAGGCGCTGGAAGCGCTGAAGCTGCTCAGCGGAATGGCTGTTGCCAGTGGCAAATTACAGCTGTTTGATGCCAGAGCGCTCCAGTGGCGCACCCTGGCACTACGCCGGGCGCCGGATTGCCCGGTTTGCGGAGGACACCATGCAGATCCAGTTTAACGACCAGACCGTTCAGTGCCCGGAGGGCTGCAACATCAGCCAGTTCCTGGCACAACTTGAGATCCGCCAGTCCGGCTGTGCGCTGGCGGTCAACCAGACCATTATTCCCCGGGCGCAGTGGCCGCAACACCTGCTGCGCGACGGGGACCAGATCCTGCTCTTTCAGGCTATTGCCGGGGGTTAACATGTTACAGATTGCTGATAAGACATTCTCTTCGCCGCTGTTTACCGGCACCGGTAAATTCGCCTCACCAGAGGTGATGAGCGCGGCGATCACCGCCTCCGGCTCCCAGCTGGTGACCATGGCCATGAAGCGCCTGGATTTGCAGGGCCAGCGCGATGATATTCTCTCCCCCCTTCAGGCGCTGGGTGTCAGCCTGCTGCCCAATACCTCCGGGGCAAAAACCGCTGAAGAGGCGATATTTGCCGCCCGGCTCGCCCGGGAAGCGCTGGGCACCCACTGGGTCAAACTGGAGATCCACCCGGACGCCCGCTATTTACTGCCGGATCCCATCGAAACCCTGAAAGCGGCTGAAGCGCTGGTCAGACAGGGTTTTGTGGTACTGCCCTACTGCGGCGCAGACCCGGTACTGTGTAAACGGCTGGAAGAGGCCGGATGCGCCGCCGTGATGCCCCTTGGCGCACCGATCGGCTCTAACCAGGGGCTGCAAACCCGCGCCATGCTGGAGATTATTATCGAGCAGGCCCGGGTGCCGGTGGTGGTTGATGCGGGGATCGGCGTGCCGCACCACGCCTGCGAAGCGCTGGAAATGGGCGCCGATGCGGTGCTGGTGAATACCGCCATCGCCGTGGCGGATGATCCGGTACAGATGGCCCGGGCATTCCGTCTGGCCGTGGAGGCAGGCCAGATTGCCGCCCGGTCCGGCCCGGGGAAACGCCATACTCAGGCCCGGGCCACCAGCCCGCTGACCGGCTTTCTGGAGCACTGCTGATGGAAACCTTTACCCAACGCTGGCAACAGCTGGATAACGACGATATCCGGCTGCGGATCAACAGCAAAACCCCCCGTGATGTGGAGGCCGCCCTCGCCGCCCGCCGCCCGGACCGGGAAGATATGCTCGCCCTGCTCTCCCCGGCGGCAGCCGGATACCTGGAGGCGATGGCGCAGAAGGCCCACGCCCTGACCCGCCAGCGCTTTGGCAACACGGTCAGTTTTTATGTGCCGCTGTATCTTTCCAACCTGTGCGCCAACGACTGCACCTACTGCGGCTTTTCGATGAGTAACCATCTGAAGCGCAAAACCCTTGATGACGCCGAGATAGCCCGGGAGTGTGCCGCTATCCGCGAGCTGGGCTTCAGCCACCTGCTGCTGGTCACCGGTGAGCATCAGACCAAAGTGGGGATGGACTACTTCCGCCGCCACCTGCCCTATATCCGCAGCCAGTTCAGCTCCCTGCAAATGGAGGTCCAGCCCCTGGCCGAAGAAGAATATGCCGAGCTGAAAACCCTCGGCCTTGACGGGGTGATGGTCTACCAGGAGACCTACCATGAAGCCACCTACGCCCGGCACCATCTGCGCGGTAAGAAACAGGATTTCTTCTGGCGGCTGGAAACCCCGGATCGGCTGGGCCGGGCCGGTATTGACCGCATTGGCCTCGGGGCACTGATTGGCTTGTCTGACAGCTGGCGGGTGGACTGCTATATGGTGGCGGAGCATCTGTTGTGGCTACAGCAACACTACTGGCGCAGCCGTTATTCGGTATCCTTCCCGCGCCTGCGCCCCTGTGCTGGCGGCGTTCAGCCCGCATCGCTGATGGACGAGCGCCAGCTCCTGCAGGTGATTTGTGCCTTTCGCATTATGTCGCCCGATGTGGAGCTGTCACTCTCTACCCGGGAATCCCCCTGGTTCCGGGACCACGTGGTGCCGCTGGTGATTAACCACGTCAGCGCGTTTTCCCGCACCCAGCCCGGTGGCTATGCGGATGGCGATGCGCCAGAGCTGGAGCAGTTCGCCCCGCACGATGGCCGCACACCGGATGAAGTGGCACAGATGCTGGTTGCCGCCGGGCTACAACCGGTATGGAAAGACTGGGACGGCTACCTGGGCCGCCCTGCACGATAACTACCACCAGCATGCCATCCAGATGGGCCCACCCGGGCCCATAATTCAATATATTGCGAGTTTTATGATTTAAAAACAGACGATAATATGAGGAGCATGTCTGCCCATATCTGAACTTAATTAGGCTGGATTGGCCTCATTAACTCACTGTATCAGGCATCAAATAACACACTGAATAAGTACAACCTGATAGCCAGGCCGAAAGATCGAATACAGTGGGCCTCCCCTTCATGAATATACAAGATGCTGTTTTAGCGCTGTTCAGAGAGGAAATTCCTGGCTACCTGGACAAACACTGGCAGACGGTTCCTCTGACACTTGATTCAGACCTGTTTGACGTTCCCGGTGATGACTTATCTGACGCCCTGCAACGCTTTGAAATATGCTTCAATGTTGATCTTTCTGTCGTCGACTGGTCAAAATACTTTCCCTGGGAAAATACCCCCGTAGCAACAAAATGGTTCGGACCCAGCCGCAAAGATGTCGAAGCGACCCGTCAGCCGCTTACGATAAAAATGTTCGCTGAATCTGCCCGGGCAGGGAAATGGCTGTACGACTAAGCCGGGCTACACCAGTATGAAAAGGTCAGGACAGCTGGTACAAACCCGTGCCGGGTGCTGGCAATATGCCCGGCACGGGTTTTAACGGGTTATAAAAATCCGTACATCCCGGCAAAGACCCAGCCGAATACGCACGACACGCTGACACCAATTAACCCCGGCAAAATAAAACTGTGGTTAATCACAAAGCGGCCAATATGCGTGGTGCCGGAGCGGTCAAACTGAATCGCCGCCAGATCACTGGGGTAGGTAGGCAGAATATAGTAGCCATAGCAGGCGGGGGCCGATGCCACGATATAAGCCGGTTCAACACCAATCGCCAGTGCGATGGGCACAATCGCGGCCAGAGCCGCAGCCTGAGAGTTAACAAATTTCGACACGATCAGTAAGACAATCGCATAGGCCCACGGGTACTCCTTCACCGTCTCGCCCAGTACGCTTTTAATCTCGCTCATATGGGCGCCAAACATCGTCTCTGCCATCCAGGCGATACCATAGACCGCAACAATGGCAATCATCCCCGAACGGAACACCTCGTTTTTAGAGATAGAGGCCGGGTTTGTTTTGGTCACGATAATAATCAACGCGCCGGAGAGCAGCATAAACATCTGGATAACCAGCACCATCGACAGGGGTTTACCGTCAAAGGCAGGGCGCAGTTCAGAAAACGCCCCCAGTACCGCCACTACGGCAATCGCCGCGAGAAAAATCCACATGGCGACCCAGTTACTGGCCGGCAGTTTGCGATCCAGGAGTGTTGCCGTATCACCATAGACATAATGACGGTTTTCCGGCACTGCAATAAATTCCTGGAATTTTTCGTCTTTATCCAGATCCTTGCCGCGAAACCAGCTAAAAATACCGATAGCCAGAATACCCAGTAACGTGGAAGGGATGGTAATAGACAGTAAATCCAGAAACCCGAGATGTTTGCCGTTAAAGGTAAAATTCCCGAGCATCGCCACCAGGGAAACCACGGCCACAGACACCGGGCTTGCGATAATCCCCATTTGCGCGCCGATGGAGCTGGCCGCCATTGGTCGCTCCGGGCGAATATTATTTTTAATCGCCACGTCATAAATAATCGGCAGGATGGTATAAACCACATGCCCCGTGCCGCACAGGATTGTCAGTGTGCAGGTGACAAATGGCGCCACAATAGAGACATATTTGGGATTACGCCGCAGCAGTTTCTCGGCAATTTGCAGCATTACATCAAGGCCACCAGAAGCCTGCAACGTAGCAGAGGCAGCCACCACAGCAATGATCACCAGCATCACATCAACCGGCGGCTTGCCCGGCGCAAGATGGAAAACAAAAACCAGAATAACCAGCCCGATACCGCCTAACAGCCCCAGCGCAATACCGCCCTTTTTCGCGCCATAAAACAGACATATCAAGATAATAATAAGTTGAATAGCAAATTCCATATATCCCCCAGAACGGCTCCATTAAGTTCAAAAAATTCTGGTACTGTTTATTTACCGGCGACCTCCCCTGTTTTTTGCCGATACAACGCCCACCCGTGCCCTGACACCGGCACAGATCCCGACAAAAACGTGATTTGAAATCAATCAGATAGTTATTCCAACCCTGACTATATCGGCTTTAATCGCGGTATTTTTTGACACATGTAGAATTTTTATTCACTGGCCAGAAACAGGCAGAACAGGAACGGGGAAAATAGCGAAAAGAGACAGAGGATTTGTGACCGGGGATAGTGGGTGTATTCATAAAAAAAGCCAGTCAGAAAACTGACTGGCTTTTTAGCTTAACGTATCAACGATCAGTCGTTGTCGTGATTGCCACCCAGACCTGCGTTCAGCAGTTCTGCCAGGTTAGCAGAGGCTTCCTCTGCGCTCACCTGCGGTGCAACAGGCGCTTCACCCGCGGCACGGCGACGGGCGCGATCCTGGTGGTACGCATAACCAGTACCGGCCGGGATCAGACGACCCACGATAACGTTCTCTTTCAGGCCGCGCAGTTCGTCGCGTTTACCCGCAACGGCTGCTTCGGTCAGGACACGCGTGGTCTCCTGGAACGATGCCGCAGAGATGAAGGACTCGGTTGCCAGAGAGGCTTTGGTGATACCCAGCAGGTCGCGGGCATAGGTTGCCGCCACTTTGCCGTTCGCTTCCAGTTCGCGGTTAGCGATCTTGACGCGGGAGTATTCAACCTGCTCACCTTCCAGGAACTCGGAGCTACCGGCGCTGGCAATGGTGGCTTTACGCAGCATCTGACGAACGATAACTTCAATGTGCTTATCGTTGATCTTAACGCCCTGCAGACGGTAAACGTCCTGTACTTCGTTCACGATGTAACGGGTTACCGCGTGAACGCCACGCAGACGCAGAATGTCATGCGGTGCTTCCGGACCATCAGAAACCACGTCACCACGTTCAACGCGTTCACCTTCGAACACGTTCAGCTGACGCCATTTCGGGATCATCTCTTCGTACGGATCGCTACCATCAACCGGCGTGATCACCAGACGACGCTTGCCTTTGGTCTCTTTACCGAAGGAGATAATACCGCTGATCTCAGCCAGGATTGCCGGCTCTTTCGGACGGCGGGCTTCGAACAGGTCCGCAACGCGCGGCAGACCACCGGTGATATCTTTAGTACCGCCGGATTCCTGCGGAATACGCGCCAGGGTGTCACCGGAGCTAATCTTAACGCCGTCTTCCAGCTGAACAATCGCTTTACCAGGCAGGAAGTACTGAGCCGGCATATCAGAGCCCGGGATCATCACGTCGTCGCCGTTGGCATCAACAATTTTCAGTGCCGGACGCAGGTCTTTACCACCACCGGTACGTTCTGCAGAATCCAGAACCACCAGGGAAGACAGACCGGTCAGTTCGTCAGTCTGGCGCGTGATGGTCTGGCCATCAATCATGTCAGTAAAGCGAACGAAACCTGCCACTTCGGTGATAACCGGCATGGTGTGCGGATCCCAGTTTGCAACGGTTTCACCGCCGGCAACCTGCTCGCCATCACCTTTAGACAGTACGGAACCGTAAGGCACTTTATAGCTTTCTTTGGTACGGCCGAATTCGTCGATCAGCTTCAGCTCGGTATTACGGGAAGTAATAACCAGTTTACCGCTGGAGTTAACAACAGACTTGGCGTTAGACAGCTTGATGCTACCTTTGTTTTTCACCTGAATGCTGGATTCAGCTGCCGCACGAGATGCCGCACCACCGATGTGGAAGGTACGCATGGTCAGCTGAGTACCCGGTTCACCGATGGACTGTGCCGCGATAACACCGATCGCTTCACCTTTGTTCACCAGGTGGCCGCGGGCCAGGTCACGACCGTAGCAGTGTGCACACACGCCGAAGTCAGTGTCACAGGATACAACGGAACGCACTTTCACGGAGTCTACGGAGTTCTCTTCCAGCAGATCACACCACTGCTCGTTGAGCAGCGTATTACGCGCCACCAGAATATCCGCAGTGCCCGGCTTGAGAACGTCTTCTGCCGTTACACGACCCAGAACGCGATCGCGCAGCGGTTCTTTAACATCACCACCCTCGATAACCGGGGTCATGGTGATACCTTCGAACGTACCGCAGTCGTCTTCGGTAACAACCAGATCCTGGGCCACGTCAACCAGACGACGGGTCAGGTAACCGGAGTTCGCTGTTTTCAGTGCGGTATCCGCCAGACCTTTACGAGCACCGTGGGTAGAGATGAAGTACTGGAGTACGTTCAGACCTTCACGGAAGTTCGCGGTGATTGGCGTTTCGATGATGGAGCCATCTGGCTTCGCCATCAGACCACGCATCCCGGCCAGCTGACGAATCTGGGCCGCAGAACCACGCGCACCGGAGTCGGCCATCATGTAGATGCTGTTAAACGATACCTGCTGCTCTTCTTCGCCGTGACGGTTAATCACGGTTTCAGTCTGCAGGTTTTCCATCATCGCTTTGGATACGCGATCGTTCGCCGCAGCCCAGATATCGATGACTTTGTTGTAACGTTCGCCAGCGGTAACCAGACCAGACTGGAACTGCTCCTGAATCTCGGCAACTTCGGCTTCCGCTTCGGCAACGATCTCGGCTTTTTTCGCCGGGATAACCATGTCGTCGATACCAACGGAAGAACCAGAACGGGCTGCATAAGCAAAGCCGGTGTACATGATCTGGTCAGCGAAGATAACGGTCGGCTTCAGGCCCAGGGTACGGTAGCAAGCGTTCAGCATTTTGGAGATCGCTTTCTTACCCAGTGCCTGGTTCACGATGCTGTACGGCAGGCCTTTCGGCACGATCATCCACAGGATCGCACGACCAACAGTGGTGTCTTTGATAGACGTTACCGCCACAAAGTTACCCTGCTCGTCTTTTTCGAACTCAGTGATACGTACTTTAACGCGAGCGTGCAGCTCAGCCAGACCGGAGCGGTACAGACGTTCCGCTTCTTTCGGGCCAGTCAGCACCATACCTTCGCCTTTGGCGTTGATACGGTCACGGGTCATGTAGTACAGACCCAGTACAACGTCCTGAGACGGAACGATGATAGGATCGCCGTTCGCCGGGGAGAGGATGTTGTTGGTAGACATCATCAGCGCACGCGCTTCCAGCTGGGCTTCCAGGGTCAGCGGTACGTGGATTGCCATCTGGTCACCATCGAAGTCGGCGTTATATGCGGCACACACCAGCGGGTGCAGCTGCATTGCTTTACCTTCGATAAGGATCGGTTCAAATGCCTGAATACCCAGACGGTGCAGGGTCGGCGCACGGTTCAGCATGACCGGGTGTTCGCGGATAACTTCATCCAGGATATCCCAGACCACGGCTTCTTCGCGCTCTACCATTTTCTTGGCGGCTTTGATGGTGGTCGCAAGGCCACGCAGTTCCAGCTTGCCATAGATGAACGGTTTGAACAGTTCCAGAGCCATTTTCTTCGGCAGACCGCACTGATGCAGACGCAGGTACGGACCTACGGTAATAACCGAACGGCCGGAGTAGTCAACACGTTTACCCAGCAGGTTCTGACGGAAACGACCCTGCTTACCTTTGATCATGTCGGCCAGAGATTTCAGCGGACGCTTGTTAGAGCCGGTGATGGCACGACCGCGACGGCCGTTATCCAGCAGGGCATCTACCGCTTCCTGCAGCATACGTTTTTCGTTACGTACGATGATATCCGGCGCCGCCAGATCCAGCAGACGTTTCAGACGGTTGTTACGGTTAATGACGCGACGATACAGATCGTTCAGGTCAGAAGTCGCAAAACGGCCGCCATCCAGCGGAACCAGCGGACGCAGATCTGGCGGCAGTACCGGCAGAACGGTCAGAATCATCCACTCCGGCTTGTTACCAGACTGTACAAAGGCTTCCAGCAGCTTGATGCGCTTGGTCAGCTTTTTACGTTTGGTTTCAGAGTTGGTTTCATTCAGCTCTTCGCGCAGGGTTTCGCATTCCTGCTCCAGATCCATGTTCTTGAGCAGAGCCTGGATAGCTTCAGCACCCATCTTCGCGTCGAATTCGTCACCGAACTCTTCCAGCGCGTCCAGATACTGTTCTTCCGTCAGGATCTGACGGCGTTCCAGGTTGGTCATCCCGCCTTCGATAACCACATAGGATTCGAAGTACAGAACACGTTCGATATCGCGCAGCGGCATATCCAGCAGCAGGCCGATACGGGACGGCAGGGATTTCAGGAACCAGATGTGCGCAGTCGGAGACGCCAGCTCGATGTGGCCCATACGCTCACGGCGTACTTTGGTCTGGGTCACTTCAACGCCGCATTTCTCACAGATAACACCGCGGTGTTTCAGGCGCTTGTACTTACCGCACAGGCACTCGTAGTCTTTTACCGGCCCAAAGATACGGGCGCAGAAAAGGCCGTCACGCTCCGGCTTGAAGGTACGGTAGTTAATGGTTTCCGGCTTTTTAACTTCACCGAAAGACCATGAACGGATCATGTCTGGCGAAGCCAGAGCAATTTTGATCGCATCAAACTCTTCGGTTTTAGTTTGCGCTTTCAGAAACTTTAATAAGTCTTTCACGGATTTGCTCCCGTCGGAGTTAGCACTCTCAGGTGCCGGGAATCACCCCGGCACCCTGAACCTGTTTGAGCGAGAATTACTCGTCTTCCAGTTCGATGTTGATACCCAGCGAACGGATTTCTTTCAACAGTACGTTGAAGGATTCCGGCATGCCCGGTTCCATCTGATGGTTACCGTCTACGATGTTCTTATACATCTTAGTACGGCCGTTCACGTCATCAGACTTAACGGTGAGCATTTCCTGCAGGGTGTAGGCGGCGCCGTATGCTTCCAGCGCCCACACTTCCATCTCCCCGAAGCGCTGACCACCGAACTGCGCCTTACCACCCAGCGGCTGCTGAGTAACCAGGCTGTAAGAACCGGTGGAACGAGCATGCATTTTGTCGTCGACCAGGTGGTTCAGTTTCAGCATATACATGTAACCGACGGTTACCTGACGCTCAAACTGCTCACCGGTGCGGCCGTCAAACAGCGTGATCTGGCCGGAAGTCGGCAGGTCACCCAGTTTCAGCAGCTCTTTAATTTCCGCTTCTTTTGCACCGTCGAATACCGGTGTTGCGATCGGCATACCTTTGCGCAGGTTTTCAGCCAGACGCAGAACTTCTTCGTCGCTGAAGGTGTTCAGGTCAACTTTCTGACGAACATCTGCACCCAGATCGTAAGCACGCTGGATGAACTCACGCAGTCTGGCCACTTCCTGCTGCTGCTTGAGCATGGCGTTGATCTTGTCGCCGATACCTTTCGCAGCCATACCCAGGTGGGTTTCCAGAATCTGACCGATGTTCATACGAGACGGTACGCCCAGCGGGTTCAGTACGATGTCTACCGGCGTGCCGTTTTCATCGTAAGGCATATCTTCGATCGGGTTGATCTTGGAGATAACACCCTTGTTACCGTGACGACCTGCCATCTTGTCACCCGGCTGGATGTGACGTTTCACAGCCAGATACACTTTAACGATTTTCAGCACGCCCGGTGCCAGATCATCGCCCTGGGTGATTTTGCGGCGTTTCGCTTCGAGTTTTTTCTCGAACTCGTGTTTCAGTTCGTCGTACTGCTCAGCCAGCTGTTCCAGCTGATTCTGTTTTTCTTCGTCGGTCAGGCCCAGTTCCAGCCAGCGATCCCGTGACAGCTTGTCGAGCTTCTCAGCTTCAACGCCGCCGGAGATCAGTACCGCACGGATACGGCTGAACAGACCCGCTTCGAGGATAGACAGCTCTTCAGACAAGTCTTTCTTCGCCTGCTTGAGCTGCATCTCTTCGATTTCCAGCGCACGTTTGTCTTTTTCCACGCCATCGCGGGTGAAGACCTGAACGTCGATAACCGTACCGGAAACGCTGTTTGGTACGCGCAGGGAAGAGTCTTTAACGTCAGACGCTTTCTCACCGAAGATAGCGCGCAGCAGTTTCTCTTCCGGGGTCAGCTGAGTTTCGCCTTTCGGCGTAACTTTACCAACCAGGATGTCGCCACCGCGAACTTCCGCACCGATGTATACGATACCGGACTCATCCAGTTTGGAGAGCGCAGCTTCACCCACGTTCGGGATATCAGCGGTGATCTCTTCTGGCCCCAGTTTGGTGTCGCGGGACACACAAGCCAGTTCCTGAATGTGGATGGTGGTGAAACGGTCTTCCTGAACCACACGCTCGGAAACGAGGATGGAGTCTTCGAAGTTGTAACCGTTCCATGGCATGAACGCCACGCGCATGTTCTGGCCCAGTGCCAGTTCACCGAGGTCGGTAGACGGACCATCTGCCAGAACGTCACCGCGATCAACCGGCTCACCCAGCGATACGCAAGGAGTCTGGTTAATACAGGTGTTCTGGTTAGAACGGGTGTACTTAGTCAGGTTATAGATGTCGATACCTGCTTCGCCCGGGTACATCTCGTCTTCGTTAACTTTGATAACGATACGGGAGGCATCCACGTACTGGATAACACCACCACGTTTGGCAACTGCAGTAACACCGGAGTCAACCGCTACCGCGCGCTCCATACCTGTACCAACCAGCGGCTTATCAGAGCGCAGGGTCGGCACTGCCTGACGTTGCATGTTCGCACCCATCAATGCACGGTTGGCGTCATCGTGTTCCAGGAACGGGATCAGGGACGCACCGACAGAAACCACCTGCTGGGTGGAAACGTCCATGTAGTCAACCTGGTCGCGGCTGAACAAGCTGGATTCGCCTTTGTTACGGGCGGTAACCAGGTCTTCTACGAAGTGGCCTTCTTCATCCAGGTTGGAGTTCGCCTGGGCGATAACGTAGTTGCCTTCTTCGATAGCAGACAGGTAATGGATCTCATCGGTCACCACACCGTCGCGCACCAGACGATACGGGGTTTCGAGGAAACCGTATTCGTTAGTACGTGCGTACACGGACAGGGAGTTGATCAGACCGATGTTCGGACCTTCAGGCGTTTCGATTGGGCACACGCGGCCGTAGTGGGTCGGGTGTACGTCTCGAACTTCGAAGCCCGCACGTTCACGGGTCAGACCGCCCGGGCCCAGTGCAGAGATACGGCGTTTGTGCGTGATCTCAGACAGCGGGTTGTTCTGGTCCATAAACTGAGACAGCTGGCTGGAGCCGAAGAACTCTTTCACTGCCGCAGAGATAGGCTTGGCGTTGATCATGTCCTGAGGCATCAGGGTATCCAGATCGCCCAGAGACAGACGCTCTTTCACCGCACGCTCAACACGTACCAGGCCGACGCGGAACTGGTTTTCCGCCATTTCGCCTACGGAACGGATACGACGGTTGCCGAGGTGGTCGATATCATCCACTTCGCCTTTACCGTTACGGATATCGATGAGTTTTTTCATGACATCGATGATGTCTTCTTTACTCAGGATACCGGAGCCTTCGATCTCGTTACGCAGCAGAGAACGGTTGAACTTCATGCGACCTACCGCAGACAGATCATAGCGGTCTTCAGAGAAGAACAGGTTCTCAAACAGGCTTTCAGCCGCTTCACGTGTCGGCGGCTCACCCGGGCGCATCATGCGGTAGATTTCTACCAGCGCGCTCAGGCGGTCGTTAGTCGGGTCAACGCGTAAGGTTTCAGAAATATACGGGCCGTGGTCCAGATCGTTGGTGAACAGCGTTTCGATACGCTTGTGACCAGACTGGCTCAGCTTAGCCAGCAGATCCAGAGACAGCTCCATGTTCGCGGCGCAAATCAGCTCGCCAGTGGCTTCATCGATATAGTCTTTAGATGCCACTTTGCCCGCGATATATTCAACCGGAACTTCGATATGCTTGATATCGTCTTTTTCCAGCTGACGGATATGGCGTGCAGTGATACGACGGCCTTTTTCAACATAGACTTTGCCGTTGGCTTCGATGTCAAAAGAGGCAGTTTCACCACGCAGACGCTCCGGAACCAGCTCCATCTGCAGTTTGTTATCGCGGATTTCAAAGACCACTTTTTCGAAGAACAGATCCAGGATCTGCTCAGTGGTGAAGTCCAGTGCGCGCAGAATGATAGAGGCCGGCAGTTTACGGCGGCGGTCGATACGAACAAACAGGTTGTCTTTCGGATCGAATTCAAAATCCAGCCAGGAGCCACGGTAAGGGATAATACGTGCGTTATACAGCACTTTACCGGAAGAGTGGGTCTTACCTTTGTCACTGTCAAAGAAGACACCCGGGCTACGGTGCAGCTGAGAAACGATAACACGCTCAGTACCGTTGATAACAAAGGTACCGTTGTCGGTCATGAGCGGAATTTCGCCCATGTAGACTTCTTGTTCTTTGATGTCTTTTACGGTGCCTTCCGGCGCTTCACGCTCGTAGATCACCAGGCGCAGTTTTACACGCAGCGGTGCAGAATAGGTCACGCCACGGATCTGACATTCCTGGACGTCAAAAACTGGTTCGCCAAGGCGGTAGCTGACGTATTGCAGCTCGGAATTACCGCTGTAGCTCTGAATCGGGAATACGGAACGGAAGGCAGCTTCCAGACCATACTGTCCTTCAGGATCTTGCTCGATAAACTTCTGAAACGAGTCAAGCTGGATAGAAAGGAGATAAGGCACATCCAGAACTTGTGGACGTTTACCAAAATCCTTACGAATACGTTTTTTCTCGGTATAGGAGTAAACCATAGGGTTCCTCAGCTCGCTGACAAGTCGACCCATCTGCCCATCTGGGGGGCAGTTTATGCAACACTATTTTGTTGACCGGAAAGTGAATAACTTCCCGCAATGCTTGTTGCTATCACGCTTAAATCATTTCATTGCGATTTACACAGGGCTGAGGGGCACTGTCGCAGTATATTAAGGCGTCGATAGAAACAAGCATTGAAAGGCACAGCAGTAGTCAAACAGTGTGAAACGCTACTGGCACCTTACAGCGCAAAAAGGCTGGTGACCAAAAAGTCACCAGCCATCAGCCTGATTGCTCAGGCTGCAACCAGAAAAGTTGGCTTATTTAACTTCAACTTCAGCGCCAGCTTCTTCCAGAGATTTTTTCAGAGCTTCTGCGTCGTCTTTGCTCACGCCTTCTTTCAGAGCGGCCGGAGCAGATTCAACCAGGTCTTTTGCTTCTTTCAGACCCAGGCCAGTTGCGCCACGTACTGCTTTGATAACAGCAACTTTGTTAGCGCCAGCAGCTTTCAGAATTACGTCGAATTCAGTTTTTTCTTCAGCAGCTTCAGCCGGGCCAGCAGCTACAGCTACAGCAGCAGCAGCAGAAACGCCGAATTTTTCTTCCATTGCAGAAACCAGTTCTACAACGTCCATTACGGACATAGCGGCAACTGCTTCGATGATTTGATCTTTAGTGATAGACATTTAAATTGTTCCTGAAAATCAGAATAAAGTTTATACGTTAGCCAATACGTTTGGCAAAAAAGTGCGATTAAGCAGCTTCTTTTGCGTCGCGTACAGCAGCCAGAGTACGAACCAGTTTGCCGGCAGCGGCTTCTTTCATGGTCGACATCAGGCGTGCCAGTGCTTCTTCGTAAGTCGGCAGAGTTGCCAGGCGATCGATCTGGGATGCCGGGATCAGCTCACCTTCAAAGGCAGCGGCTTTGACCTCAAATTTTGCATTCGCTTTCGCGAACTCTTTGAACAGACGAGCAGCAGCGCCCGGGTGTTCCATAGAGTATGCAATCAGGGTCGGACCAACAAACGCGTCTTTCAGGCAATCGAACTGAGTGCCTTCAACAACACGACGCAGCAGGGTGTTACGAACAACACGCATGTATACGCCGGCTTCGCGACCTGCTTTACGCAGTTCGGTCATTTTGTCTACGGTTACGCCACGGGAATCCGCAACTACCGCAGACAGCGCGCCTTTGGCTACTTCGCTGACTTCAGCAACAATTGCTTGTTTGTCTTGAAGATTTAAAGCCATTAGCTTTTTGCTCCTGGGTATAGCCGGGGTCGCCCCCGGAACTCACTTCACGCTCAGTCAAAATGAGAGAGCGCATTAACATACGGTGAGCAGAAACAAGCCAAAGTCTACTTAAAAAATATTCTTCAGGTTCTGTCACCGTCTACGCAGGGAATTAAGTTTCTTGCGAAACACCTGCGGTCTTGGACGGAGGCCTGGATAAGGCCAGGCTCCAACCGAAAATTCTGTCTTACTGATTTACCCGGCAGACAACCGGGCAAATGTATGGGGGTAAGATTCTAGACAAATCTTGCCCCCACGTAAAGGCAAAACTTAAGCAGTAGTCGCGGTGCTCAGACCGGACTGATCTACTGCAACACCCGCGCCCATGGTAGTGGACAGGCTGATTTTCTTGATGTACACGCCTTTAGCCTGAGACGGTTTTGCTTTTTTCAGCGCAACCAGCAGGGCTTCCAGGTTTTCTTTCAGTTTGTCAGCGTCAAAGTCAACTTTACCGATGGTGGTGTGGATGATGCCGTTTTTGTCGTTACGGTAACGAACCTGACCAGCTTTAGCGTTTTTAACTGCTTCAGCAACGTTCGGGGTTACAGTACCAACTTTCGGGTTTGGCATCAGACCACGCGGGCCCAGAACCTGGCCCAGCTGGCCAACAACGCGCATCGCATCCGGGGAAGCGATAACAACGTCAAAGTTCATTTCGCCTTTTTTGATCTGGTCAGCCAGATCTTCCATACCTACCAGTTCAGCGCCTGCAGCTTTAGCAGCTTCAGCGTTTGCGCCCTGGGTAAATACGGCAACACGTACAGAACGGCCAGTACCGTGCGGCAGTACAGTTGCACCACGTACGTTCTGGTCAGATTTACGTGCATCGATGCCGAGGTTTACGGCAACGTCAACGCTTTCTACGAATTTAGCAGTGGCCAGCTCTTTCAGCAGGGCAACAGCTTCGTTGATGTCGTACTGTTTGGTCGCATCAACTTTGTCACGGATCACGCGCATACGCTTGGTCAGTTTAGCCATTGTCTTAGTCCTCCACTACCAGGCCCATGGAACGTGCAGTACCTTCGATTGAGCGAGTCATCGCTTCAATGTCAGCACCAGTCATGTCCGCGGCTTTAGTCTGTGCAATTTCCTGAACCTGAGCGCGAGTTACTTTACCCACTTTCTCTTTGTTCGGCTTGCCAGAACCAGACTTGACGCCCGCTGCTTTTTTCAGCAGAACGGCAGCCGGAGGGGTCTTGGTTACGAAGGTGAAAGAACGGTCAGAATATACGGTGATAACAACCGGAATCGGCAGACCTTTTTCCACGGAATCAGTCTTCGCGTTGAACGCTTTGCAGAATTCCATGATGTTAACACCCTGCTGACCCAGAGCCGGACCTACAGGCGGACTCGGGTTAGCCATACCAGCTGCAACCTGCAGCTTAACGTAGGCTTGTACTTTCTTGGCCATCTTAATTTCCTCTAGTGGGTATAGCGCCTCAGAGAGGCTCCCCGTGTATAAAAATTCGTTTTACGGGCACAGGCCCATAAAAACAAAAGGCGCGAAATTGTATGCCAATTTCGCGCCCGGTGCAACGATTAGATCGCCGCTTTTTTGATCGACGGATCAGGCCTTTTCAACCTGGCCGAAGTCCAGCTCAACCGGCGTAGAACGGCCGAAGATGGAAACCGACACTTTCAGGCGGCTCTTCTCGTAGTCAACTTCTTCAACTACGCCGTTAAAGTCAGCAAACGGACCATCGTTAACGCGAACCATTTCACCCGGTTCAAACAGCGTTTTCGGACGCGGCTTGTCACCAACCTGCTGCAGGCGGTTCATGATTGCATCAACTTCTTTGTCACTGATTGGTGCCGGACGATCTGAAGTACCACCAATGAAACCCATTACGCGCGGAACGCTGCGCACCAGGTGCCAGCTGGCATCGTTCATCACCATCTGGACCAGTACGTAGCCCGGGAAGAATTTACGTTCGCTTTTGCGACGCTGGCCGCCACGGATCTCAACCACTTCTTCGGTCGGGACCATGACTTCACCAAACAGCTCTTCCATGTTGTGTAATTTAATATGTTCGCGCAGGGAAGTTGCTACGCGTCCTTCAAAACCGGAAAACGCCTGAACGACGTACCAGCGCTTCTTAGGAGCTTCAGACATCTCAGAACCTCAGGCCAGTAATAAAAGAAACCAGGCGGACCAGAATACCGTCCAGACCCCAGAGAATCAGGGACATTACAGCGGTAACCGCCGCCACGATTAATGTGGTGTGCAGTGCTTCCTGACGAGTAGGCCAAATGACTTTACGTACTTCGGTTCTCGCTTCACGGGCAAATGCAACTGTTGCCTTCCCTTTGGTCGTCAGCAGCGCAATGCCACCCGCGGCGGCAATTAAAATCACCACTGCCAGCGCACGCAGAGGCAGCGTTATATCACGATAGAGATAGTTGCCTACGACCGCGACAAGCAGCAACACGGCAACGCCCACCCACTTGGCCGCATCCAGGCCGCGCCCACTTCCCTGAGCTTCGGTATTAGCACTCATAAACCAACCTGTCACAATAATTCAGACAAACACTTTTGCCCCGCAGTGGCGAGGCAAACCAAACCGTATGCGTTCTGCCTGCCCTGCTCTGATCCCAGCAGCATGGCGCAGACTACGATACCTGTATGCTACAGCATAAACGCCTTTTTCAGAGCCTGTCTCAGCAATGATTATGGAAAAAAAATCACTGATGAGCCAGGTTCTGGTTGAAGAGCGTACAAAAAGGGCATCAAATGATGCCCTTTTATCACGCAGTGCGTCAAATGCTATTGGCTATATTAGCCCAGAACTTTAGCAACAACACCCGCGCCTACAGTACGGCCGCCTTCACGGATTGCGAAACGCAGACCGTCGTCCATTGCGATCGGGTGGATCAGGGTAACAACCATTTTGATGTTGTCGCCCGGCATTACCATCTCAACGCCTTCCGGCAGTTCGATGGTACCGGTCACGTCAGTAGTACGGAAGTAGAACTGCGGACGGTAGCCTTTGAAGAACGGAGTATGACGGCCGCCTTCGTCTTTGGACAGGATGTACACTTCAGATTCGAACTTGGTGTGCGGGTTGATGGTGCCTGGCTTAGCCAGAACCTGACCACGTTCGATTTCTTCACGTTTGATACCACGCAGCAGAACACCAACGTTCTCACCAGCACGGCCTTCGTCCAGCAGTTTGCGGAACATTTCAACGCCAGTACAGGTAGATTTAGCGGTATCTTTGATACCAACGATTTCTACTTCGTCACCAACTTTGATGATACCGCGCTCTACACGACCGGTAACTACAGTACCACGACCGGAGATGGAGAATACGTCTTCGATAGGCAGCAGGAACGGCTTGTCGATAGCACGCTCTGGCTCCGGGATGTAAGAATCCAGGGTTTCAGCCAGTTCGATGATTTTTGCTTCCCACTCTGCGTCGCCTTCCAGCGCTTTCAGAGCAGAACCACGGATGATCGGAGTATCGTCGCCCGGGAAGTCGTACTGAGACAGAAGTTCACGAACTTCCATTTCAACCAGTTCCAGCAGCTCTTCGTCATCAACCATGTCGCACTTGTTCAGGAACACGATGATGTACGGAACGCCTACCTGGCGGCCCAGCAGGATGTGCTCACGGGTCTGCGGCATCGGGCCGTCAGTTGCAGCAACAACCAGGATAGCGCCGTCCATCTGAGCAGCACCAGTGATCATGTTTTTAACATAGTCGGCGTGCCCCGGGCAGTCTACGTGAGCGTAGTGGCGGGTCGGGGTATCGTATTCAACGTGAGACGTGTTGATGGTGATACCACGTGCTTTTTCTTCCGGTGCGTTATCGATCTGATCGAATGCGCGGGCAGCACCACCGTAGGTTTTAGCCAGTACGGTAGTAATAGCAGCGGTCAGCGTCGTTTTACCATGGTCAACGTGGCCGATAGTACCGACGTTAACGTGCGGTTTTGTACGTTCAAACTTTTCTTTAGACATCGATTGTCCCTCTAAGACACGGATAAATCGGTGGTATCACCACATCAACCAGGCCAACGCCTGAATTAGCTGAATTTTAATACAGAGAAGATAAAGGGAGGAGAAAGGAAGTGGTGCTGATACCCAGAGTCGAACTGGGGACCTCACCCTTACCAAGGGTGCGCTCTACCAACTGAGCCATATCAGCACATCTGGAGCGGGCAGCGGGAATCGAACCCGCATCATCAGCTTGGAAGGCTGAGGTAATAGCCATTATACGATGCCCGCATCCTGAAAACTCGGCTACCCGATTCTTTCTGTGATAATAACAGGGCCAGGCCCTGTTATCTGAACCGGATGATGACTAGCACTGCTCCGGTTCTGGCGACGCAACCGCGTTGCCGAATTTGGTGGTGGGGGAAGGATTCGAACCTTCGAAGTCTGTGACGGCAGATTTACAGTCTGCTCCCTTTGGCCGCTCGGGAACCCCACCCGAATCTTGATGGTGCCGACTACCGGAATCGAACTGGTGACCTACTGATTACAAGTCAGTTGCTCTACCTACTGAGCTAAGTCGGCATCAAGTAGCGCGCATTCTAGGAATAGCCGGGCCGCTATGCAACAAAAAAATTGCCTATTTTGTTCTTATGCTCATATTTTGTGCGATCGCATCCATTTTTGTCTATTACATCAGCAAAAACAGGTGTTTTTTACTGTTCTGTCTGGCACCCGATAAGCCCGGAGGCCCCCGGGCCATAAGGAAACCGGGTGTGATGCCTGGCCCACATCACGTTCTGTTATTTTTTCTTATTATTCCCGCCCATCTGGTGTTACCCTCCTGCCCATCGTCGATAATTAACTAAGTAAAACACCTGCCAGCGATCACAGCTATCTATTCAGATCTCCTGATAACGATCTGAAGTATTTTAATGTGATTAATCCCTATAGGTGACAGAGAGTAAACGTTAATGACTCCATATCTACAATTTAACCGGAGCCAGTGGGCCGCACTGCGTGATTCAGTACCCATGACGCTCACTGAAGGAGAAATTGCCCGGCTGAAAGGTATCAATGAAGACCTTTCTCTGGATGAAGTGGCCGAAATCTATTTGCCGCTCTCGCGTTTACTGAATTTCTATATTAGTTCTAACCTGCGCCGCCAGGCGGTGCTGGAGCAGTTTCTCGGCACTAATGGCCAGCGTATTCCCTATGTCATCAGTATTGCCGGTAGTGTGGCGGTAGGTAAAAGCACCACCGCACGCGTCCTTCAGGCGCTGCTCAGCCGCTGGCCGGAACACCGGCGGGTAGAGCTGATCACCACCGATGGTTTTCTGCACCCGAATGACGTACTGAAAGAACGCGGGCTAATGAAGAAGAAAGGCTTTCCCCTTTCCTATGATATGCACCGCTTAGTGAAATTTGTCTCGGATATAAAATCTGGCGTGCCGGATGTTACCGCTCCGGTATATTCCCATCTGATTTATGACGTTATTCCCGATGGAGATAAAACCGTATCACACCCGGATATTTTGATTCTCGAAGGGCTTAATGTTCTGCAAAGCGGCATGGATTACCCGCATGATCCGCACCATGTATTTGTTTCTGATTTTGTTGATTTTTCTATCTATGTGGACGCCCCGGAATCGCTGCTGGAAAGCTGGTATATCAACCGCTTCTTAAAATTCCGTGAGGGAGCATTTACCGATCCGGACTCCTATTTCCACCATTATGCCAAACTCAGCAAAGAGGAAGCCGTCGGCGTGGCGGCGCAATTGTGGAAGGAGATCAACTGGCGCAACCTGAAAGAGAATATCTTACCCACCCGCGAGCGGGCGAGCCTGATATTAACCAAAAGCGCCAATCACGCTATCGAGTCGGTGCGGTTACGCAAATAGCAGAGACGCTGGCGGGCGGTATATCCCCCGCCAGCAGCCATTACTCTGCGCTACGTAAAGAGATCTCCCCGCCAATCCAGGGTTTTATCTCACCGTCCTGCTCCAGCAATAACGCGCCCTGCTGATCAATGCCCCGGGAAATACCAAATATCTCTTTATCGCCAATAATCAGTTTAACCGGGCGGTTAATAAAGTTATCCAGCTTTTCCCAGCGCGACAGGAACGGAGCAAGCCCTTGCTGTTCAAACAGAGTCAGCGCCGAGCGCAGCGCGGTAATAAGCCGTACCGACAGCTGATTACGATCAACGCTCACCCCGGCTTCCTGAAGATTGATCCAGCCCTGGTTAACAATATCCGTTGCAACATGACGCATAACCAGGTTAACACCGGCTCCAATCACAATCTGCGCAGCATCGCCGGTTTTCCCGGTTAATTCGACCAGGATCCCGGCAAGTTTACGATCGTGAAGATAAAGATCGTTCGGCCACTTAACCCGTACCTGCTCAGCCCCCAGTTGCTGCAGCACTTCCGCCATCACAATACCAATCACCAGGCTCAGGCCGGTAGCGGCCGCAGGCCCCTGCTCCAGACGCCAGAACATCGACAGATAAAGGTTCGCACCAAAGGGGGAAAACCACTGGCGCCCCCTGCGCCCACGGCCAGCATGCTGGTACTCGGCAATGCAGGCATCGCCAGACGTCAGCTCACTCAGCCGCTCCATCAGGTACTGATTCGTAGAATCGATGACCGGCAAGACGCTAACGGAGCCATCAGGGATCTGCTGGCGGATAACATCCGCATCCAGCAACTGAATCGGCGCAGGCAGGCTGTAGCCCTTACCCGGCACCGTAAACACATCCACACCCCAGTCGCGCAGGGTCTGAATATGTTTATTGATCGCCGCACGGCTCATTCCCAGGTATTCGCCCAGTTGTTCACCGGAATGAAACTCGCCGTCTGCCAGTTTGCTTATCAGGGCAAGAGGGACTTTGTAGTCTCTCATGAAATGGTCTCCACTGCGCTCACCTCTCCCTGCGGGCCGATAAAGCGCACTTCCGGCTCCAGCCAGATGCCGAATTTATCTCCCACCCGCTGACGCACTTCATGGGCTAACTGCACCACATCAAGGCTGGTTGCATTATCCATATTAACCAGTACCAGCGCCTGCTGGCTGTGTACCGCAGCGCCTCCCATCCGAAAGCCTTTTAATTCGCAGCGGTCAATCAGCCACCCGGCCGCCAGTTTTACCTGGCCGTCAGGCTGGGGATAATGCGGTGCTCCCGGGTAGTCGCGCAGTAATGTCGCCGCCGCACGTTCACTGACTACCGGGTTTTTAAAAAAGCTGCCCGCGTTGCCCTGTATTTTCGGATCCGGGAGCCTGGTCATGCGCATATGGCAGACCGCATCAAATACCTGCTGTGGGGTCACGGTTTCACGCGTCAGCCGGGTCAGGTCACCGTAGCTGAGCACCGGTTGCCAGGCTTTGGGCAGGCGTAACCCCAGCGCGGTGATGGCGTAGCGATCCTGGTATTCATGTTTAAAGATGCTGTCCCGGTAGCCGAAACGGCACTCCGCCGCGCTCAGGCGTACCACCTCGCCGGTGGCGAGCTCAACGCACTCCACATAGTCGCAGACGTGTTTAATCTCAATGCCGTAGGCACCGATATTCTGGATAGGTGCAGAGCCGGCGCAGCCAGGGATCAGGGCCAGGTTCTCCAGCCCGGGCATATTGCGCTCAAGGGTATACTCAACCAGCTGATGCCAGTTCTCTCCGGCGCCAACATGCAGGTGCCAGGCATCATCCTTGTCGGTAACCTCAATCCCCTCAATACGGTTCAGGATCACCGTTCCTGAGAAGTCGTCCAGGAACAGAACATTGCTCCCTCCCCCAAGGATCAGTACCGGGAGATCTGCGGCCGTAGCCTGTTGCCAGGCGGCAGAGAGCTGTGCCGGTGTCGAGGCCTGCACCAGGTTACGGGCGGTCGCCTGAAGATTAAAGGTGTTAAGTGTTTTAAGGGAGATAGTCATAGCATTATCCAGATACTGATATGCCGCTAGTTTACCTTATCTGCCTGAGGTTGGCTTGTCCGGGGTAGGATTGTTGGCGTGTGTCTTTGTACGATGCACAGACGCAAAAAAGCCCTGTCTTTCGACAGGGCTCTTTCGTTTAATTAAAGCCTGGCAGTTCCCTACTCTCGCATGGGGAGACCCCACACTACCATCGGCGCTACGGCGTTTCACTTCTGAGTTCGGCATGGGGTCAGGTGGGACCACCGCGCTACGGCCGCCAGGCATATTCTGTTACCAACCCGCTTTCGCCGGTCAGTCTTATCTGTCACAAGCTGAATATCGTCTCTCTCTTCACACCAAAACATCTTTGGCGTTGTAAGGTTAAGCCTCACGGTTCATTAGTACCGGTTAGCTCAATGCATCGCTGCACTTACACACCCGGCCTATCAACGTCGTCGTCTTCAACGTTCCTTCAGGACCCTTATAGGGTCAGGGAGAACTCATCTCGGGGCAAGTTTCGTGCTTAGATGCTTTCAGCACTTATCTCTTCCGCATGTAGCTACCGGGCAATGCCATTGGCATGACAACCCGAACACCAGTGATGCGTCCACTCCGGTCCTCTCGTACTAGGAGCAGCCCCCCTCAGTTCTCCAGCGCCCACGGCAGATAGGGACCGAACTGTCTCACGACGTTCTAAACCCAGCTCGCGTACCACTTTAAATGGCGAACAGCCATACCCTTGGGACCTACTTCAGCCCCAGGATGTGATGAGCCGACATCGAGGTGCCAAACACCGCCGTCGATATGAACTCTTGGGCGGTATCAGCCTGTTATCCCCGGAGTACCTTTTATCCGTTGAGCGATGGCCCTTCCATTCAGAACCACCGGATCACTAAGACCTGCTTTCGCACCTGCTCGAGCCGTCACTCTCGCAGTCAAGCTAGCTTATGCCTTTGCACTAACCTCCTGATGTCCGACCAGGATTAGCTAACCTTCGTGCTCCTCCGTTACTCTTTGGGAGGAGACCGCCCCAGTCAAACTACCCACCAGACACTGTCCGCAACCCGGGTCACGGGTCTACGTTAGAACATCAAACATTAAAGGGTGGTATTTCAAGGTTGGCTCCATGCAGACTGGCGTCCACACTTCAAAGCCTCCCACCTATCCTACACATCAAGGCTCAATGTTCAGTGTCAAGCTATAGTAAAGGTTCACGGGGTCTTTCCGTCTTGCCGCGGGTACACTGCATCTTCACAGCGAGTTCAATTTCACTGAGTCTCGGGTGGAGACAGCCTGGCCATCATTACGCCATTCGTGCAGGTCGGAACTTACCCGACAAGGAATTTCGCTACCTTAGGACCGTTATAGTTACGGCCGCCGTTTACCGGGGCTTCGATCAGGAGCTTCGCTTGCGCTGACCCCATCAATTAACCTTCCGGCACCGGGCAGGCGTCACACCGTATACGTCCACTTTCGTGTTTGCACAGTGCTGTGTTTTTAATAAACAGTTGCAGCCAGCTGGTATCTTCGACTGACTTCAGCTCCACCCGCAGGGGCTTCACCTACATGTCAGCGTGCCTTCTCCCGAAGTTACGGCACCATTTTGCCTAGTTCCTTCACCCGAGTTCTCTCAAGCGCCTTGGTATTCTCTACCTGACCACCTGTGTCGGTTTGGGGTACGATTTCGTGTTACCTGATGCTTAGAGGCTTTTCCTGGAAGCAGGGCATTTGTTACTTCAGCACCGTAGTGCCTCGTCATCACGCCTCAGTGTTAAAGTGAACCGGATTTGCCTGGTCCACACACCTACACGCTTAAACCGGGACGACCGTCGCCCGGATAACATAGCCTTCTCCGTCCCCCCTTCGCAGTAACACCAAGTACAGGAATATTAACCTGTTTCCCATCGACTACGCCTTTCGGCCTCGCCTTAGGGGTCGACTCACCCTGCCCCGATTAACGTTGGACAGGAACCCTTGGTCTTCCGGCGTGCGGGTTTTTCACCCGCATTATCGTTACTTATGTCAGCATTCGCACTTCTGATACCTCCAGCAGCCCTCACAGGCCACCTTCAACGGCTTACAGAACGCTCCCCTACCCAACAACACTTAGTGTCGCTGCCGCAGCTTCGGTGCACAGTTTAGCCCCGTTACATCTTCCGCGCAGGCCGACTCGACCAGTGAGCTATTACGCTTTCTTTAAATGATGGCTGCTTCTAAGCCAACATCCTGGCTGTCTGGGCCTTCCCACATCGTTTCCCACTTAACTGTGACTTTGGGACCTTAGCTGGCGGTCTGGGTTGTTTCCCTCTTCACGACGGACGTTAGCACCCGCCGTGTGTCTCCCGTGATAACATTCTGTGGTATTCGTAGTTTGCATCGGGTTGGTAAGTCGGGATGACCCCCTAGCCGAAACAGTGCTCTACCCCCACAGATGAATTCACGAGGCGCTACCTAAATAGCTTTCGGGGAGAACCAGCTATCTCCCGGTTTGATTGGCCTTTCACCCCCAGCCACAAGTCATCCGCTAATTTTTCAACATTAGTCGGTTCGGTCCTCCAGTTAGTGTTACCCAACCTTCAACCTGCCCATGGCTAGATCACCGGGTTTCGGGTCTATACCCTGCAACTTAACGCCCAGTTAAGACTCGGTTTCCCTGCGGCTCCCCTATTCGGTTAACCTTGCTACAGAATATAAGTCGCTGACCCATTATACAAAAGGTACGCAGTCACATCCCGAAGGATGCTCCCACTGCTTGTACGTACTCGGTTTCAGGTTCTTTTTCACTCCCCTCGCCGGGGTTCTTTTCGCCTTTCCCTCACGGTACTGGTTCACTATCGGTCAGTCAGGAGTATTTAGCCTTGGAGGATGGTCCCCCCATCTTCAGACAGGATATCACGTGTCCCGCCCTACTCATCGAGTTCACAACATGTGCATTTTCGTGTACGGGGCTTTCACCCTGTATCGCGCGACTTTCCAGACGCTTCCACTAACACACACGCTGATTCAGACTCTGGGCTGCTCCCCGTTCGCTCGCCGCTACTGGGGGAATCTCGGTTGATTTCTTTTCCTCGGGGTACTTAGATGTTTCAGTTCCCCCGGTTCGCCTCGTTAGCCTATGTATTCAGCTAACGATAGTGTGTCGAAACACACTGGGTTTCCCCATTCGGACATCGCCGGGTCAAAGGTTCATATCACCTCGCCGGCGCTTTTCGCAGATTAGCACGTCCTTCATCGCCTCTGACTGCCAGGGCATCCACCGTGTACGCTTAGTCGCTTAACCTCACAACCCGAAGATGTCTTCAGGTGTGATAATTTGAGAGACTCATAAACGCTTGCGCGTTTATTGTTTCAATTTTCAGCTTGTTCCAGATTTTTAAAGAGCAAATATCTCAAACATGACTCTCGCAAGTCAGTTTTGAGATATATCGGCACGCAACTTTCACTTACATACCAGCAAGTGGCGTCCCCTAGGGGATTCGAACCCCTGTTACCGCCGTGAAAGGGCGGTGTCCTGGGCCTCTAGACGAAGGGGACACTGTAGTCTCGTTCGCAAGACGCCTTGCTTCTCTACTTTCATCAGACAATCTGTGTGAGCACTAAAAGGTTGTATCTTTAAGGTAAGGAGGTGATCCAACCGCAGGTTCCCCTACGGTTACCTTGTTACGACTTCACCCCAGTCATGAATCACAAAGTGGTAAGCGCCCTCCCGAAGGTTAAGCTACCTACTTCTTTTGCAACCCACTCCCATGGTGTGACGGGCGGTGTGTACAAGGCCCGGGAACGTATTCACCGTGGCATTCTGATCCACGATTACTAGCGATTCCGACTTCATGGAGTCGAGTTGCAGACTCCAATCCGGACTACGACGCACTTTATGAGATCCGCTTGCTCTCGCGAGGTCGCTTCTCTTTGTATGCGCCATTGTAGCACGTGTGTAGCCCTGGTCGTAAGGGCCATGATGACTTGACGTCATCCCCACCTTCCTCCAGTTTATCACTGGCAGTCTCCCCTGAGTTCCCACCCGAAGTGCTGGCAACAGAGGATAGGGGTTGCGCTCGTTGCGGGACTTAACCCAACATTTCACAACACGAGCTGACGACAGCCATGCAGCACCTGTCTCATAGCTCCCGAAGGCACCAAGGCATCTCTGCCAAGTTCTATGGATGTCAAGACCAGGTAAGGTTCTTCGCGTTGCATCGAATTAAACCACATGCTCCACCGCTTGTGCGGGCCCCCGTCAATTCATTTGAGTTTTAACCTTGCGGCCGTACTCCCCAGGCGGTCAACTTAACGCGTTAGCTCCGGAAGCCACGGTTCAAGACCACAACTTCCAAGTTGACATCGTTTACGGCGTGGACTACCAGGGTATCTAATCCTGTTTGCTCCCCACGCTTTCGCACCTGAGCGTCAGTCTTCGTCCAGGGGGCCGCCTTCGCCACCGGTATTCCTCCAGATCTCTACGCATTTCACCGCTACACCTGGAATTCTACCCCCCTCTACGAGACTCAAGCTGACCAGTTTCAAATGCAGTTCCCAGGTTAAGCCCGGGGATTTCACATCTGACTTAATCAACCGCCTGCGTGCGCTTTACGCCCAGTAATTCCGATTAACGCTTGCACCCTCCGTATTACCGCGGCTGCTGGCACGGAGTTAGCCGGTGCTTCTTCTGCGGGTAACGTCAATTGCTGAGGTTATTAACCTCAACACCTTCCTCCCCGCTGAAAGTACTTTACAACCCGAAGGCCTTCTTCATACACGCGGCATGGCTGCATCAGGCTTGCGCCCATTGTGCAATATTCCCCACTGCTGCCTCCCGTAGGAGTCTGGACCGTGTCTCAGTTCCAGTGTGGCTGGTCATCCTCTCAGACCAGCTAGGGATCGTCGCCTAGGTGAGCCGTTACCCCACCTACTAGCTAATCCCATCTGGGCACATCCGATGGTATGAGGCCCGAAGGTCCCCCACTTTGGTCTTGCGACATTATGCGGTATTAGCTACCGTTTCCAGTAGTTATCCCCCTCCATCAGGCAGTTTCCCAGACATTACTCACCCGTCCGCCACTCGTCAGCAAATCAGCAAGCTGATTTCTGTTACCGTTCGACTTGCATGTGTTAAGCCTGCCGCCAGCGTTCAATCTGAGCCATGATCAAACTCTTCAATTCAAAGTTTGATGCTCAAAAGCTGACTTTCGATAAATCGAAAACTGTTTATTCGTAATGAATTAACTGTTTTAGTCACTCTTTGAGACTTGATAATCATTTTTCGTCTTGCGACGTTAAGATATCAGTGCCTTAGAGTGCCCACACAGATTGTCTGATAAATTGTTAAAGAGCAGTGCGACGCGCTTGGCGCTCTGTCGCGAGGTCCCGTATAATACGTTTTCCTCTTTCAAAGTCAACTGTTTATTTTCACATTTCGTTACTCGTAAACCCTGTCAACTCTGCCTGACTGGCGGGCTGTGAAGCCGTTGTGCCGTGTCAGTGGGAGCGCATTATAGGGAGTTTCTGGCCGCTGGCAACCCCTGTTTTTAAAAAACTTTACCGAGTGATTATTTTCCAGGCAACCTGCCTGAAATCAGCGCGTTTCGCCTGGTAACTGCGCAATTTCCCGGGCAAAACGGGTCACCGACTGCCAGTCGGTATACTCCACTTCTTTGCGGGTATCCGTTTCTCCGCCGGCCATTTTCATGATCAGGCGAATCATCATCCGGTCATACCAGCTGTAGCGGGGATAACGCAGCGCCCCGGCGAACACCTGGCAGCGCTGTGGCTGCCAGGGTGATGCCGCCAGAAACTTACGCGTATAGCTATTGGTTTGCGGGGACTGTTTTTCCGGTTTACGGGCCACCAGATTCACCGTAAACAGCGCGCCGGGCATATTATTCAGCCGCTGCGCGTGGGTATTCACAAAACGAATAAAACTTTTGTGGAAATGGCCGTAGCGGATAGAGGCCCCCAGCACCACGCACTCTACCGTGCTCCAGTCCGGTTCCCCGGGCTGGAGCAGGTCCACCAGTTCACAGGCTTTCCCCTGCTCTTCCAGCACCCCGGCAATATGCCGGGCGATTTTATGTGTCTGACCATCCCGGGTAGAAAACAGAATCAGTGTTTTCACGCACGCTCCCTCTATTCGCGCCAAAATGTCGGGGTAAACAGGACCAGTAAGGTAAAGACCTCCAGTCGCCCGAACAGCATGTTGATAATCAGGATCCACTTGGCAACCGGGTTCATGGTGGTGAAGTTATCCGCCACTACCCCCAGGCCAGGGCCAAGGTTATTCAGCGTTGCCGCCACCGCCGCGAAGGCGGAAAAATCATCCACCCCGGTGGCGATGATAGCCAGCATACTCAGAATAAATACCAGCGCGTACGCCGAAAAGAACCCCCACACCGCTTCCAGAATGCGCTCCGGCAGTGCGCGGTTCCCCAGTTTAATACTGTATACCGCATTGGGGTGCACCAGGCGCTTCAGTTCGCGGTTGCCCTGCTTAAACAGCAGCAAAATACGAATGACCTTAAGCCCCCCGCCGGTAGATCCGGCACAGCCGCCGATAAACGCAGAGCACAGCAGCAATACCGGCAAGAATAGCGGCCAGCGGGCGATGCTGTCCGTGGTAAACCCGGCGGTTGTCGCCATGGACACCACCTGGAAAAATGCCTGGTTAACGGTCTGTACCACACTTCCATAGGTATTGTGGAACCACAACACAATGGTGCAGATAACCACCAGCGAGAACTGCACACCTATAAACATACGAAATTCCGGATCCCGCCAGTAAACCTTCAGGCTGCGCCCGCTCAGCAGCGAGAAGTGCAGGCCGTAGTTACACCCGGAGATCAGCAGGAATATCGCGATAATAGAGTTAATGGTCGGGCTGTTGAAATACCCCACGCTGGCATCATGGGTGGAAAAGCCGCCGATGGCGATCGTCGCAAAGCTGTGGCCAATGGCATCAAAAGCGGGCATACCGGCAAACCACAGCGCGACCGCACAGCCAATGGTCAGCAACACATAGATAAGCCACAGGGTTTTGGCCGTTTCGGCAATGCGCGGGCGCATTTTGTTGTCTTTCAGCGGCCCGGGCATCTCCGCCCGGTACAGCTGCATCCCCCCGACCCCGAGGATAGGCAGAATGGCTACCGCCAGGACAATGATCCCCATCCCGCCGAACCACTGCAGCATCTGGCGATAAAACAAGATGGCGTGGGGTAAGGAGTCCAGCCCCACCAGGGTAGTGGCCCCGGTCGTGGTCAGGCCGGAGAAGGATTCAAAAAACGCGTCGGTCACGGTCAGATTCGGCTGCTCGGCAAACACAAACGGCAGTGACCCCACGCTCCCCAGCACGGTCCAGAACAGCACCACGATCAGGAACCCTTCCCGGGGTTTCAGCTCGCTTTTTTCACGGCGATGGGGCCACCACAGTAAAACACCAATAGCCAGCGTCACGAAAAATGTTTGCGTGAACGCCCGGCCAGCGCCGTCCCGATACAATAAGGCCACCAGCCCCGGAACAATCATGGTTCCGGAAAACAAGATGACTAACAGGCCCACAATGCGGGTTATGGCACGAAAATGCATTTCAGCCGATCCTTAATAAATAACAAACAGAGAGGAGCAGTTATTCCTGTGATGACAAATACAGTGCGCCCCGGCTGATATCCGCCAGTTTGTGTGCAAATTCGTCTACCCGGGATTGCGGCAACGCGAGCCGCAGTTGTACATCAGACTGGTATTGCGTTTGTACAATCTGCCCTTCAAATTGGGTCACCAGTGCTTCCACCGCCGCAAGCCAGCTGTATTCACACTGCAAAGTATATTCAGTCAGAGGAACTTTGCGCTGCGTGGTCAACTGGCTCAGAGCCTGTTGCACGCCTCCGCCGTAGGCTTTTACCAGCCCTCCGGTCCCCAGTTTTACCCCGCCATAATAGCGCACGACCACGGCGGTAATCTCCCCCACGCCACTGCCCATCAGCTGGGCAAGCATGGGTTTACCGGCGGTGCCCGCCGGTTCGCCGTCATCAGAAAACCCCAGTTGCTGCGAGTCATCCGGCGCGCCCGCCACCCAGGCCAGGCAGTGGTGCCGGGCATCCGGGTGCGCCTGGCGCACAGTGTCAACGAAAGCCTTTGCCGCCTCTACCCCACAGGTGTGTGCCAGTAGCGTAATAAAGCGGCTTTTTTTTATCTCTTCCGTGACTGTGACCGGTGCCGCCGGGATTAACCAGCTGTCCATCAGGCCAGTTTCAGATCGCGGGTCATATTTTCGATGCTGCCCGCATGGATAACCACGTTATCTTCAATCCGGATACCGCCAAACGGTTTCAGGGCGTCAATCTTCTGCCAGTTAAAGTGCTGGCTGAATTTCCCGGCGCGCCACGGTGCCAGCAGTGACTCGATAAAGTAAATACCGGGTTCGATGGTCATCACCATGCCGGGTTCGAGAATACGCGTGCAGCGCAGATAGGGGTATTTCGCCGGTGCCGCCAGATGCGTGCCGGTGTCATCCTGCATAAAACCGGCCACATCATGCACCTGTAGCCCCAGCGGATGCCCGATACCGTGCGGCATAAACGGGCCGGTGATATCCGCCTCAACCATCGCCTCTTCGCTGATGCCGGTGATGATTTTATGGCGCCGCAGCAGTTTCGCAATCCGCTGATGGAACTGTACATGGTATTCGGTATAGCGCACACCGGCCTGCATGGTGCCAATCAGCGCCAGCTGCTCTTCGTTCACGTCTTTAATCAGCTGCGCGTAGTCATTGTCGTGGCTGAACGACCAGGTGCGGGTCAGATCCGCCGCGTAGCCGTTATATTCTGCCCCGGCATCCAGCAGGAAGCTGCGTACCTGTGCCGGTGCCGAATGGTCCAGCCGGGTGTAGTGCAGCACCGATGCGTGCTCGTTAAGCGCCACAATATTGCTGTAAGGCACATCCGTATCGCGGTGGCCGGTGGCCGCCAGATAGGCGAGGTTAATATCAAACTCACTCATTCCGGTGCGGAATGCCTCTTCCGCCGCCTGGTGCCCGGCTACCGCCACTTTCTGGGCTTCACGCATGCAGGTCAGCTCATAGTCCGTTTTATAGGCCCGGTAGTAGTGCAGATAATCAATCACCCCCTGCGGGTTGATATTTTTCGCCTGGATATCCAGCTGCAGCGCACGCTCCGCCACCGGCCCGATATAGGCAATATTGCGGCGGTCAGCCGGTAACTGGCTGCCGATATTGTCGGCCTTCGGCAACGCCACCAGGTCAATTTCAGAAGTCCAGAATGCCTCCGGCAGCGGCTCCACATTGTGCCAGTAGTCCACCGGCAGCCAGAACCACAGTTTGGGTTTATTCACGCCATCAACCAGCAGCCAGCAGTTGGGCACCTGAGTGACCGGCACCCAGGATTTAAACTGGGGGTTTACTTTGAATGGGTAGGGATGATCGTCCAGGAAGACATTAAACAACTCACCGGAATGGATGAGTAAGGCATCCAGACTGAAGCGCTCAAGAACATTGCGCGCCCGCTCCTGTAAGGTTTCCAGATGCGCCTTATATTGTGCTGCCAGCGATTCCATAAGTGACCCTTCTCGTTTGACGATAAACGCCCGCATCTTAACACAGCGCCTGCGGTGATGCTGTTTTCCCTATCCGTGATCCTTCCTGCAAAAATTTAATCATTAATTTGCATTTAATTAACATAAAATCCACACTTCGCTGCATCTGGTACGACCAGATCACTTTGCTGGATTCAGGAGACTGACATGCTCTACCAAGGCGAAACCCTACATCTTAACTGGCTGGATAACGGCATTGCCGAACTGGTGTTCGATGCCCCCGGCTCAGTCAACAAGCTGGACACGGCGACCGTGGCCAGCCTCGGTCACGCAATTGATATACTCGAAAAGCAGTCTGAATTAACGGGTCTGCTGCTGACCTCGTCTAAACCCGCCTTTATTGTGGGCGCGGATATTACGGAGTTTCTGTCACTGTTCCAGGTGCCGCAGGAGCAGCTGTCCGGCTGGCTGCACTTTGCCAACAGCGTATTTAACCGTCTGGAAGATTTACCGGTTCCCACCATCAGCGCCATTAACGGGTATGCGCTGGGGGGCGGCTGTGAATGTGTTCTGGCTACAGATTTCCGCCTGGCGTCACCGGATCTGCGCATTGGCCTGCCGGAAACAAAACTCGGGATCATGCCCGGTTTTGGCGGCTCGGTGCGTCTGCCGCGCCTGCTGGGGGCCGACAGCGCCCTGGAAATTATTGCCGCCGGGAAGGATGTCGGTGCCGGGGAGGCCCTCAAACTGGGCCTGATCGACGGCATTGTCGCCCCGGAGAAACTGCGCGACGGCGCACTCGCCATGCTGCGCGCCGCCATTGCCGGTGAGCTTGACTGGCAGGCCCGGCGGGCTCCCAAACTTGAGCCGCTGAAACTGAGCAAAACAGAGGCCGCCATGAGCTTCTCCATCGCTAAGGCGATGGTCGCCCGGACAGCCGGTAAACATTACCCGGCACCGGTCACGGCGGTGAGCACCATCGAAGCTGCCGCCCGCCTGGGGCGCGATGCGGCGCTGGATCTGGAAAATAAGAGCTTTGTCCCCCTGACCCACACCCCACAGGCCCGGGCATTGGTAGGGATCTTCCTCAATGATCAGTATGTAAAAGCCAAAGCCAAAAAGCTGGCGAACGCGGTCACCCCTCCGGCTTATGCGGCGGTTCTGGGGGCCGGGATCATGGGGGGCGGCATCGCCTGGCAGTCGGCCTGGAAAGGCGTGCCGGTGGTGATGAAAGACATTAACGACAAGTCCCTTGAGCTGGGCATGACCGAAGCCGGAAAGCTGCTGAACAAACAGCTGGAGCGCGGCAAAATCTCCGGCCTCAGGCTCGCTCAGGTGATAAGCACCATCCACCCCACCCTGACTTACGACGGTTTTAACCATGTGGATGTGGTGGTTGAGGCGGTGGTCGAAAACCCGAAAGTGAAAAAAGCCGTGCTGGCGGAAACAGAGCAAAAGGTCCGCCCCGGCACGGTGCTGGCCTCCAACACCTCGACCATTCCGATTAGCGAGCTGGCCGGGGCATTACAGCACCCGGAAAACTTCTGCGGTATGCACTTCTTTAACCCGGTCCACCGTATGCCGCTGGTTGAGGTGATCCGCGGGGAGAAAACCTCAGACACCACCATCGCCACGGTAGTGGCCTGGGCCAGCCAGATGGGCAAAACCCCCATCGTGGTAAATGACTGCCCGGGGTTCTTCGTTAACCGGGTGCTGTTCCCCTATTTTGCCGGGTTCAGCCAGCTGCTGCGCGACGGGGCAGACTTCCGCCAGATTGATAACGTGATGGAAAAACAGTTCGGCTGGCCCATGGGCCCGGCATACCTGCTGGATGTGGTCGGGATCGATACCGCTCACCACGCCCAGGCAGTGATGGCGGCAGGCTTCCCGGAGCGGATGCAAAAAAGCGGCCGCGATGCTATCGATGTCCTGTTCGGGGCGGGCCGCTTTGGCCAGAAAACCGGCCAGGGGTTCTACCGCTATACCCCGGACAGCAAAGGCAAGCCCCGTAAAGAGGCTGACGACAGCGTCGCCCCACTGCTGGCCGAAGTCAGCCAGACTGCCCGCCACTTCAGTGATGACGAGATAATCGCCCGGATGATGATCCCGATGGTTAACGAAGTTATCCGCTGCCTGGAAGAGCAGATTATCGCCAGCCCGGCAGAGGCGGACCTGGCACTGGTGTATGGGCTCGGCTTCCCGCCGTTTCGCGGGGGCGCCTTCCGCTGGCTGGATACCCTGGGCTGCGCGCACTACCTGGAGATGGCCAGCCAGTACAGTTCGCTTGGCGCCCTGTATGCCATTCCGGCCGGGCTACACGACAAAGCCCGCCGCAATGAATCCTATTACCCCCCGGTAGAGACCGCGAAACCGGTAGATGCGCGGAAAAGCGCCTGAGGAGCGAAGAATGGAAAAGGTCGTCATTGTTGATGCAATCCGGACCCCGATGGGCCGCTCAAAAGGGGGCGCTTTTCGCCATGTCCGGGCAGAAGATCTCTCCGCCCATCTGATGCGCAGCCTGCTGATGCGCAACCCGGCGCTGGAAGCCAGCACAATTGATGATATTTACTGGGGCTGTGTTCAGCAGACCCTGGAGCAGGGGTTTAATATTGCCCGTAATGCCGCGCTGCTGGCGGAGATCCCCCACAGCGTACCGGCAGTGACCGTAAACCGGCTGTGTGGCTCCTCCATGCAGGCGCTGCACGATGCGGCCAGAATGATCATGACCGGCGATGCCCACACCTGCCTGATTGGCGGCGTGGAGCATATGGGCCATGTCCCCATGACCCACGGGGTGGATTTTCACCCCGGCATGAGCCGCACCGTGGCCAAAGCCGCCGCCATGATGGGGCTGACCGCAGAAATGCTCGCCAGGATGAACCGCATCAGCCGCGAGATGCAGGATGCCTTCGCCGCCCGCTCTCACCAGCGGGCCTGGGCGGCAACCCGGGCAGGCCACTTCAGCAAAGAGATAATCCCCACCGGGGGCCACGATGCCGACGGCGTGCTCCGGCAATATACCACTGATGAAGTGGTCCGCGCGGACACCAGTGTGGAGAGCCTCTCAGCCCTGAAGCCTGCCTTTGATCCGGCAAATGGCACCGTCACCGCCGGTAACGCATCGGCCCTGTCTGATGGCGCCTCCGCCATGCTGGTGATGAGCGAAACCCGTGCCCGGGAGCTGGGGCTGAAACCCCGCGCCGTGATCCGTTCTGTGGCGGTTGTCGGGTGCGACCCGTCGGTGATGGGGTATGGCCCGGTTCCCGCGTCGCGCCTGGCGCTGAAAAAAGCCGGTCTCACGGTGGACGATATCGATCTGTTTGAGATGAACGAAGCCTTTGCCGCCCAGGTTCTGCCCTGTATTCACGATCTGGGACTGGCGGACAAAATAGACGACAAGATAAACCTTAATGGCGGCGCCATCGCGCTGGGGCACCCGCTGGGCTGTTCCGGGGCGCGGATCAGTACCACGTTGCTGAATCTGATGGAGCGCCGGGACGCACAGTTTGGCCTTGCCACCATGTGTATCGGCCTGGGCCAGGGGATTGCGACCGTCTTCGAACGCGTATAACGCTTTGCGCCGCTGGCGCTGTCACTTCTGCCGTTCTTTCCCGCCTGTCAGGGGCGGGTTTTTTCTTTTTGGCGCAGGCGTCTGAGCGTCACAACAACCATAAAGATACAAAAACGCCCGGGGGCGATCCACCGGGCGTTTTATGCTCAGAAAGAGAGACTCAGATAAACGCAAACGCATCGCCGAACATGCGATCGGCGCGGGCGCCGCGATCGGCACAGAACATCTCGCGGGCAATTTTGGCCATCTCAAAACGACCGGCAATATAAATGTCCTGATCCGCCAGGGAGCCGTAATCCTTGAGCACCGCCGCCAGCACGGTGCCGGTGCGGCCACGCCATGCGGCGTCAGGCTGCTCAACCACCGCCTCCACCCGCAGGTGCGGGTGCTTCACAGAGAGCGCTTCCAGCTCATCCAGATCATAGAGGTGTTTGGCTTCGCGCCCGCCCCAGTAAACGGCAATATCCCGATCCGGGTTGCGGGCCAGCGCGGTCAGCAGGATCGAGCGCACATAGGAAAAGCCGGTGCCACCGGCTATCAGGATCAGCGGGCGATCTTCTTCATCACGCAGCCAGGCGTCGCCGTGGGGCATATCGACCAGGATCTCCTGCTGCTTCAGGATGCGATCCATCACCGCCATGGCGTATAAGTTCAGCTCGGAAGCACCAATATGGAGCTCAATAAAATCCTGTTCCGCCGGGGTGGATGCCACAGAGAACGGGCGCTTATCCCGCTCATCCATCACCACCATCAGGTACTGGCCTGCGCGAAAGGAAAAAGCGGCTTCAGGCAGTAAGCGGACCCGGTAAACCGTGTCGGTTATCGCTTCTACTGAGGTCACTTTACAGCTTAAGGTTGTCATGCTTCCCCTCTGTCGGGTCGTTAAGGCAAACATTAATGGCGGCGCTATGCGCCTTTACCATCCTCGAAGATACCCAGCTCGTCCCAGATGGCATCTATGCGCGCGGTAACCTGGGGATCTTTCTCTATAGGCACCCCCCATTCGCGCTGGGTTTCACCGGGCCATTTATTCGTGGCATCCATTCCCATTTTTGAGCCCAGTCCGGAAACCGGAGACGCGAAGTCGAGGTAATCTATTGGCGTATTTTCCATCAGCACAGTATCACGGGCCGGGTCCATCCGTGTGGTTATCGCCCAGATAACATCGTTCCAGTCACGCGCGTTGATATCGTCATCGCACACGATGACAAACTTGGTGTACATAAACTGCCGCAGGAATGACCATACCCCCATCATCACGCGTTTGGCATGACCGGCGTACTGCTTCTTCATGGTCACCACCGCCATGCGGTAAGAGCAACCTTCCGGCGGCAGATAAAAATCGACAATTTCAGGGAACTGTTTTTGCAGGATAGGCACCAGCACTTCATTGAGCGCAGCCCCCAGCACCGCGGGCTCATCCGGCGGGCGACCGGTATAGGTCGAGTGGTAAATCGCATCTTCGCGGCGGGTGATATGGGTGATGGTGAATACCGGGAAGCTGTCCACCTCATTGTAGTAACCGGTGTGGTCGCCATAGGGGCCTTCTGCGGCCATCTCCCCGGGCTCAATATAGCCTTCCAGCACAATCTCCGCACTGGCCGGCACTTCCAGATCATTCGAAATGCACTTCACCACTTCAGTTTTGGTGCCGCGCAGCAGCCCGGCAAAGGCATATTCCGACAGGGTATCCGGTACCGGAGTCACCGCCCCCAGAATGGTGGCCGGATCAGCCCCCAGGGCCACAGAGACCGGGAAGCGTTCCCCCGGGTGCGCCGCGCACCACTCCTGAAAATCCAGTGCGCCGCCGCGGTGGGACAGCCAGCGCATGATAAGTTTATTTTTGCCAATCAGCTGCTGGCGGTAAATCCCGAGGTTCTGGCGCTCTTTATGGGGGCCACGGGTCACCGTCAGCCCCCAGGTCACCAGCGGTGCCGCATCGCCAGGCCAGCACTGCATCACCGGGATACGGGTCAGATCGACCGCTTCGCCTTCCACAATCACCTGCTGGCAGGGGGCGCCGCGCAGCCGCTTAGTCGGCATATTCAGCACCTGCTTAAATTGCGGCAGCTTATCGAACATGTCGCGAAAGCCTTTTGGCGGCTCCGGCTCTTTCAGGAAGGCCAGCAGTTTCCCCACCTCGCGCAGGGCGGAGACATCCTCCTGCCCCATGCCCATCGCCACTCGTTTCGGGGTGCCAAACAGGTTGCACAGCACCGGCATCTGATACCCTTTGGGGTTTTCAAACAGCAATGCCGGGCCACCGGCGCGCAGTGTCCGGTCGGCAATTTCCGTCATTTCCAGATGGGGGTCAACGGGTAAAGTGATGCGTTTTAATTCCCCCTGCTGCTCCAGCAGGGAAAGAAAGTCACGTAGATCCTGATATTTCATGCCGTGGTATCGCTTCCTGATTAGCGCCCTAGTATACGTTTTTCATGACGCTGATGCTGTATTTTTGTTACGTAAGCGTGAACGGTGCCGCCCGTTGCCACACTCCGGCCATAATACCCTTTCCCCTACCGTTAAGACGGTGGTTTTGTTATTCTGCGCCCCAGACCACAAGAAAAGAGTTCTTATGCAATCCTGGTATTTACTGTACTGCAAACGCGGCCAGATAGAACGGGCCCGGGAACACCTCGAACGCCAGCAGGTTAACTGCATGACGCCAATGATCACGCTTGAAAAAATGGTCCGGGGTAAACGCACCGCAGTCAGTGAGCCGCTCTTTCCTAACTATCTGTTTATTGAGTTTGACCCCGAGCATATCCACACCACGACCATCAGCTCTACCCGTGGGGTGAGCCATTTTGTGCGTTTTGGCACGCTCCCGGCGACGGTGCCTATCGATGTAATTCAGCAACTGAGTAACTGGCCCACAGAAGATGTGGTCGATCCGGATACCCCGTGGCCGGGCGATAACGTGGTTATCACTGACGGCGCCTTCGAAGGGCTGGAAGCCATTTTTACCGAGCCGGACGGCGAAACCCGCTCCATGCTGCTGCTCAACCTGCTGAATAAGCAGGTCATGCAGAGCGTGCGCAATACGGATTTTCGCAAAGCGTAACCTCAGAACCGTACTTTGAATATCCGCTGTACGTTGGCATCCAGTGTCTGCTCCAGCCAGCGGGGATCTTCCCCGCGCCAGGCCGCCACTTGCTGCAAAATATGGCCGAGAAAGGCCGGTTCATTGCGCCGGGATTTCGGCTTCGGCTGCATATCACGCGGTAATAACCAGGGGGCGTCTGTCTCCAGCAGCAGCTGATGTGCCGGGATAACCGGCAGCAGCGCCCGCAGCTCCAGCCCACGCCGCTCATCACACACCCAGCCGGTGATCCCAAGGAACAGGCCGCGCGCCAGACACTCCCGGGCTTCAGCCTCTGTGCCGGTAAAGCAGTGCAGTATCGCCGCCGGCAGCTTATCCAGCCACGGGTCAAGCAGCGCCAGGAACCGGCCGTGCGCCTCCCGACAGTGCATAAATACCGGCATCTTCAGCTCTGCCGCCAGCGCCAGCTGGGCGCTGAAAGCCCGCTCCTGCTCCGCCGGGGTGGAGAAGTTACGGTTAAAATCCAGCCCGCACTCGCCAATCGCCACCACCCGGGGGTCCGCGGCCAGGGCCGCCAGTTGCCCGGCGGTACTCGCCTGCCAGTGGCTGGCGTCGTGGGGGTGAACCCCGGCTGTTGCCCAGCATGCGGGGTAACGGTGGGCCAGGCGGCAGGCGGCCATGCTCTCTTCCAGGCTAGTGCCGGTTATCAGCATGCCGCTCACCCCGGCCTCCCGGGCCCGGGCCACGACTGCGTCTGTGTCTTTGGCAAACTGGCTGCTGGTCAGATTAACGCCGATATCAAACATTAAATATTTCCTGATAAGCCGCAAAAAAAAGCCGCCTGAGCAGGCGGCTGATGGTTACTGTTTTGATTCTGTGTCCGCACTGTCTGCTGCGGGCTCATCCTGCTCTTCGTCCTCTTGCGGTATGCGTCGCTTACCTACATAGAAGCGTGAACAGAATACCCCCACCTCAAACAGGCAGTACATTGGAATGGCCAGCAGCGTCTGGGAGAAGACATCCGGCGGTGTGAGCAGCATCCCCACCACAAACGCACCCACCAGAACATAGGGGCGCTTTTTGCGCAAATCTTCCGGTGTGGTGACCCCCATCCAGCACAGCAGCACAATGGCGACCGGCACCTCAAACGACACCCCGAACGCCATAAACAGCGCCATGACGAAATCAAGGTAGTTGGTAATATCCGTGGATATCACCACCCCGGCAGGGGCGGTTTTGGTCAGAAAGCCGAAGGCCAGCGGGAACACCACAAAGTAGGCGAACGCCATGCCGATATAAAACAGCAGGGTGCTGGATACCAGCAGCGGCACCACCAGGCGGCGCTCGTGCTTGTACAGGGCCGGGGCAATAAACGCCCACACCTGGTAGAGGATCACCGGGGCAGACAAAATCACCGACACCATAATGGTCAGCTTGATCGGGGTGAAGAACGGCGATGCAACATCGGTTGCTATCATCGTTGCGCCCAGCGGCATCTGGCTTATCAGCGGTGCGGAGATCAGCTGGTAGATATCGTTAGCGAAATAGACCAGACACAGGAAAATTACCAGAATTGCGATAATGCAATTCAGCAGACGTTTGCGAAGCTCAATCAGGTGACTGATGAGCGGTTGGGTATCATCAACAGCCATTTTCAGGATTTATCGCCAGGTTGAGAAGGTGTCGGAGCCGCGACGGCATCGTCTTTTTTGGGCACCACAGCCTGCGGCGCTGCGCTCTCAGTGTGCGCCACGGCCGGGTCATGCTCTGTACCCGTGTTTACCGGGCTCTCCGGCTCACCGGGTGCAGTATGCGGGTGCACAATAGCGTGCTCTTCATCGCTGGCTTTTTCCGGATCGTTGTGGGAGTAAGAGCGTTTCATAGATTCAGCCGCTTCCCGCAGTTCGTCCATGGAGGCTTTCAGCTCCGGGGAGAGATTGCCAAGGCTGGCCTTGCTGGCTTTTTCTACTTTGTTCAGACTGTCCTGGAACTCCTGGAGCTTAAGCTCTTTGCTCAGCTCCCCCTGCACAGTGGTGGCCAGTGAGCGTAATGCCCGGATCCACCCCGCCACGGTTCTGACCGCCACCGGCAGGCGCTGGGGGCCCAGCACCACCAGACCGATGACAAAAACCAGGATCAGTTCACTAAAACCGATGTCGAACACGAATTACACCTGCTCTTTATCTTTGCTCTTCGCTTCGTCTTTCTGTGCGTCGCCGGTTTTTTCAGAGAGCGATTTTGCTGTGAAATCCGCATCCGGTGCCGATTTCTGTTTGTCTGTTGCGTCGTCGTCATTCATCGCTTTTTTAAAGCCTTTGATGGATGCGCCAAGATCAGAGCCAAGGGAGCTGAGTTTTTTGGTGCCAAAAAGCAAAACAACAATGACAACAATAATTAATAATTGCCAGATACTGATGCCGCCCATAATGTTCCTCTGAAAGTAGTGGTTCCGTCCCTGGCATTATACGGTACAGCACCGCAGAATGCCGCTTTAAATTCAGCCAGCGCGCCGCCACCCGGTTATCCAGCTCAGGATACCGGCGGCCATCATCCCCACCGGTGCCCATAAAGGATCGGGCCGGAAGATCAGCAATAATGTCCCGCTCATCATGAATATCGCCCCAATGCCGAATAAATAGCGGGACTGACTCTGACGGGTGCGGTGCTGGCGCATTTCGCCTGCAATTCTATCAATACTGAGCTGTAATTGTTTGCTCTGGCGCAGACTGTCGTAAACCAGTTCCGGAATTTCCGGCATTTTTTCCACCCAGTAGGGTGCTTTTTCCTTAAACGCCCGGAACAGAGCCGGTAAACCCACCTGATCGCGGATCCAGGATTCAAGAAACGGTTTGGCGGTTTTCCACAGGTCCAGCTGTGGATACAGCTGGCGCCCTACCCCCTCAACGTACAGCAGGGTTTTCTGGAGTAATACCAGCTGGGGCTGCACTTCCATGTTAAAACGCCGGGCGGTATTGAACAGATTCATCAGCACATGGCCAAACGAGATCTCCGCCAGGGGCTTTTCAAAAATCGGCTCACACACGGTGCGGATAGCAAACTCGAACTCTTCCACGTTGGTGTCCGGCGGAACCCAGCCGGAATCCACATGCAGCTCCGCCACTTTGCGGTAATCGCGATTAAAAAAGGCGATAAAGTTTTCCGCCAGGTAGCGTTTGTCGTTCTTGTTCAGGGAGCCGACAATCCCGCAATCAATACCGATATATTTGGGATCTTCCGGGTGCTCGTAGCTGACAAAAATATTCCCCGGGTGCATATCCGCATGGAAGAAGCTGTCGCGAAACACCTGGGTAAAAAACACCTGTACGCCGCGCTCAGCCAGCAGCTGCATGTTGGTGCCCATTTTGTTCAGCGTGGCCGTGTCCGACACCGGCACCCCGTAGATGCGCTCCATCACCATCATGTCTTCGTTGCAGTAGTCCGCATAGACTTCCGGGATGTACAGCATCGGGCTGTCTTCAAAATTGCGCCGCAACTGAATGGCGTTTGCCGCCTCCCGGGCCAGGTTCAGCTCATCCAGCAGGGTCTTTTCGTATTCACGCACCACTTCTACCGGGCGCAGGCGGCGGCCATCGGGCAGCAGGCGTGGCACCCAGCGGGCAATGCGGTAGATAAGTTTCATGTCCGCTTTGATAACCGGCAGAATATCCGGGCGGATCACCTTAATGACCACCTCTTTGCCGTTCTCTTTCAGGCGGGCGGTATGTACCTGGGCAATCGAGGCGGAGGCCAGCGGCTGCACCTGGAAATCATCAAACCAGGCTTCTACCGGCTTCCCGCCCATGGCCTGCTCGATTTGCTGCTGCGCTTTCGCGCCGTCAAACGGGGCAACCCGGTCCTGTAGCAGGGCCAGTTGGTCCGCAATGTGCGGCGCAAACAGATCCCGGCGGGTAGAGAGCATCTGCCCGAATTTTATCCACACCGGGCCCAGCTGCTGTAATGCCAGGCGCAGCCTCTCGCCGAGCGGTTTATCTTTATGGCGGTTGGGCATCCAGAACAGCAGCCGCCGCCCGAGACGCAGCGGCAGGGTAATGCGCATTACGGGGATCAGTTCATCGAGCCCGTAACTCAAAAATGTGCGGACGATAAAATAAAGGCGCCGCATTTCACCAGGCGTCATTTGCTCTCCAGTTTCTCCAGACGGGTCATCAGCGCCTGCGTTGCGCGCTCCAGGGCATCCACTTCCCCGGCAAACCAGGCCACTTCCAGCGGGCCCGGGGCCAGGCGCCACTCTTCAGTGAGCGACTCAGCCAGATAACGCTGCTGGCGCGCGGCGGTGCGCTGTAACCAGTGGCCGCCGGTTTTCATCACCCGGCTTATCCCTTCGGCGACAATATCGCCAGTCCAGGGAGAGAGCACCTCAGCGAGGTCAAATTCAGCCAGATCCAGCAGCGCCACCAGGTTTTGTACCACCTGAATGTCGCCGTGGACTTCCAGCTCGCCGCTGCGGATAAGGCCGGTCAGTTGCCGGCGATCGCGGAGCTTCGTTAAGGTGGTCAGTTGCGTCACCACCCGGCAGTCCGCCTCGCCTTCCCACTGGCCCACCACATCCAGCTGCTGCTCGCTAAAGACCAGCACCAGCGGCCCCGGAAGATACTGTACGTCCAGGCGCAGCACCTTGCCCGCCAGACGCTGCCGGGCGGGTTTCAGCGCCCGGTTGCGGTACAGCGCCGCATTCAGCCCGCCTTCAAGGGCGGCCGTCATTACCGGAAGTAGCGGCATTTGTCCTCCTGACTCAGAACTTATATCCACGGTGTAAAGCGACGATCCCCGCCGTCAGATTGAAATAGGTGGTGTTTTCGAACCCGGCGTTTTCCATCATCCCCTTGAGGGTCTCCTGGTCCGGATGCATGCGGATAGACTCCGCCAGATAGCGGTAGCTCTCTGCATCCTGGGCGACCATTTCGCCAATGCGCGGCAGAACGTGGAATGAATAGGCATCATAAATTTTGCTGAGCGGATCAAACACCGGTTTGGAGAACTCCAGCACCAGCAGGCGTCCGCCCGGCTTCAGCACGCGGAACATCGAGCGCAGCGCTTTGTCTTTGTCGGTGACGTTACGCAGGCCAAAAGAGATGGTGATACAGTCGAACGTGTTGTCCGGAAAGGGCAGCTCTTCCGCATTCGCCTGCACGTAGTTTACGTTGCCCACGATACCGATGTTGCGCAGTTTTTCCCGGCCCATTTTGAGCATTGAGTCGTTGATATCTGCAAGAACAACCTCTCCGGTCTCCCCCACCAGCCGCGAAAATTTGGCGGTAAGATCGCCGGTGCCGCCTGCCAGATCGAGCACCTTCTGGCCACGCCGCACGCCGCTGCAGTCAATGGTGAACCGCTTCCAGATACGGTGGATCCCGAATGACATCAGATCGTTCATGACATCATACTTTGCAGCCACAGAGTGAAAGACGTGGGCAACCATATCTTCTTTTTCGGCTTTAGCTACAGTACGGAAGCCAAAATGCGTCGTTTCTTGTGTATCCTCAACCATCTCAATGCCTGTTTATCAGTAAATGTTTGTGAAGTGTAACAGATATGCGTTGATTGCCCTACGGTTCAGGCGGCCCGCCGGCTGGCGGCCTCAACGATATTGTGCCTGGTAGTGCTGCGTTGCCTCATAGCCGGTGTCAGCTTCTCCGGGAGGTGAATTATCATCCGCTTTCTGGCGCGCCTGGTCCATCAGTTCCGGGTTAATTTCCTGTTTCACTTCCACCCCCAGCTCCCGGAAGGCATCAGCCTGAAGCAAAATATTCCCCCGCCCCTGAGATAACTTATTCATGGCGGTGTGGTATTTATCCCGGGCTTTATCCAGGCTTTGCCCCATGGCGGTCATATCATCAATAAACAGGCGTACTTTGTCATACAGACGGGCCGCCCGTTCGGCGATTTGCTGGGCATTGCGGCTCTGGTGTTCATACCGCCACAGGTTTGCCACCGTGCGCAGCGCCACCAGCAATGTGGTGGGGCTTACCAGCATAATATTGTTTTTCAGGGCCTCATTAAGCAACTCCGGCTGGCGGGCGATCGCCACCTGAAACGCAGGCTCCACCGGGATAAACATCAGCACATAGTCAAGGGAGCGCAGGCCCGGTAACTGCTGGTAATCTTTGCGGCTCAGCAGGCGGATATGGTTACGAATCGCCGCTATATGCTCGTTCAGCGCCGCCTCGCGGGTCTGGTCATCGTCGGCGTTAAAGTAGCGTTCATAGGCCACCAGCGCCATTTTGGCATCCACCACCACATCTTTGCCCTGGGGCAGGCGCACAATCACATCCGGCTGCATGCGGGTGTTGCCTTCCAGGGTAATACTGACCTGGGTCTGGTACTCATAGCCTTCACGCAGGCCGGAGGCCTCCAGCACCCGGGTGAGTACCATTTCGCCCCAGTTCCCCTGGGCTTTGTTATCCCCTTTCAGGGCGCGGGTGAGGTTAAGAGCCTCTTCGGCCATCCGGGTGTTGAGCTGCTGCAGGTTGCGGATTTCATAGGCCAGGGTGTGGCGCTCACGGGCTTCCTGACCAAAGCTCTCCTGCACCTGGCGGCGAAACCCGTCCAGCTGTTCGCGCAGCGGCGTCAGCAGGCCGGTCAGGCTCTGGCGGTTTTGCTCATCCACCCGGCGGCTGCTCTGTTCAAAGATCCGGTTTGCGAGATTTTCAAACTGTTCGGCCAGGCGCTGCTCGCTGTTGATCATCTGGCGGACTTTCTCATCGGCCCGCAGACGGCCCTCTTCCAGGCGGGTGGCCATTTCGCGCAGATCCGCCTCCTGGGCGCTGTTAATTTCCAGCTGATTGCGCAATTCGCGGTTGAGCTGTTCGCACTCTTCCCGCCAGTGGGCGTTCTGCTCCAGTGCCTGGCGGGCTGCCATCAGCTCCCCCCAGATATCGCGCTGGGCCTCCTGTTCCGCCGCCTTCTGGCGTGCCCCGTTCAGCCCGCAGGCCAGCCAGCCGATGGCCATACCCGCCGCCACAGCCACAATAAGATAAATAATGGTGAGATCCACAACGCCCCCTGTCCTGCAGTACCCGTCAGGAAAACTAAGGTGATGCTGTATGAATGTCCAGATAAAAAACGCGATGCGGGTCTGATAAACGGTGGTCTGCCGACTCGCCAGACCACCGTTAAAAGCGTTACAGCAGGCGGCGGGCGGCTTCCACCACAATGCGTACCGCGTGGCTTTCGGTCTGCTTCATGGTTTCGGCGTTGGGGATCTCCTGCTGGGTGCGGTTAACAATCACCCCGGCCACCATCCCCGCGCGCAGCCCCTGGCTGGCGCACATGGTCAGCAGCGTTGCGGATTCCATTTCATAGTTCATCACGCCCATGGACTGCCACTCCGCCATGGAGCCTTTGAATTCACGGGTGACCCGGCCAGAGAAGGTGTCGTAACGCTCCTGGCCCGGGTAGAAGGTATCTGAAGAGGCCGTTACCCCGATATGGGTGGTCGCACCCACGGCACGGGCGGCCTCCACCAGGGCGGTGGTGCAGCTGAAATCAGCCACTGCCGGGAACGCCAGCGGGGCGAAGTGCAGGCTGGCCCCGTCCAGGCGCACCGAGCCGGTAGTCACCAGAACGTCGCCCACATTAATATGCGGCTGAATAGCGCCCGTGGTGCCCACCCGCAGGAAGGTGCGTACCCCAAGCTGGGCCAGCTCTTCTACCGCAATCGAGGTGGACGGGCCGCCAATACCGGTAGAGCAGACAATCACCGCTTTGCCGTCCAGCTCCGCGCGCCAGGAGGTAAACTCGCGGTGAGACGCCAGCAGCACCGGGTTGTCCATCAGCGCGGCTATCTTTTCCACCCGCTGCGGATCCCCGGGAACAATTGCCAGCGTGGCACCCTGTAAATCATTTTTGGTGAGCCCAAGGTGAAAAACATCAGACTGAGACATGGCGAACTCCTTTACGGGTCAGTTATCCGGTTAGCAACGTCACACTCTACCGAAGCCCCGGGGAATATTTCGTGAGTCAGTTCACTTCAAATGAAACAAATTACATTTGATGAGATTTTAAAGTTGAAGAAGATCACAAATTAAAATCTTCACTGGCTATCCGCTGTGGTCGCCTGGCGACTTTTGCGGCGCAAATAACACAGTCTATAGTTAACTCACTGCGCTATACCACGGGTACGGAGAATGCCATGACAGACAACACAACACATAATAATACCGAAGCGAAATACGCCCCTGCGGCTTCCCCCATTGCCACAGCACCGATACAGACCTCCACACAAGGTATTACCGCCCACGAGACCACCGTGCCCAGCCGCGGGGACAGTATGCCTGCCTATGTTGCCGCCCCGGAACATGCCGACGGCCCGCTGCCGATTGTGATTGTGGTTCAGGAGGTTTTTGGCGTTCATGAGCATATTCGCGATATCTGCCACCGCCTGGCCCGGGAGGGGTATCTGGCGGTAGCGCCGGAGCTCTACTTCCGCCAGGGGGACGCCAGTGACTTTGACGATATCCAGAGCCTGCTGACCGGGCTTGTGGCAAAGGTGCCGGATAGCCAGGTTCTGGCGGATCTGGATCATGTGGCCAGCTGGGCGGGCAGAAATGGCGGGGACACCACGCGCCTGATGATAACCGGCTTCTGCTGGGGCGGGCGCATTACCTGGCTGTATGCAGCCCATAACCCGCAGTTAAAAGCCGCCGTGGCCTGGTATGGCCGCCTCACCGGCGACAAAACGCTGAATTCACCGCAGCCCCCGGTCGATGTGGCAACCCAGCTCAGCGCGCCGGTGCTGGGGCTGTATGGCGCGCAGGATACCAGCATCCCCCAGGAGAGCGTGGAGACCATGCGCCAGGCGCTGCGTGCCGCCAACGCCCGGGCAGAGATTGTGGTCTACCCGGATGCCGGGCACGCCTTTAATGCGGACTACCGCCCCAGCTACCACCAGGCCTCAGCGGAGGATGGCTGGCAACGTATGCTGGAATGGTTCGCCCGCTATGGTAAAAGCCGCTAACCCGGAGCTAACTGGCCCCCGTTATCCGTCACGGGGGCTCGCAGTCAGGCGCGGCGCAGGTTTTTCGCCGCCGTCACCATGTTCGCCAGCGCCGCGCGGGTTTCCGGCCAGCCGCGCGTCTTCAGCCCACAGTCCGGGTTCACCCACAGGCGCTGTGCCGGGATATACCGGGCGGCTTTTTGCAGCAGGTTTTCAATCCACGCCACGCTCGGCACATTGGGTGAGTGAATATCATAGACCCCGGGGCCAATCTCATTAGGATATTCAAACGCTTCAAAGGATTCCAGCAGCTCCATATCTGAACGTGACGTCTCAATGGTTATCACATCCGCATCCAGCGCCGCTATCGAATCCATGATGTCGTTAAACTCGCAATAACACATATGGGTGTGGATCTGGGTGTCGTCCCGGGCTACTGCCGCATTCAGGCGGAAGACCTCCACCGCCCAGGCCAGGTACGCCTGCCAGTCGCGCTGGCGCAGGGGCAGCCCTTCCCGCAGGGCCGGTTCATCAATCTGAATAATTCCGATACCGGCCGCCTCCAGATCCGCCACCTCATCACGCAGGGCCAGGGCTATCTGCCTGGCGATGGTCTCCCGGGAGACATCTTCCCTGGGGAAGGACCAGCACAGAATGGTCACTGGCCCGGTGAGCATCCCTTTTACCGGTTTGTCGGTCAGGGACTGGGCATATCTGGCCCACTCAACGGTAATCGGCGCCGGGCGGCTGATATCGCCAATCACCACCGGGGGTTTTACACAGCGCGAGCCGTAGCTCTGCACCCAGCCGTTCTGGGTAAAGGCAAAACCGTCCAGATGCTCGCCAAAGTATTCCACCATGTCGTTACGCTCCGCCTCCCCGTGGACCAGGACATCCAGCCCCAGCCGCTCCTGCTCCGCAATAGCCTGGCGGATATGAGTCGCAATGCCGGTACGGTAGCCGCTGGCATCCAGACGGCCGCGTTTGAAATCCAGCCGCAGGCCGCGGATCTCCGTGGTCTGGGGAAAAGAGCCGATGGTGGTGGTCGGCCAGTCCGGCAGTGAAAACCGGGCGCGCTGCACTTCTGCCCGCCGGGCGTAGGGCTGGTTGCGTTCACTGTCGCGGGCGGTGACTGCCGCCAGGCGTGCGGCCACCGCCGGGTTATGCACCCGGGGCGAGTGACGGCGGGCCTGCACCGGCGCGCTCCACTGGTCGATTTCCCGGGTATCGCCACTGTTCAGGGCATCACGCAGCAGGGCCAGCTCCGTACACTTTTGCAGGGCGAAGGCAAACCAGCTTTTCACCTCATCATCCAGGCGGGTCTCCACGCTCAGATCGATGGGGCTGTGCAGCAGCGAGCAGGAAGATCCCACCCACAGCGGGCGCTGGCCCACCAGCCCCTTCACCCGGGCAAACTGTTTACTCAGATCCGCACGCCACACGTTCCGGCCATTGACCAGGCCCGCCGAGAGCACCCAGCCCTCAGGCAGGCGCTGGTGCAGGGTGTGTATTTCATCATCCCCCAGGACCAGATCCACATGCAGCCCCTGTACCGGCAGTGCGGTTATCACATCCAGGTTCGGGGTCACCCCTTCGAAATAGCTGGTCAGTAGCAGTTTTACCTGGCCTGCCAGTGCCTGATAGGCGGGCAGATACGCCTGGCGCCACGGGTCGGGCAAATCCAGCACCAGGATGGGCTCGTCAATCTGCACCCATTCGATACCGCGCGCCGCCAGGGCGGCCAGCACCTGCTGATACACCGGTAATACAGACGCCAGCAGTTCCAGGCGGTCGAAGGGTTCGCCTTTCACTTTGCCCAGCCACAGCCAGGTCAGCGGCCCGAGGAGTACCGGCTTCACGTTATGGCCCAGCGCCAGCGCTTCGTCGACTTCATCAAGCAACTGGGTCCAGCTCAGGGAAAACTGCTGGCCACGGGTGAACTCCGGCACTATGTAGTGGTAGTTCGTGTTAAACCATTTGGTCATTTCCGACGCCGCCGCAGGCTCGCCGGTCGGGGCACGGCCGCGCCCTATGCGGAACAGGGTGTCGATATCAATATGGCCGTCGGCGTTCTGGTGGCGGGGCGGTACATTCCCCAGCATCAGGCTGGTGGTCAGCACATGATCGTACCAGGCAAAATCCCCCACCGGCAGCAGGTCGATACCGGCGTCTTTTTGCTGTTGCCAGTGGCGGGCGCGCAGTTCACGGCCGGTCTCCAGCAGCTGCTCGCGGGTAGTGCTGCCCGCCCAGTAGCTTTCCTGGGCCTTTTTCAGCTCGCGATGCAAGCCAACGCGGGGAAAACCAAGAGTATGGTTAATTATGGTCATGTTCTTTTTCCTGTCAGCACGATGAATGAAATCGGGATGTTTAGCCGTCCAGATGTTTACACATCCATAATCAGCAGGTAGTGTATATTCCTCAAGCGCAATATCTTCATAGCCGGGTGAACAACATTCATGATCGAGATAAAACACTTGCGGACCTTACAGGCCCTGCGTAATTGCGGTTCGCTGGCCGCGGCGGCGGCGTCGCTGCATCAGACCCAGTCTGCCCTTTCTCACCAGTTTTCTGACCTTGAGCAGCGCCTGGGTTTTCGCCTGTTTGTGCGTAAAAGTCAGCCGCTGCGCTTTACCCCCCAGGGGGAGGTGTTACTGGGGCTGGCAGAGCAAGTGTTACCGCAAATCAGCCAGGCACTGCAGGCGTGCCATGAGCCCCGGCAGGCCAGGCTGCGTATGGCTATCGAGTGCCACAGCTGTATCCAGTGGCTGACCCCGGCGCTGGAAAATTTCCGTACCGCCTGGCCCCAGGTGGAGGTGGACTTTACATCCGGTGTTGCCTTTGATCCCCAGCCGTCCCTGCAACAGGGGGAGCTGGATATTGTGCTGACTTCCGATATTCTGCCGCGCAGCAACCTGCACTATTCCCCCATGTTCGACTATGAAGTGCGCCTGGTGCTGGCCGCTGACCATCCGCTGGCGCAGCGGGCCCATATCACCCCGCAGGATCTGGCCTGTGAAACCCTGCTGATTTACCCGGTGCAGCGCCAGCGCCTGGATATCTGGCGCCACTTCCTGCAACCGGCGGGCATCAGCCCGCAGCTGAAAAGTGTCGATAACACCCTGCTGCTGATTCAGATGGTGGCGGCAAAAATGGGGATAGCGGCGCTGCCGCACTGGGTGGTGGAGTCGTTTGAGCGCCAGGGGCTGGTGGTGACAAAGCGCCTGGGCGAGGGGTTATGGAGCCGGCTGTACGCCGCCGTGCGTGACGGGGAACAGCGCCAGCCGGCGGTAGAGGCGTTTATTCACTCGGCCCGGCAGCACGCCTGCGATTATCTGCCGCGGGTGCGCAACGTGGCGCAACCCAGTGCCGGTGCACCCACAGGGAAGCGAGTATCACAGCCCCGCCTGTAATAAACGCAGGCCAGTGCGGCTGTTGCTGCCAGATCAGGAAATTCACCAGTAAGCCTGCCGGGATATGCACATTATTCATGATCCCGAGCGTACCGGCGTCCACCTGGGTGGCGCCGTAGTTCCACATAAAATACCCCAGCCCGGAGGCGACCACCCCAAGGCAGACCAGGATCCCCCACTGCAGGCCAGTGGTGGGTAAATGCTGCGGGTTGCCGAAGATAAACCAGGCCACCACCGTCACCAGAAAGGCGCCAAGGTAGAACCACGAAAATGCCGTATGCTGCGCCACCGGGTAGAGCTCTATCAGGCGTTTATAGCCCACCATGCCAATGGCAAAACAGATATTAGCCAGCTGAACCAGCAGCAGCCCCAGCAGGAAATGGTCACTGAGCCTGTCATAGCGAATGATAGCCGCACCAATCACCGCCAGCAGGGCGCTCAGGGCATAACCCCAGCGTAACGGCCGCCTGCTGAGCAGGTCGTAAATAAGCGTGACATACAGCGGGGTAAAAATGGTGAACAGTAAAAATTCCGGCACCGTGAGGTACAAATAGGCCCGGAAACTGAGGATATACATCACCCCGAGCTGTAGCGCCCCCACCAGCATATACAGGGCCAGTACCCGTGGTTTTTGCCCGCCACGGCGTAAAAACGGCAAAAAGACCAGCGCCGCCAGCCCCACCCGCACCAGGGCAGAAAAGTAGCTGTCCACATGGCCTGCCAGATACTCGCCCGTCAGGCTGAACGAAAAGGCCCACAGAATGGTGGTAATAATCAGTAGTGGCACAACAGCCCCCGGAGTCAGTCAACAGCGGCCATTGTAGCGGGAAACAAGGTTGACGAGTGGTCATAAATACGCCACTCGTCAGCGGGCAGGAAAATCAGCCTATCGCATACATTTTGCGCAGGTAACGGGGCACGGCATCATCCCGGTTGGAGCCAATCACTTCCAGCTCCGGCAGCAGGTCTTTCAGGCGCTGATGGGCATTTCCCATAATGCAGCCTTTGCCGGCCATGGTCAGCATCTCCTGGTCGTTCATTCCGTCACCGAAGGCAATACACGAGGCCAGGCTCTCCCCCATTTTGCGCGACACGGACGCCAGCGCGTGGCCTTTGGAGACACCCCCGGCCATCACTTCCAGGCAGGTGAGCGTTGAAAAGCTCACGTTTACCCGGTCACCCCAGCGGGCGTTGATCGCCTCTTCCAGGGGCAGCAGCGTCTCATGGTCATGGCCGGTAAAGTATACCTTGCTGACCCCGTCGGTCTCCAGCATTCCGGGCTGGAAGGTCTGGCAGGTAAAGACACTCTCTCTGAAATAGTCCATATCCCCCGGGCGCAGGCGGTTGATATACCAGTTATCGCCACGGTAGACATTGGTATAGATATCCGGCCGGTGGTAGACCACGTTGTACAGATCCTGGGCGATTTCGGGGGCCAGATCATGGGAAAACACCAGATTACCGGCGCTGTCATGCACCCGGGCACCGTTGGACGTTATCATAAATGCGTCGATACCCAGGCTGCTGCGCAACTGGGCTACGTCGATATGGTGGCGCCCGGTGGCAAAGATAAAATGCACGCCCCGGGCCGTGAGCTGTTGCAGTGTTTGTCGGGTGTAGGGGGTTAACAGGTGGTCGGGGGACAATAACGTGCCGTCTAAATCAGATGCGACAATCTGGTACATAAAATGAATTTACCCTCTGGTCATAGAAGATGCGGCGGACACGCCGCCGGGCGAAAGCGCTTAATGCCGTTTGAAAAAATCAACAATGGCAGTCAGCGCGGCGGCGCGCATAGTGTCCTTTTCAAACAGGATCTCATGGTACGCGCCGGGGATAACTAACGGCTGCCCCCCGTCACACGGGTGGCCTGCCTCCGCCATGGCGGCGCAGAAGCGATCGTGGGCGGCGTTTTCCACCACGTGATCCTCAGCCGCCTGGATCAATAATAACGGTGCGGTGATATCAGCGGCCCCGGCCATCACCTGCTCTGCGGCGAGCAGGCTTTCCCGCACCCAGTGGTTGGTTGGCCCCCCCACCCGGATTGCCGGTTCATCCGCATAGAAGCGCACATTACGCCGGTAGCGCTCCTTGCTGTGGGTCAGCACATTGAGGCTAAACCCCAGCGCCCGCCAGCGGCCGGTGCCGAGGGCGTAATTATCGCGCAGGTGGGCACGCTCTTCGGTCCAGTCCAGAATATGGCGCACTACCCAGTCGGGGAAGCGAATAATAATGCCGAACATCGGTGCACACAGGGCCACCGCATCGGCGGCCTGGGGGTGGCGCTGTAAGAACAGCACGCTCACCGCCCCGCCCATGGAGTGGGCCAGCAGATAGCGCTTACGCCACGGTCCGGGCATGACCTCCTGCATCCAGAAGGTTTCGAAGTCGTCTACATAGTCGCTGAATCTGACCACGTGGCCGCGATGGGTATCCGTCAGCAGGCGTCCGGATCGCCCCTGGCCCCGGTGATCGATAATTAATACATCAAAACCGTGCTGGTACAGGTCGTAGGCGACCTCGGCGTATTTGACGTAGCTTTCAATGCGCCCCGGGCAAATCACCACCACCCGGTCATGGTGTGCGGCGCAGAACTTCACGAAGCGTATCGGGACCCCCTCAACACCCGTAAATTCGCCCTCTTCCCGTAATTGCCAGAACGCGGTCAGCGGGCCAACGGTAAATGCCGCGAAGCATTTTTCCCTGTAAAACCAACTATTTTTACCTTTTAACATAGATGGCTATAAACTTCCGTGCGTGTAGATTGGCTTTTTTGCCGGTGGATATTCCCACCAGCGACAATAAGACATTGTGGCATAAAAGCGCCAGCCCGGGGAGTTTCAGATAGGGCCAGACGGCGCACGGCCAGCGCCGCGCGCCCGGGTGTTTAGCGGGAAATAATCAGGTGGATGCCAAACAGGGTGAATAACCCCCCCGCCATGCCGTCGATCCACTTAGCCATGCGCTGATAACCCCGGCGCATGGCCGGAAGCGCAAACAGGCAGGCCACGGTACTGAACCAGGCGCAGGTCTCCAGCGCAATCATCACAAACAGCCCGATACGCTCGGTATGGCCAACGCTGTCGCCCACAAACAGGGAGAATACGCTGCCGAAGTAGATAATCGCCTTCGGGTTAGAGAGGTTGGTGAGAAGCCCGCGCAGGAAACTGCGCCAGCCATTGTGGGCCAGCTCCACAACGGGGGTGTCCTGCGTGCCGGTTTTCTTTTGCAGTGCGCTGCGCAGCATATGGTAGCCCATCCAGCACAGATACAGGCCGCCGCCTATCATAATGGCATTATGCAGCCAGGCCATTTTTTGCAGCAGAATATGCAGCCCCAGCAGGGCGACCGCCGCCCAGACCATAATGCCGACGGTTATCCCCAGCACGCCCAGCATTGCCTCTCGTCGCGAGCGGCTTACCGCCGTCTGGGAAACGAAGAAAAAGTCCGGCCCCGGGCTCATCAGCGCAATCAGATGCACTAATGCCACCGTTAAAAAAAGCATCAACATAGAAGACTCTGGGAATAGAGAAGAAGATCAGGCTGACTATATTGGCACTTTTTACCGGGGCTGACTACTCCTCGTCGTCGCCATCCACATGCTGCCTGATCAGGGTCATAAATGGCCGCCCGAAACGCTCCAGTTTGCGCGTGCCCACCCCGTTTACGCTGAGCATTTCACCGGGGCTGAGCGGCATCTGCTCGGCCATTTCAATCAGCGAGGCATCATTGAATACCACATAAGGCGGGATATTTTCTTCGTCCGCAATGGCTTTACGCAGTTTGCGCAGCTTCGCGAACAGCTTGCGGTCATAATTGCCGCCGTAAGATTTCTGCATCGCCCGGGGTTTGAGCGCGACCACCCGCGGCACGGCCAGCATCAGCGGCGTTTCACCGCGCAATACCGGGCGGGCCGCCTCGGTCAGTTGCAGCGCCGAATGCTGGGCAATGTTCTGGGTGGCCAGCCCCAGGTGAATAAGCTGGCGGATAACGCTGACCCAGTGTTCGTGGCTTTGCTCCCGGCCAATGCCGTATACCGGCAGCTTGTCATGGCGGTTGTCGCGAATACGCTGGCTGTTAGCGCCGCGCAGCACCTCCACCACGTACCCCATGCCGAAGCGCTGGTTTACCCGGTAAATGGCCGATAGCGCTTTCTGGGCATCTTTGAGGCCGTCATAACGGCGCGGCGGATCAAGGCAGATATCGCAGTTGCCGCACGGCTCCTGGCGGCCTTCGCCAAAGTAGTTCAGCAGCACCAGGCGGCGGCAGGTTTGCGCCTCGGCAAAGGCGCCCATGGCATTGAGCTTATGGCGTTCAATGTCCTGGAGCGGCCCGGAGGGCTTTTCATCCAGGCAGCGGCGCAGCCAGGCCATATCGGCCGGATCATAAAACAGCATCGCCTCTGCGGGCAGCCCGTCACGCCCGGCGCGGCCCGTTTCCTGATAGTAGGATTCGATATTACGCGGAATATCAAAGTGCACCACAAAGCGCACGTTGGGTTTGTTAATCCCCATGCCGAAGGCCACCGTGGCCACGACGATTTGCAAATCGTCGCGCTGGAACTGCTCCTGCACCCGGGCGCGGATGTCGTTTTCCAGCCCCGCATGGTATGCCCCGGCGCTGATACCGCGGCTTTGCAGGCGGGCGGCGGTGTCTTCCACCTTCGCCCGGCTGTTGCAGTAAATAATGCCGGACTTTCCGCGCTGCTCCTGCACATAGCGCATCAGCTGGTCGAGGGGTTTAAATTTCTCCATCAGCATATAGCGGATGTTGGGGCGGTCGAAGCTGCTTATCTGGATAAGCGGGTCCTTAAGCCCCAGCAGCCGGACAATATCAAGGCGGGTGGTATCGTCTGCGGTGGCGGTCAGCGCCACGAAGGGCACTTCAGAGAAGCGGTGGCGCAACTGGCCGAGCAGCGCATACTCCGGGCGGAAGTCGTGGCCCCACTGGGAAATGCAGTGCGCCTCATCCACCGCCAGCAGCGCCAGTTTCCACTGGCTGAGCTGGTCGATAAGGCTGTCCATCATCAGCCGCTCCGGGGCCACATACAGCAGGCGGATCTCCCCGTGCCGACAGCCGTTCATCACTGCCAGCTGCTGTTCGCGGCTCTGGGTGGAGTTCAGACAGGCGGCGGGGACACCGTTCGCCAGTAGCTGGTCTACCTGATCTTTCATCAGCGAAATCAGCGGCGAGACCACCACCGTAAGCCCGTCGAGGATCAGGGCCGGGATCTGATAACAGAGTGACTTCCCGCCGCCGGTGGGCATCACCACCAGGGAGTCCTGGCCGCCGAGGATGGCGTCAATAATCGCCTCCTGGCCCGGGCGGAATTGCTGGTAGCCAAAGGTCTCCTGCAGGACCTGTTTCGCCAGCGATACCTGATTTAACACTTCCGCCTCTGCCACATTCACCCCGTTGCTAAAAAACAAAACAGGCGCTATTTTCAGCGCCCGTTTGCGAAACTGCAATGGTTAAAACACATCGTTAAGCATAACCCCGATACCTATCCGGGTCTGGTTAAAGTTATAGTCAATCAGCGATTCGCCGTATCCACTGTATAACTGACTGTAAACCCTGACATGTTTGGTTATCGGGTAGCTGACACCCAGCTCCGCGCCGCCGTAGCCGGTGTTCCAGTTATATTGCCCCTTGGCGCTCAGGATCCAGTCACCCAGCTCATAGCCCAGTTTGAGCTGGTAGTAGCCCATATACTTCGTGATGTCCGGGTTATCGTTGCTGTCACCCAGCACATACCAGGGTTTTACCTCCACCAGGAAGTGGTTATTTTTCGCCGCCAGGCGGGTGTATAGCCGGTTCCAGCTGCGGGATGTGGGGTCTGAGCGGCCATTCGACTGGTGGTTATAGCCCACTTCCACATCCTGTAATGTCCACTCCCCGAAGCGGTAGTCCGTGGCCCAGCCCAGGAACAGCTGCGGCTCGTAGTTGGTTTCGCGAAACGGGGCAGACTCGTGGCTGTTAGACAGCTGCCACCACGAGCGCTGGGTGTAGGAGGCCGCCAGCACCGAATTATCCCCGGCAATACCGCGCCACAGGGGGAATGCCAGGCTTATCTGGAATTTCACCTCATCTTTGCGGGCATGTTCTGACCAGTTGTAGGAGCTTATCGCCTCTTTATTGAGGTCGCTGGTCCAGGTGTAGATGGCGTAGTTACTTTCGTAGGGGTAGAGAACAAAGGGAGAATCATAGGATTGCAGCAGATTATGCATAATGCTGCCTTTGGTCTCCTGGGGGTCACGCACGGTATCTTCAGCTGCAAAAGCCACTCCGGCACCCGACAGCAGGCTCGCCGCCGTTACTTTTGCTACCCAGTGTTTCATAAACCGTCGTCTCCTGATCGTTATAATTTAAAAGTCCTTTGTGGCAATTTAACCATTAATTTTGCAAAAACTTCAGTAGCTTTACTAATCCTTAACCACAACAATTGCAATTTAAAAAATAAACATCATTATAACATTCGGACTGATCCGACCACTCTGGAGGTTATTTTGACTGCCGCACTGTTACCTGCCGATACCGTGATGAAAATGGTCGGCGATATGTTTATCTACCAGATGCCGTTTAACCGTGCCCTGGGGCTGGAGCTGGCGCATTTTGATGCGGTCTCCGCCCGGCTGGTGTTCAGCCAGCAACCGATGATGATAGGCAACTGGGCTCAGCAAATACTGCACGGCGGCGTTATCGCCTCGGCCATGGATGTGGCGGCGGGGCTGGTCTGTGTCGGCAATACGCTCAGCCGCTATGATCCCATCAGCGAAGAGGAGCTCCACCGCCGGTTAGCGCGTATGGGCACCATTGATTTGCGGGTAGATTATTTGCGCCCCGGGCGGGGAACTCGCTTTACCGCCAGCGCAGCCCTGTTGCGGGCCGGGAACAAAGTTGCCGTGGCGCGGGTGGAGCTGCACAACGAAGAGCAGCTGCACATTGCCACCACCACCGCCACCTATATGGTGGGGTGAGAGCCCAAATCCTGCTACACTCCGGCTACTTTTCTCTGGCTTGTAGCGCACATGGATCCGAAACAATCGCGGCAGGGGGTTATCCTCGCTATTGCCGCCTATTTTATCTGGGGCGTTGCTCCGGCCTATTTTAAATTGATCCAGGCGGTGCCTGCGGATGAGATCCTCACGCACCGTATTATCTGGTCGTTCTTCTTTATGCTGGTGCTGATTACCGCCAGCCGCCAGTGGCAACAGGTCAGCAAGATCCGCAAGATGCCGAAAAAACTGCTGGCGCTGGCGCTCTCGGCGGTGCTGGTTGGCGGGAACTGGCTGCTGTTTATCTGGGCGGTGAACCATAACCATATGCTGGAGGCGAGCCTCGGGTACTTTATCAACCCGCTGGTGAATGTGCTGCTGGGGATGTTATTTCTCGGCGAGCGCTTCCGGCCTATGCAGTGGCTGGCGGTGTTGCTGGCAGCCGCCGGGGTGGTTATCCAGCTGTGGACCTTTGGCTCGTTACCGGTGATTGCGCTGGGGCTGGCTTTCAGCTTCGCGTTTTACGGGCTGGTGCGTAAGAAAATTGCCGTGGATGCCCAAACCGGCATGCTGGCAGAGACCCTGTGGCTGCTGCCGTTTGCGGCGATTTATCTGTTTGGCATCGCCGACAGCCCCACCAGCCATATGGGGAGTAATCCGGCCAGCCTGAATCTGTTACTGCTGGCCGCCGGGGTGATAACCACCGTGCCGCTGCTGTGCTTTACCGGAGCCGCTACCCGGTTGCGGCTCTCCACCCTGGGCTTCTTTCAGTACATTGGCCCGACGCTGATGTTTCTGCTGGCGATTGTGTTTTACGGGGAGGTGCCCGGGCCGGATAAGCTGGTCACCTTCGGGTTTATCTGGGCTGCGCTGGCGATTTTTATTATCGATGCCCTGTATACCCAGCGGCGGCTGAGCCGGAAATAATCCCCCACCAGAAAAAAAGCCCGGTTATCGATGATAGCCGGGCTTTTTTATCCGCAGTGGCTTACAGCCAGTTGCGGCGTTTGAAATAGAGATACGGTGCCAGACCGGCGAGGATCATAAACACAATCGCCGCAGGGTAACCAAAGCTCCAGTGCAGCTCCGGCATAAACTCAAAGTTCATCCCGTAGCTGGAGGCCACCAGCGTCGGCGGCAGGAACACCACAGACACCACCGAGAAGATTTTAATAATCCGGTTCTGCTCGATATTGATAAAGCCCATGGCCGCCTGCATCAGGAAGTTCACTTTCTGGAACAGTGATTCGTTGTGCGGCAGCAGGGATTCGATATCGCGCAGGATCTCGCGCGCCTGCTCAAGCTGCCCGCCCGGTAAGCGGGCCTTGCGCACCAGGAAGTTCAGGGCGCGCTGGGTATCCATCAGACACAGGCGCACCTTCCAGCCGATATCTTCCTGCTCAGCAAGGGTGGAGAGCGCTTCATCGTACTCGTCGCCCTGCTGGCCTTCCATAATCACCCGGCTGAGTTTTTCCAGGTCGCTGTAGATATTTTCAATTTCATCCGCCAGCTGTTCGATTTTGGTCTCAAACAGATCCAGCAGCAGCTCATAGGCGTTTCCGTCTACCATCGCCTGGTTGCGGGCGCGCATACGGTAGAGGCGAAAAGCCGGCAGTTCACGCTCGCGCAGGGTGAACAGGCGGCCGTTGCGGATGGTAAACGCCACTGTGGAGTTACCCGCATGATCATCGGCATCTTCAAAAAAGAAGAAGGAGTGAATATGCAGGCCGTCGTCATCTTCAAAAAAACGGGCGGATGCTTCGATGTCTTCCAGCTCCGGACGGGTCGCCAGGCTCTGGGCCAGCTCCGTTTGCACGCGTTCGCGCTCGTCTTCATCCGGCTCTACTAAATCAACCCACACGGAACTGGTCAGCGTCTCTGACCCGTCCAGCTCTATGCGGGCCAGTCGATTATTTTCTAACTGAAATGCGCTCAACATGACCGGGGCTCCCAATACTAAAACGTCAGAACGGAACCATGGGCACACAGAAACGAGAGGAGTTTCAGACCAAACAGCCTGACTCAATGCGACGGGAAACAGACCGCCGACAACCACTAAGGCTATCGGCACATGAGGATAGCCTTAGAAGTTGTACCTGGATAACAGGTAGTTGAGCCAGCATCTACTGGGTGTGTCCAAGGCATGTGTCCTCTTTGTGTAATCGTGGGCGCATGTTACGCCAGCCGTAAATAGGCGTCAACATGCAACCCGATGGCTGTGGATAATTTATCCCCGTCTTGTTTGCGGTAATGTGAAGGCGCGCATTACACGGTCTCCAGGCGGGCGTAAGCCGCCACCAGCCATTTGATCCCCTGCCCCTGGAAAGCCACCTGCACCCGGCTGTGCTCGCCGCTGCCTTCCAGATTAACAACGGTGCCTTCACCAAATTTGGCATGACGCACCCGCTGGCCCAGCTTATAGCCGCTGTCGCTCTCAGCCAGCGGGGTGCCCATACGCTGATGGTTCGCCGGGCGGCTGATACTGGCGCGCAGGCGCACTTCCTCAATGCAGTTTTCCGGCAGCTCGCCAATAAAGCGCGATGGCCGGTGGTAGGCTTCTTTGCCGTACAGACGGCGGGTTTCCGCATAGGTGATGGTCAGTTTCTGCATGGCGCGGGTGATCCCCACATAAGCCAGGCGGCGCTCTTCTTCAAGGCGTCCGCCCTCTTCCAGCGACATCTGGCTGGGGAACATGCCCTCTTCCACGCCCACCATAAAGACCTGGGGGAACTCCAGCCCTTTGGCCGAGTGGAGCGTCATCAGCTGTACCGCATCCTGCCAGGTGTCGGCCTGGCCTTCACCGGCCTCCAGCGCCGCGTGTGATAAAAACGCCTGGAGCGGCATTAAGTCTTCGTCTTCATCCTGGTAGCTGAACTGGCGGGTGGCGGTGACCAGCTCTTCAAGGTTTTCGATGCGCGTCTGGCCCTTTTCGCCCTTTTCCTGCTCGTACATCAGCTTCAGCCCCGAGTCATGGATAACCCGGTCAGTCTGCACATGCAGCGGCATGTCGGCGGTTTCCCGGGCCAGCGCTTCAATAAGCTCCATAAAGCGCTGCAGGGCACCGGCGGCACGGCCTGCCAGGGCCTTTTCCTGCAGAAGGGCACGACACGCCTGCCACAGGGTTAACTGGCGGTCCCGGGAGGTCTGGCGCACCACATCAAGGGTGCGATCGCCAATGCCCCGGGTGGGCGTATTGACCACGCGCTCAAAGGCCGCGTCGTCGTTACGGTTGGCAATCAGGCGCAGATACGAGAGCGCGTCCTTGATTTCCTGGCGTTCGAAGAAGCGCATACCGCCATAGATACGGTACGGCATGCTGGCCTGCAGCAGCGCCTCTTCCAGTACCCGGGACTGGGCGTTACTGCGGTACAGAATGGCGCAGTGCTCCAGGGCGCCGCCGCTCTCCTGCCAGGTTTTGATCCGGTTGACCACAAAGCGCGCTTCGTCCAGCTCATTGAACGCGCAATACACAGAGATAGGCTCGCCGTCGCCGCCGTCGGTCCACAGCTCTTTGCCCAGCCGCCCGTTGTTATTGGCTATCAGGGCGTTAGCCGCGCTGAGAATGGTGTTGGTTGAGCGGTAGTTTTGCTCCAGGCGGATCGTCTGCGCCCCGGGGAAGTCCTTCAGAAAGCGCTGGATGTTCTCCACCTGGGCACCGCGCCAGCCGTAGATGGACTGGTCGTCGTCGCCCACTATCATCACTTTGCCGGTATCACCGGCCAGCAGGCGGATCCAGGCGTACTGAATACTGTTGGTGTCCTGGAATTCATCCACCAGGATATTGGTAAAGCGCTCGCGGTAGTGGTTAAGAATATGCGGCTTGTTGAGCCACAGTTCGTGGGCGCGCAGCAGCAGCTCGGCGAAGTCTACCAGACCGGCGCGGTCACAGGCTTCCTGATACGCCTGATACACCTTCTGCCAGGTTTGCTCTACCGGGTTCCCGTAGCTCTCAATATGGTGCGGGCGCAGCCCTTCATCTTTTTTGCCGTTGATAAACCACATGGCCTGGCGGGCGGGCCACTGTTTTTCATCCAGATTCATCGCTTTGATGAGCCGCTTTAACAGGCGCATCTGATCTTCGCTGTCGAGGATCTGGAAATCCTGGGGGAGGTTTGCATCCATATGGTGGGCGCGCAGCAGGCGGTGCGCCAGGCCGTGGAAGGTGCCGACCCACATTCCCCCCTGGGTGGTGCCCATCAGCTCGCCAATGCGGTGGCGCATTTCTGCCGCCGCCTTGTTGGTGAAGGTGACCGCCATAACCGAGTACGGGGAGCAGTTCTCAACCGAGATAAGCCAGGCGATCCGGTGCACCAGCACCCGGGTTTTACCGCTGCCGGCACCGGCCAGCACCAGCATATTGCTGCGGGGTGCAGCCACCGCCTCGCGCTGTTTGTCATTCAGGCTATCAAGCAGATAAGAAACGTCCATTGGCACCGCCCCATGTGGTGAAGAGGGGCAGATACCCCTGGAATTATATACAGAACTGGTGAGAATTATATCAGTGCGCTAAGGGATGCCAAGGCAGAAATTTCCAGGTGGGGTAGCAGACGGCTGTCGCTGACGTGCATTAAATCCTCACCGCGCAGGTTGATCCAGCAGGCCTGCAGGCCGCTGCGCACTGCGCCCGCCACGTCGGTTGTCAGATCGTCCCCCACATGCAGGATCTCCGCCGCCGTCACCCCCAGCCGCTTAGCCGCCAGCCGGTACATATCGCCTGCGGGTTTGGCGCGCCCGTCAGGCCCGGCGCGCAGCACAAACTCAAAGTAGCCGCTCAGGCCGAACTTCTCCGGCTCCGCGTTACCGTTGGTAATCGCCACCAGCGGCCATTTTTGCCCCAGCGCCTTCAGGGTGCGGTGGGTCTCTTGTGGCACCTCAATCCGGCTGCGCCAGCGGGCGAATTCCGCCATCGCCAGCCCGGCGCCGTGCCGGGCTTTTTCCGGCGTTTCCCCCACGCCCAGTAGCGCCTGCTCAATGGTCCGGCGGCGCCATTCTGTCACGTCGTGGTAGATTTCCGGCTCCGCCTGGCGCAGTGCCTGGCGCAGGTGTAAAAAGTCTTCCGGCTGCAGGGTGCGAAACCGCGGGTGGTACTCCTGCAAAAAGCGCAGCGATTCCTGCTCGGTACGCAGGATCACCGGGCGGTTGTCATACAGTGTATCGTCCAGGTCAAACGTGAGTGCCGCAACCGGCCCCAGCGGGCGATAAAAACGCATTACGATTTCCCCCGTTTAGCGCGCGGGTGCGCCGCATCGTAAACCGATGCCAGGTGTTGAAAGTCCAGATGGGTATAGATCTGGGTCGTTGAAAGGTTGGCGTGGCCCAGCAGCTCCTGAACACCGCGCAAATCACCGCTGGACTCCAGCATATGGGTGGCAAACGAGTGGCGCAGCTTATGCGGGTGCACATGGCTGCTCAGCCCCTGTTTAACCCCCCACTCGGCAAAACGCTTTTGCACATTGCGCGGGGAGATGCGCCGCCCCAGTTTTGAGACAAACACCGCGTCATCTTCGGGGCCGAAGAGTTCACGCAGATCAAACCAGTGCTCCAGCCAGCTTACCGCGCTGCGGCCGATGGGCAGGCGGCGCTCTTTGCTGCCTTTCCCCATAACCCACACTTCGCCACTGGCCAGATCCAGGTGTTTGCAGTCCATATTGACCAGCTCAGACAAACGCAGCCCGGCCCCGTACATCACCTCAAGCATGGCCCGGTCACGTACCGCCAGCGGATCGTTAATATCGATATCCAGCAGCTGGTTAATGTCGTCTACTTCAATGTTTTTCGGCAGGTGGCGCGGTGCCCGGGGGGTGGTTATCCCTTTTGCCGGGTTCGCCTGCAGCTCTCCCTGGCTTATCAGCCAGTCAAAAAAGCTGCGCAGTGCCGACAGGCGCAGCGCAAGGCTCGACGCCTGTAGCCCGGCCCGGCGGCTGCGCACCACCAGATTGCGCACCATCGCCGCGTCACACCCGGCCCAGTGCTGTAACCCCGCGGCGCTCGCCAGCACAATCAGCGCATCAAGCTGACGCCGGTAGTTCACCAGAGTTACAGGACTGAGCTGGCGCTCAACCCGGAGGTAGCGCAGAAAGCGTTCTGTCGCATCCTGCAATTCAGTGGGGATCATACGCGTTCGATCCAGCGTTCAATCAGCCCCGGCAGCATCAGCGCCAGCTCCTGTAAAAACTGGGTGCCCTGCCCGGCCTGATAATGCTGAGGGTCGCGGCTGCTGAAGATCAGCACCCCGTCGTTACCGTCCTGGCCCAGCAGCGACATCGCCACGCTGCCGATAGCCTTGCCCTGGGGCAGCATGGTCAGCAGTTCCGGGCCGTGTAGCGGGCCCAGGTAGTGCTGGCCATCGCCAAAGCGCTGAATGCGCAGCGGCTCAAAAGCCTGATGGGTAAGCCCAAGGTGGGTGAAGTCAGAAGGGGCGCCAATGCGCCAGCGATCGGGGAATAAGCGGATATTGGCACCGGCCAGCCCCAGCTCCCTCGCCCAGCGGTGAAGCCGGTTAAGCATGTCCTGCAGGCTGTCTGCCGCGACCAGCACATTCTGCAGGCGCAGCAGGCTGTAAAACAGCCCTTCGTTTTCCCGGGCCTGCTCCAGCAGCAGCCCGATATCCTCTTCCAGGTGGCCTATCCGGTCACGCTGGCGGGCCATGTGCCACTCCACCAGCGAGACGGTGCCACGCACCGGATGCGGAACCCGCAGTTGTTCCACCAGACGGGCATTACGAATAAAAAAGTCCGGGTGCTGGCTCAGATAGTCACAGACCTCACGATCCGTGAGCAGTTCTGGCTGTTCCTGAGTTTCTCCGGCATTGCTCATAAGTGAATGAATCCATCATAGACGTGGGTGGCAGGCCCGGTCATAAACAGCGGATTCCCGGGCCCCTTCCAGGCAATATCCAGGCGCCCGCCGGGTAAGTCGACACGCACGCGCCCGGCCAGCAGCCCCTGCTGAATACCGACCGCCACAGCACCACAGGCACCGCTGCCGCAGGCCTGGGTCTCACCGGCACCGCGTTCAAAGACACGCAGGCGAATGTATTCCCGGTCGACCACCTGCATAAAGCCGATATTGGCCCGCTCCGGGAAGCGCTCGTGGCTTTCCATGACCGGCCCCAGGGTTTCCACAGCGGCGGTGTCCACGTTGTCGACCTGAATCACGCAGTGTGGGTTCCCCATAGAGACCACACCGCACAATACTGTCTGCTCCGCCGCGCGCATAATATAAGTTTTTTCCGCTTTGTTGGCCCGAAACGGGATCTGGGACGGTTCAAAGCGCGGCTCGCCCATGTTCACAGTGACCAGTTCATCTTCCGATACACTCAGCACCATCCGGCCATTGGCGGTACTGACCCGGATATCCCGTTTATTGGTCAGCCCTTTGAGGCGCACAAAACGGGCAAAACAGCGGGCGCCGTTACCGCACTGGGAGACTTCGCTCCCGTCCGCATTGAAGATCCGGTAGTGAAAATCCAGATCCGGATCGTAAGGCGGCTCGACGATCAGCAGCTGATCAAACCCCACCCCGAGGTGGCGATCGGACAGTTTGCGGATAAGCTCCGGCGAAAAATAGACGTTCTGCGTTACCGCATCAACGACCATAAAATCATTACCAAGACCATGCATTTTAGAGAACTGCATTTTTTGCTCCGTCACTGCGGCCATGAACGATGCGCTATTAGTAATTTACCTGGGTCGGACCGGCAGAGACGGCGCGATCGTTACGTGTTGGCTCATCCGGGCGCACGGTTTGCGTCTGGGTCTGGGTGGGTCGTGCGACCGGTTTACCGTCTTCCGGCGGGAAATAAAGCGGCCCTTTCAGACCACAACCGGAGAGGTTAAACAAAACCAGCACTACCGCCAGCGTTCTCAACGTATTCTTCATGCCTGCTCGCTTGTTATTTTTTCTGGTGGCTATTAATCCCGGGCTCAGTGGCCGCACTCATGAGCGCCACTGAGGTGATGGCTATATCATCGCAGGTGATCCCTGAAAAGCAATACTTCGATGCAGCAAACACCTGGATATTCCCGGGCCGGGTGGTTTCTTCGCACCCGATACCATTCCTATTCCCCGGCGCAGCTTTTATACTGCGGCGATACCCTTCAACAGGAAATGACCATGAACGACAGTGAATTTCATCGTCTGGCTGACGAGCTGTGGCTGACTATCGAAGAAACCCTCGATAATTATGACGGCGATAGCGACATTGATTGTGAAATTAATGGCGGCGTGCTGACGCTGAGCTTTGAAAACGGCAGCAAAATTATCATTAACCGCCAGGAGCCGCTGCACCAGGTGTGGCTGGCGACCAGAAATGGCGGCTACCACTTCGACCTCAAAGGGGACGAGTGGGTGTGCGATCGCAGCGGCGAGACCTTCTGGCACCTGCTGGAAGAGGCATGCAGCGCTCAGTCAGGTGAGAAGGTCAGCTTCCGGTAAGTGCCTTACTGATACTGCTGTAGTAAGGGGGCAACCTCGCCGCCGCCGGTGCCCGCCGCGGCGGTGACCCGGCCAGGCTGGCTGCGGAACGGGATAACCTGGCTGTGGCCGTCGACGTTAACAATCTGGTAGAACTGCGGCAGGTTGAAGTTGATAAAGCTGGAGCCGTAGGTAAAGCGGTCGTGTGACGAGGAGTAGAAACGACACACATCGCGCACCAGATCTTCCACGCTGCCTTCGCAGTGGTGGTAAATCTCCGCCCGGTTGCTCTCATCCAGAATATAGATATTAAAGCCCTGATCGTCGGGGCTTTCTTCAAAGAAGAACTGGATAATCCCTTCGCTGGCAAAACCATCGACCACGGCCGGTAGCTGGATATGGTGGGTTTCTACCTGTACCGAGAGGCCATGCAGTTTGTTGTTGGAAATCGCGCCATAGAACTCCACCGCGTTTTCCAGCTTCTGGACCGAGACATTCAGCCGCTCAAAGAACAGCCCCCAGGTCTGCCCGGCAATACGCAGAGCTTTAAAGCGCCCCGGCTCCTGGCGAGTGCTGGAGGAGCAGGTCAGGCGCAGGTCAATACACTCAGAGACCAGCTGCTGCACCCGGGTACGGATAAGCCCGCGCAGGTGCTGGCTGTAACAGAACACTTCAACGCTGTCCGGCGGGGCCGCATCCTGGTGCATCTTACCGAGGATGGTCTTCAGGGCTTCGATCATCGCCTGCTCGCCGTTAAAGTGCAGGGTACGCACCTCATTCCACGAGTTGCGATACAGCAGATCCACACTGCCCACCAGGCACTGCTGATCTTCGCCAAAGCTGAACACATCCAGCTTGCGGAAATCAAAATGGACCACCCGATCGCGAAATGCCGCTGTCGGGTCATATTCCAGGTTAACAATCAGCGCCAGATGGCGGATCTCACAAGGGCTGTAGAGCGCTTTCGGGGTCGGCGCCGGTAAACGCAGCGGGAAGTGGCTTGAGACGTCAGACACCATCTCCTGCAGCTTGGCTAAATCGACAATGCCATTGCCTTTGATATACAACCGGGTACGGGAGGTGAGCAGGCCATTAAACCACGCCCAGGCCACCAGTTTATTCAGGTAGCGGTTATATTCCAGCGGCTGCTGGCTGACAATGGAGTTCATGTCCGGCGAGCGGTTATACAGATACCACCCGGTACGGTTCGCCCGGCCCGGAGGCACATGGATAAAGGTCAAATCCGGCTCGGAAAGATCTGGCGAAATCTGCGGGTTAACGAGAGTCACCTTACCGGGCAGGGCTTCAAACGCCGCATACAGTTTACGGGTCAGCACGCCGATGTCCTGAGGACTTGCGCTGACACTCAGATTATTGCGCCGCGCAAAACGGATCAGGTTACGGTAGCTCTGCATCATGGCGTCGAGCAGTTCGTTATGCGCGTCGCGAACTTCTTTAATTTTCCAGTTGGCGCGGTTATCCAGCATCGCCAGGCGCTGCTCATCCCAGCCCCACTCTTTGACCAGCTGGCTCAGTATTTCACGCCGCCAGCCGACACAGGCGCGTTCGCGGGATAACTTTTCACACACTTTGAGGTAGAAACAGCGGCGAATCAGATCAAGGCGCGCGTCGTCTTTCACTTCCACCAGGTAGCGGGTTACCCGGCCCAGCATCATGCAGTAAGGGTCAAGACCGTAAGAGACTATCTCGCCGTCATGCAGGTGCTGTTTGATCTCTTTGGCCAGCAGTTGCGTATTGGGGTATTCCCAGGAGTAGGCTTCCAGCAGCAGGGTTTTGAGCACCGCCTTATAGGGGGAGTCGATACTCTTATACAGCTGCCACAGGCTGGCACCGAAGTACTCTTCGGCAGACAGGGAGCTAAGCCCCCCCAGGTCCAGCCACTCGTTGGGAGTCAGCACGCCCTGGGCATACAGGCTCATCACGTAATCGTCGTAGTGGTCTTCTTCCTGGCCCGGCACCATATTCCACAGAATACGTTTCCCGGCCAGGCGTACCGCGGTGCGGTAGAACTCATCCAGCAGCAGGATATGCTGGGTTGAGCCGCAATCCTCTCCCCCCAGGCTGCCGCTCTCGTTACGGCGAAAACGGTTTTCGTCTATCAGGAAGAAGCTGACCTCCACCCCCAGCGAGGCGGCCCAGCTCTCCAGCAGGCTGCATTTACGCTGCAGCAGCTGGCGCTCATCCGCATCCAGCCAGGCCTGGTGGCACACCCAGATATCCAGATCCGACGAGCAGCTTTGCCCCACTGAGGAGGTGCTGCCCATGGTATAGACACCGGTGATGGGTAACTCACCGGACAGCGTAGCCTGAGGCGGCATGCCGCGGGTCAGCTCCAGCTCATCGAGATAGTGACGCTGGGTCTCATCCGGCGTGTAAAGGCAGATGCCATGGGGAACGTTACCATCAATATAGCCCGGCATCAGCGGATGATGATAATGCAGAAGTGTAGGCAGCAGACTGTAAACCTGTTGGAAAGCAGGCCCCATAGCAGCCAGTGCGCGATCGACACGCAGTTGGTTGATGGCATCCAGTCTCTGTTTCAGAGTCTCAATATAGAGGTACAAGACGTATCGCCTGATGGTTTCAGTATTTCTCAGAAGTAACCCGTTTCCCTATATCTACCGTTGTGGTTGTGATAAGTCAGGTAGACAACTGCTGGAAACGTGATCAATTTAACACCTTGCCTGTTGACCGTAAAGAAAGATACGTTACAAAGTCAATCCGGCGCAGATTTATACCGCCAGGTCATCGTGCGCGCCTCCCCATTTCACCGGCAAAAACAGGTACATTAAGCCTTTCATCAGCAATGATGTTAGGATGGTCAGAGAATAAATAGACGGTAACTAGCATGTTAGACAATGTACTCAGAATTGCCACTCGCCAGAGCCCGCTTGCTTTATGGCAGGCGGAATATGTCAAAACGCGCCTGGAAGCCTGCCACCCCACATTAACGGTGGAGCTGGTACCCATGGTCACCCGGGGCGATATTATCCTCGATACGCCGCTGGCCAAAGTGGGCGGCAAGGGGCTGTTTGTCAAAGAGCTGGAGCTCGCCCTGCTGGATGGCCGGGCAGATATCGCCGTGCACTCCATGAAGGATGTCCCGGTGGCGTTCCCGGAGGGTCTGGGGCTGGTTACCATCTGCGAGCGGGACGATCCCCGCGATGCGTTTGTCTCTAACGACTACGCCAGCCTGGATGCGCTGCCCCCCGGCAGTATTGTCGGCACCTCCAGCCTGCGTCGCCAGTGCCAGATTGCCGCCCGGCGCCCGGATCTCGTGATCCGCTCCCTGCGCGGTAACGTGGGCACCCGGCTCAGTAAGCTCGATGGCGGCGACTATCACGCGATTATTCTTGCCGCCGCCGGGCTCCGGCGCCTGGGGCTGGAATCCCGGATCCGTTCACTGCTCACCCCGGAAGAGTCACTCCCGGCGGTGGGCCAGGGGGCGGTCGGGGTAGAGTGCCGCCTGGACGATACAACCACCCGCCGCTTTCTGGCGGCCCTGAACCACAGCGCAACCGCCACCCGGGTCACCGCAGAACGGGCGATGAACATTCGCCTGGAAGGGGGCTGTCAGGTGCCGATTGGCAGCTATGCGGAACTACAGGGCGATGAGATCTGGCTGCGGGCGCTGGTCGGCAATCCGGACGGCTCGCGCATTATTCGCGGTGAGCGCCGTGGCCCGGCCGCACAGGCCGAAGCGCTGGGCACCTCGCTGGCGGATGAGCTGCTGAACAATGGCGCCCGGGAAATTCTGGCCGCCCTCTCAGACGACGGGGCCCACTCCGCATGAGTATCCTGGTCACCCGCCCCTCTCCTGCCGGAGAGCAACTGGTCGCACGTTTGCGCAGCCTGGGGCGGGAGGCCTGGCATTTTCCGCTGATTGAATTCTCCCCCGGGCGCGAGCTGGCACAGCTTCCGGCGGCCCTGGCCGGGCTGAGGCCGGGCGATCTCGGATTTGTCCTGTCACAACATGCGGTAGAGTACGCCCGGCGCGCGCTGAGCCACAGCGGCCAGCCCTGGCCCGGGCATGTTCAGTGGTTCGCCATTGGCAGAACTACCGCGCTGGCGTTTCACAACGTGACCGGGCTGGATATTCGCTATCCGCAGGATCGGGAAATCAGCGAAGTCTTGCTACAATTACCTGAATTGCAAAATATTGCCGGGAAGCGGGCGCTGATCCTGCGCGGCAATGGCGGCCGCGAGCTGCTGGGTACGACCCTGGCGGCGCGCGGCGCAGAGATAGCCTACAGCGAATGCTACCAGCGTAGCCCCAGGCACTATAACGGCGCGCAGGAGGCCCATCGCTGGCAACAGCGCGGTATTCGCACGCTTATCGTGACCAGCGGGGAGATGCTGCGCCAGCTGTATACGCTTACGCCGGAGTGGTATCGGCACAACTGGTTGCTGACCTGTCAACTGGTGGTCGTCAGTGAGCGTCTGGCATGCCTGGCCCGGGAGCTGGGCTGGCGGGATATTCAGGTCGCCGACAATGCGGACAATGATGCGCTATTACGCGCGTTACCATCACAGTAAACATGGGATGTCAGAATGACGGAACAACAGAAAGAGTCCTCCGCCAGGGTTGAAGAAACCAGCGCGGCTGTAGGGTCATCGCCGGAAAGTGCGAAGAAGAGCGCGGCCAGTACACCCGCGAAGCCCCCGCGCCACGGGGTGGCAGGTATCGCCCTGGGGGCGATTGCTATTGCCATCGCACTGGCCGCTGGCGTGAGCCTGTACACCTGGGGTAAGCATCAGGCATCCTCGCAGCTGGCCATGAGCGACAGCCTCAGCAGCCAGCTGGAAACGCTACAGCAGCAGCAAAAACAGCAGCAGGACGCCTTCACCACCCTGCTCAATCAGCAGGCGGCCCAGCTAAACGCCGCAACCACGGCCCGGGATCAGCTCGCAAAGGAGCTTAAAGAGGTCCAGCAGAAGGTTGCGATGATTTCCGGCAGCGATGCCAAAACCTGGCTGCTGGCCCAGGCCGATTTCCTGGTTAAGCTGGCGGGCAGAAAATTGTGGAGCGATCAGGATGTCACAACCGCGGCGGCGTTACTGAAAAGTGCCGATGCCAGCCTGGCGGACATGAACGATCCGAGCCTTATTGGCGCACGCCGGGCGATTACGGAAGATATTGCCACCCTTTCCGCCCTCACCCAGACCGATTACGACGGGATTATCCTGAAGCTCAACCAGCTGACCAACCAGGTGGATAACCTGCACCTGGCGGATAACAATACCGATGACTCCCCCATGGACGCCGACAGTGCCGAGCTCTCCAGCTCGTTAACGGAATGGCGCCAGAACCTGGTAAAAAGCTGGGACAGTTTTATGGACAGCTTTATTACTATCCGCCGCCGGGATGAGAGCGCCGTTCCGCTGCTGGCGCCGAACCAGGATATCTATCTGCGGGAGAATATTCGCTCTCGCCTGCTGATTGCCGTACAGGCCGTACCGCGCCACCAGAGCGATGTTTACAAGCAGTCGCTGGAAAATGTCGCCACCTGGGTGCGCGCCTACTACGATACCAACGATGCCAGCACCCGCGCCTTCCTTGAAGAGCTTAATAACCTGAGCCAGCAAAACATCAATATGGATGTGCCGGAAACGCTCAAAAGCCAGCCGGTGATGGAAAAACTGGTCCAGACCCGGGTGCGCAATCTGATGGCGCAATCAGCCAGCAACAGCGCGGCCCCGGTACCTGCTCCGGCACCTGCACCTGCACCTGCACCTGCACCTGCACCTGCACCTGCACCTGCACCTGCACCTGCACCTGCACCGGAACATACCACCACGGCACAACCGGCCACACCCGATAGCGCAGCACCGGCTGCTGCGCAGGGAGAGTAATCATGATTAAAGTCCTGTTACTCTTTCTGTTACTGATTGCCGGTATAGTCCTCGGCCCAATGCTGGCGGGCCACCAGGGCTATGTCCTGATCCAGACCGACAACTACAACGTGGAAACCAGCGTCACGGGCCTGATTATCATGCTGGTCCTGTGCCTTGTGGTGCTGTTTGCCATTGAGTGGATACTGCGCCGTATCTTCCGCACCGGTGCGCGCACCCACGGCTGGTTTCTTGGCCGCAAACGTAACCGCGCCCGTAAGCAGACCAGCCAGGCACTGCTGAAGCTGGCGGAGGGGGATTATCAGCAAGTTGAAAAGCTGATGGCCCAGAACGCCGATCACGCCGAACAGCCGGTCGTGAACTACCTGCTGGCCGCAGAGGCCGCCCAGCAGCGCGGGGACGAGATCCGCGCCAATCAGCACCTGGAGCGCGCGGCAGAATTGGCCGACAACAACCAGATCCCGGTGGAAATTACCCGGGTGCGCCTGCAGCTGGCCCGTAACGAAAACCACGCGGCCCGCCGCGGTGTGGATAAGCTGCTGGAGGTCACCCCCCGCCATCCTGAGGTACTGCGTCTTGCTGAGCAGGCGTATATCCGCACCGGTGCCTGGAGCGCCCTGCTGGATATTCTGCCCTCCATGGAAAAAGCCCAGGTGGGCGACGAGCAGCACCGTGACAATCTGCGCCAGCAGGCGTGGATCGGCATTATGGAGCAGCTCATGGCCGAACAGGGCAGCGAGGGGCTGAACCTGTGGTGGAAGAACCAGAGCCGCAAAACCCGCCAGCAGACCAGCCTGCAGGTGGCTATGGCGGATCATCTGATGGAATGCAACGACAACCAGAGCGCCCAGCAGGTCATTCTGGAAGGGCTTAAGCATCAGTACGATGACCGCCTGGTCATGCTGATGCCGAAGCTGAAATCAGACAACCCGCAGCAGCTGGAAAAAGCCCTGCGCCAGCAACTGAAGGCCGACGACAAAAACCCACTGCTGTGGAGCACCCTGGGGCAGTTGCTGATGAAGCACGGGGAATGGCAGGAGGCAACCCTGGCGTTTCGCGCAGCGCTTAAGCTGCGCCCGGACGCCTACGACTACGCCTGGCTTGCGGATGCGCTTGACCGGCAGCATCAGCCGGAAGAGGCGGCGACCATGCGCCGCGACGGGCTGCTGCTGACCCTGAAAAACGACAAAAACGCCTGATCCACCACAGGCTAAGCCCGACACACAAAGGCGAACTCCGGTTCGCCTTTTTTCATGCCCGGATAACGCAGATAAAAAAACGCCCGCTGAACTCAGCGGGCGTTAAAACAGGTCATTCGGACAACAAAGGTGCTTCACTCAACGTTGTGTCCATGGTGTCTGATGAGGCGTGAGCGACATCTTTCTGGTGGACGATAAGCACCGTAAACGGCTCTGCGTCATTCCCGGCATTATGAGGCGTTACCGCGAGCATAAAAATGGAATGAGCATCTACCCGGGTATTATTGCACTTTGCGTGCCAGCCTTACAGCCGGACCGCAAAAAATAATAAGGGCCCCGCCTCTGGCCCTCCCCCGGGGCTGTCAGCTGCACCCCGGCACCGGAACTGTCGCCATATAACGACGCGCAGCGCGAATTTTAAAATAATAGTGCATAAACAGAGGGTTAAATGTCACCAGACAGAGACAACCACACCCGGGGCTGTGTTGTTCTGGCAACACCCGGGGCAGAAGCAGTAAAGGGGGGGATCCGGAGGCGTAAAAACAAAAAACCCCTGTTCATACGAACAGGGGTCTGAATTGGTCGGCGAGAGAGGATTCGAACCTCCGACCCACTGGTCCCAAACCAGTTGCGCTACCAAGCTGCGCTACTCGCCGATGTACTGCTTTTGTATTTCTGGTTCAATTCGGGTGTGGTGCGAAGAGAGGGACTTGAACCCTCACGTCCGTTAAGACACTAACACCTGAAGCTAGCGCGTCTACCAATTCCGCCACCTTCGCATAACCACGAAAAGAATGGGGTGGTTAATGGGGCTCGAACCCACGACAACTGGAATCACAATCCAGGGCTCTACCAACTGAGCTATAACCACCACTGTAAATCTCTGCGATACTTAACTGTAATACAGGAAAGTATCTCGCAACTCAGGCACTGCTAAATGGTGCGCCCGACAGGATTCGAACCTGAGACCTCTGCCTCCGGAGGGCAGCGCTCTATCCAGCTGAGCTACGGGCGCTTAGCGCCGTTGCGGGAGGGGATACTACGGCCTAAGCGCATTTCTGTCTAGTGCTTTTTTTAAGAAAATGCGCGTTTGGTTACGCTTTGCGCATTTTGGCACTTAATCATTCAATTTCCGGGCAATTCCCCGCTTACCCAGCCCGAATACCTTATAGCCAAGGGTCACCAGCACCAGGAAAAGCGCCCCGACAATCAGCGATAAGCGCGTATCTTCATTCACCCCCATGCCCACCAGCACACAGCCAAGGAATGCCATGGTCAGGTAATTGGTCCACGGGAAGAGCACCGAACGGAACGGATGGCTGGCCATGGCGTTGCGGTGCGCGCGGCGAAAGCGAATCTGGCTTATCAGAATCACAAACCAGGGCACCATCCCCGGCAACACGCTGGCGCTGTACACATACACAAAGACCCGCTGCGGGTTCGGGATAATATAATTCAGGCAGGAGCCCACCAGCAGGATCCCGATAGAGACTGCCACCCCCATGGCCGGAACACCATTACGGGAGACTTTCGCCATCGCGGCAGGCAACTGGCGGTTACTGGCCAGCGCATAGAGCATACGCCCGCAGCTGTACATACCGCTGTTACACCCGGAGAGCGCCGCCGTCAGCACCACAAAGTTAATAATCCCGGCCGCCGTGGCGATACCAATCTTAGAAAACGTCAGCACAAACGGGCTGCCATTGCTGCCGATTTCGTTCCACGGGAAGATGGTCACAATCACAAAAATCGCGCCCACATAAAAAATCAGGATCCGCCACAGCACCTTACCGACCGCACTGCGCAGCGTAACCTGCGGGTTACGCGCCTCCCCGGCGGTGATACCGATAAGCTCCACCCCCTGATATGAGGCCACCACAATGCAGAGCGCCGTCAGAAACCCTTTCCAGCCCCCGGCAAAGAAGCCGCCGTGGGCGGTCAGATTGCTGAATCCCACCGCGTGGCCGCCATTGCCCAGGCCAAAGAAAATCACCCCCAGCCCCACAATGATCATCACAATAATGGTGGTGACTTTGATCATCGCAAACCAGAATTCAATCTCGCCGTACAGGCGCACTGCCGCAAGGTTCGCCAGCGCCACCAGCGCCACGGCTATCAGGGCCGGTAGCCACTGGGGAAGCTCCGGGAACCAGAACTGGACATACACGCCAACGGCGGTAATTTCAGAGATCCCCACCGCCATCCACATAAACCAGTAGGACCAGGCGGTCAGATAACCAAAAAACGGGCTCATATAGCGATGGGCGTAGACCGCAAACGAGCCGGTTACCGGCTCCAGAAACAGCATCTCCCCCATTGAGCGCATAATGAAAAAGACAAACAGGCCCGCAATAATGTAGGCCAGTAATACGGAGGGGCCTGCCCACTTCAGGGTGCTGGCGGAGCCCATAAACAGCCCCACGCCAATGGTGCCGCCCAGCGCGATCAGTTCGATATGCCGCGCTTCCAGGCCTCGCTGGAGCGCTTCTTTTTTCTCTGCCATAAATCCTCAATGACCAGTGTCTGCGGTGGTCCGGTTTTCCGGTTATTGTTTTGTGAACATCAGTACGCGATGCCCGGCGGCGTTACGCCGGATAGGGTAGTCGCAACCGTACCTGATAGGGGTGGCAATGGTTTCGCATTTTTTGCCTGATGGCAAATACTACGTTATGAAATAACGAAGAGTTGTAACAAGACGGGAGAAGATCAGCGGAAACAGGCAGCGCACCAGTGCAGATGCGCTACCAGGTTCAGATATTGCCGCTGTAGTGCCAGGCCAGATAGCGCAGTAAACGCAGCTGGCGGCGAATGCGGCTGGGCTGAAGCACCAGACGATACAGCCACTCAAGCCCCAGTTGCTGCCACAGGCGCGGGGCGCGCTTAACGTGGCCGGTGAAGACATCGTAAGTGCCACCAACCCCCATATACAGCGCATCCGGATACACCTGGCGGCAGTCACGCATCAGGATCTCCTGGCGCGGCGAGCCCATTGCCACGGTGACAATTTTCGCCCCGCTGTCGCGGATCCGGCGAAACAGCGCGTCGCGATCCTGGGCGGCAAAGTAGCCATCCTGGGCACCGACAATATTCACCTGCCACTGGCTGCGCAGTTTGGCAACCGTCTCCTCCAGAACCCCGGGTTTGCCGCCCACCAGGAATACCGGCGTACCTTCACGACCGGCCCGCGCCATCAGCGCCTCCCAGAGATCGGCCCCCGCCACGCGCGACACCTGCGCCTGGGGGTATTTTTTGCGTACCGAGCGCACCACGCTAATGCCGTCTGCATATTTGAACTCTGCGGCGGCAATTAAATCATGCACCACCGGATCAGACTCCATGGTGAGGATTTTTTCCGCGTTAATGGCGACCAGCGTCCCCTTGCGGAGCTGGCCGTCCTGATACAGGTAATCCAGCGCATGGTTCATATCGCGCCATCCCAGAAGTTCCAGACCGCGCACCTTGTAATACGGTACTGTTGTTATATCAGTCATTCTTTTCCTTGTCGGACATAAAGGTTCAGGAGGATCGTCTGAGCATGGCTGACGAGCGCGCATGAACCAGGCCCGCACTGTCCAGCAGCCAGTAGAGCAGTTTAGCCACCAGCAGACACAGGCCAAAAATCACCATAAAAAACACCACTCTGGAGGCAAACGCATCCAGGCCTTCACGGGCCAGCACAATCATGTTGAAAACAGCCCCGAAGCAAAAGCTGTACAGCACCGCCGCTTTATAGCGGTTTGGCGTCTGATTAGCCCGCAGGTAAATCCAGTCAAACCATTTGATAATCAGCCCGACCACCACCGCCCCCGGTGCCAGCAGCCAGGGGCCGCCCATCACAAACAGCGAGCCGATAAGCGTGGGGGAGATGGCCAGCCCGGAGTGGTTATTCAGCACTTCCCAGGTGAAGTAGTTCGCAGTATTGAGCACGATACCGGGTCGCGACGGCCACATCCAGGAGGGAATAAAGACATAAAAATCGCGCACAATCGGCGCCAGCCCCTGGAAATCAATCTTGTCGTAGTTTTGCAGCAACAGGCCAAGGTTTTCCCAGGGGGAGAAGGTATCGCGGGTCAGGTACAGGAACGTATAAAACGCCTCATCACCGCTGACATTTAACCCGTAGCGCTTCAGGGCCAGCCAGAACATACCAACAACCCCGGCCGCCCCGGCAGAGGCCAGCATCCACAGGGAGATCCAGCCACGCACAATGCCGATAAACAAAAAGAGGGCAAACGCGATAATAATATTGGCCCGGGTGCCCCCCACAATCACATAGGTCAGGAACCCGAAGGCCACCGTACTGGCGAGGAAGAAAAGCCACATCTTAAAGGTGGGGTTGAGAAAATAGACCACCAGCATGGCGGGAATAAAGAAATAAAAGAACCGCTTAAGCGCCACGCCTGACACTTCACTGGAAAATATCTGGCTGTAAGACTGGAGCTTAAACAGCAAAAACCCGTTGTGCATGAAGAAAACCGACACGCTGACCAGGGCCACCAGCATCAGCAGCCCCCACATCAGGTTGGTTTCCACCCGGTTCATGGTAAACAGCCCGTTACCGCCGGGCGCCGGGGGCGCTCTCCGGAGCCGGGTTTTATAGGCCACATAGTAAATACCGTAAAACCCGGTGGCAGAGAGCAGCGCCTGCAACAGCATCTCTGGCGGCACCACGCTGACATTAAACCGGAACACCAGCACCGAGGTCAGCGGGAAGCCGAAGTAGAACGTCAGCAGAAACAGCAGCGAGAAGAACGCGTGGAAATTAAACCGGAACTGCCGGAACGCCTGCAGTGTCACCGTGCCAATAAACAGCACTGCACACAGCCAGACCACAAACAGACCGCAGAACTGTAACAGACTCATGGGCGCCCCCCTGCCGCCAGGCGCAGCGCATCATGCCAGCCTGCCAGGTAACCCGGGTTAAAAAAGGCAATGTGCTGCTTATCCACGCAGGAGAGCTGGCGCTGTGCCTGGCGAATAATCTGCTCACTGAGCACGTCGCCCTCGAACAATACCGGCAACTGCTCTGCCACCATATCCTTCCAGAACGGATTTTTACGGCTCAGCACACAGGGGATCCCGGCCTGAATCAGCAGACACAGGGTGCCTATCCCCTGCTGGCGCTCAAAGGTGAGCCAGCCGAGATCGCAGGTGCGCAGCAACTGCAGATACTCAGCAAAGGGCATCTGCTCACGCAGCACCCGCAAATGCCCGGTGCTGAACAGCCCGCGACCGGCCTGCTCCACCTCATCAATATAGGCCTGGTTATTCGCCGGATACCCCATAGGCACCACCACATTGACCGTATCGCCGAACTGGCGGTGCACCGCCTGTAGCGCCGCAATGTGGTTATTACTGCGATCGCCGGAATTGCCCACCAGAATCGTCAGCGGCCCCTGGCGGGTGATGCTGTCTGCCAGGGTATTGAGCTGCGGGTCCATCCGGGTCGGGAAGTAGAGCAACTGCCCCGGCACCACCGGGTGGCGCTGATGGTAGTAATCCAGATCGCCCCTGGTGGCAAAGACCCGCCCCACCCGCCCCTGGGCAATGCGGCGAATCAGATAAAATAAGCGAAACTTCAGGGAAGATGAGACTTCATACAGGTCCGCCCCCCAGATATGCCAGCTGACCCGGGCAGGCTTAAGGCCGCCGCGCAGCAGCGCCAGCCAGACCCCGGTATTAAACTGCCCGTGGAAGAAGAGGCCGTCATCCGGGTGCTGGCGGGCAAAGGCCACCAGCGCTTTTGCCAGTGCGCTTTTGCCCGGGTAGACGGTGATATCCAGCGCGGGGTACGCCTCTGGTGTGAAGCCCGCACCGGCCACCACCATAAACCGGTGTGCCAGCGTCGTCTCCGCCGCCAGCTTATCGTTAAAGAACCGCAGCACGGTCTGGTTATGGTGCGGGATATCCGATCCCAGAATATGCAGTAGTTTTGTCATGCTCGCTTACGCCAGAGAAGAAACACGCCGCTACACAGGGCAAAGTAGACAATATACGTCGCCATATAGGCCTGGGCCGCCCCCAGCGCCCCGTGGGCCGGGATCAGCCAGTGGGAGAAACCGGTCAGCAGGGCAAACTGGCTGACTTCCGCCAGGATATAAAAACGCAGTGACGCTTTGGCAATCACCAGGTAGCCGTACACATACGCGCCCACCTTGAGCACGTCGCCCACCAGCTGCCAGGCAAACAGCCCGCGCATGGCGGTGAACTTGTCGGAAAACAGCAGCCAGATAGCCACATCGCGCAGCAGCCACACGGTCAGGCTGGCCAGGGCCACGGCAGGCAGCACAAAGCGCAGCGCCCGGCCAATCTCCCGGGAGATAGCCTGGCTCTCGGTCTGGCGGGCCAGGGTCGGCAGCAAATAGACGCTGAACGAAGCGGTAATAAACTGCAGGTAGGCATCAGAAATGCTGCTCACACCCTGCCAGATCCCCACCTCTTCCCAGCTATAGTGGCTGGCCAGCAGGTTACGCATCATCACATAGGCCAGCGGCAGCGTAACGGCGGTGATTAACGCCATCAGGGTAAACTTACTCAGGCTGGCGGCCAGCGTGCTGTCCCAGCAGGGCTTCAGCCAACTGAGCGGAAAATGGCGCCGCCGGTGCAGCATATACATGGCGGGGATCACCAGCAGCGCCGGGACCAGCGCCAGCCCCAGCAGCGCACCGGCATACCCGGCAATACGCCAGCAGACAAAGTAGGCCGCCACTCCGATAACGCTGCCCGCCATCAGTGCCAGGGCGTTGCCCGCCGCATCCCGATACCCTTTCAGTAACGCCAGTGTCAGGTTCGCCCAGGCGATGCCCATCTGTACCAGCCCCACCAGCTGCACCACGCCCCGGTACTGCTCGTGGCCGAATAACCCACGGCTGACCGGCCCGGCGGCGAAGATAAACACCACCGCCAGCAGCGTAGAGAAGCCCAGCACCATCGCAGAGGCAGTGCCCACAACCTGGCGCAGAGGCGCCGGCTGCTGCTGATACTGGGCCACATATTTGGTGACCCCGTTAAAGATACCGGCACCGGCCAGCACCCCCAGCACGGTGACCATCTGGCGAAAGTTTCCCGCCATACCGACACCGCCGGGGCCATAGGCCACCGCCAGCAGTTTGACCACCAGCAGGCCTGCGCCAATTTTTACCAGTGTGGACCCGGCAGTCCACACTGAGGCTCTGGCTAACGACATGTCAGGAGAAGTAGCTCAGCAGCGTGTTAATCACGCTGCGCTGATTAACGGGTGACAGGTTATAGAACAGCGGCAGACGCAGCAGGCGTTCGCTCTCTGTGGTGGTATACCGGTCCTCGCCATGAAAACGGCCAAATTGTTGCCCCGCCGGGCTGGAGTGCAGCGGAATATAGTGGAACACGGCCATAATTTCCGCTTCTTTAAACCAGCTGATTAACCGGCTGCGGTCTGCTTCATCGCGCAGCTTGATATAGAACATATGGGCATTCTGCCCGCAGTCTGCCGGAACAACCGGCAGCGCGATGCGCCCTTTGGCGGCCAGCGGCGCCAGGGCGTCGTAGTAATTTTTCCATAGTGCCAGGCGCTGCTGATTGATGCGCTCAGCCACCTCCAGCTGGGCCCACAGGTATGCGGCCTGGAGATCAGACATCAGGTAGCTGGAGCCCACATCCCGCCAGGTGTATTTATCCACCTGACCACGGAAGAACTGGCTGCGGTTGGTGCCTTTCTCGCGGATGATCTCTGCCCGCTCCACCAGCGCCGGATCATTGATAAGTGTTGCCCCGCCCTCACCACCAGAGGTGTAGTTTTTGGTTTCATGGAAGCTGTAGCAGCCAATATGGCCGATACTGCCCAGGGGGCGCCCTTTGTAGGTCGACATCACCCCCTGAGCGGCGTCTTCAACCACAAACAGGTTGTATTTGGCCGCCAGCCCCATAATGGTGTCCATTTCGCAGGCCACCCCGGCATAGTGAACCGGCACGATAACCCGGGTTTTGTCGGTGATTGCGGCTTCGATTTTGGTCTCGTCAATATTCATGGTGTCCGGGTGGATATCCACAAATACGATGGTGGCCCCGCGCAGCACAAAGGCGTTAGCCGTCGAGACAAAGGTATAGCTGGGCATGATCACTTCGTCGCCGGGCTGAATGTCCAGCAGCAGCGCCGCCATCTCCAGAGAAGCGGTGCATGACGGCGTCAGCAGCACTTTTTTGCTGCGAAAATGCTGCTCCATCCATAACTGACAACGACGGGTAAAGCCCCCGTCACCGCAGAGTTTTCCGCTGCCCAGCGCGGACTGCATATACTCAATTTCAGTTCCCACCACCGGTGGGGCATTAAAAGGGATCATTTTTTCACCTGTAAAGCCAGTAAGCGGAGCCGATAACCTCGCCGCCGCTGCGAATATAGCGCCGGATTGCCGCGCTATTACTAATCTGAGTGGCGATATACAGCCGCGTCAGCCCACGCCCGGCGCACCAGTGGCTGGCGGCCTGCATCAGTTCGCCGCCGCACCCTTTCCCGGCCAGCAGCCCGACCCGCGCATCCTGATTGTTCAGCTGGCGCAGGGTGACAAACCCGCGCAGCTCTCCGGGCTCCCCGGGCAGTATCAGGCAGCAGTGATCAAACGTGCCGCGCACGGCGTTTTCTATCCACTGGGCGTAGAACCGCCCGCTGTCCTGCGCCCCATACCAGGGGGCGCGAAAGCGGCTCTGGGTAAACACCCCGGCGGCACGCTCGCGCAGGTGGGCGATATCCTCAGCCACAGCCTGTACCGTGGCCGGAGCCTCTCCCTGTCCGGGGCCTACCGGTACACAAAAATCCAGTTCGCCTTCTACCAGCTGAAAACCCAGCTGTTGCAGGGCATCCAGCTGGTCGCTGCGCCCGGTGGCGATTTTGGCCTGCACCCGGGGCCAGCTGTCCAGCAGCGCTTTCTCCAGCGGCCGGGCCTGTGGGTCAAAGCGCAGGATCCCGCTTTCAATGCCAAAAAAATGGCTTTCCCACTCAAGGGGTTCAATACTGGCGTGGACGGGCACGTAATAACTCCAGCAGATAGTGGCCGTAGCCCGTTTTTGCCAGCTGCGCGGCGGCAGTACGCACGCCATCGTCGTCCAGCCAGCCATTACGCCAGGCTATCTCTTCCAGGCAGGCAATTTTAAACCCCTGGCGCTTCTCAACTGTCTGAACGAATGTACTCGCTTCAATCAGGCTGTCATGGGTGCCGGTATCCAGCCAGGCAAAGCCCCGGCCCAGCAGCTCCACGGTCAGCTCTCCGGCTGCCAGATACATCTGGTTAATGGAGGTGATTTCCAGCTCTCCGCGTTCAGAAGGCGTCACCTGCTTTGCGAACTCAACCACGCGGTTATCGTAGAAATACAGCCCGGTGACTGCCCAGTTAGAACGCGGCTGTTTGGGTTTCTCTTCCAGCGACAGCGCCCGGAAATCATCATCAAATTCCACAACGCCGAAACGCTCAGGATCCATCACCTGGTAGCCAAACACCGTAGCCCCCTGCTGGCGGGCCGCCACCTGGCGCAGTTTGGGGCTGAAGCCCTGGCCGAAAAAGATATTATCTCCCAGCACCAGGCAGCAGGCATCATCACCAATAAACGACTCGCCAATAATAAACGCCTGGGCCAGCCCCTCCGGGCGTGGTTGCGTTGCGTACTCAAGGTGCACCCCAAAGCCGCTACCGTCCCCCAGCAGGCGCTGAAACGCCGTCTTGTCGTCCGGCGTGGTAATAATCAGGATCTCCCGGATACCCGCCAGCATCAGCACCGACAACGGGTAATAAATCATTGGCTTGTCGTAGACCGGCAACAACTGCTTCGATACCCCACGGGTTATCGGATGCAAACGGGTGCCAGATCCCCCCGCCAGAATAATACCTTTCATCAGCTCTCCTCCGCCCGGCTTACTGCCCCAGTCCAAGACGCTCACCGCGGTAACTGCCATCAAGCACCTGCTGCCACCAGCTCTGGTGCGAGAGATACCACTCTACGGTTTTACGCATGCCGCTCTCAAACGTCTCCTGCGGGCGCCAGCCCAGCTCGCGCTCAATTTTACTGGCATCGATGGCGTAACGCAGATCATGACCTGGTCTGTCGGCCACAAAGGTGATCAAATCCCGGTAGTGCGCTACTCCGGCCGGTTTTTCCGGGGCCAGAGTTTCAAGCAGCTCGCAAATCGTCTTCACCACATCAAGGTTAGTACGCTCATTATGGCCGCCAATATTCCATGTTTCCCCGGGCTTTCCGGTCGTTGCCACCAGATACAGTGCCTGGGCATGATCCTCAACATAAAGCCAGTCACGAATCTGGCTACCGTCGCCATAAACTGGCAGTGGCTTGCCCGCCAGCGCATTCAGTATCATCAGCGGGATCAGTTTTTCCGGGAAGTGATAGGGACCATAGTTATTGGAGCAGTTGGTCACCAGCGTCGGCAGCCCGTAGGTGCGCATCCAGGCACGCACCAGGTGATCACTACTGGCCTTGGAGGCGGAGTAAGGGCTGCTGGGCTCATAGGGGGTGGTCTCAGTGAAGAAATCATCACCACCGTGCAAATCCCCGAAGACCTCATCCGTTGAAATATGGTGGAAGCGAAAAGCCGCTTTAGGCGTGGCAGCAAGACCATGCCAGTAGTGTCGGGCCGCCTCAAGCAGAACATAGGTGCCGACAATATTGGTTTCAATAAACGCAGCCGGGCCATCGATTGAGCGATCCACATGGCTTTCTGCCGCCAGGTGCATCACCACATCTGGCCGGTAGCGGGCAAAGATATCCGCCATAGCCTGCGCGTCACAGATGTCGGCCTGCTCAAAGGCATAGCGCGGGTCATCCGCCACCGGTGCCAGAGACGCCAGGTTACCGGCATAGGTGAGCTTATCCACCACCACCACTGCATCCGCTGTGTGGGTAATGATATGCCTTGCGACCGCCGAGCCAATAAACCCAGCACCTCCGGTAACGAGGATTGTTCTCACCGCCATACCCCTTTGGTGTCTATGACCCAGCGCTGGGAAATCTGCTGCCCGTCCAGCGCTTTGAAGGGTTGGTGATCCACCAGCAGCACCAGGATATCCGCCTGTTGCAGCGCGTCTGTCAGGCTCACCAGCTGCGCGTGATTTGCCAGGCGCGCCGGCAGCGTATGGATATTCGGCTCAACCACCAGCAGCTCGCCCCGGTGCCATTCGCCCAGCAGTTCGGCAATCTCCATCGCCGGGCTTTCCCTTAAATCATCGATATCCGGTTTAAACGCCAGCCCCAGGCAGGCAATCTTTAAGGTGTCGGCGCTGCGTCCGGTCTCCATCAGGCAATCGGCCACGGCGGCTTTCACCTGATCAATCACCCACAGGGGTTTGCTGTCGTTAACTTCACGGGCGGTGCGGATAAGCCGCGCCTGCTGCGGGTTCTGGGCAACGATAAACCACGGGTCCACCGCGATACAGTGGCCGCCAACCCCGGGACCGGGTTGCAGGATATTGACCCGCGGGTGGCGGTTAGCCAGGCGGATAAGCTCCCAGACATTGATGCCCTGGTCTGCGCAAATCAGCGACAGCTCGTTAGCAAAAGCGATGTTCACATCCCGGAAGCTGTTCTCGGTCAGCTTGCACATCTCTGCGGTGCGGGCGTTGGTCTCCACACACTCGCCTTCAAGGAAGATGTTATAAAGTTCGCTGGCGCGGGCGGAGCATACCGGCGTCATACCGCCGATCACCCGGTCATTTTTAATCAGCTCGACCATGATCTTACCCGGCAGTACCCGCTCCGGGCAGTAGGCGATATTCACATCAGCCGCGTCACCCACCTGCTGCGGGAAGCTCAGATCCGGGCGCAGTGCCGCCAGGCGCTCAGCAACCTGCTCGGTCGCCCCTACCGGTGATGTGGATTCCAGGATAACCAGATTGCCTTTACGCAGCACCGGGGCGATAGACTCCGCCGCCGCCTGGACATACGTCATATCCGGCTCGTGATCCCCTTTAAACGGGGTCGGCACCGCGATCAGGAAGGCATCCGCCGCCACAGGTTTGGTGCGGGCCTGCAGGAAGCCACCGGCCACGGCCGCTTTCACCACCTCGCCCAGCTCCGGTTCGACAATATGAATTTCACCACGGTTAATGGTGTCGACCGCTTTTTCATTTACGTCAATACCGACAACCCGCTTCTGACGAGAAGCAAATGCAGAGGCTGTCGGTAACCCGATATACCCCAAACCGATAACCGAAATCGTTTCAAAACTCATAATGTCACCTGATATTTTTTTAACGCTGCCAGGATCCGACTGCAGGCTGCGCCATCCCCGTAGGGATTATGTGCCCGGCTCATCGCCTGATAGTCATGTTCGTCGTTAAGCAGGCGGTTAACCTGCTCAACAATCTCCCCGGTATTGGTCCCCACCAGGCGCACCGTACCGGCACTTACCGCCTCTGGCCGTTCTGTTGTCTCCCGCATCACCAGTACCGGTTTCCCGAGCGAAGGGGCCTCTTCCTGGATCCCGCCGGAATCCGTCAGAATCAGATAGGCGTGGTTCATCAGCCAGACGAACGGCAGATAGTCCTGCGGCTCAATCAGAATGATGTTGTCGACCTGGCCCAGAATGCGGTTTACCGGCTCCGACACATGGGGGTTAAGGTGTACCGGGTAGACAATCTGCACATCGTCGTGCTGCGCGGCAATGGTCGCCAGCGCCTGGCAGATATGCTCAAACCCCTCACCAAAACTTTCCCGGCGGTGGCCGGTAACCAGAATGGTCCGCTTACCGTTATGCAAGAACGGGTAGCGCTGATCGAGCTCCTGGCGCAGGGCATCATCGCCCAGTACCCGATCGCGAATTGAGATCAGCGCATCAATCACTGTATTGCCCGTCACCACAATCCGTGACGCGGGAATATTCTCTTTTTCCAGGTTCTGGCGCGAAATATCCGTGGGGGCAAAATGCAGTTGCGCCAGCCGCCCGGTCACCAGACGGTTACCCTCTTCCGGCCAGGGGGAGTAGATATCGCCCGTGCGCAGGCCCGCTTCCACATGGCCGACCGGAATACGCTGGTAGAACGCCGCCAGGCTTGCGGCCATGGTGGTGGTGGTATCCCCGTGGACCAGGACAATATCGGGGCGGAAGGATTCCAGAATCGGCTGCATCCCGCCCAGAATGCGGCTGGTTATCTCGGTCAGCCCCTGGCCTGGCTTCATGATGTTCAGGTCGAAGTCCGGCTGGATAGCAAACAGGTTCAGCACCTGATCAAGCATTTCACGATGCTGCGCGGTCACACACACTCTGGCATCGAAAAAGGGATCCTGTGCCAGGGCATGGACCAGAGGCGCCATTTTAATTGCCTCCGGGCGGGTGCCAAATACGGTTAACACTTTCACAACAAGTCTCATTATTCGTTAAAACCGGCAGTCAGGTGTCTGCCACCGGTTAGCTGAAATTTAGCTGCGCTGGCGTTTGACCAGAGCCACACCTGCCCCAACCAGCACCCCGACAATGCCCCACATAATCAGCAAAAATGCTCTGCGTGGGCTATCGCGTTTTACCGGCTCTTCCGGGGTACGCAAATAGCGGTAAGTCTGGAAATTCGGGTCCGGCTCCGGACTGGTCGCCAGCGATGCCTGCATCACCCGGTTTTGTTCGTAATCGAGGTCATAATCCGGCCCGGCAGAGCGCAGATTCTCCAGGCGCGCCTGGAGCATCGGGCGGCCCAGCATAAACAGCTCAGAGTCCGGCAGCTCATCCACCGGTACACTGGTGACGTTGCGGCTGATGTTATTGGCCTGCGCCACTTTCAGTGCCTGCTCCACACTGCTGACTTTGCGATCAAAGACCGCCTGCGCCACCGCTTCCTGGCGCTTGATCTGGGCGGTCATCTGGGCAGACCGGGCAGCCCACGCCCCTTTCAGCTCATCATTCAGATGGCTGGCGGCGCGCTGGCTGGCAAAGGCCACATACTGGCGCAGCAGGTTATTAGCATCCTGCGCGGTCTCTGCCACCAGTTTCACGCTGTCGCTGGTGTTGTGGGTCGGATCAGCGAAGGTCACCTGGATGTTGTTGATTAACTCATCCAGCAGCGCGGCATCGGCCTTACTGTTACCAGACTGGCGCTGTTTGTAGTAATCAGTCTGCTGCCAGAAGTCGCGCCGGGTATCCCAGGAGGCCAGCTGCATTACAAATTCTTTATAGGCGTCCTCCATCACTGAGGGCGGCTCAGTAGTGGTCGGGTTCAGGCGGGAATCAAGGCTGCGCAGGAACTGCTCCTGGCTGTAAAATCCGCCCAGCATATTGACTGTCGGGCGATCGGTAATGGCGGTGGCGCTCCACTCCTGGCGCGCGAAAAAGGTATAAATCAGTGCCAGTAGCGCGAACAGGACAGCCGTACCCACTACCCATATTTTTCCCTGCCACAGGGTGCGAAACAGCCCCCGAATATCGAGCTCATTATCAGTCACTGGCGCGTTATCCACCGGAATGTGTTGTCTCATCACGTCCCCAATCTTATTTGGTTAATCCTGGATTTTTATTATGCCCACGGCGCAGCCGCCGTTTGACGCGTTTAATAAACCGGGCCACTTTCCACGCCCGTTTAATGCAGTAGCCATAGAGCAGGAATGCAAGCAAAAACAGTACCAACATCATCCATTCCGGGAAAATGGTGTAGTACTCACTCAGTACGCCGATGCTGGCGAGGATAGCCGCCGCAAGGGTTATCAGCACAAAGGCCTGACGGGAGGTAAAACCGGCACGCATAATCAGGTGGTGGATATGCTGGCGATCTGCCGTAAACGGGCTCTGGCCTTTACGCAAACGGCGGTACATGATGGCTATCATGTCCATCAGCGGGATGGCGATAATCCACAGCGCAGTGACCGGGCTTAACGGATGGGTCTGCCCCTGGGTGGTCTCCATCAGGATCCAGATCAGGGTAAAACCGATAAAGGTACTGCCCGCATCGCCCATAAATACTTTATAGCGGCGGCCAAGAATACCGAGGTTGAGCATGATATACGGGAGAATGGCCGCGATCATGGCAAAGCACCACATCGCAAGGCTGATTTGCCCGTCAAAGAAGAGAATAAAACCGAGTGCGGCAAACGACACGCAGGAGAGCCCACCCAGCAGGCCGTCGATACCGTCGACCATATTAAACGCGTTAATCGCCGCCCACACGGCGAAGAGGGTCAGCACATAGCCAAAGGGCCCGAGATAAAACTCCCAGGAGCCAAACACGTACCCCAGGCTGTTCAGATACAGCCCCCCGACCCCCATCATCACAATGGCGACCAGCGCCTGTACCGCCGCGCGAATTTTAACACTGATATCGTAACGATCGTCGAGAGCGCCAATCAGCACCAGCAGACCGGCACACAGCAGATAAAGCCGGGCATGCGGGATATAGTAGCTACTGTTTACCCAGGAGATCACAAAGGTAAAACAGATACCTACATATACCGAAATACCACCCACCAGGGGAATCACACCCTGGTGACGTTTTCGAAAGTTTGGTCGATCCACTAACCCGATTTTTTTCGCCACTTTGCGGGCGAAAAACAAAAACACCAGCGTAAAGGCGAAAACAAGAACAAGGTCAGTACTCAAGCTGAGTAGATTCACAATAACGACTCTCTGCTAAATTTTGCAGTTCAATTTATATTATAAAAAGCAAAAAACATGCCAGTAATGGCAAAAGACCACCAGATTAGTCCGTAATAGTGGCTTTCGTACAGTAAACAACAGCCCCGGAAACCGGGTTGCCGCCCACCCCACATATCGTATATAGCAGAAAAGAAAAACGCCACGTCAAAGCGTGGCGTTCCCCGAGTTTCTGACAATTACGAACGTTTCATCATGTCGAAAAATTCGTCGTTTGTTTTCGTCATTGCCAGTTTATTAATCAGGAATTCCATCGCGTCGATCTCCCCCATCGGGTGAATAATCTTGCGCAGGATCCACATTTTCTGCAGTTCTTCCTGAGTAGTGAGCAGCTCTTCTTTACGGGTACCGGAACGGTTGTAGTCGATAGCCGGGAAGACGCGTTTTTCAGCAATTTTACGAGAGAGATGCAGTTCCATGTTACCGGTGCCTTTAAACTCTTCGTAAATCACTTCGTCCATCTTCGAACCGGTATCAATCAGCGCGGTCGCGATAATGGTCAGGCTGCCGCCCTCTTCCACGTTACGGGCCGCACCGAAGAAGCGTTTCGGGCGATGCAGGGCGTTGGCGTCCACACCACCGGTCAGCACTTTACCGGAAGCCGGCACCACGGTGTTATAGGCACGGGCCAGACGGGTGATGGAGTCGAGCAGGATAATAACGTCTTTTTTGTGCTCAACCAGGCGCTTGGCTTTTTCAATCACCATTTCAGCAACCTGCACGTGGCGGGAGGCAGGTTCATCAAAGGTAGAGGCAACCACTTCGCCTTTGACCAGACGCTGCATCTCGGTAACTTCTTCCGGACGTTCGTCAATCAGCAGCACCATCAGCACACAATCCGGGTGATTGTAGGCAATGCTCTGGGCGATGTTCTGCAGCAGCATGGTTTTACCGGCTTTCGGCGGTGCCACGATCAGGCCACGCTGGCCGCGGCCAATCGGGGATGCCAGATCCAGAACACGGGCGGTTAAGTCTTCGGTTGAACCGTTACCGCGCTCCATACGCAAACGGGAGTTCGCGTGCAGCGGGGTTAAGTTTTCAAACAGAATTTTACTGCGGGCGTTTTCCGGTTTGTCGTAGTTAACTTCGTTAACTTTTAACAGGGCAAAATAGCGCTCGCCTTCTTTCGGCGGACGGATTTTCCCGGAAATGGTGTCACCAGTGCGGAGGTTGAAACGGCGGATTTGGCTGGGAGAAACGTAGATATCATCAGGACCGGCAAGGTAGGAGCTGTCTGCAGAGCGGAGGAATCCGAATCCATCCTGCAATATCTCCAGCACACCGTCGCCGAAAATATCTTCGCCGCTCTTCGCGTGCTGCTTGAGGATCGCGAAGATGATGTCTTGCTTGCGCATACGGGCCAGGTTTTCCAGCCCCATATTTTCGCCGAGAGTAATCAGCTCAGAAACCGGCGTATTCTTTAATTCGGTAAGATTCATAATGGTGGGTTCTTAAACTCGGGGTAAATCTCGAAATTTAGTGTCGTGAATGGTATGGCAGGGTCATCCATGCCTGTTTATGGCTACCACCACTTGCCTCACCACTGTCCGGCACAAGAAAAGCTCAGAACTGGAGCGGTTACAACAGATTAAGGTGATAAGCCCGAATTTCGATTACATAACTACACGCCCGTTGCAGTTAATAAAGAAACGCAGCACGCGGGAAGTCTTAAGGTATTACAAGATTCAAACTACAAGGTAAGTTTAAAACGCAGTAAGAGTAACATAGCACGGTGATGAGCGGGCGTCCAGCAGTCCCCGGAAACAAATCCAGGACTGCCGCACGCACCGCGAATTCGCTTACGCCAGGTTGGCGTCCAGGAACTCTTTTAACTGACCTTTGGACAGGGCGCCCACTTTGGTCGCAGCGACTTCGCCATTCTTGAATAACAGCAGAGTCGGGATACCGCGGATGCCATATTTCGGCGCGGTTGCCGGGTTCTGGTCGATGTTCAGTTTGGCAACGGTCAGTTTGCCCTGATATTCATCAGCGATTTCATCCAGAATCGGGGCGATCATTTTGCATGGACCGCACCATTCTGCCCAGAAATCAACCAGAATTAACCCATCCGCTTTGAGCACATCCGTGTCGAAACCGTCGTCAGTCAGGTGAATAATTTTATCGCTCATGTTTTACTCCACAGGATTATGCCTGGCCTGGTGGTGTAGCATTAACCACCCAGGATGACTTTATTTCACCCGTTTATTTCAACGGATGTGCTTTCGTAAAGCAATAGTAAACTGATATTCTACCTCACTATGAGCAAAACACATTTGACAGACAAGAAGTTTTCCGACTTCGCCCTGCACCCGCAAGTGGTTGAAGCCCTTGAGAAAAAAGGGTTTACCAACTGTACGCACATTCAGGCACTGGCACTTCCCCTGACTCTCGCGGGAAAAGACGTTGCCGGGCAGGCGCAAACCGGTACTGGCAAAACGATGGCGTTTTTAACGTCAACGTTCCACTATTTACTCTCTCACCCGGCCCACGAAAACCGCCAGGTGAACCAGCCGCGCGCGCTGATCATGGCCCCGACCCGCGAACTGGCCGTTCAGATTCACTCCGACGCAGAGCCCCTGGCCGAAGCGACCGGTCTGAAGCTGGGCCTCGCCTATGGCGGTGATGGTTATGACAAGCAGCTCAAAGTGCTGGAAAGCGGCGTGGATATCCTGATCGGCACCACCGGTCGCCTTATCGACTACACCAAACAGAATTACGTCAACATGGGCGCGATTCAGGTTGTAGTGCTCGATGAAGCAGACCGCATGTACGATCTGGGCTTTATTAAAGACATCCGCTGGCTGTTCCGCCGCATGCCGCCCGCCACCGAACGCCTCAATATGCTGTTCTCCGCCACCCTTTCTTACCGGGTGCGTGAGCTGGCCTTTGAGCAGATGAACAACGCTGAATATGTTGAAGTGGAACCGGAACAGAAAACCGGCCACCGCATTAAAGAAGAGCTGTTCTACCCGTCTAACGACGAAAAAATGCGTTTACTGCAAACGCTTATCGAAGAAGAATGGCCGGATCGGGCGATTATTTTCGCCAATACCAAACACCGCTGTGAAGATATCTGGGGCCACCTGGCCGCAGACGGTCACCGGGTAGGTTTGCTGACCGGTGACGTTGCCCAGAAGAAACGCCTGCGTATTCTGGACGATTTTACCCACGGCAATCTCGATATTCTGGTCGCCACCGATGTGGCCGCCCGCGGCCTGCATATTCCGGAAGTGACGCACGTCTTTAACTATGACTTGCCGGACGACTGTGAAGACTACGTACACCGTATTGGCCGTACCGGCCGTGCCGGGGCAAGTGGTTCTTCTATCAGCCTCGCCTGTGAAGAGTACGCGCTGAATCTGCCGGCCATTGAAAACTATATTGGCCACTCGATCCCGGTCAGTAAATACAACCCGGATGCGCTGTTAACCGAACTGCCGCCGCCGAAGCGTTTAACCCGCGCTCGCCCTGGTAATAATAACCAGCGCCGGGGTAACGCGAACCGTAATCGTCGTCGCGCAGGATAATTAACGATGCCCGGACCCACCTCACTGTATGCTGCGATTGATTTAGGCTCAAACAGCTTTCATATGCTGGTTGTACGTGAGGTGGCGGGCAGTATTCAGGCCCTCACCCGTATCAAGCGCAAAGTTCGCCTGGCCGCGGGTCTCAACTCGCAACGCCAGCTATCCGCAGAAGCGATGGAGCGGGGCTGGGAGTGTTTGCGGCTGTTCGCCGAACGCCTGCAGGATATTCCCGGCACCCAGATTCGCGCGGTGGCCACCGCCACCCTGCGTCTGGCAACCAATGCGGATGTTTTTATCAACAAGGCGCAGCAGATCCTCGGCTGCCCGGTGCAGGTGATAAGCGGCGAAGAAGAAGCGCGCCTGATTTACCAGGGGGTGGCCCACACCACTGGCGGTGCGGATCAGCGCCTGGTGGTGGATATCGGCGGGGCCAGCACCGAGATGGTTACCGGTACTGGTGCACAAACCACCGCGCTGTTCAGTCTCTCAATGGGTTGCGTAACCTGGCTGGAGCACTACTTTGCCGACCGCAGCCTGACCCGCGAAAATTTTGACGCCGCCCAGGCCGCCGCCCGTGATGTGCTGCTGCCGGTGGTGCCTGAGCTGCGTAAAAACGGCTGGAAAGTGTGTGTCGGTGCTTCCGGCACGGTGCAGGCGCTGCAGGAAATCATGATGGCCCAGGGGATGGACGAACGCATCACCCTGAGCAAGCTCCTGCAACTCAGGCAAAAAGCCATTCAGTGCGGGCGTCTTGAAGAGCTGGAAATTGAAGGGCTGACCCTTGAGCGGGCGCTGGTGTTCCCCAGCGGGCTGGCGATCCTGATAGCCATCTTTACCGAGCTGAATATCGACTGCATGACGCTCGCCGGTGGCGCCCTGCGTGAAGGGCTGGTCTACGGCATGCTCCACCTGGCAGTAGATCAGGATATCCGCAGCCGCACGCTGCGCAATATTCAGCGCCGCTTCAATGTGGATATCGAGCAGGCAGAGCGGGTTCGCCTGCTGGCGGCTCACTTCACCGCCCGGCTGGAGGCCACCTGGAAGCTGGATGCCTTAAGTAAGGACATGTTAAACAGCGCCTGCCTGCTGCATGAAATCGGGCTCAGCGTGGACTTTAAACATGCGCCCCGGCACGCGGCGTATCTGGTCAGTAACCTTGATTTGCCCGGATTTACCCCGGCCCAGAAGAAGCTGCTGGCGACACTGCTGCAAAACCAGACCAACCCCATCGATTTATCATCCCTGAATCAGCAAAATGCGCTGCCCCCCAGGGTGGCAGAGCAGCTGTGCCGCCTGCTGCGTCTGGCGATCATTTTTGCCGGTCGCCGCCGCAACGACACCCTGCCGGAGGTCGGTATCACCGCCGATGGCGACACCCTGCGTCTGACGCTGCCCCCCCACTGGCTGGCGGCTCATCCGCTGGGTAGCGAGCTGCTGGAGCAAGAGTGCCAGTGGCAAAGCTATGTCCACTGGCCCCTGGAGGTCTGCTAACCCTTACGGGCCTTCGCCAGCTGTTCACGGATACTGGCCAGGTGCGCCTGGCCTTTTTGCATCCGCTCTTCGGCGCTCACTTTTTTACGCTCCACTTCCCACTGTAAATCGTCCTGAGGAAGCTCCAGCAGGAAGCGGCTGGGTTCCGGGCGGACGGACTCCCCGTACTGGCGGCGCTCTTTACACAGGGTGAAGGTCAGCTCTTTCTGGGCCCGGGTGATCCCCACGTACGCCAGGCGCCGCTCTTCATCAATGTTGTCTTCATCAATGCTGCTCTGGTGCGGTAACAGCCCCTCTTCCATGCCCACCAGATAAACATACGGGAATTCCAGCCCTTTTGAGGCGTGCAGGGTCATCAGCTGCACCTGATCCAGCTCCTCTTCGCTTTCGCCGCGCTCCATCATATCGCGCAGGGTAAAGCGGGTGACCACCTGGGTCAGGGTCATGGGCTCTTCCAGGTCCGAGCCTTCCAGCATCTCGGTCATCCAGGTAAACAGCTGGTTGACGTTCTTCATGCGCATTTCGGCCGCTTTCGGGCTGGGCGAGGTTTCAAACAGCCAGCTTTCGTAGTCAATGCCGTGGATAAGATCGCGCACTGCGGCCACCGGCTCTTTTTCAGACAGGCGGGCAACCTCGCCCAGCCAGTGGGTAAAGCGGGTCAGGGCCTCGTAACCACGCCCGGTCAGGGTCTGGCTCAGGCCCAGATCAAAGCTGGCGGTAAACATACTTTTATTGCGCTGGAGTGCCCACTCGCCCAGTTTCTGTAGCGTCGCCGGGCCAATTTCGCGGCGCGGTGTATTCACGATACGCAAAAAGGCGCTGTCGTCATCCGGGTTGGTCAGCACCCGCAGGTAGGCCAGTAAGTCTTTAATTTCCGGGCGTGAAAAGAACGAAGTGCCGCCGGAAATGCGGTACGGGATCCGGTTTTGCATCAGCATTTTTTCGAATACCCGGGACTGGTGGTTACCCCGGTACAGGATGGCGTAATCCTTATACTGGGTCTTATTAATAAAGTGGTGGGCAATCAGCTCCCCGGTCACCCGCTCCGCTTCATGATCCTCATTGTTCGCGCTGAGCACTTTCAGCTCCGGCCCGTAGCCCAGTTCAGAGAACAGTTTTTTCTCAAAAACGTGGGGGTTATTGGCGATAAGGATATTGGCCGCTTTAAGAATGCGCCCGGAAGAGCGGTAGTTCTGCTCCAGCTTGATAACCTGCAGGGCCGGGAAATCCTGGCTCAGCAGCACCAGATTTTGCGGACGGGCGCCACGCCAGGAGTAAATCGACTGGTCATCATCCCCCACAACGGTAAACCGCGCCCGGCTGCCCACCAGCAGTTTGACCAGCTCATACTGGCTGGTGTTGGTGTCCTGATATTCATCCACCAGCAGGTAGCGAATCTTGTTCTGCCAGCGCTCGCGCACTTCTTCATTGCGCTGCAACAGCAGGGTCGGCAACAGGATAAGATCGTCAAAATCCAGCACGTTGCAGGCTTTCAGGTGATCGTAATAGAGCCGGTAACAGTGGGCGAAGATCCGATCCCGCTCGCCACGGGCCATGGCCGCTGCCTGATCCGGCCCCATCAGATCGTTCTTCCAGTTGGAGATCGTCGAGATCAGCTGCTGGTAGATAACTTTGTCGTTTTCCAGCAGCCCTTCGGTGAGATCTTTAATCAGCGCCAGCTGATCCGTGTCGTCAAACAATGAGAAGTTAGACTTCATGCCCAGGGCTGCGTATTCACGCTTAATGATCTCAAGCCCCAGTGTATGAAAGGTGGAGATCATCAGGCCACGAGCCTCTTTGCGCCCCAGCGTCTGGGCAACGCGCTCTTTCATTTCCCGGGCGGCTTTATTGGTAAAGGTCACTGCCGCAATATGCCGGGCCTGATAACCGCAGCCGCGGATCAGGTGGGCGATTTTATTGGTGATAACGCGGGTTTTGCCGGAACCGGCTCCGGCTAATACCAGGCAGGGACCAGTGACAAAGTCGACAGCTTGTTGCTGACCGGGGTTCAGGCGCATAGCTTTATTGCTCAATCTTCAGACGGGGTGAGGATTGTAGCAGAAACCCTGCCGGAGATTGATGACCGAAGAGTAAAGTGTTGGCCCGTGACCGGCCCGTGCTACTATTGGCCGCTTTATTTTCCCCCACGATGAAGGTGTTATCATGGCAAAAACCGCAGCAGCAATGCATATCCTGGTCAAAGACGAAAAACTGGCGCTTGATCTGCTTGAGCAGATCAAAAACGGTGCTGATTTCGAGAAACTGGCGAAAAAACACTCCACCTGCCCGTCCGGTAAAAAAGGCGGCCATTTAGGGGAGTTCCGCCAGGGCCAGATGGTGCCGGCGTTCGACAAAGTGGTGTTCTCCTGCCCGGTGCTGGAGCCTACCGGCCCGCTGCATACCCAGTTCGGCTACCACATTATCAAAGTGCTGTACCGCAACTGATTGCCCGCCGCCACAATAAAAAAGCCCGGTGCCATCAGCGCACCGGGCTTTGTGGTGTTATGCCGGGGGTTAACCCGCCACAGCAATACGTTTCATATCGGTCATATAGCCGCGCAGTTTCTTACCTACCTGCTCAATAGGATGCTGGCGAATCGCCTCGTTCACATCGCGCAGCTGGGCGTTATCCACCGCGGTAACCGGAGCAGCCTGGCCCAGATCGTCTGGCTGGATCGTTGCCATAAAGTCTTTCAGCAGCGGTACTGCCGCGTAGGAGAACAGATAGTTACCGTATTCCGCCGTATCAGAGATAACCACGTTCATTTCATACAGGCGTTTACGGGCAATGGTGTTGGCTATCAGCGGTAACTCATGCAGCGATTCATAGTAGGCGGATTCGGCAATAATCCCGGAAGAGACCATGGTTTCGAAGGCCAGCTCAACGCCCGCTTTAACCATCGCAATCATCAGCACGCCTTTATCGAAGTATTCCTGCTCACCGATCTTCCCTTCATACTGCGGGGCGTTCTCAAACGCGGTTTTACCGGTCTCTTCACGCCAGGTCAGCAGTTTCTTGTCGTCTTCTGCCCAGTCAGCCATCATGCCGGAGGAGAACTCACCGGAGATAATGTCATCCATATGCTTGCGGAACAGCGGCGTCATGATGGTTTTCAGCTGCTCAGATAACCCATAAGCGCGGATTTTCGCCGGGTTAGACAGGCGATCCATCATCAGGGTGATCCCGCCCTGCTTGAGTGCCTCAGTGATGGTTTCCCAGCCGAACTGGATCAGTTTTTCTGCGTATGCCGGGTCAGTCCCTTCAGCCACCAGCTTATCAAAGCACAGCAGGGAGCCCGCCTGCAGCATACCGCACAGAATGGTCTGCTCGCCCATCAGGTCAGATTTCACTTCGGCAACGAAGGAGGATTCCAGCACACCCGCACGGTGGCCGCCGGTGGCCGCAGCCCAGGCTTTGGCAATCGCCATGCCTTCACCCTGCGGGTCGTTTTCCGGGTGTACGGCAATCAGGGTTGGCACCCCGAAGCCGCGTTTGTACTCTTCACGCACTTCGGTGCCCGGGCATTTCGGCGCTACCATCACCACCGTGATGTCTTTGCGGATCTGCTCGCCCACTTCCACAATGTTAAAACCGTGGGAGTAGCCCAGCGCCGCGCCTTTTTTCATCAGCGGCTGAACGGCCTGCACCACCGCAGTGTGCTGCTTGTCCGGGGTCAGGTTTACCACCAGGTCCGCCTGCGGGATCAGCGTTTCATAGCTGCCCACGGTGAAGCCGTTTTCCGTCGCCCGGCGCCAGGAGGCGCGTTTTTCGGCGATCGCTTCAGCACGCAGTGCATAGGAGATATCCAGCCCGGAATCGCGCATATTCAGGCCCTGATTCAGACCCTGGGCGCCACAACCCACGATGACCACTTTTTTACCTTTGAGGTAACCGGCTTCGTCTGCGAATTCTTCGCGCGCCATAAAACGACATTTGCCCAGTTGTGCCAGCTGCTGACGCAGATTCAGCGTATTGAAATAGTTAGCCATTGTGTTTCCTCATCGGATGCGGTTGTGCTTGTTGTCGGGGGGCGTGATTACGCGCCATGAAGCCACTATATGACAGGAAGTCCGTTGCTTAAATTGATATATTAACAACACCATGTTGCATAATATGAAATGTCGCACTAAAGGATCAGCCCATGGATATTCGCGAACTCAAAACCTTTCTGCACCTGGCAGAAAGCCGCCACTTCGGGCGCAGCGCCAGGGCGATGCACGTCAGCCCCTCGACCCTGTCGCGCCAGATCCAGCGCCTGGAGGAGGATCTCGGCCAGCCGCTGTTTGTGCGCGATAACCGCACCGTGACCCTGACCGGGGCCGGAGAGGCGCTGCGCGAATTTGCCCAGCACACATTGTTGCAGTACCAGCAACTGCGCCACGGCATTGATCAGCAGGGGCCGTCATTATCCGGGGAGCTGCATCTGTTCTGCTCGGTCACCGCCGCTTACAGCCACTTACCGCCCATTCTGGACCGTTTCCGGGCGGAGCATCCCTCTGTGGAAATCAAACTGACGACCGGCGACGCCGCCGACGCGGTGGAAAAGGTCAATTCCGGCGATGCGGATCTGGCGATTGCCGGGAAGCCGGAGCACCTGCCCGGAGCGGTGGACTTCTCCATGCTGGAGAACCTGGCGGTGGTGCTGATCGCCCCGGCACTGGCCTGCCCGGTACGCAGCCAGGTCAGCCAGCCTGAGCCGGACTGGTCAACCGTGCCGTTTATCCTGCCGGATCAGGGGCCGGTGCGCCGCCGTATTGAGCTGTGGTTCCGGCGCCATAAAATCTCCAGCCCGGCGATTTACGCCACGGTAGGCGGCCATGAAGCGATGGTGTCGATGGTGGCCCTGGGGTGTGGGGTGGCGCTTATCCCGGAAGTGGTGCTGGAAAACAGCCCGGAGCCGGTGCGCAACCGGGTGCAGATCCTGGAGCGCAGCGACGATAAAACCCCGTTTGAGCTTGGCGTGTGCGTACAAAAAAAGCGGCTCGCTGAGCCGCTTATTCATGCGTTCTGGAAGTTACTGCCCGCCAGTCACTGACCGGCGAGGAAAAACCGGAACGCCGGGTTACGGGTCTCGTCATGGCACTCGTAGCCCAGCTCATGGAGCCGGGTTTCGAAATCCGGCTCATGTTCGCCCAGTTCAAACGCGGCCAGCACGCGGCCATAGTCCGTGCCGTGGCTGCGGTAATGAAACAGGGAAATATTCCAGTGGGTGCCCAGGGTTTGCAGGAATTTCAGCAGCGCCCCGGGGGATTCCGGAAACTCGAAGCTGTACAGCCGTTCATGCAGCGCCCGGGACGGGCGTCCCCCCACCATGTAACGCACATGCAGTTTGGCCATCTCATCATCAGAGAGATCAACCACCCCGTAGCCCCCATCCTGGAGCACGCGGATAATCTCCCGGCGCTCTTCCGGGCCGCGGCTAAGCCGGACCCCCACAAAGATGCAGGCGTCGCGGGCGTCCGCATAGCGGTAGTTAAACTCCGTGACCGAACGGCCCCCCAGCAGCTGGCAGAACTTCAGGAAGCTGCCTTTCTCTTCCGGGATGGTCACCGCCAGCAGGGCTTCGCGCTGCTCGCCCAGTTCACAACGCTCCGACACGTAACGCAGACCGTGGAAATTCACGTTCGCCCCGGAGAGGATATGCGCCAGGCGCTCACCGCGAATATTGTGCTGCTGGATATACTTTTTAATCCCGGCCAGCGCCAGGGCCCCGGAAGGCTCCGCCACCGCCCGCACATCTTCAAACAGGTCTTTTACGGCCGCACAGATGGCATCGCTGTCCACGGTGATGATGTCATCCAGATACTCCCGGCACAGGCGGAAGGTCTCATCGCCAATGCGTTTTACCGCGACCCCTTCGGCAAATAACCCGACCCGGGGCAGATCCACCGGGTGCCCGGCATCCAGCGCCGCTTTCAGGCAGGCGGAGTCTTCCGCCTCTACGGCGATCACTTTGATCTGCGGCATCAGTTGCTTGATCAGCACCGCAACCCCGGCCGCCAGACCACCGCCCCCGACCGGCACAAAGATCCGGTCCAGGTGGGGATCCTGCTGGAGCATCTCCAGCGCCAGGGTTCCCTGCCCGGCAATCACCGCCGGGTGATCAAACGGCGGCACATAGGTATACCCCTGCTGCTCAGACAGTTCGATAGCTTTCGCTTTGGCTTCGTCAAAGTTCGCCCCGTAGAGCAGCACTTCACCGCCAAAACCGCGCACCGCATCGACTTTGATATCCGCCGTTGTCACCGGCATCACAATAAGCGCCCGGATCCCGAGGCGGGCGGAAGACATCGCCACCCCCTGAGCATGGTTACCGGCAGAAGCGGTGACCACCCCGTGCTCCTTTTGTTGCCGGGTCAGCCCGGCAATCATGGCGTGAGCGCCGCGCAGCTTGAAGCTGTGTACCGGCTGGCGGTCTTCGCGTTTTACCAGGATGGTGTTATCCAGCCGGGCGGAGATTTTGTCCATTTTCTGCAACGGGGTGACCTGGGCGACCTCATAAACCGGGGATCGCAGCACCGCACGCAGATATTCCGCCCCTTCCGGGGCGGCAGATAGCGGTTGAGATTCAGACATCATCAACCCCCGAGTTTCGATTTATCGCGCACCGCGCCCTGATCGGCACTGGTGGCAAGGCTTGCATAGGCGCGCAGGGCAAAGGAAACCTGGCGGTTACGATCAACTGGCGTCCAGGCCCGGGCGCCACGGGCCTCCTGCGCCTCACGGCGGCAGGCCAGCTCCTGTGGGTCAACCACCAGCGAAATACTGCGCGACGGGATATCAATATCGATAATATCGCCGTTCTGGATCAGGCCGATGGTGCCGCCATTGGCCGCTTCCGGGGAGACATGGCCAATGGACAAGCCAGAGGTGCCGCCGGAGAAGCGGCCATCGGTAATCAGCGCACAGGATTTACCCAGCCCCATCGATTTCAGGAAGCTGGTGGGGTACAGCATTTCCTGCATCCCCGGGCCGCCTTTCGGCCCCTCATAGCGAATGACCACCACATCACCGGCCACCACCTTGCCCCCGAGGATAGCCTCAACCGCATCATCCTGGCTTTCATAGACTTTTGCCGGGCCGCGGAAGGTCAGGTTGCTGTCATCCACACCGGCGGTTTTCACGATACAGCCTTTCTCGGCAAAATTGCCGTACAGCACCGCCAGGCCCCCTTCCAGACTATAGGCGTGCTCCAGGGAGCGGATACATCCCTCCTGGCGATCGTCATCCAGCGAGTCCCAGCGGCAGGACTGGGAAAATGCCTGCGTCGTGCGGATACCCGCCGGGCCTGCGGTAAACAGGGTTTTTACCGCCGGATCATCCGTCTGCATAATGTCGTAGCGGGCCAGGGTCTCCCCCAGGCTCAGCCCGAGGATATTTTTCACGTCGCGGTTCAGTAACCCGGCGCGATCCAGCTCCCCTAAGATCCCCATCACGCCCCCCGCCCGGTGCACATCTTCCATATGGTATTTCTGGGTGCTCGGCGCCACCTTACACAGCTGGGGCACTTTGCGCGACAGGCGATCAATATCGCTCATGGTGAAGTCCACCTCACCCTCCTGGGCTGCCGCCAGCAGGTGCAGTACCGTATTGGTGGAGCCGCCCATGGCGATATCGAGCATCATGGCGTTTTCAAACGCGGCTTTGCTGGCAATGGTGCGCGGCAGGGCGCTGGCATCGTCCTGCTCGTAATAGCGCTTTGTCAGCTCCACGATGCGCTTACCGGCATTTTCAAACAGCGTTTTACGATCCACATGGGTCGCCAGCAGGGAACCGTTTGCCGGCTGGGATAACCCCAGTGCTTCCGTCAGGCAGTTCATGGAGTTGGCGGTGAACATTCCGGAGCAGGAGCCACAGGTCGGGCAGGCGGAACGCTCATACTGGGCGCTGACCTCGTCACTCACCGACGGGTTAGCCCCCTGGATCATCGCATCAATCAGATCCAGTTTGATGATTTTATCGGACAGTTTGGTTTTCCCGGCTTCCATAGGGCCGCCGGAAACAAAGATAACCGGAATATTCAGGCGCAGTGCCGCCATCAGCATCCCCGGGGTTATCTTATCGCAGTTCGAAATACACACCATGGCGTCCGCACAGTGGGCATTGACCATATATTCTACCGAGTCAGCAATAAGCTCCCGGGATGGCAGTGAATAAAGCATGCCTCCGTGCCCCATGGCGATACCGTCATCGACCGCAATGGTATTGAACTCTTTGGCGACCCCACCCGCAGCCTCAATTTGCTCTGCCACCAGTTTGCCCAGATCGCGCAGATGCACGTGGCCCGGAACAAACTGCGTGAACGAGTTAACAACCGCAATAATCGGTTTTCCGAAGTCACCATCGGTCATACCGGTGGCGCGCCACAGTGCGCGGGCGCCCGCCATATTACGGCCGTGCGTTGAGGTAGCTGAACGATACTTAGGCATGCTTTATTTACTCCCCGGTCTGTCGGTGTAAACCGGGCGATCCATAGCCGCCCGGTTGTTATTTGCGTGGTATTACTGGTTTACAGGATCCAGCCAGCCCCATTTGTCTTCGGTTTCGCCGGTGAACAGGCCAAAGAACGCCTGCTGCAGGCGTTTGGTGACCGGGCCACAGCGGCCAGCACCCACCTGAATACCGTCGACACTCCGCACCGGGGTGATTTCCGCCGCAGTACCGGACATAAACACCTCGTCGGCCAGGTACAGGGATTCGCGGGACAGCACCTGCTCACGCACTTCGATACCCATATCTTTCGCCAGTTTGATGATGGCATCACGGGTGATCCCCGGCAGGGCGGAAGAGGTAAACGGCGGGGTAAACAGAACGCCGTCTTTCACTTCAAACAGGTTTTCGCCTGCCCCTTCAGAGATATAGCCGTTCACATCCAGCGCAATACCTTCCTGGTAACCGTGGCGGCGTGCTTCGCTACCCACCAGCAGGGAGGACAAGTAGTTACCGCCCGCTTTCGCGGCAGTGGGGATAGTGTTCGGTGCCACGCGGTTCCAGGAGGAGACCATCGCGTCGATCCCCTGGTCCAGGGCCTCTGCCCCCAGGTAAGCCCCCCAGGGGAAGGCAGCGATAATCACATCCGTGGTGTACCCTTCCGGCGGGTTAACCCCCATGCCCACATCCCCCACGAAAACCAGCGGGCGAATATAAGCCCCGGTGAGCTTATTTTTACGGATAACCTGACGGGTGGCTTCCATCAGTTCATCAACACTCTGAGAGACCGGGAAGCGGTAAATTTTGGCTGAATCATGCAAACGCTGCATATGTTCACGATGACGGAACACCACCGGGCCTTTGTGAGAGTCATAGCAGCGAATGCCTTCAAAGACGGAAGTACCGTAGTGCAGCGCATGGGACATGACGTGCACTTTTGCTTCGCCCCAGGGAACCATCTCACCATTGAACCAGATGTAATCAGCTTTTTTGGTTGTCATTTTTCTTCCTTTTGCGCTCAGGCGCGGATTTGTTGTGATTGTGATGTCAGTTGGTGTACTTCAACGCGAGCCACGTCGGCTAATTTACTCAACTGGCTAAACAGTAATTCGACAGGACGCAGACTGGCAACGGTCAATTCGAGATTAATATCGTCCGCCGCCAGATCTGTTTCCATGTTCATGGCGCAGATCTGAAAGCCCCGGTGGCGCACCACGCGCAAAATACGCTCTACGGTTTCCGGTCTGAAGCGGGCATTCACGGCAAGCTGATGATGCATCATGATAATTTCTCCAGCATTTGTGAGTTACTGGCACCCGGGGGCACCAGCGGCCAGACGTTCTCAAGCTCATCGATTGAGACATGCAGCAGGTAAGGGCCTTCGCTATTCAGCATCTGGTCTATTGCCGCTTCTACCTGGTCTTTACGGGTTATATGCTGGCCGGGGATCCCGAAGGATTGCGCCAGCATCAGAAAATCGGGGTTATCAGTCAGGGTGGTTTCGCTGTAGCGCTCTTCAAAGAACAACTGCTGCCACTGGCGCACCATGCCCAGGCGCTGGTTATCCAGCAGCACGATTTTGACCGGTAACTGTTTGCGCTTAATAGTGCCCAGTTCCTGAACATTCATCATAAATGAACCATCACCGGAGACGCAGATAACCGTATCGTCCGGGCGCGCCACCTGAGCGCCAACCGCCGCAGGCAGGCCAAAGCCCATGGTGCCTAACCCACTGGAGGTGATGAAATTTTCCGGGCGGCTGAAGGTCATATGCTGCGCCGACCACATCTGGTGCTGGCCGACATCGGTCGTGACAACCGCGTTGTGTGGTTTGCGCTCGGATAACTGCCTGAGCAACAGCGGGGCAAAGATGGACTGGCCCGGATGGTCATAACGCCAGGCGTGCTGCTCACGTAATGCCGCCACCTCCTCCAGCCAGGGAGCAACAGACAGCGGCTGAGCCAGCGCCGGGAATAACTGATTCAGATCGCCACACAGGCTCACGTGGGCATGGCGCAGTTTGCTCATTTCCGCCGGGTCGATATCCATATGAATAACACGGGCGTGGGGAGCAAATGTCTCCAGCTTGCCGGTGACGCGATCATCAAAGCGCGCGCCAGCGGCGATTAACAGATCGCACGACTGCACCGCCAGGTTCGCGGCTTTGGTGCCGTGCATACCAATCATTCCCAGATACCCCGGGTGCTGATGATCGGCCGCTCCCAGCCCTTTCAGGGTAGACACCACCGGGATCCGCGTCCGGGTGATGAAATCGCGCAACGCAGGCACCGCATTCGCCATACCCACGCCACCGCCTACGTACAACACCGGTTTTTGGGCGGTATTCAGCATCTGGCGGGCTTCGGCGATGGCCAGGTCAGGAAAGCTCAGCACCGCGTCCACCGCAGACAATACCGGCTCCAGCGCGCCACAGGCTAACTGGATATTTTTCGGGATATCAACCAGTACCGGGCCCGGCCGTCCAGAACGCGCAATGGTGAAGGCCTCGGCAATAATGGCCGGCAGCTCTTCCAGAGACTGGACCATAAAACTGTGCTTCGTGCAGGCCAGGGACAACCCCAGTACGTCCACCTCCTGGAAGGCATCCGTCCCGATCAGCGGAGCAGCAACCTGGCCGGTGATCGCCACCACCGGAACAGAGTCCAGCAGGGCATCCGCCAGGCCCGTTATCAGGTTAGTGGCCCCCGGCCCTGACGTGGCAATGCAGACGCCGGTTTTACCCGTGGCCCGGGCATAGCCGATAGCCGCCATGGCCGCACCCTGTTCGTGTCGGCACAGCAGGTGCTCCACACCACCGTCATACAGGGCATCGTAGACCGGCATAATTGCGCCACCAGGATAACCAAATACGGTTTCAACTCCCTGCGCCCGCAAAGCATGTACCACCCACTGTGCCCCGTTCATAGTTAGTTCCCCGCCTTAGTTTGCGGAAAACAGAATTTTGTGCTGCAACTTGTCATATCTGCTCCTCGCCAGTTTTATCGAAACATAAAAAAACCCCCGGACCTTTCGGTGCGGGGGTTTCGTTGATTCAGCTTGATTTCTAAGCCTTTTCTCCTCGAAGTGCAGCCCCGCACGGTGGGATAATAATCACCACCACGCTAATCACGACCAGGCTAATCACTAGTAGGAGGGCTGTCATTTTCTGTATGTTCTTACGTCTTGTTCGAAGGAATGCCTAAAGAGTTATCACAGAGTTAACAAACAACACAAGATTTATTTATGCATTTTTTCGCCGCTAAACAAATCAGCTTCGTTAACCATATTGTTTTTTAAGGAATTATTTTTACATGAAAGATATTCATTAACCGGCACAAAAAATATTCAGCAAAAAATACGTGATATGCCGCAAACATCTGCAATAAATCTGCTAAATCGCGCTTATTTATCGCGATCCACATTCTGAGATTCACCATCACTGTTCGTCTTTATTTTCCGCCCTGGTTACTGTTCCGGTAACGGAGGAACCATGACACTTGCAAGAATTCATACCCGGGCAGCGCTGGGGATCGCGGCACCTTATGTCACCGTAGAGGCACATATCAGCGCCGGGTTGCCCGCGCTCACCATTGTCGGCTTACCCGAAACCACAGTGAAAGAGTCCCGGGATCGGGTGCGCAGTGCCATCATTAACAGTGGTTATACCTTCCCGGCACGTAAAATTACTATCAACCTCGCACCGGCTGATTTACCCAAAGAGGGCAGCCGCTATGATCTCCCCATTGCTATTGCACTTCTGGCAGCGTCAGAGCAGCTTTCTGCCACTGCACTGAACCAGTATGAGTTCATTGGTGAACTGGCGCTCACAGGCGCAATGCGGGGGGTTTGCGGGGCCATATCCAGTGCCATCCAGGCAAGCCACGCTGGCAGAGAAATGATTGTCCCTCAGGATAACGAAGCTGAAGTGGGGCTGATTGACGGGCCTGGCTGTTATGTTGCCGGAACGCTGCTGGAAGTCTGCGCCATTCTTGAAGGCAAACAGCCTCCACTGCGGCCCCGGGCACCGGATCCCACCCCGGCGGAACAGGCTGAAGATTTGCGCGACATTATTGGCCAGGAGCAGGGAAAACGGGCGCTGGAGATAACCGCTGCGGGCGGCCACAATCTGCTGTTCATCGGCCCACCTGGCACGGGGAAAACCATGCTGGCGACACGCCTTATCGGGCTGCTTCCCCCGCTAACCCTGAGCGAAGCGCTGGAGAGCGCCGCCATAAAGAGCCTGGCGGATAACCGGGAGCTGGCCGCCACCTGGCGCCAGCGGCCCTTTCGCGCCCCTCACCACAGTGCATCATTGAATGCGATGGTGGGTGGCGGGCGTATACCGCTACCGGGGGAGATTTCGCTGGCCCATAACGGCGTGCTGTTTCTTGATGAATTACCGCAATTTGAACGCCGGGCGCTGGATGCCCTGCGCGAACCCATTGAAACCGGTGAAATTCATTTATCGCGCACCCGGGCAAAAATACATTATCCAGCCCGTTTTCAGCTGATAGCCGCCATGAATCCCAGCCCCGGGGGCCATTATCAGGGTGAGCTGAACCGCTCTACCCCCGGGCAAATCCTGCGCTATCTCAGCCGGTTATCCGGGCCCTTTCTCGACCGGTTTGATATTACCCTGGAAGTCCCGCTGCTCGCCCCGGGGATGCTCAGCCAGGGGCATACCGCAGGGGAAACCAGCGCGACCGTAAGAGAGCGGGTTATTCAGGCCCGGGCGTTGCAGCTTGCCCGGCAGCACAAACTTAATGCACAGCTCAGCAGCCAGGAGGTAAATGCCCTATGCCCGCTGGAAAAACCAGACGCCCGCTGGCTTGAAGAGGCAATAACGCAGCTGGGGTTATCCATCAGAGCCTGGCAGCGAATACTGAAGGTGGCCCGGACGATTGCCGATCTCGCCGGTGCTGAGCAGTTGGAGAAAAAACACCTTCAGGAGGCGCTCAGCTACCGGGCTATGGACAGGCTGTTAATCCATCTGCAAAAACAACTGGCATAAAAAAAGGGGCTTGCGCCCCTGGTTGTATCAGTCGTCACTTTCTGTGTAGTCTTCCGCGCCTTCCATCTGCGGCTTACCACCAGACAGGGTGTGGAAACGCTTCGGGCGTTTTACACGCGAAGTGTATTTAGACCAGATACGCTCTGCTTCAGTAGCCGGTTCACGTTCACCGCGACACATGGCCACAAACAGCGTTTCTTCATCCGTAGCGGGTTCACGTTTGCCGAGATCCAGATCATTAAAGGCATGGCCGCAACGCTCAAGCATCTGCGCTTCTTTAATGGTGAAATCCCCATGGCGAGAGAACCCGCGCGGGTAATTTTTATTGTCGAAAAATCGATTAGTCGTCGTAAAGCTTTCCGCCATCCTACACGCTCCTAATTCTCTTGGCCGGGCTATTTATGGCGCGGAGTATTAGATAGGCTTGACAGAGTGTAAAACAAAAGATTTAAATCATATCGAATGATTTTTTTTAGGGGTGGGCTGTGGATACCGAATTACTGAAAACCTTTCTCGAAGTCAGCCGCACAAGGCACTTCGGCAGAGCGGCAGAAGCGCTCTATTTGACACAGTCCGCCGTCAGTTTCCGTATTCGCCAGCTTGAGAATCAGCTGGGAGTGAACCTGTTTACCCGCCACCGGAACAACATCAGATTAACCCCGGCCGGGGAGCGTTTACTTCCCTATGCCGAAAACCTGATGAATACCTGGCTGGCCGCCAAAAAAGAGGTGGCCCAGACCGCGAGGCATAATGAGTTTTCCATCGGAGCCAGCCCGGCACTGTGGGAGTCCCTGCTAACCGGCTGGCTCAAACAACTCTATAAAGATAACTCAGGTATGCAGTTTGAGGCACGCATTGCCCAGCGCCAGTCGCTGGTAAAGCAACTGCATGAGCGCCAGCTGGATCTGCTGATCACCACCGAATCCCCGAAAATGGACGAGCTCGCCAGCCAGTTGCTGGGCCATTTTGATCTTGCGCTGTACTGCGTCTCTCCGGCCCGGCCCCGGGCGGATCTGAATTACTTACGCCTGGAGTGGGGGCCGGACTTTCAGCAGCACGAAACGGCGCTGCTGGCCAGCGATGAGCTGCCAGAGCTGACCACCAGTTCCGCGCAACTGGTGGTGAATATGCTGTCAGACATGAACGGTTTTGCCTGGCTGCCTGGCGTCTGGGCAGGTCGCCAGCGTGATCTGGTACAGATAACCGATGGTCAGAGCATCAGCAGGCCGCTCTACGCTATCTGGCTGCTGAACAGCGATAAGCAATCTCAGATAAAAAACCTGCTCAAGTCCCTTCCCCTGGACGAGCAGGTATCAGAAATGCCTGTACCGGCCCCTGCCGGGTAAAGCGGGCAGGTTAATACAGATAACCGTACGGTGATATAAAATAGCGGGAATGGCGCAGGTAGCGCTGTTTTGCTGAATTGCGGGCAAAAAAAATCCCTAGCCGAAGCTAAGGATGATTTTTTGGCAGGGGCGGAGGGACTCGAACCCCCAACACCCGGTTTTGGAGACCGGTGCTCTACCAATTGAACTACGCCCCTAAATAAGGGTGGCGGAACGGACGGGACTCGAACCCGCGACCCCCTGCGTGACAGGCAGGTATTCTAACCAACTGAACTACCGCTCCACCGAATTTTTCTACTGCTCCGGGTATTATGTCCCGGTTTACTGCTTAACTACTCAGATACCCGTTATCACAACGTTTATCCTGATTGGAGCCTGGCAGTTCCCTACTCTCGCATGGGGAGACCCCACACTACCATCGGCGCTACGGCGTTTCACTTCTGAGTTCGGCATGGGGTCAGGTGGGACCACCGCGCTACGGCCGCCAGGCATATTCTTTGTGCTCATGTCCGTCTTTTTCTTTTGCACCACACCCGCGTTGGCTGCGCTCGCTCGCAACAGTCACTTACTTCAGTAAGCTCCTGTCGTCTCGTTCTCTTGCCGCCTTGCTGTGGCTCAAAATCGAAAAGACTTACATCATCTATCCGGTAACAAGCTGAATATCGTCTCGTCTCTCACACCAAAACATCTTTGGCGTTGTAAGGTTAAGCCTCACGGTTCATTAGTACCGGTTAGCTCAATGCATCGCTGCACTTACACACCCGGCCTATCAACGTCGTCGTCTTCAACGTTCCTTCAGGAGACTTTAAGTCTCAGGGAGAACTCATCTCGGGGCAAGTTTCGTGCTTAGATGCTTTCAGCACTTATCTCTTCCGCATGTAGCTACCGGGCAATGCCATTGGCATGACAACCCGAACACCAGTGATGCGTCCACTCCGGTCCTCTCGTACTAGGAGCAGCCCCCCTCAGTTCTCCAGCGCCCACGGCAGATAGGGACCGAACTGTCTCACGACGTTCTAAACCCAGCTCGCGTACCACTTTAAATGGCGAACAGCCATACCCTTGGGACCTACTTCAGCCCCAGGATGTGATGAGCCGACATCGAGGTGCCAAACACCGCCGTCGATATGAACTCTTGGGCGGTATCAGCCTGTTATCCCCGGAGTACCTTTTATCCGTTGAGCGATGGCCCTTCCATTCAGAACCACCGGATCACTAAGACCTGCTTTCGCACCTGCTCGAGCCGTCACTCTCGCAGTCAAGCTAGCTTATGCCTTTGCACTAACCTCCTGATGTCCGACCAGGATTAGCTAACCTTCGTGCTCCTCCGTTACTCTTTGGGAGGAGACCGCCCCAGTCAAACTACCCACCAGACACTGTCCGCAACCCGGATTACGGGTCTACGTTAGAACATCAAACATTAAAGGGTGGTATTTCAAGGTTGGCTCCATGCAGACTGGCGTCCACACTTCAAAGCCTCCCACCTATCCTACACATCAAGGCTCAATGTTCAGTGTCAAGCTATAGTAAAGGTTCACGGGGTCTTTCCGTCTTGCCGCGGGTACACTGCATCTTCACAGCGAGTTCAATTTCACTGAGTCTCGGGTGGAGACAGCCTGGCCATCATTACGCCATTCGTGCAGGTCGGAACTTACCCGACAAGGAATTTCGCTACCTTAGGACCGTTATAGTTACGGCCGCCGTTTACCGGGGCTTCGATCAGGAGCTTCGCTTGCGCTGACCCCATCAATTAACCTTCCGGCACCGGGCAGGCGTCACACCGTATACGTCCACTTTCGTGTTTGCACAGTGCTGTGTTTTTAATAAACAGTTGCAGCCAGCTGGTATCTTCGACTGACTTCAGCTCCACCCGCAGGGGCTTCACCTACATGTCAGCGTGCCTTCTCCCGAAGTTACGGCACCATTTTGCCTAGTTCCTTCACCCGAGTTCTCTCAAGCGCCTTGGTATTCTCTACCTGACCACCTGTGTCGGTTTGGGGTACGATTTCATGTTACCTGATGCTTAGAGGCTTTTCCTGGAAGCAGGGCATTTGTTACTTCAGCACCGTAGTGCCTCGTCATCACGCCTCAGTGTTAAAGTGAACCGGATTTGCCTGGTCCACACACCTACACGCTTAAACCGGGACGACCGTCGCCCGGATAACATAGCCTTCTCCGTCCCCCCTTCGCAGTAACACCAAGTACAGGAATATTAACCTGTTTCCCATCGACTACGCCTTTCGGCCTCGCCTTAGGGGTCGACTCACCCTGCCCCGATTAACGTTGGACAGGAACCCTTGGTCTTCCGGCGTGCGGGTTTTTCACCCGCATTATCGTTACTTATGTCAGCATTCGCACTTCTGATACCTCCAGCAGCCCTCACAGACCACCTTCAACGGCTTACAGAACGCTCCCCTACCCAACAACACATAGTGTCGCTGCCGCAGCTTCGGTGCACAGTTTAGCCCCGTTACATCTTCCGCGCAGGCCGACTCGACCAGTGAGCTATTACGCTTTCTTTAAATGATGGCTGCTTCTAAGCCAACATCCTGGCTGTCTGGGCCTTCCCACATCGTTTCCCACTTAACTGTGACTTTGGGACCTTAGCTGGCGGTCTGGGTTGTTTCCCTCTTCACGACGGACGTTAGCACCCGCCGTGTGTCTCCCGTGATAACATTCTGTGGTATTCGTAGTTTGCATCGGGTTGGTAAGTCGGGATGACCCCCTAGCCGAAACAGTGCTCTACCCCCACAGATGAGTTCACGAGGCGCTACCTAAATAGCTTTCGGGGAGAACCAGCTATCTCCCGGTTTGATTGGCCTTTCACCCCCAGCCACAAGTCATCCGCTAATTTTTCAACATTAGTCGGTTCGGTCCTCCAGTTAGTGTTACCCAACCTTCAACCTGCCCATGGCTAGATCACCGGGTTTCGGGTCTATACCCTGCAACTTAACGCCCAGTTAAGACTCGGTTTCCCTGCGGCTCCCCTATTCGGTTAACCTTGCTACAGAATATAAGTCGCTGACCCATTATACAAAAGGTACGCAGTCACACCCCGAAGGATGCTCCCACTGCTTGTACGTACACGGTTTCAGGTTCTTTTTCACTCCCCTCGCCGGGGTTCTTTTCGCCTTTCCCTCACGGTACTGGTTCACTATCGGTCAGTCAGGAGTATTTAGCCTTGGAGGATGGTCCCCCCATCTTCAGACAGGATATCACGTGTCCCGCCCTACTCATCGAGTTCACAACATGTGCATTTTCGTGTACGGGGCTTTCACCCTGTATCGCGCGACTTTCCAGACGCTTCCACTAACACACACGCTGATTCAGACTCTGGGCTGCTCCCCGTTCGCTCGCCGCTACTGGGGGAATCTCGGTTGATTTCTTTTCCTCGGGGTACTTAGATGTTTCAGTTCCCCCGGTTCGCCTCGTTAGCCTATGTATTCAGCTAACGATAGTGTGTCGAAACACACTGGGTTTCCCCATTCGGACATCGCCGGGTCAAAGGTTCATATCACCTCGCCGGCGCTTTTCGCAGATTAGCACGTCCTTCATCGCCTCTGACTGCCAGGGCATCCACCGTGTACGCTTAGTCGCTTAACCTCACAACCCGAAGATGTCTTCAGGTGTGATAATTTGAGAGACTCATAAACGCTTGCGCGTTTATTGTTTCAATTTTCAGCTTGTTCCAGATTTTTAAAGAGCAAAACTTCGCAACACACTTATTCAGTATGTTCTGAAGTTTTTTTATTTCCGAGCAGATGATGGTGGAGCTATGCGGGATCGAACCGCAGACCTCCTGCGTGCAAAGCAGGCGCTCTCCCAGCTGAGCTATAGCCCCATCGTAGCAACAACCCCGTGAACCTAATTCATTCTGAGACAAGGCGTGGAACCGCGAAGCATACTAAAGTATGCGAGCTGTTTCACAACACAGTATCAGGATGAATTGGTAGGCCTGAGTGGACTCGAACCACCGACCTCACCCTTATCAGGGGTGCGCTCTAACCACCTGAGCTACAAGCCTGCCGGAGTATTACTGCTCGTTATTTTCTATCAGACAATCTGTGTGAGCACTAAAAGGTTGTATCTTTAAGGTAAGGAGGTGATCCAACCGCAGGTTCCCCTACGGTTACCTTGTTACGACTTCACCCCAGTCATGAATCACAAAGTGGTAAGCGCCCTCCCGAAGGTTAAGCTACCTACTTCTTTTGCAACCCACTCCCATGGTGTGACGGGCGGTGTGTACAAGGCCCGGGAACGTATTCACCGTGGCATTCTGATCCACGATTACTAGCGATTCCGACTTCATGGAGTCGAGTTGCAGACTCCAATCCGGACTACGACGCACTTTATGAGATCCGCTTGCTCTCGCGAGGTCGCTTCTCTTTGTATGCGCCATTGTAGCACGTGTGTAGCCCTGGTCGTAAGGGCCATGATGACTTGACGTCATCCCCACCTTCCTCCAGTTTATCACTGGCAGTCTCCCCTGAGTTCCCACCCGAAGTGCTGGCAACAGAGGATAGGGGTTGCGCTCGTTGCGGGACTTAACCCAACATTTCACAACACGAGCTGACGACAGCCATGCAGCACCTGTCTCATAGCTCCCGAAGGCACCAAGGCATCTCTGCCAAGTTCTATGGATGTCAAGACCAGGTAAGGTTCTTCGCGTTGCATCGAATTAAACCACATGCTCCACCGCTTGTGCGGGCCCCCGTCAATTCATTTGAGTTTTAACCTTGCGGCCGTACTCCCCAGGCGGTCAACTTAACGCGTTAGCTCCGGAAGCCACGGTTCAAGACCACAACTTCCAAGTTGACATCGTTTACGGCGTGGACTACCAGGGTATCTAATCCTGTTTGCTCCCCACGCTTTCGCACCTGAGCGTCAGTCTTCGTCCAGGGGGCCGCCTTCGCCACCGGTATTCCTCCAGATCTCTACGCATTTCACCGCTACACCTGGAATTCTACCCCCCTCTACGAGACTCAAGCTGACCAGTTTCAAATGCAGTTCCCAGGTTAAGCCCGGGGATTTCACATCTGACTTAATCAACCGCCTGCGTGCGCTTTACGCCCAGTAATTCCGATTAACGCTTGCACCCTCCGTATTACCGCGGCTGCTGGCACGGAGTTAGCCGGTGCTTCTTCTGCGGGTAACGTCAATGACTAAGGTTATTAACCTTAATCCCTTCCTCCCCGCTGAAAGTACTTTACAACCCGAAGGCCTTCTTCATACACGCGGCATGGCTGCATCAGGCTTGCGCCCATTGTGCAATATTCCCCACTGCTGCCTCCCGTAGGAGTCTGGACCGTGTCTCAGTTCCAGTGTGGCTGGTCATCCTCTCAGACCAGCTAGGGATCGTCGCCTAGGTGAGCCGTTACCCCACCTACTAGCTAATCCCATCTGGGCACATCCGATGGTATGAGGCCCGAAGGTCCCCCACTTTGGTCTTGCGACATTATGCGGTATTAGCTACCGTTTCCAGTAGTTATCCCCCTCCATCAGGCAGTTTCCCAGACATTACTCACCCGTCCGCCACTCGTCAGCAAATCAGCAAGCTGATTTCTGTTACCGTTCGACTTGCATGTGTTAAGCCTGCCGCCAGCGTTCAATCTGAGCCATGATCAAACTCTTCAATTCAAAGTTTGATGCTCAAAAGCTGACTTTCGATAAATCGAAAACTGTTCATTCGTAATGAATTAACTGCTTAGTCACTCTTTGAGACTTGATAATCATTTTTCGTCTTGCGACGTTAAGATATCAGTGCCTTAGAGTGCCCACACAGATTGTCTGATAAATTGTTAAAGAGCAGTGCGACGCGCTTGGCGCTCTGTCGCGAGGTCCCGTATAATACGTTTTCCTCTTTCAAAGTCAACTGTTTATTTTCACATTTCGTTACTCGTAAACCTTGTCAACTCTGCCTGACTGGCGGGCTGTGAAGCCGTTGTGCCGTGTCAGTGGGAGCGCATTATAGGGAGTTCCTGACGGCTGGCAACCCCTGTTTTTAAAATAATTTACCAACCGTCTTTTTTTTGCACAATTGCCGATTAAAGCGGCAGTTTTTCCAGCCCCGGGAAGCCATATCGCGCCAGAACGGGCAATAATTGCGCAGTCTGTGTTGTGTAATCCATACAGAACGCAATATTCGGCCCGCAAGATTTCACATCCGGTGCGTCATTTTCCAGCAGCCAGGCTGTCCGGCGCGCAATTGCCGCACCGGAATCCACCAGCCGGGTGCCTTCAGGCAGCACCTGCGCCAGCTCTTCACGTAAAAGCGGGAAATGGGTACACCCCAAAACAACCGTATCAGGCGGCTCCGGCATGCGCAGCCACGGGCGCAAAATTTTGCGCAGCTCCTCCAGATTCACCTGCTCGCCATGCAGCTTCGCTTCAGCAAGTTCCACCAGCTCTGCAGAGCCGAGCATCTCTATCTGGCACTCTGTCGCAAAACGCTCCACCAGCTCATGGGTGTAATGGCGCTTCACCGTACCGCGGGTAGCCAGCAGCCCGACAATGCCATTGGCGGTTAAACGGGCAGCCGGTTTAATGGCGGGAACAACCCCGACCACAGGGAAGTTAAATTTCTCACGTAATGCGGGAAGAGATACGGTACTGGCCGTATTACAGGCCACCACCGTCAGCGCCAGGGGGTAACGCTGCTGAACGGCATTTACTATCTCGACCACCCGCTCAACAATAAAGGCTTCTGTCTTCTCCCCGTAAGGGAATCCGACATTGTCAAAAGCATAGATATAACGCAGATCCGGCAGTAACTGCCGGATTTCATCATAGACAGACAGCCCACCCACGCCGGAATCAAAAACCAGCACCGTGGGCCGTGCATCAGAATGTGTAGCTGCCAGACAAGAAGTATTCCCGTCCTGCAGTTTGGTAGCCATAAACCGTCTCGTAGTCTTTATCGAACAGGTTGGCTACTTTACCACGAACTGTCAGATGAGGGGTGAGCGGATAGGAAGCCGATATGTCTACCGTACTGTAGCTGGGAAGAACCTGCTGCTGCGAATTGTACCGGGAGGTGTTGTTGTCATAACGCCGGCCGTAGTATTGCCACGCCACGTCCATATCGACATTAAACATGGTCCAGTCCAGTTGGTATTTTGCCTGGCGTTTTGAACGACGGGCGAGCACCTCATTATTCTCATCATTACGCGGATCAATATACTGCAAGGTCACGCGATGGCTGAATATGCCGGTATCAAAGCTCCCGGTCCACTCCACGCCTTTAATTGTTGCGGAGTTTATATTGTCGTACGCGCCAGCATAGGTCACCGGATCGGAATAATAGGTTATCAGGTTATCTATCTTGTAACGGTATGCAGAAAGCCGCCAGTCCAGCGGGCCGGTTAAGCCTTCAAGCCCTGCTTCCCACTGCCTGGACTCTTCCGGTTTCAGGTTCGGGTTGGAGGCGATATTAAAGCGGTTGGATCCAAACTGCTGGCCCAGAGACGGTGCCAGGAACCCGGTGCCGTAAGAGAGCGTTACCCGGTAGTTGTCCACAAACTGCCAGCCTGCTGATGCCTGCCAGGTTCCGTGCCAGCCGAACTGCTCGTCGTGATCTTCACGGCCGGAGGCCTCCAGCGTGACATCCCCCACCTGCTGCTGCCCGGTGAGATATAAACCGGTGTCGTTGCGTTTATAGGAGTCTGACTTGCGGGTATCCGATGAGGTCAGCCGCTGCTGTTGCCAGTCTACCCCGGCGCTGACCGAGCCGTGGCCGACAATCAGGTTATTGCCCCACTGCAGGTTACGCTGGCTCATATTGTCGAGGGTGGTCCCGTCTTTATAGCGCCCGTAAATACTGCTGTAGTTATAGTCCTTCACTTTCTGGTAGCTGGCGAGCAGCTGGGTTGAGTAAATACCTGACTGGTATTGCAGGCCCGTGTCCCACGCCTGATGATACAGTTGCTCTTCGTCGGCGCTGTAGGCGGCCGAATACGGTGGGCTGCCCAGGTCATAATCCACATTATTACTGTAGCTGTGCGCCCGGAAGAACCCGCTCAGGCTCTTGCTGAACTGGTGCTCAACATTGCCCCAGAAGGTTTTGTTGCGAAAGCCGTCCCGGTCCTGGTCGTGGCTCCAGCTGGAGCCGGGCTGCACATTAAAGCCTTTCGTGGTTTCGTAAGATCCGGCAACCGTCGCCACCGTGTCGCCAAAGCGCTGGCGCAGGGTGCCGTCGTAATGCTGATAGCCCCGGGACCCCATTCCGGCATCAATTTTCGATTCATCCGTCTCGCTGTGGGTGATGATATTGATAACCCCGCCCATAGCGCCGGAGCCATAAATAGCCGAGCGTGGCCCGCGGATATATTCCACGCGCTGCACCAGCGACAGCGGGATCTGGTTAAGGTCCGGGTTATTGGTGATCCCCGGGCGGGTCATCGGAATGCCGTCGACCAGGATTAATGTCTGGCGGGTTTCAGTACCACGAATAAACAGCGACGAGGACTGCCCCATTCCGCCGTACTGAGCAATATCCACCCCGGGTAAGCGGCGGATCACGTCATTCAGTGATTTGGCCTGCCAGCGATCGATTTCCTCGCGGGTAACCACATCAATCGGCGCCAGTACGGTATTTACCGGCTGGCGGAAGCGGCTGGCGGTAATCACAATATCACTTTCGCTGGTATCCTGCGCCCAGCCAGAAAATGCCGTTACAGACAGAGCTGTAATCAGCGGGAGATGTAATTTTTCCATTGTAAACTCAAAGCATCACGTAAAGGATGCCGCGGACATAAGTGATAGCACGCGATACTTATGTCAGGTGCGACGTGTCTCCGGCAGGTCTTCGGGCTCAGGGGTGATTACGGATGAGGACTTCCCGTTCAGTTAAACAGTGTCTGCAATAGCGTTCATCCACCTACCTTTACCGCTGCGCGTCAGCCCCAGATTTTCACTGGATTCCCTTTTCGCTCTTGTAAAGAGACCGGAAACGCGATGCTACAGGTTGTCACATATAGATGTCCAGACTTCCGTTTCTGGTAACATATCCACAGGAGGCTGGACATCACCATTCCAGGCCCTACAATCCCCGGCTATTGATTCATCACCCAGGACCCAAGCATGACGCCTGAACATCTGCCTACCGGGCAATACGACGCACAACTGGCCGAAAAGGTACAGCGCCTGCAAACCATGATGGCCCCCTTTTCTGCCCCGGCGCCGGAGGTCTTTCGCTCGCCAGTCAGCCACTACCGGATGCGCGCTGAGTTCCGTATCTGGCATGAGGGTGATGACCTGTACCACATTATGTTTGATCAGCAGACCAAACAGCGTATCCGGGTAGACCGCTTCCCGGCTGCCAGTGAGCTGATTAACCAATTGATGCCTGAAATGCTCAGCGGTATCCGCGCCAGCCAGGTATTACGCCATAAGCTGTTTCAGCTCGATTACCTGACGACAACCAGCGGCCAGGCAGTGGTCACTCTGATTTACCACCGCCCGCTGGACGACGAGTGGCGCGCCCAGGCGCTTGCGCTGCGCGACAATCTGCGCGCACGCGGGTTTAACCTGCAGTTTATTGGCCGGGCGACCAAAACCAAGATTGAGCTGGACTGTGATTACGTGGATGAGACTCTGCTGATCGCGGGCAAGCCAATGATTTATCGCCAGGTGGAAAACAGCTTCACCCAGCCTAACGCCCGGGTAAATATCCATATGCTGGAGTGGGCGCTGGATGTCACCCGGGGTTCACGCGGGGATCTGCTGGAGCTGTATTGCGGTAATGGCAACTTTTCGCTGGCGCTGGCGCGTAACTTCAGCCAGGTACTGGCTACAGAAATTGCGAAGCCTTCCGTGGCGGCGGCGCAGTTTAATATTGCGGCCAACCAGATTGATAACGTGCAGATCATCCGTATGTCTGCCGAAGAGTTCACCCAGGCGATGAACGGGGTGCGCACCTTTAATCGCCTGCAGGGTATTGATCTGAAAAGCTACCAGTGCGAAACGATTTTTGTCGATCCGCCGCGCAGTGGTCTGGACAGCGATACGCTGAGCATGGTCCAGGGGTATCCGCGTATTCTGTATATCTCCTGTAACCCGCAGACGCTTTGCGAAAACCTCGCCACCCTGAGCCAGACCCACAAGGTTGAGCGCCTGGCGCTGTTTGACCAGTTCCCCTACACCCACCATATGGAATGCGGCGTGCTCTTAACCCTTAAGAATCAATAAGCAGCACCAGAAACCACGCAGAAAATCCCCGTATGGTGCACATACGGGGATTTTCTTTTTGATGCGTACCCGGTTCTGCCAGGTCAGAACTGATAACTGTAGTTGATGCTGGCGAACCACAGATACGGATCGTCGTAGTGGCCTTTGTAGTGTTCCGGTGACTGGACGCGGGACGACTGCATATGCAGATACGACACGGCCACACCAATATTGCTCTGCGGCGTCAGCTGATACTGCGCGCCAGCGGCGAACCGCCATTCATCACCGGTTGGAAGCGTCAACGCCACATCGCTCTGGGTATCATAGACCGTACTGTCAAAGGCCACCCCCGCGTTTATACGCCACTGCTCCGTCGGGCGATACTGCACGCCCAGCGCCGTATGCCATGAGTCTTTCAGGCGGCTGCGCTTATCCACCTGCTGGCCGGCAACGGTTATTTGTGGCGCACCGAACTGGCTCCAGTCCTGCCAGCCGAGATCACCCATTACCGACCACTGCTTATTCAGGTCGTGCACTACGCTCAGCATGATCTGCTGAGGCGCGCGAACCTGTGCGGAGATGGGCAATTCATACTCAGTGTTCAGCAAATTGGGGAAACGCGCCTTGCCGTCAACATCGAAATCGTATTTGGTTTTGCTGGTCCAGGTGATACCGGCGCGGGTCTGGTCGGTGAGTTCCATCAACAGACCGAGGCGATAGCTCATGGCCCAGTCATGATCCTTATCTTTCTCGTCATATCCTCCGACGTTACGCGTCAGGGAGAGAAAGCCGTAGTTGACGTTGACGGAGCCGCCCACCGAGAGCCTGTCGTTCAGTTTATAGGCCAGTGAAGGGCTCAGGGTCATGGCGACCATGGAGCTTTTGCTGATCAGCCGGTCCCCAGCCCAGCGGCCAAAATCGATACCCAGCCCGTAGTTACCATACAGCCCAATCCCGGCATAAAGCGCATCATTAACCTTCTGGCTGTAGAACGCGCTGGCATTGGGGAAAAAGCGCATAATATCACCGGGACTCTGGCGGCCATTACTGTCATCAAGGTGATAGGAGACGTCGCCATCCATTGCCTGTAACCCACCCGTGAACATGTGTTCCGGCAGGCGCGTCATCCCCGCCGGGTTGGTGACGATGGTGGAAGCATCCTGGGCGCGAGCTGCCTGGCCCGCGCCAGCGAGCGCGGTATCCTCCGTCCCGATTTCATAAAAATAGAGCGCGCTGGCATGCGCCGCTGGTGTGCAGAGGAGTCCCAGACAAACCAATATCGATTTTTTCATTCACCACCCGAGATTGTTTTGATTATTGAAAGGATTACCGTTCATTAAAGCGTGGGTTTTACAGTACAAAGATAGCTATCTTCACCCAGTCCATAGCACGCCCGGAAAAACCAGCGACTCACCCGCCGTTATAAAGCTGCCGGTAATATGACGGCATATTGAATGATAAACGTTATTCATATATCACCTTCGCAACTCATCAAACTGAAATGATTTACACCCCATCATAATATCGACATATAAAATCATAGAGTTAAGTAAAAATAGCTCTACTTTATCAGTAGCAGATAAATAAATAACGCGATCGCATTTTTTAATGCCTGTCCAGAACAATACTATCAATAATATATCAGCCCTTTCCAGAGCAGGATTTGTTTTTGGCGTTATTATTTGAAAATTTATTTTTAAATAAAATTTTCATAGCGTGAAATACGCTTTTTATCTAACCTACGTCCTGACGAGAATCTATAGCATCGCTTATTAATCACCGGGAAAGCGCCATAATTAGCGATACGATTTTTTACTGAACCTTTTAATTTTCCTCAGGAAAATACTGATCAATTTGATTTCACTTCTATACTCAAATAGCCTTCCTGATGAACGGAGTTCCAACAATGCGAAAGAACAGCCCTTTTAAAAGGACAATGCTTGCCAGTATGCTGACGCTAGCCGCTGGTGCCGTGTCCACTGCTTATGCGGCGCCGGCAGCGACAAACGCTGCGGAAAATGCGCCAAAACAAAATGCGTCAAAACCTAATATCGTCGTCATTTTTGGCGATGATATCGGTTACTGGAATATTAGTTCCTACAACCAGGGAACAATGGGTTATAAAACACCGAATATTGACAGTATTGCAGCCCAGGGGGCGAAGTTTACCTCCTATTATGCCGAACAAAGTTCTACCGCCGGACGTTCAGCGTTTATTACCGGGCAGATGCCATTCCGTACCGGGATGAGTAAAGTTGGGATGCCGGGTGCGCCGCAGGGTCTGAGAAAAGAGGACCCGACCATTGCCAGTATCCTTAAACAGCTGGGCTACGCGACCGGTCAGTTTGGTAAAAACCATCTGGGCGACCGCGATGAATTCCTGCCAACGGCCCACGGTTTTGATGAGTTTCTTGGCAACCTCTACCACCTGAACGCCGAGGAAGAGCCGGAGAATCCGGATTACCCGAAAGATCCGGCGTTTCGTAAAGAGTTCGGCCCGCGCGGCGTGATTAAGAGTACCGCCGACGGCAAGATTGAAGACACCGGCCCGCTGACCGTGAAGCGCATGGGCACTGTCGACGAAGAGACGCTTGCTGCCAACAACGACTTTATGGAACGCCAGGTGAAAGCAGGGAAACCGTTCTTCACCTGGTACAACACCACCCGTATGCATAACAAAACCCACCTGAAAGATGCCAGCATCGGCGCGACAGGCCTGGGCACCTACGCAGACGGCATGGTGGAGCACGATAAAATCGTCGGTGAAGTGCTGAAGAAGATTAAAGATCTCGGCATTGAAGACAACACCATTCTCATCTACACCACCGATAACGGCCCGATGACAGCAACCTGGCCGGATGCGGGCGAAACGCCATTCCGCGGCGAGAAGAACACCGGCTGGGAAGGTGGCTTCCGCGTTCCGGCCATGGTCCGCTGGCCGGGCCATATCAAACCGGGCACCATCGTTGACAGCATTTTCGCCAGCTACGACTGGTTCCCGACCCTGGTGGCGGCCGCAGGCGACCCGAACATCAAACAAGAGCTGCTGAAAGGGTATAAAACCACCGCCATGACCTACAAGGTGCATCTGGACGGCTACAACCAGCTCGACTTCCTGCAGGGTAAAGGCAAAAACCAGCGTAACGAATTCTTCTACTGGAGCGATGACGGCGACCTGCTGGCGATGCGCTACGGCCGCTGGAAAGCGCACTTTATGATTCAGGAGCACGAAGGGCTCGATCTGTGGCGTTATCCCTTCACGAAATTACGCGCACCGATGATCTTCGACCTGGAAGTCGACCCGCTGGAGAAAGGGGATAAAGGGCTGGGTTATCAGTCCTGGTTCTACGACCGCATGTTCCTGATGGGCGGTGCCCAGAAATACGCGAAGCAGATGCTGGCGACCTTTAAAGAGTTCCCGCCGCGTCAGAAACCGGGGTCATTTACCATTTCCGACGCCTCCGCGATGCTGGAGCAGGGTTCTGGTATCAATAAATAATGCACTCCCGGGCAGGCTGCATGCGGCCTGCCCGCCGGTTTTGCATTTGTCACAGTGAGCGTTGTTTGCCATTTTTATTCAGGGGCCAGCGATGAAGTACAGCACCACATTACCCGTAAGAGCGCTACCGTCCGCCGAAAAATATGACGGCAAAGGGCCCGAGTATAAACGCCGCTTTCACGTTATGGCGAAACCCACCGGCTCGACCTGTAACCTTGATTGCTCCTACTGTTTCTATCTGCATAAAGAAGAGCTGCTGCATCAGGACAGGCACACCGGGATGAGCGATGACGTACTGGAAAATTTTATTCACCAGTATATCGACGGCCAGGATGGCGAACAGGTGGTCTTCTCCTGGCAGGGCGGCGAACCGACCCTGATGGGGCTCGAATTTTTCGAGAAAGTTGTCAAATTTCAAAAACAGTACCAGAAGCCCGGCCAGCGTATCGAAAACGATCTCCAGACCAATGGCGTTTTACTGAACGACAAATGGGCGGCATTTCTGAAAGAACACCATTTTCTGGTGGGCCTCTCCATCGACGGCCCACGGGAATTACATGACCGCTACCGCGTCACCCGCAGCGGGAAACCGACCTTTGACAAAGTGATGGCGGGCGTTGAGGCCCTGCAACGTCACGGTGTGCCGTTTAACGCGCTGGTCACTGTCAACCGCACCAACGCCCGCTTTCCGCTGGAGGTGTACCGCTTCGTCACCCGCGAGCTGGGTGCGACTTACGTGCAGTTCAACCCCTGCGTTGAACCCGTCGACTTTAAACAAACTGCGCCACAATTCTGGCAGGATAAGACCATTCCCGTGACCGGCAGCCGACGCGCCCGTCCCGGCGACCTTGACGCCATCGTCACCGACTGGTCTGTCGACCCACAGGACTGGGGCAACTTTCTGATCGCCGTATTTGAAGAGTGGGTTAACAACGATCTGGGCCGCGTACAGGTCAACCTGTTTGAAACAGCCGTCGCCCAGACGATGGGAATGCCGGCGCAAATCTGCACCCATTCGGAGTTCTGCGGTAAGGGGCTGGCTATCGAGAAAAACGGCGATATCTACTCCTGTGACCATTACGTCTACCCGGAATACCAGATTGGTAACATTGAACAGACCCGCCTGGCGCACATGGCCTTTTCCGAGCGGCAGCAGGCCTTCGGTATGGGCAAATGCGACACACTGCCGAAATATTGCAAAGCCTGCCCGTACCTGAAGCTGTGCTGGGGCGAGTGCCCGAAAAACCGCATCGTCCGCACACCAGATGGTGAAGAGGGGCTCAACTATCTTTGCCCTGGTATCAAAGCCTTTTTCAATTACGCCGAACCCATGCTGGTGGGCATATCCACATTACTGAAACGCGACTTTACAGGGCTACGTCAATGATCAACCGGGAGAAGTTATTACAGCTTGAGCAGCGGATGAACCAACAGGTGCTGGGGCAGGAAGAGCTGATACGCATGCTGATTATCGCCCTGCTCTGTGACGGCCACGTGCTGCTGGAAGGCCTGCCGGGGCTCGCAAAAACCCGTGCAGTGCGCGAACTTGCGCGCCATGTGGAGGGCGAATACCGCCGGATCCAGTTTACGCCAGACCTGTTACCCTCCGACATTACCGGTAGCGAAATTTACCAGCAGAACGCCACCCGGGAAGAGGATCAGTTCCGTTTCCGCCCCGGGCCGGTTTTCGGCAACATTATCCTGGCGGATGAAATCAACCGGGCCTCGGCACGCGTGCAGTCCGCACTGCTGGAGGCGATGGAAGAGCATCACGTCACGGTCGCGGGGAAAACCTGGCCCCTGCCCGGTCTATTTATGGTGCTCGCCACCCAAAACCCCGTTGACCAGGAGGGCACCTGGCCACTGCCGGAAGCGCAGCTTGACCGTTTCCTGATGAAAGTGCTGGTGCACTACCCCTCAAAAGAAAACGAACAGAAAGTCATGCAGCTGGTACGCGCCGAGCAGCAGCAAAAGTATCAGCAGCTGACACAGAGCGCGGCAGATACCCCGCAGTTCACGGAAACGCTGATGCTCAGCCAGCAGGAGATCGCCGCCTGCTGGCAGGCAATTTCCGCCATTCATGTCTCACCAACGGTCGAAAATTACATCGTGAATCTGGTGGATTTGAGCCGCCATCCGCAAATGGTGAGCGATACGCTGGCCGGTTACCTTACGTTCGGTATCAGCCCGCGCGGCACGCTGGCACTGGAGCGCTGCGGGCGCGCCCAGGCCTGGCTGGAGGGACGTGATGCGGTACTACCAGAGGACGTCAAAAAAGTCGCACCCGCGGTTCTGCGCCATCGCCTGATGCTCAGCTACCAGGCCAGCGCCGATAATTGCACACCGGATGACGCCGTGCGCATGTTGCTTGACGCAGTGGTGGCGTAATGAGCCGCGCCGTTCGCATCGACCGTGACAGTCTGATGGCGCTCGCGCCACAGGCCCGGGCGATTATCAACCCGCCAGGGCAGATCCCACCCGGGGCGCTCGCGGGTGAGAGAGTGTCGCGCCAGCAAGGGCGCGGACTGAATTTTGACAGCCTGCGCCGCTACCAGCCCGGCGACGATGTACGCCTGATTGACTGGCAGGCCACCGCCCGGATGCGCACACCGTGGATTCGGCTCTATAACGAAGAAAAAGAGCGCCCGGTTTTTCTGCTGGTTGACCAGCGGCTGAATATGTTTTTTTCCACCTGCGGGCAGACCAAATCAGTCGCCGCGGCCAGTATCGCCGGGCTGCTGGCCTGGCGCAGCCTGCACGACGGCGATCGCCTGGGTGGCGCGGTATTTGGTGACCGTGATTACGCCCTGCGTAAATGCCGCTCTCCGACCAGCACCCTCCCCGTTTTTTTCGACGATCTGGTGCGCTACAACCACCGTGTAGCGGACGATTATCCCCATGAAAAGCCCGGCGCCCTGTCACTGGCGGCAATTCTGCGCCACAGCCTGCCGCTGGTTCCGGCTGGCTGCTGGGTGGCATTGATCAGCGATTTTCACGATCTGGATAACGAATGCGACGCCCTGCTGGCGGCGCTGCGCCGTCGCGGCGAAGTGAGCGCCTTCGTAACACTTGACGATCTGCACTTACGCCTGCCCTCTCACGGGCGGCTCGCCGCCCGCTACGCAGGGCAGGAGACCACCTTCTCCCTCTCCCCCTCGCTACAGAACGGCGTTAAGCAGAGCGTAACGGCGCGTCTGGCGGCCCAGGCGTCGCGCCTTACCCGCCTCGGCGTACAGGTGAATCAGATCGTCGTCGGCGGGGATCTGCTCAGACAATTGCAACAAGGGGTGTAGATGCTGGAGAAAGGATTTACGGTACCCAACCTGGCTGAGCCCGTGCTCCCCGAAGCGCCCTCCTGGCTGCCACTGCCACCGGGATGGCTGATTCTGGGTAGCGCGCTGCTACTTGTACTGCTGATTTTCCTGCTTATCCGCGTCGCCAGATGGCGGCGAAATCTGTGGCGACGGCAGGCTCTGCACGCCCTCACCAGGCCGCAGACGGCCGACGACTGGCTACTGCTGATCAAGCGCGTGTTGCTGGTGCACCATCCCCGCGAGCAGATTAGCGCCGCGCTCAATCCGGATGACTGGCTGCAGGGAGTCCCCCTTGACGACGCGCTGCGCCATGCGCTCAGCCGTCGCTACTGCCAGGCAGACAATCTGCTGAACGACACAGACACCGCACGGCTGCGCATGCAGCTGCGCAGCTGGATCGAGGAGTTGCCCCATGTCTGACGCTCTCGCCCGCGTGGCTTTCGCCTGGCCCTGGGCCTGGCTACTGCTTTTATTGCCACTGGCTGGCCGCTTTTTTATGGCCAAAGAGCGGTCGCTGAAAGAGTTCGTGCGGGTCCCCTTTCTGCCCGCGCTTATCGAATCGCTGCAGCCCGACAACCAGCCCGCACGCAGCGGGAAAATGGCGACAGGCGCATTCTGGGTTATCTGGGCGCTGCTGGTTTGTGCCCTCGCCCGTCCGGAGTTTCTCACTACGCCGCAGCATATCGAAAAGCCAATGCGCAACATTATGCTGATTCTCGACGTTTCCGGTTCGATGGAGAAGAACGACGTTGCGGGCGGTATCAGCCGGTTACAGGCGGTGCAGGCATCAGTGAAAAAGTTCGTTGCGGCCCGCAAGTCTGACCGCATCGGTCTGGTGATTTTCGCCAACAGCGCCTGGCCGTTCGCGCCGGTCAGTGAAGATAAGCAGGCGTTGCAGACACGTATCGACCAGCTGTCTCCCGGAATGGCAGGCCAGCAGACAGCGATAGGCGACGCGCTGGGGGTCACGGTCAAACTCTTTGACCAGGCAGGCGACAACGAAGCCAGCCGTCTGGCGATTTTACTGACCGATGGTAACGACACTGCCTCGCAGCTTCCCCCACGCCTGGCCGCACAACTGGCGGCCAGCCACCATGTGCAGGTTCACACCATTGCTTTTGGCGATACGAAAAGCAGTGGCGACGATAAAGTGGATCTGCCGCTGCTGCAGGAAATAGCCCGCACGACTGGCGGGCGGTCATGGACTGCCGAAAACAGCGGCGCCTCACTGGATGCCGTGTGGCAGGAGATTGACGCCATCACCCCGGTTCAGGTGAAAAGCATCGGCTGGTCGTGGCGCGTTCCGCTATTCGCCTGGCCGCTGGCCGCCGCGTTGCTCCTGCTGCTGGCCTTTACGCTGGCCCGTCTGTTCAGGGAGAAAACCGCATGAGCGATTTCCATTTTTTATATCCCTGGCGTTTGCTATGGCTTATCCCGTGTGTGGCGCTGTGGTGGCTGCCCTCCGCTGGCGGCAGTGCCTGGTCACGCATTATGGATAAACCGCTGGCAAAAGCACTGATTGTCGGACGCCAGCGCAAAATCACCCGCGTACTACCGTGGATCTTTATTCTGGGCGCCGTGGCACTGGCCGGGCCAAGCTGGCAACGTCAGTTGCCCGCCGCCCTGACACCGCAGAGCAATGTGATGGTCATTTTGCAGCAAGACACGGCCATGCTGGCGGGCGATCTGGCCCCCAGCCGCCATCAGCGTATGCAGAATAAGATAATGTCATTGACAGAGCGCATGCCCGGCACCCGCTTTGGCCTGGTGGTCTATAACACCGGCGCGTGGCTGACAACGCCACTGACGGTCGACAGCGCATTCTACTCGCTCTTTTTACATGCACAATCTCCTGCCCTGTTACCGGCAGGCGAAGGCTCCGGACTCCGCCACGCGGTCGATCTGGCGCTGAAAAATATGCCTTCCGCACCACGCAGTATCATTGTGGTGGCAGATACCCTAAGCGCTGAAGACGCCCGCTGGCTCGCCAGCCAGCAGACCCCCCTGCAACTCTGGGTTCCGGGGACAGCCGACGGCGGCGCGCTGCCGGAGAAATACGCCGCCAGCGCCACCGACACCCGGCTTAACATCGCCCGTTTTCAGACGGTACGCGATAGCGGCGTTCCGGTGACACTGGTCACGGCAGATGAGAGCGATCTGCCGGTGATCCAGAGCCATATTGAACAGAGCGTTACCGCACAGAACAACGCACGCAGCGACCTGCACTGGCGTAACGATGGCTGGATAGTCATCATCCCGCTACTCGCAATAGTGCTGGTCTGGCGGCGGCAGCTCTTTTGCTGGCTGCTGGTCGCCCCGCTATTGCTGTGGCAGCCCGAAAGCCAGGCGGCCTGGCTGGATGCATGGATAAGCCCTGATATTCAGGGGCAGCACGCCTTCTCCCGCGGCGAGTATGAGGCTGCCGCCCGGCGTTTCGCGGATCCGCTGAGAGCGGGGATCGCCTGGTACCGTGCAGGGAACTATCCCGCGGCGACGGTAGCGTTTCGCCAGGCGCCGCAAACACCCGAAGCCCTACTCTGGACGGGCAATAGCTATGCGCAGCAAAAAGAGTGGCAGCAGGCCCTGAACAGCTACGATCGGGCGTTAAGCCTGCGACCGGACTGGCAACTGGCACAGGGAAACCGGGCAAAAATCGCCGCCATCATCATGAAACTGCGCCAGAAAGAGCGCGATCGCCAGTCGGCTCAGGGCGAAGAGCAGGATTACAAGCCCGATGCCATCAGGCACGATCTGAAGCCGGATCAGGGGGTGAAACAGCAGGATATTCAGCCCGTGGCGGGCGGCAATCCACAAATTAACCAGTGGTATGAAAACCTTGCCGTCTCCCCGGCGGGCCTGCTGGAAAACCTCTACCGCACGCAGCCAGGAGACGCCCAATGAAACTGCTCTGGTTATTGCTGATTGCTGTTCTGCCCTGTCAGGCGGCGATGACTATCACGCGCGAACTGATTGCGCCGGAGCATGTGGCCCCCGGCCAGCCAGTACGCGTCGCCGTGACCTTCTGGACTGATACCTGGTTCAATCCGCCACCCGAATGGCCGGATTTCCCGGTGGAGAATGGCACATTGCTGACTACCGCATCGCCAAATCAACTGCTCACCCGCCGTGAAGGCAGCACCAGCTGGAGCGGCGTGCGGATGGAGCGGCAGATAGCCGCATGGGATCAGGGCATGTTGCGGTTACCGGCGACAGAGATCACCCTTTCTGGCGCGGGACAGGCACCGGTAACGGTTCCGCTGCCCGCGCTGGAAAAAGCAGTGACCTGGCCGGAGGACGTGCAGCAGCCCGACCATTTTCTGCCCGCCTCCGGGCTGTCACTCAGCCAGAAAATAAATCTCTATCACAGCAGTGGTGATAACACACTGCGGGCCGGTGATGTTGTTGAACGTGTCGTTACCGTGCGGGCAAGTGACGTGGCAGCTGCGCAGATTCCACCGCTGCTCTACGCCATTGCCGGGACGCACACTCAGCGTCTGACGCCGGTGAGCCAGCCGATAACCACCGGGCGCGGAGAGACGACAGGCACGCAACGGACAGAAACTCTGCGCTATCTGCCAGTGGACGCGGGCGTCGTCACGCTGCCGCCTGTCCGGCTACGCTGGTGGGATACCACACATCAGCAGTGGCAGGTCGCCGAACTGCCCGGTAGCACCTACCCGGTGGCAGCTCCGAAGGCAGCAGGAGCTGAAGCGGCGCTGCGTGGGGAGATTCACACCCCCGCCTGGCTGACGACCCTGCAGGCCGCCGCCGTGATCGCTGCCGCCTGGTTGCTCTTTTTCTTTCGCCGCGCGTTACTGCGCAGCGGCCGTTTTCTCTTTCGCCGGTGGCATCGTTTCTGGCATCCCCTTTCGCTGCCGGGACAAATCCCGGAAAACAGGAGTAAATAATGAAACGCACGTTGATTGCAGCTCTGCTACTCAGCCTCTGTGGCACCGCCGCCGCAGACCCGCTCTCCGCATGGAACGATACGGCATCGAAGCGCGCCATTGAGGCGTGGGTTCAGAATGCCACTAAACCCGGCAGTGACACCTTTATCCCGCCGGAAAAACGCTACGTGGTGTTTGATAATGACGGCACCCTGTGGCCGGAAGCACCGCTCACTTTCCAGATCCAGTTCGCGCTGGATGAGATAAAACGGCTTGCCCCCGAACACCCGGAGTGGGCGAAAGATCCGCTGCTCAGCGCGGTGATGAAAGGCGACACCAAAACTATCGCCGCTGCCAGTCAAAAGGGGCTGATGAAGATCCTGGCGCTCACCCATAGCGGCATGACAACCGGGGAGTTTAACCAGCGCGTGGCCGAGTGGGTCACCTCGCACAAAGATACCCGCTTTGGCTGCCGCTACGACCAAATGGGTTACCAGCCAATGCGTCAGCTGCTGGATTACCTGCGTGAAAATGGTTTTAAAACCTGGATAATCTCCGGCGGCGGCATCGATTTTATGCGCGTACTGTCGCAAAAAATGTACGGTATTCCGCCAGAACAGGTAGTCGGGTCATTCTCTTTGAGCGAGTTCTCTCTCACGGACAACGGCACCCAGTTGCGTAAAACGATGCAGGGGGCATTCAACGATGATGCCACCAGCAAGCCCGTGGCTATACACCTTTTTATGGGGCAGCGCCCGGTTGCCGCCTTTGGCAACAGTGATGGCGACCTTGCCATGCTGCAATATACCGCCGCGAACCCGGACGCCAAAACCTTCGGCCTGCTGGTACATCACACTGATGCGGCCCGCGAATATGCTTATGACAGCCACCCGCCCGCCAGCGGGAAACTGGTAGAAGGATTAAAACAGGCGAAAGAGAAAGGCTGGACCATCGTGGATATGAAGCAGGACTGGAAAACAGTCTTCGATCCCGCTCAGTGCCCGGTTAAACCCATACCGTGATATCACCCCCCGCAGGGGACGCGTACCCCTGCGGGATAATGGCATTTATTGCTCAACTGTCGAACAGTTCGCCTTATAATATTAACCTTTTAATTACAATTAGAAATGATTATGAATCTGACGCCTCCACAACGCCCAAATAATGCATTACAACGTGTCTGCACTATTCTTAAGCCAGAATCAGAAGAGCTCCGGGTTCCCCCCAGAAAGTACATTACGTGGAAACACAAAGGCCACCAGCAAATTTATTTCTTTCTGGACGGCCAGTTCTCCATTTTACGGGAGTCAGATAAACTGCTGCTGGTTACCGTCTTTGAGCCCTATATATTTGGCATTGCAGAAATGATTCAGCCTGTGAACAGCCATATTATGCGTACCGAGTCTGAAGTCACATTATTACGAATAAGTGCGGAGAAAGCCCATCAGCTCATTCAACAGCACCAGTTATGGGAAGATATCGCCTCTATTCTGGCTTATAACACGGCCTATCTGGTGTATCGTGACGTCTTAACCTTACAGCAAGGAACGTACAACATTATATGTAACCATCTTCGGGACATGATCTTATTGCCGGAGGAGATGCGCTCAAAAATAACCATCCTTAAATATATTCAGGACAGAACACACCTGTCCAGAAGTAGTATATTGAACATCATATCCAGCCTGAATAAAAATCATTACATCAGTTACAGGCGCGGAGGATATTTAATATCCGTCAATGACCTGCCTGACCATTTATGAGCATCAGCAATGACAGGTTTCATTGCTGTTCACCTGATGAAAGCAACGCCATAAAAAATAAGTAAATTTTTCATTTACATCACATTGCCGCATTGTGGATACAGCATTTCTGCAATGCATGGTGGTGCCATAAAACGCGTATTTAATCATTTTTATTTATATTAGTATTTTTATAGGAAACATACACTTTGACACAATTATAAAACCCATAAATAAAATGATTCAATGTTATCTTTATCCTGTTTTTTAATTTAAATGGAGCGCCAAATGAAGGCCGGTTTTTTCACAAAAATAGTTCTGTGTTCTACGTTTATTGCTGTCGTGGGTTGTTCATCCAAAGTACCGGATAAAGAAAAATACTCTGGTTTTTTAAGTGATTATTCAAAACTTAAAAAAACGGAAAGCAGCACAGGCAAGCCAGTATTACGCTGGGTTGATCCAAATTTTAACCCGGATAACTATGACAGCATCGTATATAACTCATTAATTTATTATCCGACCCCAAAACCATCCACTCAAGTGGGTGAAGATATGCTTAACCAGTTACTGACATATACTGATAATAGCCTGAAAAATGCCCTTGCGAAGCGTAAACCACTGGTAAAAACCCCCGGACACCGGAGTTTAATTTTCAGAGGGGCAATCACAGGCGTCAGCAGCACAAACGAAGGCCTTCAGTTCTATGAAGTATTACCGGTGACGCTACTGGTTGCCGCCACTCAAATGGCGACAGGACACCGTACCATGGAAACCCATTTATTTGTTGAGGAGGAGCTTATTGATGCATCAACCCATAAACCTGTATTACAGGTCGTCAGATTAGGTGAAGGGAAAGATATCAGAAATCAGAGCACACCAATGAACTTAGCCAATCTGAAGCCGGTTATTGATAACCTGGGAACGGATGTCACGGCATTCAATATTAAGAAATAATTTTTAACGCGCTGAAATTCCACGGCCCGAACAAATATCCCGGCGTCATTTCCAGACTGATACCACAAAACAAACAGGGCGCCACTGGCGCCCTGTTTGTTGCCCTGTCCGCAATCAGTCAGAGAGCGTTGCGTTCCGGGCTTTGACCTTAAAGCCAATCCAGAACACCAGCGCAACCGACAGTACCGACGGCAGGAAGTTAGAGCCGATAGCCGGGTATTCCGCCCGCACCACGGCGCTGTACAACAACACGCCGAGAATAAAGCAGGCAGCGGCCAGGCCGGGTAACCCCACGGGCATGGTCTGATTCTGATACCGCTGATGCAGGCAGTATACCGCCAGCACCAGGGCAATAATCGGAAACACAGAAAACGGAACAATAGAGCTGAATAACGCAGCACAGCTACCGTTAATCGATAACCCGGCAATTAATGCCAGTAGCAAGGTGCCGCGTTCCTGAATGGATTGTTTCATTGCTTATCCTTTACTACATCTTCAGATTTAACACCCGCCGCGACTTTTTCCTGTTCGCGACGATACCAGTAATACGCCCCTTTAGAAATCATCCGCAGCTGTAGCACAAGCCGCTCTTCCAGCTGGCGGCGCTGCTCGGTATCGATATCCAGCGCCTCTGCCCCGGCACTGAATACGATGGTCACCATCGCTTCAGCCTGCGCTTCTGTAAAGCTGCGCGGCATGCGGTTTTCCAGTTCCAGATAATCCGCAAGCTCGGCAATAAAGTGCTGGATCTCCCGGGCGACCGCCGCACGAAACGCGGCAGACGTGCCGGAGCGCTCACGCAGCAACAGCCTGAAAGCATTGGGATTATTGCCGATGAATTCCATAAATGTGGAGACAGACGTGCGGATGACACTCCCGCCCCTGGCGATGCGCTGGCGCGCCTGGCGCATCAGCTGGCGCAGCATCAGGCCGCTCTCATCCACCATGGTCAGCCCCAGCTCATCAACATCACGGAAATGGCGATAAAAAGATGTCGGAGCAATTCCGGCCTCTCTGGCCACCTCACGTAAACTCAGGCTGGCAAAACTGCGCTCCGCACTGAGCTGGCTAAATGCCGCTTCAATTAGGGAACGTCGTGTTTTTTCTTTTTGTTGCGCTCTGACACCCATCACTCTGCCTGAATCCCTCCACACCCAATCAGGGCACTATACCAGAGTTTCACGCTATCCGGTTTGCAATGGTTTGTGAATGAATGTTTACGAATTATATCGTCCGGATCCCGGTAAAGCGCACAATGATAATTGGGTTATCCGGGCATCGATGTTACTATTGTGTTGCTTTTATGTATAAGAACAGGTAAGCCTTACCATGCCACACACCTACGATTATGATGCAATAGTGATTGGTTCCGGTCCCGGGGGCGAGGGCGCCGCCATGGGGCTCGTTAAACAGGGCCAGCGCGTCGCGGTTATCGAGCGCTATACCAATGTGGGCGGCGGATGTACCCACTGGGGAACGATACCTTCCAAAGCTCTCCGCCACGCCGTCAGCCGCATTATTGAATTCAACCAGAACCCGCTTTACAGTGACCACACCCGTCTGCTCCGCTCCTCCTTCGCTGATATTCTCAACCACACGGATAGCGTCATTAACCAGCAAACCGCTATGCGCCAGGGTTTTTATGAGCGTAACCGCTGCGAGCTGCTCAGCGGCCATGCCCGGTTTATTGATGAGCACACCATCGCTCTGGAGTGCGAAGACGGCACCATAGAAAACATCACCAGCGATAAGTTTGTCATCGCCTGTGGCTCCCGCCCTTACCGGCCGGAAGATGTCGACTTCACCCACCCGCGCATTTACGACAGCGATTCTATTCTCAGCCTGCACCATGAGCCACGCCATGTCATTATCTATGGTGCCGGGGTGATCGGCTGCGAATATGCGTCTATCTTCCGGGGGATGAACGTAAAAGTTGATTTGATCAACACCCGTGACCGGCTGCTGGCTTTCCTTGATCAGGAGATGTCAGACTCCCTGTCCTATCATTTCTGGAACAGTGGCGTGGTCATTCGCCATAACGAAGAATATGAAAAGATAGAAGGCGTGCAGGATGGCGTTATCGTCCACCTGAAGTCCGGGAAAAAGGTCAAAGCCGACTGTCTGCTGTATGCCAACGGCCGCACCGGCAACACAGACTCCATGGATTTGCACAATGTCGGCCTTGAGGCTGATGGCCGCGGGTTGCTGAAGGTCAACAGCATGTACCAGACCGCACAGCCCCATATTTATGCTGTCGGGGATGTTATCGGCTACCCGAGCCTGGCCTCCGCGGCCTATGATCAGGGGCGTATTGCCGCCCAGGCGATGGTCCGTGGCGAGGCGAGCGCCCACCTGATTGAAGACATTCCGACCGGGATTTACACCATTCCGGAAATCAGCTCAGTGGGGAAAACCGAGCAGCAGCTCACCGCCATGAAGGTGCCTTATGAAGTGGGACGCGCCCAGTTTAAACACCTGGCCCGGGCGCAAATCGTCGGCATGAATGTCGGATCGCTGAAGATCCTCTTTCACCGCGAAACGAAAGAGATCCTCGGGATCCACTGTTTCGGGGAGCGTGCCGCCGAGATAATACACATCGGCCAGGCCATCATGGAACAGAAAGGCGGCGGTAATACGATTGAATACTTCGTTAACACCACCTTTAACTATCCCACTATGGCTGAAGCCTACCGGGTTGCGGCACTGAACGGGTTAAACCGCCTGTTTTAATGTACCGTCAAAGTGGCCATCCATCTGGCTGCGGATGGCCTCTGCCAGCTGCTCATAGCGGCTGCGCAGCGGCGAGCCCGGGCGATAGACCAGCCCGACGGTGCGCCGTGGCTCGGGTTTATTGCACGGCAGATACACCACCCCATCCCGGCGGCGCTCTGGCGGCACCGCCAGGGCGGGCAGCAGCGTAATACCGCTACCGGCCGCCACCATATTGCGCAGCGTTTCAAGGCTGGTTGCCCGGAAATGGGTGTCTTCATCAGCCCCGGCTTCAAAGCAAAAACCCATCGCCTGATCCCGCAAACAGTGGCCGTCTTCCAGCATCAGCAGCTTTTCGCCCGCCAGATCGTGCATCGGCACTTTGTCGCGGCTGGCCCAGGGGTGATCTTCATAAATCGCCAGCAGCATCGGCTCGTCGAACAGCGGCACCTCAATAAACGCCTCGCTCTCTTTCACCAGCGCGAGTATTGCACAGTCGAGTTTGCCGCTGTCCAGCTGGGCCAGTAGCTGGTGTGTCTGGGCCTCATGCAGGTACATTTCCAGTTTGGGGAAGGTCTGGTGCAGCATCGGAATAATATGGGGCAACAGGTACGGCCCAACGGTGGGGATCAGGCCAATATGCAGCGGGCCGGACATGGTTTCCCCCTGCTGGCTCGCCATCTCCTTGAGGACTTTGACCTCCCTCAATACGGTGCGCGCCTGCTCCACCAGCAGTAAACCTGCCTGGGTAAATAACACTTTACGGCTGGTGCGTTCCAGCAGCATCACCCCCAGCTCATCTTCCAGCTTACGAATCTGCCCACTCAGGGTAGGCTGGCTCACATGACACGAATCTGCAGCACGCCGGAAATGGCGATGCTCAGCAAGCGCAACAAGATACTCCAGATCACGAATATTCATTAATCATCCTCCACCGCCATGATAGACCATGGCGATAGAAAGCATAGCAACCAACGATTATCCCTATCAAGTGCCCCGGGTGATAATCCTTACCACTCACCGGCAACCTGGCACGATATGCCTGGTTACCCTCTCTCCGGTGAACTGAATTACTAAAGCCAACGTGAACTTTCGGCGGACTTGATGTCCGCCATTTTTTTATCCGCCACCCAAACAAAAAACCCGGCATACGCCAGGTTTTGTTGAGTATTGCCCGGTTACGCCAGGCGCTGCTTTGCCTCCGCTATGGCGCTGGCGACCTGAGGGCCACTGACCCCGCCCTTCGCCGCACGCTTCTCAAGGCAGGAAGCCAGGGACAAAATATCATACACATCCTGCCCAATGACCGGGCTGAAGGCCTGCAATTCACCCAGCGCCAGCGCTTCCAGCGGCTTCGCCTGGCGAATGGCTTCTACGACGGCCTCGCCAACGATATGGTGCGCCTCGCGAAACGGTACGCCTTTAGCCACCAGATAATCGGCAAGCTCGGTGGCGTTCGCATAGCCCTGCTGGGCCGCTTCCTGGCAGCGCGGGCGTTTTACCTGAATACCGTCCAGCACCAGCACCGCCATGTGCAGGCAGTCCGTCCAGGTGTCGAGAGCATCGAACAGCCCTTCTTTGTCTTCCTGCATATCTTTGTTATAGGCCAGCGGCAGCCCTTTCAGGGTCATCATCATGCCGGTAAGCGCCCCCTGCACCCGGCCGGTTTTACCGCGGATCAGCTCCAGGGCATCCGGGTTCTTTTTCTGCGGCATCAGTGATGAGCCAGAGGTCACCCGGTCAGACAACTCCACAAAGCCTGCTTCGCCGGAGTTGAAGAAAATCAGATCTTCGGCAAAGCGGGACAAATGCACCATCCCGATAGCCGCATCGGAGAGCAGCTCCAGCACATGGTCGCGATCGGAAACGCTGTCCAGGCTGTTACGGGTAGCGCTGGCAAAGCCCAGCCAGCCGGCTAACTGCTCACGGTCAATGTTATAGGCCGTTCCCGCCAGCGCGCCGCACCCCAGTGGGCTGACATCCAGGCGTTTGAGTGTATCCTGCAGGCGGCTCTCGTCCCGGGCCAGCATCTCCACGTAGGCCATACACCAGTGGGCAAAGGTCACCGGCTGGGCGCGCTGCAGGTGGGTATAGCCCGGCATCACCGCATCCTGGTTATTTTCCGCCGTTACCACCAGCGCCTGTTGCAACTGGCGGGTGGCCGCCAGCAGCTCGCTGACCTGCGCTTTACACCACAGCTTCAGATCGGTCGCGACCTGATCATTACGGCTGCGCCCGGTGTGCAGCTTCTTACCCAGCTGGCCGACTTTCTCAATCAGTTTTCCTTCCACCCAGCTGTGAATATCTTCCGCGTCGCTTTCCAGAATGGCCTGCGGATGCGCCTGCACCTCTTCCAGCAGCGCGGTCAGTGCCTGCTCCAGCTGCTGCTGCTCTTGTGCGGTCAGCACACCAACGGTCACCAGCGCTTTGGACCAGGCGACAGAGCCCGTAATATCCTGCTCAGCCAGGCGATAGTCGAAGCGTAAAGAGTCGTTAAACTGTTTAAACCGCTGATCCGCTGCCTGTGTAAAACGCCCGCCCCAAAGTGCCATAATTATGCTCCAGAAAATCCAGTCATTTCAGAATCACAGGGCACCATGCCCTGCTGTTACTCTTAAAAAATCACGCAATACCGGTTACGCCAGAATACGGGTGCCGATGGCGACCCCGTTAAACAGCGCCGGTAACTGCTCTGCATGACGCCAGGAGGCAATATCCACCGGGCGGCCCAGCGTGCGGGCCGCATCCAGCGCCGCGTTCACCTTCACAATCATGCCGTCGGTAATAATGCCCTGGGCTATCAGTTGTTCCGCTTTTGCGGCGGTCATTTCAGCAATACGCTGGCCCTTGCCGTCGAGGATGCCGCTGACATCCGACAGCAGAATCAGATCCGCCCCGAGGGTTTCCGCCAGCGCCGTTGCCGCCTGATCCGCATTCACGTTCATCAGCTCGCCACTCTGCGTGACGCCAATTGAGCTGACCACCGGCAGGTAGCCACTACTCAGCAGCAAATTCAGCAGGTTCGGGTTGCCCGGGGTCGCCTTGCCCACATGGCCTAAGGATTCATCAAGCTGCGTGACATTCACGCTGCCGCCATCGCCCAGGAACAGGCCCACTGCGTCCAGGTGGTGCTTAACCGCCCAGGCCAGCAGGGTTTTGTTGGCGCTACCGGCCAGCGCCCCGGTGATAATATCAATCTGATCGGCAGGCGTTACCCGCAGGCCATTTTTTTTCTCTACCGGAAGGGAGAGCTTTTTCATCAGCTCATCCACGACACAGCCGCCACCGTGCACAATTACCAGAGGTCGCTGATGGGTCTGACGATACTCAACAAGCGCGCTAAATAACCGCGCCAGCGCTTCTTCGCTATCCAGCAGTACACCACCAAGTTTGATAATTAACGGGTTCATCTTTTCACCTTGCGACCGGTTAAATAAGTGATTGTGTTTCGGCAAAATCAAACCGAATATTCATGCACTGAATGGCCTGCGCCGCAGCGCCTTTCAGTAAGTTATCTTCTGTGGCCACCACGATAAGGTGCGTGTCCTGCACGGCAAACCCGATATCACAAAACGGCAGCCCGACCACGTTTTTCAGTGCCGGTACGCCGGTGTCGTACAGCCGCACCAGCGGTTTATCTTCGTAGGCCTGCTGATAGCACGCCGCCACCTGCCCGTGCGTGACGCCGGGCTTCAGACGGCAGGTAATGGTTTCCAGGATACCGCGCGGGAAGTTACCCAGATGGGGGGTGAACACCACCTCCGCCCCCAGGTGGCTGGCAATCTCCGGCTGATGCCGGTGAGTAAACAACCCGTAAGGTTGCAGGCTCACTTCACAAAAGCTGTTCCCGAGCGCCGCTTTACGCCCGGCTCCGCTCACCCCGCTGGTGGCGTTAATCACCGGCCACTGGGTCAGATCCAGCAGCCCTTCTTCAATCAGCGGTTTCAGCGCCAGCTGGGCCGCCGTCGGGTAGCACCCCGGCACCGCAATCAGCTGTGCTTCTTTCAGGGCACCGTGTTCCCATTCCGCCAGGCCATATACGGCCTGCTCCAGCCACTGTGGGTGCTGGTGGGTAAAGCCATAATAGCGGGTATAAAAATCAGGATTATTTACCCGGTAAGCACCGGACAAATCAAAAACAACGCAGCCTGCCGCCAGGAATTGCGGCGCCAGATCGTGGCTGACCTCATGGGCCGTTGCCAGAAAAACCACATCAACGTTATGGGCGAATGCGCTGATATCCGCCATCGGCTGCAGGGGAAGGTCAACAATACCCTTCAGTTGCGGGTGTAAATCAGAAATCAGTTTTCCTGCATCTGAACTTTGCGCAGAAACCGTCAAAGCGGTTATGTTCATATGGGGGTGGCGGTTGACATAGGTAGCAAGCTCTGCGCCTGTGTAACCGCTGGCACCCACAATCAGCGTATTCAACATCGGGGCTGTAAACCTTATTTGCGTTGTCATGGTTTGTCAGGCAATGGCTGCCGCCATACCCACGGTGATGAGCGTGGTGGTTGTACACCCGAAACCGGGGTTTCTTTACGCTCTGCGTTATTGTATTTTTATTCAAAATAAATGCATGAATATTGATACTATCCAACCAAAGGTATGTCAACAGTGAAGATGAAATTACCGCCATTTATCGAGATTTACCGCGCCCTGATCGCCACACCATCGATCAGCGCCACCGACAGCGCACTCGATCAAAGCAATGCGTCTTTAATCAATCTGCTGGCCGGATGGTTTAGCGATCTGGGCTTCACGGTGGAAGTGCAACCTGTTCCCGGCACCCGCAACAAATTCAACCTGCTGGCCAGCACCGGCACCGGGGCCGGTGGCCTGCTGCTGGCGGGCCATACCGACACGGTGCCGTTTGATGACGGCCGCTGGACCCGGGACCCCTTTACCTTAACTGAGCACGACAACAAACTTTACGGCCTCGGCTCTGCCGATATGAAAGGCTTCTTTGCCTTTATTCTTGATGCATTACGGGATGTGGACGTCACAAAACTGGCGAAACCGCTCTATATCCTGGCCACCGCAGACGAAGAAACCAGCATGGCCGGTGCCCGCTACTTTGCCGAACACGCCACCATCCGGCCGGACTGCGCCATTATTGGTGAGCCCACCTCTCTGCAGCCGGTGCGCGCCCACAAAGGCCATATGTCCAGCGCTATCCGGGTGACCGGCCAGTCTGGCCACTCCAGCGATCCGGCCCGTGGCGTTAACGCCATTGAGATTATGCACGATGCCATCGGCCATATTCTGACCCTGCGCGACACGCTGAAAACCCGCTACCACCACGCCGCATTTACCGTGCCGTACCCCACCCTGAATCTCGGCCATATCAGCGGTGGTGATGCCGCTAACCGGATTTGCGCCTGCTGCGAGCTGCATATGGATATTCGCCCGCTGCCGGGGCTGACGCTTTCTGATCTTAACGGCCTGCTGGCTGATGCGCTGGCACCGGTGAGCGAGCAGTGGCCGGGGCATCTGGCTATCAGTGAATTACACCCGCCGATCCCGGGCTACGAATGCCCGGTAGAGGATCCGCTCGTCCAGGTGGTGGAGAAACTGCTCAACACCCGGACCGAAGTCGTGAATTACTGTACCGAAGCGCCGTTTATTCAGAATCTCTGCCCGACCCTGGTGCTGGGCCCGGGCTCCATTGAGCAGGCCCACCAGCCCGATGAATATCTCGAAACCCGGTTTATCAAACCAACCCGGGAATTAATTACCCAGGTTATTCATCATTTTTGCTGGCACTGATCATTCGGTAAAAAGGGGGGAATTCCCCTTTTTTATCCTCCGGTTTTTTACTTTTCGATAAGAATTACTTATTTGCCATTCCCCGGGTTAAATTTCGTAAATTTGCGCGGTTTACTCGTTTGCTGAACCGTTTTCGCAACAATTGACGAATGGGATCTATCGTGGCTTTATAAAAGACGGTGTTGAACCCGCGAGGGTGAAATTGGGTAATTCTTCCCGAAAACTGACTGGTACAGTCCAGCGGGCTGTTTTTCCGGAAAGCACAGGGTAAAAATAAAAGATTGGGTGTCTGGGGTCATATGAACGAACGCTATTCCGCTTTGCGAAGTAATGTCAGTATGCTCGGCAAACTGCTCGGGGATACCATCAGGGACGCGCTGGGAGAAAATATTCTCGACCGCGTAGAAACCATCCGTAAATTGTCCAAATCTTCCCGTGCCGGCAATGAGTCAGATCGCCAGGCGCTGCTCACCACATTGCAGAATTTATCGAACGATGAGCTGTTACCGGTAGCCCGCGCCTTCAGCCAGTTCCTGAATCTGGCCAACACTGCCGAGCAGTACCACAGTATGTCTCCCCACGGCGAGGCGGCCAACAACCCGGAAATTATCGCCAATACCGTGCGCAAACTGCGGGAAGAGCACGCCCTGTCTGATGCGGATATCCGGCACTCGCTGGAGTCCCTCTCCCTGGAGCTGGTGCTGACCGCCCACCCGACCGAAATTACCCGCCGCACGCTGATCCACAAACTGGTGGAGGTCAACAGCTGCCTGAAACAGCTCGACCACAACGATCTGACCGATTATGAGCGCAATCTGGTGATGCGCCGTCTGCGCCAGCTGATTGCCCAGTCATGGCACACGGATGAGATTCGTAAACACCGCCCGACCCCGGTAGACGAAGCCAAATGGGGCTTTGCCGTGGTGGAAAACAGCCTCTGGGAAGGGGTGCCGAATTACCTGCGCGAGCTGAACGAACAGCTCGATGAAACCCTGGATTACAAGCTGCCGGTGGACTTTGTCCCGGTGCGCTTTACCTCCTGGATGGGGGGAGACCGGGACGGTAACCCGAACGTGACCGCCGATATTACCCGCCACGTGTTGCTGCTCAGCCGCTGGAAGGCCACCGATCTGTTCCTGAAAGATATCCAGGTGCTTATTTCTGAGCTGTCGATGGTGGAATGTACCGATGAGCTGCGCCAGCGGGTGGGGGATGAAGGCGAACAGGAGCCATACCGCTACCTGATGAAACAGCTGCGCAGCCAGCTGATGTCCACCCAGGCCTGGCTGGAAGCGCGCCTGAAAGGCCAGAAACTGCCGAAGCCCAAAGATCTTATCACCCACAACGCCCAGCTGTGGGACCCGCTGCTGGCCTGTTATAACTCCCTGCAGGCCTGCGGCATGGGGATAATCGCCAACGGCGAGCTGCTGGACACCCTGCGCCGGGTGAAAGCCTTTGGCGTGCCGCTGGTGCGGATAGACATCCGCCAGGAGAGCACCCGCCACAGCGAAGCGCTGGGCGAAATTACCCGCTATCTGGGCCTTGGCGACTATGAAAGCTGGTCAGAGGCCGACAAGCAGGCGTTCCTGATCCGCGAGCTGAACTCCAAACGCCCGCTGCTGCCGCGCCAGTGGGAGCCCAGCGCCGACACCCGTGAGGTGCTCGATACCTGCAAGGTGATTGCCGAAGCGCCCCAGGGCTCCATTGCCGCCTATGTTATCTCCATGGCGAAAACCCCGTCCGACGTGCTGGCAGTCCACCTGCTGCTTAAAGAGGCGGGGATCAGCTTCGCCATGCCGGTGGCCCCGCTGTTTGAAACCCTCGAAGACCTGAACAACGCGAACGACGTAATGAGCCAGCTGCTGAGTATTGACTGGTATCGCGGGTTTATTCAGGGCAAACAGATGGTGATGATTGGCTATTCGGACTCGGCCAAAGATGCAGGCGTGATGGCGGCCTCCTGGGCCCAGTACCAGGCGCAGGATGCACTGATCAAAACCTGCGAAAAAGCCGGTATCGCGCTGACCCTATTCCACGGGCGCGGTGGCTCTATTGGCCGCGGCGGCGCACCGGCCCACGCGGCCCTGCTGTCGCAGCCCCCGGGCAGCCTGAAAGGCGGCCTGCGGGTGACCGAACAGGGCGAGATGATCCGCTTCAAATACGGGCTGCCGGAAGTGACCGTCGCCAGCCTGTCGCTGTACACCAGCGCCATTCTTGAGGCCAACCTGCTGCCGCCGCCGGAGCCCAAACCGGAATGGCGCCGGATTATGGACGAGCTTTCGACCATCTCCTGCGATATGTACCGTGGCTACATTCGTGAGAATAAAGACTTCGTGCCCTATTTCCGCTCCGCAACGCCAGAGCTGGAGCTGGGTAAACTGCCGCTTGGCTCGCGCCCGGCCAAACGCCGCCCTACCGGTGGCGTTGAGTCGCTGCGCGCGATCCCCTGGATCTTCGCCTGGACCCAGAACCGCCTGATGCTGCCCGCCTGGCTGGGTGCCGGTGCCGCACTGCAAAAAGTGGTGGAAGACGGCAGGCAGAGCAAGCTGGAAGCCATGTGTCGCGACTGGCCGTTCTTCTCTACCCGCCTGGGTATGCTGGAGATGGTGTTTGCCAAAGCGGATCTGTGGCTGGCGGAATACTACGATCAGCGCCTGGTAAATACCGCCCTGTGGCCCCTGGGGCTGGAGCTGCGCAAACAGCTGGAGGCCGACATCAAACTGGTGCTGGCCATCGCGAACGATGCCCATCTGATGGCCGACTTACCGTGGATAGCAGAGTCAATTACGCTGCGTAATATCTATACCGACCCGCTTAACGTGCTCCAGGCCGAGCTGCTGCACCGCTCGCGCCAGGCCGAAGAGCAAGGCGCCCAGCCGGATCCCCGGGTGGAACAGGCGCTGATGGTGACCATCGCCGGGGTTGCGGCAGGTATGCGTAATACCGGTTAATCCCGTTTATCCTCCCTTCGCGACTTTCTGGCCAGCCGGAAAGTCGCGAATTGTGCTATAGTTGCCCGGCGCAATTATTTATGCTGCCGTCTGGCTGACGCTCAGGATTGCTTAAGGTTTTGGCATTACCCTCAGCGTATTTTCACCAGACAGGTCATAATATGCACACTACTCACTCCCAGGCTAAACCAACATTTAGCTGGAAAGCCCTTGGCTGGGTACTTCTCTATTTTTGGTATTTCTCCACCGTTTTACAGGTTGCCATACTTATCTCCGGGTACAGCGGTACGAACGGTTTCCGGGACTCTCTGCTCTACAGCTCCCTGTGGCTGATCCCGGTATTTTTATTCCCGAAATACACCCGCACAATTGCCGCAGTGATCGGCGTTATCCTGTGGGCCGCCTCCCTGGCGGCGCTGAGCTATTTTGTTATCTACGGCCAGGAATTCTCGCAAAGCGTGCTGTTTGTGATGTTTGAAACCAACGCCAACGAGGCCCGCGAATACATTGGCCAGTATTTCAGCCTGAAACTGGTGTTGTGTACCGCCGCCTATACCCTGGGTGCCGTGTTGTTGTGGACCCGGCTGCGCCCGGTCTATATCCGCAGGCCCTGGCACTGGCTGGTGTCGTTCGCCATTCTGTTCGGCCTGATCCTGAACCCCATCGGCCTCAATATCCTGAAGGGGAAAAATATCGCCCAGGCCTCTGGCGCACTGATGGGCCGGATGGAGCCCGCCGCCCCCTGGCAGCTGGCCGTGGGGTATGTGCAGTACCGCACCCAGCTCAACAGCCTGAACGCCCTGCTCAGTGAGAACAACGCACTGCCGCCGCTGCAAAACCTGAAAGACCTCTCCGGCAATGCCCCGCGCACCCTGGTCCTGGTGATAGGCGAATCCACCCAGCGTGGCCGTATGAGCCTGTATGGCTACCACCGGGAAACCACCCCGGAGCTGGACGCCATACACAAAAACGATCCGCGCCTGGCGGTATTCAACAACGTGGTGACCTCACGCCCGTATACCATTGAAATTCTGCAGCAGGCGCTGACCTTTGCCGACGAAAAAAACCCGGATCTCTACCTGAGCCGCCCCTCGCTGATGAACATGATGAAGCAGGCAGGCTACAAGACATTCTGGATAACCAACCAGCAGACCATGACCAAGCGCAACACCATGCTGACGGTGTTCTCTAAGCAGACGGACGAGCAGTTCTATATGAACCAGCAGCGCACCCAGAGCGCCCGGGAATACGATACCAACGTGCTGGAGCCGTTTAAAAAAGTGCTTGCGGATCCGGCGCCCCGGAAATTTATTATCGTGCATCTGCTGGGTACACACATTCGCTATGAATTCCGCTACCCGGAAAACTGGGGCAAATTCGACAACAAAACGGATGACTTACCCCCGGGGCTGAACGACACGCAAATTACCGACTACAACACCTACGACAACGCGAACCTGTACAATGACCACGTGATAGCCAGCCTGATTAACGACTACAAGGCCACGGACCCTAACGGCTTCCTGCTCTATTTCTCTGACCACGGGGAAGAGGTATACGACACGCCGCCGCACCAGACCCAGGGGCGTAATGAGGAGACCCCCACCCGCCATATGTATACAGTGCCGTTTATCCTCTGGACATCAGAAAAATGGCAGCAGGCTCATCCGCGCGACTTTAGCGGCGATGTGAACCGCAAATACAGCAGCGCCCAGCTTATCCATACCTGGTCTGATTTAGCCGGTCTGCAATATGACGGCTACGATCCGAGCCGTTCGCTGGTCAGCCCGCAGTTTCGCGAAACCACCCGCTGGATAGGTAACCCGTACAAGAAGGGGGCACTGCGCGATTACGATAAACTGCCCTACGGGGATCAGGTGGGGAACCAGTAACCGGAAACACAAAAGCCACCGTCAGGTGGCTTTTGTCGTTCAGGCAGGCGGCTTACAGGGCCGGGCGCACGCCGAGGGTATGGCAAATGGCGTAGCTCATTTCTGCCCGGTTCAGGGTGTAGAAATGGAAATCCTTCACCCCTTCGCGGCTGAGGATTTTCACCATATCCATGGCGATATTGGCCCCCACCAGCTTGCGGGTTTCCGGGTCGTCATCCAGCCCCTCAAACATGTTGCTCATCCAGCTCGGCACCCGCACGTTGGTCATGGTGGCGAACTTCTGCAGCTGCTTATAGTTACTGACCGGCAGGATCCCCGGCACGATCTCCGCGTCGATCCCGGCGGCCACGCAACGATCGCGAAAGCGCAGGTAGCTTTCCACATCAAAGAAGAACTGGGTAATGGCGCGGTTAGCACCGGCATCGATTTTACGCTTCAGGTTAATCAGATCCGCCTGGGCGCTTTTTGCCTCCGGGTGGACTTCCGGGTAAGCGGCCACCGAGATGTCAAAATCCCCCACTTCCCGGAGCAGAGAGACCAGATCGGCGGCGTACATTTCCGGTTTGCCGCTGTTGGGCGGTAAATCCCCGCGCAGCGCCACAATATGGCGGATACCGTTTTCCCAGTAGTCCCGGGCAATGGTGCGCAGCTCGTCGCGGGTGGCGTCGATACAGGTCAGATGCGGGGCCGCTTCCAGACCGGTGCGATCTTTAATGCCTTTAATAATGCTGTGGGTGCGGTCGCGCTCGCCGGAGTTTGCCCCGTAAGTTACGGAGACAAATTTCGGCTTCAGGCTGCTTAAGCGATCGATGGAGTGCCACAGGGTTTGCTCCATTTCACTGGTGCGCGGCGGGAAAAACTCAAAAGAAACATTAATCGGGCCGGCTTCTGCCAGGCTCTGATTCAGAGCATCCCGCTGACTGGCGTGAAAGAAACTCATACCTTACCTCATCAATCGCTTCTGATAATTATGTGTTGTGTATTGTGTTATTTGCCGTCTATCCGTTTAGACGTCCAGATGTAAAAATGACGGAAAAGCGCGGTGCCGTCAACTAAATAATCACCACCGCCGGTGAGGAATTTTCAGCTAACATGAATTTTCTTCACCATGCAAATAAAAACGGGCTGGCTTACGCCAGCCCGCACGGGGATCGGAACCACTTACGCTGATGCCGGTTACAGTAACTGGGCCAGCCGGTTGATGTCGGACTGGAGAGCCCCGGCCGTTACATCGCGCCCGGCCCCGGGGCCACGAATAACCAGCGGGTTATCGCGATACCAGCGGCTTTCAATGGCAAACACATTATCGCAGGGCAGTAACGCGGCCAGCGGCTGCTCCGGGCGCACCGCCTCGACACCCACCCGGGCTTTGCCGTTGGCATCAAAACGCGCCACGTAACGCAGCACCAGACCCATCTCCTGGGCGGCCTCAAGGCGCTGAGTCATCTGCTCGTTCAGGGCGTCTCCGTTTTCAAAGAAGAAGTCCACCGATCCCGCTTCGCAATCCTGGGGCACCAGAGACTCCACCCGCACCTGATCCGGCTCGATGTCATAGCCCGCTTCCCGGGCGAGGATCACCAGCTTGCGCATCACGTCTTTGCCGGAAAGATCCACCCGCGGGTCCGGCTCGGTCAGCCCCTGCTGCCACGCCTGATCCACCAGCTCCGTGAACGGCACGCTACCGTCGAACTGCAAAAACAGCCAGGACAAGGTGCCGGAGAAGATCCCACTCAGGGAGAGGATAGTATCCCCGCTGTCGCGCAGATCGCGCACCGTATGGTTCACCGGCAGGCCCGCGCCCACCGTCGCGTTATACAGCCAGTGGCGGCCGGTCTTGGCAAACGCGTCGCGGATCTGCCGGTACTGCTGGCTACCGCTGGCGCCCGCCAGCTTGTTGGCGCTTATCACGTGGAACCCGTGGCTGGCAAAATCCAGGTAGCGATCCGCCAGCTCTTCACTGGCGGTGACATCCAGCACCACCAGATCGTCATACGGGTGGTTACGCATCCACTGGAACAGCTCTTCTTCATCCACGCCGGTGGCGTCGTCGTTAAAGAACGCCAGCGCCCGGCTGGCATTCAGCCCCTGGTAATTCAGCAGGCTGCGGCTGCTGTCTACCACACCGGCGAGCACAAACTCAAAACCAGTACGGGCAGAGAGCGTCTCCTGCTCGCGGGCAAACAGCTCCAGCCAGCGGGAGCCGATATTCCCTTTCCCGAACAGCACCAGACCAATGCGCTTCTCAGCGCGGAACAGTGACTGGTGCAGCCCCTGGACCAGGCTCTCGGTCGGGCCGCCGCGCAGTACTGCCACCAGGCTTATCCCCTGCTCGGACTGCCAGACAAACTCCACCGGCTGATCGTTAAGCTGCTGCCAGAAACGGTGGCCGTGCAGCGGGTTGCGGCAGACACCGGCCCCCACCATCGCTACCAGCGCCATCCCCTCACGCAGGGTCAGCTCACCCGGCAGCGCCGCCTCCTTCAGCAGCCGGAGGGCGCTTTCCACCACTTCTGCGGTATAGCAGAATTGCAGCAGATGGCGATCCGGATGCACACCGGTCGCCAGCGGGCGCACCTGGGCACGCTTGAGCAGCGTCTCTATCTCTTTTTGTACCCGTTTCACGTCCTGGTCTGCCGGTACGCGGTATTCAATCAGCGCCACACCATCGTGGCTGGTGACAATACGGGCACCGGTCCCGGAAGCCAGCACCCGCTCAATACGGGTAGAGCCCTGCTCCGGGGTGTAGCTGCAGCGCAGTTGCAGATCCACATCGCTGCCGGATACCGGCTGCAGGGTGCGGGTGTGCAGCACCGGCGCGGCCAGGCGGGCCAGTTCACTGGCTTCATCCAGGCGCAGCAGCGGCAGCAGGCAGGCGTCTTTAACTTTGCGCGGATCCGCGCTGTAGACCCCGGCCACATCACTCCAGATAGTCACCCGGTTCACCCCGGCCAGCGCGCCGACCTGGGTGGCGGAATAGTCAGAGCCGTTGCGCCCCAGCAGCACCGTTTCCCCGGCGTTGTTGCGGCAGATAAACCCGGTCACCACCAGGCGCTTATTCGGGTGCTGGGCCATCAGTTGCTGGAGCAGCGGCCAGGAGAGGCTTTCATCTACCTCGGGTTGGGCGGCCCGTTCGGCGCGCAGAAAATCCCGGGCATCCAGCCAGGCCGCGGCCATATCCTGCTGGTTCAGAACCTCAGCCATCAGCCGGGCAGACCAGATCTCCCCGTGCCCGACCACTTCGGCGTAGACCGCATCGGTAATGTTGCCGTCCAGCAGCGCCGCCAGGCGCTCCAGATCGTGAATAAAACGGTTAATCAGTATCCCGGCGGCATCGGCAGGCAACAAACCGCTAATCAGCTCGCTCTGGTAGCGGCGCAGCGACTGCTGGACCTGGTGCGCCGCAAGACGATCGGTCTGGCTCAGCTTCAGCCAGCTTATCAACTGATTGGTGGTACTCCCCGCCGCAGACACCACCATCATGTCACCCGGGCGGGAATAATCGGCCATGATACCCGCCACGCGCAGGTAACATTTCACATCGGCCAGGCTGCTGCCGCCAAATTTATGCAGTTGACGACCGGCCGTCTCTGCAGGCACTGAAACACTCATACTTACCCCTTTGCTGCTGCCCGGAAGCCATTTTCCAGGTCAGCAATTAAATCATCACTGTCTTCAATACCCGTGGAAATACGTAACAGCATGTCAGAAATGCCCGCTGCGGCACGTGCCTCTGGCGCCATGCCCGCATGGGTCATTGTCGCGGCGTGGGAGATCAGGCTCTCCACACCACCTAAAGATTCTGCCAGTGTAAACAGAGATAACCCGCTCAGAAAGCGGCGTAATGTCTGCTCATCACCGTGCAGCTCAAAACTCAGCATCGCCCCAAAGCCCTTCTGCTGGCGGGCGGCAATCTCATGGCCCGGGTTCCCCGGCAGCGACGGGTGGTACAGTTTTTTAACCTGCGGCTGGTTTTGCAGATACGCCACAATGGCCTGCGCATTACGCTGGGCTGCGTCCATACGCGGCCCCAGGGTACGCAGCCCGCGCAGCAGCAGGTAGCTGTCAAACGCCCCGCCGGTCACGCCAATATTATTGGCCCACCAGGCAAGCTCCGTGGCCTGCGCCTCGTCTTTGGCGATAACCACCCCGGCCACCACATCCGAATGGCCGTTAAGGTACTTGGTGCAGGAGTGCAATACCAGGTCCGCCCCCAGTTCCAGGGGGTTTTGTAGCGCAGGGCTCAGGAAGGTATTGTCTACCACGCTGACCGCCCCCGCTTCCCGGGCCAGGTGGCAAATTTTCGCAATATCTACCACGCGTAACAGCGGATTACTCGGACTTTCTACCAGGACCAGTTTAGGTTTCTGCGCCAGGGCGGCGGCCAGGGCCGCTTCATCCCCCTGATCCACAAACAGCACCCGGTAGCACCCGCGCTTTGCCAGGCTATCAAACAGGCGATAACTGCCGCCATAACAATCATGGGGGGCGACCAGCAGATCACCGGGCTGTAAAAAGACCGTGGTCACCAGATGAATCGCCGACATGCCGCTACTGGTCAGCACCGCGCCAGCCCCGCCTTCCAGCTCGGCCAGTGCACGCTGCACCACGTCACGGGTCGGATTGCCGCGGCGTGAATAATCGTGGGCGCGGGGTTCGTTAAACCCGGTGAAATTATAGGTGCTGGAGAGGTGGATAGGAGGAACAACGCAGCCAAACTGCTCATCGTTGTTTAAACCGCTACGTACTGCAATGGTGGCCTGTTTACGCGTCATGATCGGTTATATCCTGGCTTGTCGGGTAATATTTGGCCTTCAGAGTAATCATTGTGAATATAGACGTCAATACATCTGGACATCTAAACTTCTTTGCGTATAGATTGAGCAAACCGTGAATAGCCGTTAAAATTATACGCATTAGTGTGGTAAAACCGCGCAGGCCCTGGCAAAACGCTTTATCCTGCACGCTTACACCCTAAATTACATGTAATCATTCTGGCCGGTATCGCCCTGGCAGGCGGCTGGCGCACAATAACGATTGAGAGGATTAAAGGTATCCCATGGCTGAATGGAGCGGCGAATATATCAGCCCTTATGCTGAGCACGGTAAAAAGAGCGAACAGGTTAAGAAGATCACAGTTTCCATTCCTCTGAAAGTACTGAAGATCCTCACTGATGAACGTACCCGTCGCCAGGTGAATAACCTGCGCCACGCAACCAACAGTGAACTGCTGTGTGAGGCATTCCTGCACGCGTTTACCGGGCAACCACTGCCAAACGATGACGACCTTCGTAAAGAGCGCAGTGATGAAATTCCGGAAGCGGCAAAAGTGCTGATGCGTGAACTGGGGATCGATCCGGACACCTGGGAGTATTGATCTCCGCCCGCAGAAACAAAAAAAGCGCCCGCAGGCGCTTTTTTTGACTCGTGCAACTTATTTGCTGCCCGGGATGCTGAAGCGTTTGTTGAAACGCTCAACACGACCACCGGTATCAACAACACGCTGTTTACCAGTGAAGAACGGGTGGCATTTGCCACATACGTCCAGGTTCAGGTCGTGACCCACGGTAGAGCGGGTTTTGATAACATTACCGCAAGAGCAAGTTGCAGTAATTTCAGTGTAATTCGGGTGAATACCTTGTTTCATGGGAAACCTCTGTCTAAGGCCGCGTCGCTCTTCCGGCCCTAACGCCAGACACCACGCGTGGTTGATAATGATGTATATTGAAGGCGAAAATCGCGCATCAAAGGCGGCGAATTATACAGAGAGTTTCCGCCCTGTGCAATCTGATCCGCTTTTCTCACTGGTGCAGTGTACACTGTGCCGTGATTTTTCACATCCCGGAGCCTGAATGCCTGTTGCCCATGTTGCCCTGCCCGTCCCCCTGCACCGCACCTTCGACTATCTGATCCCGGCAGATATGCCGGTCGCTGAGGGTTGCCGGGTTCAGGTGCCGTTTGGTAAGCGCAACATGACCGGCATCGTCACCGGATGCGCAGACACCAGCGAGCTGCCGCCCGACGGGCTGAAGACCATCGAATCCCTTATCGACACCACCCCGCTGCTCCCGGCCTCCTTATGGCAGCTGCTACGCTGGGCGGCGAACTACTATCACTACCCCATTGGCGAAGTTATCTTCCATGCTCTGCCGGGGTTACTGCGCCTGGGCAAACCGGCACAGTCCGCCCCCCTGTGGTACTGGTACGCCACCGAACAGGGCATGGCCACCGATATCAACACCCTGAAACGCGCCCCGAAGCAGCAACAGGCGCTGGCCGCCCTGCGCCAGGGAAATATCTGGCGCCACCAGGTGGCAGAAATGGAGATCACCGAGACGGCACTCCAGGCGTTGCGGGCCAAAGGGCTGAGTGATTTACGCAGCCAGCAGCCGGACGTGCGCGACTGGCGCCCCCAGTACAGTACCGCCGGGGAGCGCCTGCGCCTGAACACCGAACAGGCAACCGCAGTCGGGGCGATCCACAGCCAGCTGGATACCTTCAGCCCCTGGCTGCTGGAAGGGATAACCGGCTCCGGCAAAACCGAGGTCTACCTGACCGTGCTGGAAAACGTGCTGGCGCAGGGGCGCCAGGCGCTGGTGCTCGTACCGGAAATTGGCCTGACCCCCCAGACTATCGCCCGCTTTCGCGAGCGCTTTAACGCCCCCGTAGAGGTGCTGCACTCCGGCCTGAATGACGGCGAGCGGCTCGCCACCTGGCTGAAGGCCCGGGACGGGGAAGCGGCAATCGTCATCGGTACCCGCTCCGCCTTATTTACGCCGTTTAAAGATCTCGGCGTGATTGTGATTGATGAAGAGCACGACAGCTCCTATAAACAGCAGGAAGGCTGGCGTTACCACGCCCGGGACTTAGCGGTATACCGGGCACATGCGGAAAATATCCCCGTGGTGCTCGGCTCTGCGACACCGGCGCTGGAAACCCTGCACAATGTGCAGCTCGGAAAATACCGCCGCCTGACCCTGACCCGGCGGGCCGGTAATGCCCGCCCGGCGGCCCAGCATGTGATTGACCTTAAAGGCCAGCAGCTACAGACCGGCCTTGCGCCCGCATTAATAGCCCGGATGCGCCAGCACCTCAGCCAGGACAACCAGGTTATTTTGTTTCTTAACCGTCGCGGCTTCTCCCCGGCGCTGCTGTGCCACGACTGCGGCTGGATAGCCGAATGCCCGCGCTGCGATCACTACTACACCTTTCACCAGGCCCAGCGCCACCTGCGCTGCCACCACTGTGACAGCCAGCGCCCGGTTCCCCCCCAGTGCCCCCAGTGCGGCTCCACACACCTGGTGCCGGTGGGCATGGGCACCGAGCAACTGGAGCAGGGGCTGGCGCCGTTTTTCCCGGGCGTGCCGCTGTCGCGTATTGACCGGGACACCACCAGCCGCAAAGGGGCGCTGGAGCAGCAACTGGCGGAAGTGCACCGGGGCGGGGCCAGAATACTGATAGGCACCCAGATGCTGGCCAAGGGCCACCACTTCCCGGATGTCACCCTGGTAGCGCTGCTGGATGTGGACGGCGCGCTGTTCTCCGCCGATTTCCGGGCCGCAGAGCGCTTTGCCCAGCTTTTTACTCAGGTCTCCGGCCGGGCCGGTCGCGCCGGTAAAGCCGGGGAAGTGCTCCTGCAAACCCACCACCCGGAGCATCCGCTATTACAGACCCTGCTCCACCAGGGGTACGACGCCTTTGCCCGGCAGGCGCTGGCCGAGCGCCAGAGCGTGATGCTGCCCCCCTGGAGCAGCCATATCCTGATCCGCGCCGAAGATCACGACAACCAGCAGGCCGCGCTGTTTTTACACCAGTTGCGCAATCTGCTGATGGCCAGCCCGCTCACCGACAATCAGCTCTGGCTGCTGGGGCCGGTGCCTGCCCTGCAGCCCAAACGCAACGGCCGCTTCCGCTGGCAGTTACTGCTACAGCACCCCTCCCGCGCCCGGCTGCAACGCATCATCAGTGCCAGCCTGCCGCTGGTGCACACGCTACCGGAGTCGCGGCGGGTTAAGTGGTATCTGGATGTGGACCCGATTGAGAGCTGAATCGTCGGCGGAAAAACCTCGCGTGCGATCAGCGCCGCAAAATTTAATGCAGTTCACATTTTTGCTGAAAGAACTGTAACTTCCCGCCCTGATATCTGTTAAAAATGTGAGCACGATCAGACAACAGGAATGTCGACGCCCACAGAGCGCAGGTGTGAGGAGATGAAGTTGAAACAAGACAAGCAGGCTGCCACAGCCGCGACGATGAAAGACGTTGCCCTGAAAGCGAACGTTTCTACCGCCACGGTTTCCCGCGCCTTAATGAACCCGGATAAAGTCTCGCAGGCGACACGGAGTAAAGTGGAGCAGGCGGCGATTGCTGTAGGTTATCTGCCCCACGCGCCGGGACGCAACGTTAAACGCCATGAATCCCGCACTATTCTGGTGATTGTACCGGATATCTGCGACCCCTTTTTCAGCGAGATTATTCGCGGCATCGAAGTGACCGCAGCAGAACAACAGTACCTGGTGCTGATTGGCGACTGCGCACACCAGAACCAGCAGGAAAAAACCTTCATCGATCTGATTATCACCAAGCAAATCGACGGCATGCTGTTGCTGGGCTCGCGCCTGCCTTTTGACGCCAGCAAAGAAGAGCAGCGCAACCTGCCGCCCATGGTGATGGCGAATGAGTTCGCCCCCGAGCTGGAGCTGCCCACCGTACATATTGATAATCTTACGGCCTCTTTTAACGCGGTATCGTATTTACAGGAGCTGGGGCACCAGCGTATCGCCTGTATTGCCGGGCCGGAAGAGATGCCCCTGTGCCACTACCGGTTACAGGGCTATGTGCAGGCGCTGCGCCGCCGTGGCGTAACGGTCGATCCCCACTATATTGCCCGGGGGGATTTTACCTACGAGGCGGGTGCCGCCGCCATGGAGCAGTTACTGAACCAGCCAACACCGCCCACGGCGGTGTTTTGCCACAGTGATGTGATGGCGCTGGGCGCCCTGTCGCATGTTAAGCGCTGCGGCCTGAAAGTACCGGAAGATATGTCTATTATTGGCTTTGATAATATCGCCCTGTCCCGGTTCTGCGACCCGCCGTTAACCACCGTCTCCCAGCCCCGCTTTGAGATTGGCCGGCAGGCCATGCTACTGCTGCTTGACCAGCTTCATGGTCAAATGGTGGAGAGCGGCTCCCGTTTGCTGGACTGTGAACTGGTTTTACGCGGCTCTGTGCGTGCTCTGCAAGTAAAATGAGCATGATTAAGACTCCGCAATCTGGTCAAAGGCCCGCCCCTTAAGTAACATGGCGGGCTGAGATACAAACGACAACAGCGAAACGATAGTGGCACAACGAGATTATGTACGTCGCGGGCAACCTTCCCCCGCACGACGCAAAAAAACGAACTCACGCAAAAAGGCGCGCTCCATGCCTGCTGTCTCGCCAGTGATGATCGGCATCGCTGCGGCTGTGCTGGTGGTGTTCATTGGCGGCCTGTATTTCATCACGCACCACAAAAAAGAAGAGAGCGAGGCGCTGACCACCCAGAAAGTGCCGGGTAACGGCCTGCCGCCGAAGCCCGAAGAGCGCTGGCGCTATATCAAAGAGCTCGAAGGCCGCCAGCCCGGCGTGCGTACCCCCACAGAGCCCACAGCCGGTGGCGAGATAACCAACCAGAGCCAGCTGACAGACGAGCAGCGCCAGCTACTGGAGCAAATGCAGGCCGATATGCGCCAGCAACCCACCCAGCTGAGTGAAGTGCCGTGGAATGAGCAGACCCCGGCCCAGCGCCAGCAGACTCTGCAGCGCCAGGCCCTGTGGAATGCCCGGCATCAGCAGGAGCAAGAACAGGTACGCAGCCAGCCGCGTATGGCTGAGCAACCGGCAACACCACCACGCAGTGTCGCCGCGGCCCCGGTGCAGAGCCAGCCCGCCCGTCCGGTGCAGCAGCATAAACCTGCCGCTCAGCCCTATCAGGAACCGGTGCAGAGCCCGCCGAAAACCGCCGCGGTCAGCAAACCGGCACCGGTGACCCAGGAAACCGCACCGAAAGCGGCAGACAAAACAGACACCCGCCGCTGGATGATCCAGTGCGGCTCATTCCGTGGCGCAGAGCAGGCGGAAACCGTGCGCGCGAAACTGGCGTTTGAGGGTTTCGATTCGCGGATCACCACCAATAACGGCTGGAATCGTGTGGTAATTGGCCCGGTGAAAGGTAAGGACGCCGCAGAAAGCACCATGGGCCGCCTGAAAGTGGCCGGCCACCCAAACTGTATTCGTCTTTCTGCCGGGGGTTGAAACCCCCGAAATCCCCCCCATCTATACTCTCATCTGTAACCCCGTTTGCCGTAAGGGCAAGCGGGGTGCCCATATTCAGCTAGTTATAAGGGGTCTGCCCGTGACAACAATAGTGAGTGTGCGCCGTAACGGCCATGTGGTAATTGGTGGTGATGGTCAGGCCACGTTAGGTAACACCGTGATGAAAGGCAACGTGAAGAAAGTCCGTCGCCTGTATAACGACAAAGTTATCGCCGGGTTTGCCGGGGGTACTGCCGATGCCTTCACCCTGTTTGAGCTCTTCGAGCGTAAGCTGGAGATGCATCAGGGGCATCTGGTGAAAGCCGCAGTAGAACTTGCCAAAGACTGGCGTACCGACAGAATGCTGCGCAAGCTCGAAGCGCTGCTGGCGGTGGCGGACGAAAACGCCTCGCTTATCATCACCGGTAACGGGGATGTGGTACAGCCGGAAAACGATCTGATTGCCATCGGCTCCGGCGGGCCATACGCCCAGGCCGCTGCCCGTGCACTGCTGGAAAATACCGAATTAAGCGCCCACGATATCGTGGAAAAAGCCTTAGGAATTGCTGGCGATATTTGCATCTACACCAACCACTTCCAAACTATCGAAGAATTACCGTCTAAAGCGTAAGGATCGAAGCCATGTCTGAAATGACCCCACGCGAAATTGTCAGCGAACTGAACAAACATATTATTGGTCAGGATGCGGCAAAGCGTTCTGTAGCGATTGCCCTGCGTAACCGCTGGCGTCGTATGCAGCTTAACGAAGAGCTGCGCCACGAAGTTACCCCGAAAAATATCCTGATGATCGGGCCAACCGGGGTGGGTAAAACTGAAATTGCCCGCCGCCTGGCGAAACTGGCCAACGCGCCGTTTATCAAAGTAGAAGCGACCAAATTCACCGAAGTGGGCTATGTGGGGAAAGAGGTTGACTCCATCATCCGCGATCTGACGGATGCCGCAGTGAAAATGGTACGTATGCAGTCGATTGAAAAGAACCGCTACCGCGCCGAAGAGCTGGCCGAAGAGCGCATTCTTGACGTGCTGATCCCGCCGGCAAAAAACAACTGGGGCCAGGCGGAATCGGTGGCTGAGCCTTCTGCTGCGCGCCAGGCCTTCCGCAAAAAACTGCGCGAAGGGGAGCTGGACGACAAAGAAATCGAAATCGATCTGGCGGCGGCACCGATGGGCGTAGAAATTATGGCGCCTCCGGGTATGGAGGAGATGACCAGCCAGCTGCAGTCTATGTTCCAGAATTTAGGCGGCCAGAAACAAAAACCGCGTAAACTGAAAATCAAAGACGCCTTAAAGCTGCTTATCGAAGAAGAAGCCGCCAAACTGGTGAACCCGGAAGAGCTCAAGCAGCAGGCTATCGAAGCCGTTGAACAGCACGGCATCGTGTTTATCGACGAGATCGATAAAATCTGCAAACGCGGCAACTCCCAGGGGCCGGATGTCTCCCGCGAGGGGGTACAGCGTGACCTGCTGCCGCTGGTTGAAGGCTGCACCGTATCAACCAAACACGGCATGGTCAAAACCGACCACATTCTGTTTATCGCCTCCGGCGCGTTCCAGATTGCCAGCCCGTCGGATCTTATCCCGGAACTGCAGGGCCGCCTGCCGATCCGCGTTGAGCTCCAGGCCCTGACCGCTGAAGATTTTGAACGTATCCTGACGGAGCCAAACGCTTCTGTGACGGTACAGTACAAAGCGCTGATGGCAACCGAAGGGGTGGATATCGAATTTACCGACGACGGCATCCGCCGTATCGCCCAGGCCGCATGGCAGGTGAACGAGAGCACTGAAAACATCGGTGCCCGTCGTCTGCATACTGTGCTGGAGCGTCTGATGGAAGATATCTCCTATGACGCCAGTGATCTCAACGGTCAGCGCATTATCATCAATGCAGAATATGTCGGTAAACATCTGGATGAGCTGGTTGCAGATGAAGATCTGAGCCGTTTTATCCTATAATCGCTGGCATTATCGTTTTCATCATTCCGGATGGGGGCCACTGCCCCCATTTTTTCTGGCTGGCGACAATTAAAAATGACCGATTCACACCCTGCAGGCAAAACGCAGGCATGGCTGGAAAGCCTGCGTCCAAAAACCTTACCGCTGTGCTTCTCCTCAACGCTGATGGGCTCTGTGCTGGCCTGGTGGCAAGATCTGTTTAACCCGCTGGTCGCCCTGCTGGCGCTGATCACTGCCGGGTTACTGCAAATTCTCTCCAACCTTGCCAATGACTATGGCGATGCGGTCAAAGGCAGCGATAAGCCGGACCGGATCGGGCCACTGCGCGGCATGCAAAAAGGGATGATAACCCAGGCGCAGATGAAAAAAGCCCTGATGCTGACCGTGGCGCTGATTTGCCTTTCCGGGATCCTGCTGGTCTCCGTTGCCTGCCGCACCCCGGCAGACTTTATGGGCTTTTTGCTGCTCGGATTACTGTCGATTATCGCCGCCATCACCTACACCGTGGGCACCCGTCCCTATGGCTATATGGGGCTTGGGGATATCTCGGTACTGATCTTCTTCGGCTGGCTGAGCGTGATGGGCACCTGGTATTTACAGGCGCACACCCTGACCTTTTCCATTGTCCTTCCGGCAACCGCCTGCGGCCTGCTGGCAACGGCCGTACTGAACATTAATAACCTGCGCGATATCGACAGCGACCGGCAAAACGGCAAAAACACCCTGGCGGTACGCCTCGGCCCGGAGGGGGCACGCCGCTACCACGCCTGCCTGCTGGGGGGGACCCTGCTGTGCCTGGCGCTGTTTAATATTATCTGGCTGCAAAGCCTGTGGGGCTGGCTGTTTATTCTGGCGGCACCAGTGCTGGCAAAACAGGCCGGTTATGTACTGCGTGAGCGGGATCCCGTTGCCATGCGCCCGATGCTGGAGCGCACGGTAAAAGGCGCACTGCTGACTAACCTGTTGTTTGCACTGGGTGTTGTGCTCAGCAAAGTGCAATTTTAAATGACGAATATCAATTAACAATTGATGATTTTGCCAACAATTCACTTTACGCGATATACTGACTACTCGTGCAGCAATTGAACGTTAAACCTATGAAATACGATACTTCCGAGCTTTGCGACATCTACCAGGAAGATGTCAACGTCGTTGAACCCCTGTTCTCCAACTTTGGTGGGCGGACATCGTTTGGCGGGCAAATCATCACAGTGAAATGTTTCGAGGACAACGGATTGCTGTATGAAATGCTGGAGGAGAACGGCCAGGGCCGTGTGCTGCTGGTCGATGGTGGCGGCTCAGTGCGTCGCGCACTGATCGATGCCGACCTTGCCCGGCTGGCCGTACAAAATGAGTGGGAAGGCATTGTGGTCTACGGCTCTGTGCGCCAGGTAGACGCGCTGGAGGAGCTGGATCTGGGAATTCAGGCCATTGCCGCTATCCCGGCGGGTGCTGCCGGTGAAGGCGTCGGCGAAAGCGACGTGCGGGTGAATTTTGGCGGCGTGACGTTTTTCTCCGGTGATCATCTGTATGCGGATAACACCGGGATTATTCTGTCTGAGGATCCGCTCGATATCGAGTAACGCACCGGCCTGACAACCCGCCACAAAAAAGGTACCGTAACCGGTACCTTTTTTATGTCCGCAACGGATGGGTAATCAGACCTCGTCCATTTTACCCAGCAGCGCCTGCAGACGATCCTGCCAGCCGTTTTGCTGTTCTTTCAGGCGTTCGTTTTCACGCGCCGCCTCTTCAGCGCTGCCCTGAGCCTGCTGAACTTCCTGAGTCAGGGTATTGTTTTTTTCTTTCAGTTCTTCGATTTCCATCTGCAGCAGCGTGATAGTATCAACCGCCTGCTGGACCTTCGCTTCCAGTTTTTCAAAAACTTCAAATGACATTGTCATACCTCTCCCGAATTGCAAGGCGTTGTCGGATAACTACCCCGTCCCAAAATGAGTGGTGACGCCTTAAAACACGCGCACACTACGCAGTTCTCCGATTGTAAGAAGCCCGACTGCCCGTGTCCAGCGGGATACCGCGCTCTTTGCATTTCCTGTCAATTTTCAGCAAACCGGAAATACCGGCAACAGCGCTAAAAAAATGTTAACGGCGCGAAACTATATGGCGCTTCCGGATTCGTAAATTCTGCTGCACATCGACTTTTTGGCGCGAAAACGCGCACTTTTTTGACGCGCCACGCATATTTCAATTTCGGTATTTTTCGTTTTTACGCGTTAACGATAAATTAACACCACGCCCATGAGGCAATAGTCGCAGGGATGCCTAACGACAATAACCATTCATTTCGCCTTCAGGACCCGATTATGAGTCAAACAGCAGCTCCATCTTTACGAGGTCAGTGTATCGCAGAGTTTTTAGGTACCGGGTTGTTGGTCTTCTTCGGTGTGGGATGCGTCGCGGCGTTAAAAGTCGCCGGGGCCGCATTCGGTCAGTGGGAGATCAGCGTTATCTGGGGATTAGGTGTGGCACTGGCCATTTACCTGACCGCAGGCGTATCCGGGGCGCATCTCAACCCGGCCGTTACACTCGCACTCTGGATGTTCGCAAACTTTAATAAACGTAACGTCGTCCCTTTCATTCTTTCCCAGATGGCCGGTGCGTTTTGCGCCGCCGCGTTGGTTTACGGGCTTTACTACAATTTATTTTTCGATTTTGAACATACCCACCATATGGTGCGCGGCAGCGTCGGCAGCCTGGAGCTGGCGGGGGTCTTCTCGACTTACCCGAACGTTCACCTGAACTTCATCCAGTCTTTCGCGGTTGAACTGGTGATCACCGCCGTCTTAATGGGACTGATTATGGCACTGACCGATGACGGCAACGGTATTCCGCGTGGCCCGCTGGCGCCGCTGCTGATTGGCCTGCTGATTGCGGTTATCGGGGCATCTATGGGCCCGCTGACCGGCTTTGCCATGAACCCGGCACGTGATCTGGGGCCTAAAGCACTGGCGTGGCTGGCAGGCTGGGGAGACGTGGCCTTCACGGGCGGCTTGCCTGTTCCCTACTTCCTGGTACCGTTATTCGCACCCGTCGCTGGCGCCGTCGTTGGCGCGTTCAGCTACAAGAAACTGATTAGCCCGTACCTGCCAGGTGCTGCCCAAAAAGCACCCGCAGAAACGGCAGAGCAACCTGCGGCACACCAGCCGAATGCTTCACTATAATTTGAATGTCAGGACGCCAATTATGACTACCGAAAAGAAATACATTGTCGCGCTCGACCAGGGCACCACCAGCTCCCGCGCCGTGGTCATGGATCATGATGCTAACATTGTCAGCGTCTCACAGCGTGAATTTGAGCAAATCTACCCCAAAGCAGGCTGGGTTGAGCACGACCCCATGGAGATCTGGGCCTCCCAGAGCTCAACACTGGTCGAAGCACTGGCCAAAGCGGATATTGGCTCTGATCAGATTGCCGCCATCGGGATCACGAACCAGCGCGAAACCACCATCGTCTGGGAAAAAGAGACCGGCAAACCCATTTATAACGCCATTGTCTGGCAGTGCCGCCGCACCGCGGATATCTGCGAGCAGCTAAAACGCGACGGCATGGAGGAGTATATCCGCCACGCCACAGGCCTGGTGATCGACCCGTATTTCTCCGGTACAAAAGTAAAATGGATCCTCGACCACGTAGAAGGGGCCCGTGAGCGGGCCAGACGCGGCGAGCTGTTATTCGGTACTGTGGATACCTGGCTTATCTGGCGTATGACCCAGGGCCGGGTACACGTCACCGACTACACCAACGCCTCACGCACCATGCTGTTCAATATCCACGACTTACAGTGGGACGACAAAATGCTGGACGCCCTGGACATCCCGCGGGAGATGCTGCCAGAGGTGCGTAAATCCTCCGAAGTTTACGGCCAGACCAACATTGGCGGTAAAGGCGGCACCCGTATTCCCATCTCCGGGATCGCCGGGGATCAGCAGGCGGCCCTGTTCGGCCAGCTGTGTGTTAAACAGGGGATGGCGAAAAACACCTACGGCACCGGCTGCTTTATGCTGATGAACACCGGCACCCAGGCGGTACGCTCCGGCCACGGGCTTCTGACCACCATCGCCTGCGGCCCACGCGGGGAAGTGAACTACGCCCTTGAAGGGGCGGTATTTATGGGGGGTGCCTCCATCCAGTGGCTGCGCGACGAAATGAAGCTGATTAACGACGCGGCCGACTCGGAATACTTTGCCGGTAAAGTGAAAGACAGCAACGGGGTGTATGTGGTTCCGGCGTTCACCGGCCTGGGTGCCCCGTACTGGGATCCCTATGCCCGTGGAGCCATCCTCGGGCTGACCCGTGGGGTAAACGCTAACCATATTATCCGCGCCACCCTTGAGTCTATCGCCTACCAGACCCGCGATGTGCTGGAAGCCATGCAGGCAGATGCGGGTATCCGCCTCCACGCCCTGCGGGTAGACGGTGGCGCCGTGGCCAACAACTTCCTGATGCAGTTCCAGGCCGATATCCTCGGCACCCGGGTTGAGCGCCCGGAAGTGCGGGAAGTGACCGCCCTCGGGGCCGCTTATCTGGCGGGCCTGGCGGTTGGCTACTGGCAAAACCTCGACGAGCTGAGCGAGAAAGCCACCATTGAGCGTGAATTCCGCCCCGGTATCGAGACCGTGGAGCGTAATTACCGTTACGAAGGCTGGAAAAAAGCCGTTAAACGCGCGCTTGCCTGGGAAGATCACGATCAGTAATCCCGTCTGACTGCGGGGGCTGCGGCCCCCGCCTCTCCCCTTCCCTTATCCCTGCTCATCTTCCGGCTGCTTTGCATGTGCTACACTCCGGGCAATTTCTTTGCTGAATGGGTGTGCTATGAGACGAGAACTTGCCATCGAATTTTCCCGGGTAACGGAAGCGGCGGCGCTGGCTGGCTACAAATGGCTGGGCCGGGGCGACAAAAACGCCGCAGATGGCGCGGCGGTAAACGCCATGCGTATTATGCTTAACCAGGTCAATATCGACGGCCAGATTGTTATCGGTGAAGGGGAAATCGACGAAGCCCCGATGCTGTACATCGGTGAGAACGTTGGTACGGGCAAGGGCGACCAGGTTGATATCGCGGTAGACCCCATTGAAGGCACCCGGATGACCGCCATGGGCCAGGCCAATGCGCTGGCAGTCATGGCCGTGGGCGATAAAGGCTGCTTCCTGAACGCGCCGGATATGTATATGGAAAAGCTGATTGTCGGGCCCGGCGCCCGGGGGGTTATTGATCTCAGCCTGCCCCTGGAGGAAAACTTTGCCCGCGTTGCCACCGCCCTCGGCAAGCCGCTGCACGAGCTGACAGTCACCATTCTCGCCAAACCCCGCCATGAGCAGGTTATCGCCGCCATGCAAAAACTGGGCGTGCGTATTTTCGCCATTCCGGACGGTGATGTGGCCGCCTCTATCCTCACCTGTATGCCGGACAGCGAAGTCGACGTGCTGTATGGCATTGGCGGTGCCCCTGAAGGGGTGGTATCTGCGGCGGTTATCCGCGCGCTGGACGGAGACATGCAGGGCCGCCTGCTGGCGCGCCACCACGTGAAGGGTGATACCCCGGAGAACCGCCGCATCGGTGAGCAGGAGCTGGCACGCTGCCGGGCGATGGGGATCGAAGCAGAACAGATCCTGACGCTCGATCAGATGGCCAAAAGCGATAATGTGGTGTTCTCCGCCACCGGGATCACCAAAGGCGATCTGCTGGAGGGCATCAGCCGTAAAGGCAATATGGCCACCACGGAGACACTGCTTATCCGCGGTAAATCACGCACCATCCGGCGGATTAAATCTGTCCATTATCTCGACCGCAAAGACGCCAGCCTGCACCAGTACCTCCTGTAATCATCCGTTTGTCGGATTGAGCTTTCCAGCCCCTGCGGGCTGGAAATGTTCCCCGGCTGCGGCGAAGATAAAGGCAATCTGATCAACAGGAGGCGCAAAATGGCCGATTGGGTTACCGGAAAAGTTACCCGTGTTCAGCACTGGACAGACTCACTTTTCACCCTCACTGTAGACGCACCTGTCGCCCCGTTTACCGCCGGGCAGTTCACCAAGCTAGGCCTGGATATCAACGGCGAGCGCGTTCAGCGCGCCTATTCCTACGTGAATGCGCCCGACAATCCCGAACTGGAGTTCTACCTGGTCAATGTGCCGGACGGCATGCTCAGCCCGCGGCTACACGCCATGAAACCCGGGGATGAGCTTCAGGTGGTGGCAGATGCCGCCGGTTTCTTCGTGCTGGAAGAAATACCCGACTGCCAGACCCTGTGGATGCTGGCAACCGGCACCGCCCTGGGGCCCTATTTATCCATTCTGGAGCAGGGGCAGGATCTGGCGCGCTTTAAAAACCTGGTGCTGGTGCATGCGGCACGTTATCAGCAAGATCTGAGCTATCTGCCGCGTATGACAGCCCTGGCACAGCGCTATGAAGGCAAGCTGCGTATTCAGACCATCGTCAGCCGTGAGGCGGCCCCCGGCTCGCTACAGGGCCGGATACCGGAGCTTATCGCCCGGGGGGCACTGGAGCAGGCGGTAGGCTTACCGCTGGACAGCGCCACCAGCCACGTGATGCTGTGCGGTAACCCGCAAATGGTCCGGGATACCACGCAACTGCTCAAAGAGACCCGGCAGATGACCAAACACCTGCGCCGCCGCCCCGGGCATATCACGGCGGAGCATTACTGGTAACCCGGGTGGTCAGTGGAATTTCACGTCCGTGGTCTCTTTGCCGTATTTATTCTCCCCCTGGGTGCCGGTAAACGCCCCCAGGTCGAGAATAATCATCACCATGATCAGCACCGGAATAAACCGGCCCAGGGCCCATTCCCAGATACCGCCCACCACGGACCAGTTCCCCGCCAGCAGCATCCAGGCGAGGATCAGCAAAAACGCCCAGGCACCGGATTTTCCCCGGTCATGCAGGCGCTTTACCACCACGCAGGCGGTTGGCCACAGCAGGCACACCAGCATAAACGCCGCGGTTTGCATGTTGAGCATCGCCTTACCGGCCAGTGAAAACAGAATCACCATGGCAGCCAGCCACAGGCCAATCCAGATCCAGAAATCCCGCCGCCCGATACGGCCGCGAAAAGAGAACAACCATTGCTGTAGGGTCATGAATATTCCTGATGATAATAATCACGCTAGTGTACCTCAGCGGGACGGGTCTTTGACAAGCCGGCGCAATCCCGATTTAATTCCGGAAGATAACTGCCCTGCCAGGAGCGCGATACCGATGAAAATATTGCTACCCGTACTGGCGCTTGCCTGCACTGCCCTGGCGGCCAGCCAGGCGGGCGCAGCACCCGATACCACTGCCCCGACAGCGGTCTATTTACTGCCAGGCTCCCCGACCTTTGATCTGTCCATCAGCCAGTTCAGGGCGCGCTTTAACCTGAATAACCCGACACTGCCGCTGGAGGAGTTTCGCGCCATTGCCCCGGGCAGCGACGCTGCCAACCTGACCCGGGCCGCCAGTAAGATCAATGAAAACCTCTACGCCTCTACAGCCCTGGAGCGCGGCACCTTAAAAATTAAGAGCATGCAAATTACCTGGCTGCCTATCCAGGGGCCGGAGCAAAAACCCGCCCGGGCCATGGCGCTGAACTATATGGCTGCCCTGATCCGCACCTTTTCCCCGGCCCTGAGTGAAGCCCAGAGCCAGCAGAAGCTCAGCCAGCTATTAACCAGCGGTAAAAACAAACGCTACTTTTCCCGTAACGACGGCGCAATCCGCTATGTTGTGGCAGATAATGGCGAAAAAGGGCTGACCTTCGCTGTTGAACCGATTAAGCTAGCGTTATCAGAGAATTTAAACACCGGCACTCATTAACGAAAAACAAAGCCTTTATAGTGTGTTGTCTCTATACTGTTTCACAGAACCTGCTGCCCTGAGAGGCAGCGTTATTATTTGCTAATCCGCGTGGAGAAATAAAATGCGACATCCTTTAGTGATGGGTAACTGGAAACTCAACGGCAGCAAACAAATGGTCAACGAACTGATTGCTGGCCTGCGTAAGGAACTGTCCACTGTTGATGGCTGTGACGTAGCAATCGCCCCGCCTCTCATGTATGTAGAACTGGCCGACCGTTATATCGGCGGCAGCCATATCCACCTCGGTGCTCAGGACGTGGGCCTGCACCGCTCTGGCGCTTACACCGGTGAAATCTCCCCGACCATGCTGAAAGACGTGGGCGCTGAGTACATCATCATCGGCCACTCTGAGCGCCGTACCTATCACGGTGAAACTGACGAGCTGATTGCTGAAAAATTTGCCGTACTGAAAGAAGAAGGCCTGATCCCGGTACTGTGCATCGGTGAAACCGAAGCTGAAAACGAAGCCGGTCAGACTGAAGAAGTGGTTGCCCGCCAGATCGACGCGGTGCTGAAAACCATGGGCGCGAAAGCACTGGAAGGTGCCGTTATCGCCTACGAACCTGTATGGGCTATCGGTACGGGTAAATCCGCAACCCCGGCTCAGGCACAGGCAGTACACAAATTTATCCGCGACCATATCGCTAAAGCCGACGCCCAGGTAGCAGCAGGCATTATCATCCAGTACGGTGGTTCCGTGAACGCTGCGAACGCCGCAGAGCTGTTTGGCCAGCCGGATATCGACGGCGCGCTGGTTGGCGGTGCATCCCTGAAAGCAGACGCTTTCGCGGCCATCGTTAAAGCGGCAGCCACTGCGAAAAAAGCGTAATTCACCCGCGCTGTTTTCACAAAATAACACCTCCTGCGGGAGGTGTTATTATTTACAGCATCCCCAGCAGCCGGTACCAGCCATATTCCAGCGGTAACACAATCACCCAGGTGATTGCCGCCAGCGCAAAACACAGCGTCATTCCCGCCCGTGCGGGCACCCTTCCCAGCGCCATCGCCACCACGATGGGGGATGCCTGATACGGCAGCAGCGGGGTGGAATAACCAATCACCTGAATCAGGATCACCGCCAGCATCGGAAAACCGGTGGCACTGGCAAAACTGTCCGCCATGGTGCTGTACAGCGCCGGTACCCCGTTTGCGGTCATAAAAAAGTTCATGGCGGTGGTGATCCCCACCAGCGACGCAAAGCTGACAAAAGGCCGCTGTGGATCCAGCGGTGTTATCTTCAGCAGCGCCTGGCCGAGCAAGGTGCCGATACCGGTCAGGGTGACGACCGCCGCCAGCCCGAGAATTCCGGCAATATAAATACAGGTGCGGATATTCACCCCGCTGGCAAACTCATCGCTGGTCACACACCCCACCCGGGGCAGCAGCGTGATAACCGCCGCCGCCAGGCCAACCCAGGCCGGGCCAATACCGTGCCAGCCTTCGGTGAGCCACAGCAGCAGCACCGCCACCAGCAAACCGGCAAGGCGTTTTTCTGCAAGGCTCACCGGGGGGAGCGCCAGCGCCTGGCGCGGCGGCCGGGGCTTGCCCGGAAACAGCCAGCAGATAACCACCACCATCAGGATACCGCGCAGTACCCCCAGCAGCGGCCCGTTAAGCAGTAAATAAGGCAGGTAATTAAGGTGGATCCCCCAGGCCCCCTCAGCGGCGCCGCTCATCACCATATTGGGGACATTGGCCGGCAAAATGGAGGCCGACAGCTGAAAAGTGCCAAACCCCACCCCGAGAGCAAGGCCATACCACGCCCGGGTGCCCTCTTCGATTCCGACCCGCTGCGCCATGGCCGCCACAATAGGCATCAGCAGTGCGATACGCCCCATATTCGAGGGCATCACAAACGCCAGGGCGTAGCTCAGCAGCACAACGCAGCCGACCATTTGCCACCAGCTCCCGGTCAGCCGGGCGGATACCATGGCTGCCACCCTGTCTGCCAGGCCCGTTTTTCGTATCGCCACCCCGAGAATAAAACCGCTCAGCACCAGCCAGAATGCCGATGACGCAAACCCGCTGAACAGCGCCTGTGCCGGAACCACTTTGGTAATAATCGCCAGCGCAAAAAACAGCAGTGCCGTAATAAACTCCGGCAGTGCAGAGGTTGCCCACAGCCCGATGGTCAGCAGAATCAGCACACCGGGCCAGAACAACGGATGGGTTACCCATAATGCCATGCTTTCTCCTTATTTTCTGACCGGTGGCCGGGGCAGAATGCCGCAATCATGATCCTGAAGCTCCTCAGCAGACGCAAAATTCAGTGTGAGGTAATCCCTCTCGGTCGCCAGGAGCACGAAGCTGTTATCACCAAGGCTTGCCAGCGCCAGGGACCAGGCCCCCATATTCTGGCGGGCACCGGGGATCTCATTTGCCAGCAGAATAAACGGGCCATCCTCCACCAGCGTTTCCCGGCTCACTTTGCGGGCCAGGTACGGGTGGCCTGCCAGGTTTCCCGCCCGGCTCCAGCGGCTGCCCGCATCGGCCGCCCAGTGGTCCAGTTGCTGGCGCACGTCTTTACGCAGGCAGGAAATGTGGATATGTAACTGGTTCTGGGAGCGCCCGGAGGGGGAGTTGATCGCCAGGGAGAGGGCGCTGTCCGGTATGGGCTGGCCGTAGCGCTCGCTCAACAACCCCCGAGCCTGCCAGGCCAGCCAGAAGAAATTGGCCGTATCCAGAGAGAGCAGCTGCGGGCTTTCAATACCGCGGATCTGCGCAACGGGCATCAGCAAATACTGCAAAGGCCCGTTAATATCTTTCAGTGTGACGTAATTCTCTGCCATGCTGACACTGTGACAGGGCGCCGGATCCTGATGCTGTTGTTGCCCCGGCACGCACTGCCTGCTGACAATCTGCCACAGGGCATCCGGGTGGTACGGGCGCAGTATCAGCCAGGCGCTGCCCAGAATCCCCAGCACAATCGCTATCCCTGCTCCCCATTTTGCAGCCCGCATAATAACCTCTGATTAACATTCTCACCTCAGAGTACCGAAAAAGGCCACAAAGCGAAACGGCCCCGCAGGGCCGTTATCATTCTGATTGCTGAAGTGAACACCCCTGCCGGGCGGCTCACATCGTGCTTGTCAGGTTTTTCAGGAAAGCGTCAATCTGCTCTGCCGTGGCAGCATCTGACTGGTAGAAGATATCCAGTTTCGTATCCTTCAGCCCACACCAGTGGAAAACACCTTCAACTACCTGAGTGTGTATTGCCTGTGTATAGCCGTGCTTGTCGAAGCCTTCAGGATCGCCCGCGGCCGTCGCGATAAGGCGTACCGGAACCTGACGTAAGTTACCCACAACCCGGCCGTCTTCTGTCATTTTGTACGCCCAGTCCAGGGTGAGTACGCGGTCAAACCAGCCTTTCAGCAGCCCAGGCACTGACCACCAGTACACCGGGAACACAAACACCAGCATATCAGCCCGCTCCACGCGTTGCTGCTCACGCAGAACATCGGCGGGAAGCGCGCCAGCATTCCCGTGGTATACCTCAAGATCCGTCTGTGACATCGCCGGAGAAAAGGCCTCGGCATGGAGATCGGCAACCTCTACCTGCGTTCCCTGATCACGCAGATACCCGGCAATACCTGCCGCCAGTGAATGGGATAACGAATTTGCGACCGGATGAGCCGTTACGATAAGGGCATTATCCACTACATTTTTTACAGACATAACTACCTCATTACGGGATTAATTGCCTGCTATATTACCATTAGTAACTTGATTGGCAATCCGTATGACGTAATCATTTTGCGCTCGCGGTGTAGGCCTCCAGTACGCCCTGTATCGCACCGCTGAGTATATCTTCTGCCACATTACGCGCGAGAACCCCGTTGCTGGCCGCAGCGCCAAGCGCATCAGCCGCGCCAATAATGGCCGTTACTGCTGCCTCACCCTGAACGCCTTTTAACAAAATATAGGGCGAAAGCACGGAACGCAGGCAGTCTTCGCTATCAGCGACGCATGTCTCCCGGAAGGCCTGTAGCGCCCGGGAGCCCGATAACGCGGCAGCAATGGGACCCGTCTCAGGCCCGGCGCTGATAGAGCAATCAATATAGGCAGCGCTGAAAAAACGCACGGTCTTTTCCAGCGTTTTGTTATCGACCTTCAGCGTTTCACGGAATCTTGCCAGCTGCTTATCGCTGAAATCCTGATACAACGCCATCAGCAACCCTTCACGGTCGCCAAAGTGATCGTAGGGAATAGGTTTTGTCACGCTGGCCCGCTCAGCCAGATATCCCAGCGTCAGCGCTTCAGTACCTTGCTGGCGCACGATCCCGCGAGCAACCTCCAGCAACTGCATCCGTCGGTCCTCTTTTTTTAAACGCTTAACAACCATAACACCCTCACACCATTACCTACCAAAGGTAGTTTGTACGCTTTATCTGAAAGGAAGTACGCCGCGTATTGATACCACCTCATGATTGCCAGAGCAGCGCGATGTATTTACCGGGCCTGACGAGCCAATGATGCCACAAACTGATTTGTGAGAGGAGGTTGGGGGATGTGCTGGTCACGCTTTGCAGTGCAAGAACAGGAGGAGCCGCCCCTGGGGGCGGCTCCTGTGCCAGAGAGGGTCGCTGGCACTTTACTGGACTGGCGGGGCATTTTCAGCGGCTAGCGTTTTGATATCTGATCAAACGTGCCGCCGTTTGAGAAGTGCTCTTTCTGGGCTTTGGTCCAGCCACCGAACACCTCATCGATAGTAAACAGTTTCAGTTTCGGGAAGGCATCCGCATATTTTTGGGCAACTTGAGGGTCCCGCGGGCGGTAGTAATTCCGCGCCGCAATATCCTGCCCCTGCGGAGAGTAGAGATACTTCAGATAGGCCTCAGCAACTGCCTGGGTGCCTTTCTTCTCGACAACTTTATCAACAACAGAGACGGTCGGCTCCGCCAGGATAGACTCGCTCGGGGTGATGACCTCAAACTTGTCCTTACCCAGCTCATGGGTTGCCAGCAGCGCTTCGTTTTCCCAGGCGATAAGCACATCACCAATACCGCGCTCGACAAAGGTGTTCGTGGAGCCACGGGCACCGGAATCCAGCACTTCTACGTTCTTATACAGCGCTTTTACGAAATCCTGTGCTTTTGCCTGATCGCCGTTATTGTGATGCAGTGCATAGCCCCAGGCGGCCAGGTAGTTCCAGCGCGCGCCGCCGGAGCTTTTCGGGTTCGGCGTAATAACGGACACGCCGGGTTTAACTAAATCGTTCCAGTCATGGATTTGCTTCGGGTTACCTTTACGCACCAGAAACACAATGGTCGAGGTATAGGGCGCGGAGTTATCGGCCAGGCGTTTGATCCAGTTTTTATCAAGGCGCCCGCGCTCAGCAATGGCGTCCACATCGTAGGCCAGGGCCAGGGTGACCACGTCAGCATCAATGCCGTTAATCACGGATGTGGCCTGCTTGCCGGAGCCGCCGTGAGACTGGCGAATAGTGACCGTATCCCCGGTTTCCTGCTTCCAGTGCGCGCTGAACGCTTTGTTATACTGGTCGTACAGTTCGCGGGTGGGATCGTAAGACACGTTTAACAGCTGAATATCTTTGGCCAGAGCACCTGCAGAGGCCAGCAACACGGTTAAGCCAATTCCCCACTTATTCATGACCTGCTCGCTTATTGTTATGGTTAAGTAATACGCAGAGCCTGCCAGAAGCCGGGGGGATTATTAAAGAATAAAAAAAACATGGATATAACTAAACGCGATATACACGGCGATAAAAAAGCCGGGAAATCCCGGCCTCTTCGCATTAGTACAGTTTTTTAGCGCAGTCCAGCCAGTCGCCTTTAAACGGCCGCTTCATATGCTCAATGGCGTCAATAATATCGTGATGAACCAGTTTTTCGTTCTGAATACCGACGCAGCGGCCACCATAGCCCTGCAGCAGTAATTCAATGGCGTAAGCGCCCATACGGGAGGCCAGAATACGATCGTAAGGCACCGGCGAGCCGCCACGCTGAATATGGCCCAGAACCGTGGCGCGGGTTTCGCGGCCGGTCTCTTTTTCAATGTAGGTGGAAAGCTCATGCACGTCGCACATGTGCTCGGTGATGGCGACAATCGCGTGTTTTTTGCCTTTCGCAATACCGGCTTTGATGCCTTCAACCAGCTCTTCGCGGTTAAATTCAACCTCCGGCACCACGATATACTCACAGCCACCGGCAATGGCCGCAGCCAGGGTCAGATCGCCACAGTAGCGGCCCATCACTTCAACAATTGAAATACGCTGGTGGGAAGAAGAGGTGTCGCGCAGACGGTCAATCGCTTCAACGACCGTGCTCAGCGCCGTAAAGAAGCCGATGGTGTAGTCAGTGCCTTTGATGTCGTTATCGATAGTGCCCGGCAGGCCGATGCACGGGAAACCCATCTCGGTAAGACGTTTGGCCCCCATGTAGGAACCGTCACCACCGATAACCACCAGCGCATCCAGACCCCGTTTTTTCATGTTTTCGATGGCAACGGCGCGCACGCTCTCTTCACGGAATTCAGGGAAACGCGCAGAGCCCAGGAAGGTGCCGCCGCGGTTGATCATGTCGGAAACGCTGTAACGGTCCAGGCTAATCATGCGATCTTCATACAAGCCGAGGTAGCCGTCATAGATACCATAAACTTCAAGACCTTCAGTTAACGCCGCACGAACCACGCCACGGATCGCCGCGTTCATGCCTGGCGCATCACCGCCGCTCGTCAATACACCGATTTTCTTAATCATGACAACCTCTGAACTTAGAATGCAAGAGAAATCCTATTGCCGGACACCGCAACCGGGCGTAACCGCGTTCATCAACCAGGTCCATAATATAACAGCAATTCTTAGCTGAATTGATTCAGGTCAGGCATCGTGATGACAAATTAAACCCTTAAAGGTCACTTTTTGCACTAACCATGGAATTTACAACTGTCCTTGCGGGGGCTCAGTGACGACCACTGAGCACGGATCCTGGTGAATAATGACATCTGCGTCCGGAAAGCGCTGCAGGATGGCCTGCTCCACGCGATCCGCAACGGCATGAGCCTCAACAAGTGGAAGTTCATCTTCCAGTTCGATATGCACCTGGATAAAGCGCGTAACCCCTGACTGGCGGGTGCGCAGGTCGTGCGCCCCACGGACGCCGGGGCATCCTTTCACTATATCCGCAATCGCTTGTTGCTCGTCATCTGGCAGCGCCCTGTCGAGCAGGGACTGCACCGCCTCATACCCCATGTGTAATGCACTATATAAAATATAGATGCCAATCCCCAGAGCAAACAGAGAATCGGCCCGGTGCCATCCATACCAGGATAAACCCAGCGCTATCAGAATCGCACTATTCATTAACACATCTGACTGGTAATGGAGCATATCAGCCCGAATCGCCTGACTACCGGTTTTTCTGACAACCCAACGCTGAAATGTTACCAGGATCACAGTACAGACCAATGCAATGACCGTAACCACTACCCCAACCCCCGGGCTGCTCATTTGTTCCGGCCGCGCAAGGTGCTGGATACTGGTCAAAAACAGAAACAGCGCCGACCCGGAAATGAACATACTCTGGGCCAGGGCCGCCAGCGATTCGGCCTTGCCGTGACCAAAAGAGTGTTCGCTGTCGGCAGGTTGTAGCGAATAGCGCACCACCAGAAGATTCGTCAGCGAGGCGGCCATATCCACCAGGGAGTCCACCAGCGCCGCCAGAATACTGACAGAGCCGGTAACCCACCACGCCAGTACCTTGATGATCAGCAGCAGTAGCGCCATTACCGTTGCGGCCAGCGCCGCGCGGCTGACAAGCCGCCTATATTGTTGATTCATAATTGCTCCAGCACAGGAATGCTGGCTAGTATAGCGAGGATCTTGTCAATCTGAAGGCAAAAAAAACCCCGCCAGAGGCGGGGGAAGACAGGGATGGTGTCTATGGCAAGGAAAACCTGGAATACTGCTACTCTGCTACTGATTGCGGGCGCTGTAACTTGACAGCTGCAACGAGGAGGAATCTCCCGTTTCCGCCAGCTCATGGAGCTTTTCCATGTGCTGTTGATGTTTCTGGTTTAATACGGCCTGTTGCTCCGGTGTCAGCAGGCGGTACATCTGGTTACGCACTCTGGCCATTTCGACCTGGCGCTGTATGCCTTCCTGCGCCATTTTCTCTGCCTGTTGACGAACAGCGCGTTCATCAAATTTTTCTGCTGTCACCAGGCGATGCATGGCATCGATTTCGCTAACATTAACAGGAGCGCTGTTGTGGCGGGCCTGCTGCATCAGATCCCGCATTTGCTGGCGCTGATGTTCGGTTAAACTGATGCCGTCAAACATATGTAACTGCCGGGCCGGATGCTCTGCTCTGTTGCGGTTATCGCCCGACAATTCAGCAGAATGACTGGCGAAAGTGCTCAGCATCAGCGTCAGACCCGTTACGGTGGCGATAACATTGCGCATCACTTAACTCCCGATATTTTGCGTGCTGCGATTCAACGACATGCAGTCTACGAATTACGCTGCAAACTAGCGTCAGGGGGTGTAAAACAACGTAAAGTCATGGATTAGCCAACCTGGATGACGTAATTTCTGCCTCGGAGGTAACAAAAATGAATAAAATTCTGTTAGTCGATGACGATCGGGAGCTAACGTCCTTACTCAAGGAGTTGCTCGACATGGAAGGTTTTAATGTGCTGGTCGCCCATGACGGCGAACAGGCACTCAGCTTGCTGGATGACAGCATCGATCTGTTATTACTGGATGTTATGATGCCGAAGAAAAACGGTATCGACACTCTTAAAGAACTACGCCAGACACACCAGACCCCCGTTATTATGCTGACCGCCCGCGGTAGCGAACTTGATCGGGTGCTCGGCCTTGAGCTTGGCGCTGATGATTACCTGCCAAAACCGTTTAATGACCGGGAGCTGGTCGCCCGTATCCGCGCCATTTTGCGCCGTTCACACTGGAGCGAGCAGCAGCAAAGCAGCGAAACCGGTTCGCCCAATCTGGAAGTTGACGCCCTGAGCCTGAATCCTGGCCGCCAGGAAGCCAGCTTCGACGGGCAAACGCTGGAGTTAACCGGCACGGAATTCACCCTCCTGTATTTACTGGCCCAGCATCTCGGCCAGGTGGTTTCCCGCGAGCATCTCAGCCAGGAAGTGCTCGGCAAGCGCCTGACCCCGTTTGACCGGGCAATCGATATGCATATTTCTAACCTGCGCCGGAAGCTGCCGGAGCGCAAAGACGGTCACCCCTGGTTTAAAACACTACGCGGGCGCGGCTACCTGATGGTGTCCGCTTCATGATAAGCAGCCTTACCGCGCGCATTTTCGCCATATTCTGGCTGACTCTGGCGCTTGTACTGATGCTGGTATTGATGTTGCCCAAGCTCGACTCACGCCAGATGACAGAGCTGCTGGAAAGCGAGCAACGCCAGGGCGTGATGATCGAGCAACATGTTGAAGCAGAACTCGCCACCGACCCTCCCAATGATCTTATGTGGTGGCGGCGTCTGTATCGCGCAATTGAGAAATGGGCTCCGCCCGGTCAGCGGCTGTTGCTGGTTACCAGTGAAGGCCGCGTTATTGGCGCCCACCGCGATGAAATGCAGATCATTCGTAACTTTATCGGCCAGTCCGATAATGCCGATCATCCCCAGAAGAAAAAATATGGCCGCCTGGAAATGGTGGGGCCGTTTGCCGTTCAGGATGGCGAAGATAACTACCAGTTATACATGATTCGCCCCGCCAGCAACTCCCAGTCAGACTTTATCAACCTGCTGTTCGACAGGCCGCTGTTGTTGCTGATTGTGACCATGCTGGTCAGCTCGCCGCTGCTGCTGTGGCTGGCGTGGAGCCTGGCAAAACCGGCCAGGAAGCTGAAAAACGCCGCCGATGAAGTCGCCCGGGGGAATTTACGCCAGCACCCTGAGCTGGAGTCCGGCCCTCAGGAGTTCCTGGCAGCAGGCGCCAGCTTTAACCAGATGGTCACCGCGCTGGAGCGGATGATGACCGGTCAGCAACGGTTAATTTCCGATATTTCGCACGAGCTGCGCACCCCGCTGACCCGCTTACAACTGGGGACCGCGTTATTACGCCGCCGTAACGGCGAGAGCAAAGAGCTTGAGCGCATCGAAACGGAAGCCCAGCGGCTGGACGGTATGATTAACGATCTGCTGGTGATGTCCCGCGAGCAGCAGAAAACCGCCCTGGTCAGCGAAACCCTGAAAGCCAGCCAGCTGTGGGGTGAAATGCTGGACAACGCCGCCTTTGAGGCAGAGCAGAAAGGCAAGTCGCTGAAGATAACCTACCCTCCCGGCCCCTGGCTGCTGTACGGCAACCCGAACGCCCTGGAGAGCGCGCTGGAAAATATTGTCCGCAACGCGCTGCGCTATTCACACACTGAGATAGCCGTGAATTTTGCCGTGGATAATCAGGGGATCACCATCACCGTTGATGACGACGGCCCGGGGGTTGACCCGGCCGATCGCGAGCAAATCTTCCGGCCCTTCTTCCGCACCGACGAGGCGCGCGATCGCGAATCGGGCGGCACCGGTCTGGGCCTGGCGATTGTCGATAACGTGGTGAAACAGCACCGGGGCTGGGTAAAAGCCGATGACAGCCCGCTGGGCGGGCTGCGCCTGACCCTGTGGCTGCCGCTTTACCACCGTAACAAGCAATAACACACCGGGCCGGGAGATCCCTTCCGGCCCAAAGTCTGCTATTCTGCGCCCCCTCATAAGGGGGCTTTCATGCTTAATATCGTCTTATACGAACCAGAAATTCCACCGAATACCGGCAATATCATCCGCCTGTGCGCCAATACCGGTTTCCATCTGCATATCATCGAGCCCATGGGGTTTACCTGGGACGATAAACGCCTGCGCCGTGCCGGTCTGGATTATCATGAATTTGCCGCCGTGGTGCGCCACCATGACTACGCCGCGTTTCTGGAGAGCCAGCAGCCACAGCGGCTGTTTGCCTTAACCACGAAGGGCACACCGGCCCACAGCGCGGTACAGTACCAGGACGGGGACTATCTGATGTTTGGCCCGGAAACCCGCGGGTTACCGGCAACTATTCTGGATGCACTGCCTAAAGAGCAAAAAATTCGTATTCCGATGCTGCCGGACAGCCGCAGTATGAACCTGTCGAACTCGGTGGCGGTGGTGGTGTTTGAAGCCTGGCGCCAGCTGGGTTACCCGGGCGCCGTGCTGCGCAGCTAAGCAATGGCCTGCCGGTGGCAGGCCAGACGCACTCAGATACCGTCCCCGTACTCAAAACCGTGGTTGATACCGTTAAAGTGCTGGTTCATATCGATGGCGGGCTTTTCGCTTTCCGGCTTACCGACGATGCGCGCCGGAACCCCGGCAGCGGTGGTGTGCGGCGGAATGGGCTGTAATACCACCGAGCCCGCGCCGATTTTGGCCCCGCGCCCGACTTCGATATTACCGAGGATTTTCGCCCCCGCGCCAATCATCACCCCTTCACGGATCTTCGGATGGCGATCGCCGCTGGTTTTACCGGTCCCACCGAGGGTAACTGACTGCAGAATGGAAACGTCGTTTTCCACAACGGCCGTCTCACCAATCACAATACCGGTGGCGTGGTCCAGCATAATGCCGCGGCCAATGGTGGCCGCCGGGTGAATATCGACCTGAAACGTCACCGACACCTGGTTTTGTAGAAAGATTGCCAGCGCGCGCCGCCCCTGGGACCAGAGCCAGTGGCCGATCCGGTATGCCTGCAGGGCGTGGAAGCCTTTCAGGTACAGTAGCGGGGTGGAGTATTTGTCGACCGCCGGGTCGCGGGTGCGCACCGCCTGAATATCACAGGCTGCGGAGGCTATCATTTCAGGATCAGCCGCGTAGGCCTCTTCCACCACTTCACGAATGGCGATGGCGGGCATAATCGCGGAAGAGAGCTTATTGGCCAGCATATAACTCAGTGCGCTGCCCAGATTTTCATGTTTCAGCAAGGTCGCGTGGTAAAAACTAGCCAGCATAGGTTCACAGTCCGCAAGGGATCTGGCTTCGGCTTTGATATTGTTCCACACATTGTCCAGTTCTTCACACGGCATTGCTCTCTCCAGAAAAAAGGTGCCGGTAAGCCTCGCGGCTTCCGGCGCTATGCAGGTAATGACCGTCGTTTCCTTACTGATTGCCTCTTTCGTCCTTACGAGTCCGGCCTAATAGCGTTAATGCTGCCTCGCGCGCATTTTTTCCGCAATATAATACCTGATAAATTTCCTCGGTTATTGGCATTTCCACACCATTACGTGCCGCAAGTTCGCGCACTTCTCTGGTGTTACGGAAACCTTCAACAACCTGGCCAATCTTCGCCTGGGCGCTGGCCACATCGAGCCCCTGCCCGAGCATCATCCCGAAGCGACGGTTACGGGACTGATTATCAGTACAGGTCAGCACCAGATCCCCAAGCCCCGCCATGCCCATAAAGGTTTCCGGATCTGCGCCCAGGGCAACCCCCAGCCGGGTCATCTCTGCCAGGCCCCGGGTGATAAGCGCCGTGCGCGCATTGGCGCCAAAGCCTATCCCGTCGGACATGCCAGCACCGATGGCGATAACATTCTTCACCGCACCGCCCAGCTGCACGCCAGTCATGTCCGGATTGCTGTATACCCGGAAACTCTTCCCGCAGTGCAGCAGTTGCTGAAGGTCGTGGGTAAACACGCTGTCGGTAGAGGCCACCGCAATCGCCGTGGGCAGGCCAGACGCCAGCTCCTTCGCGAAGGTTGGCCCGGAGATCACCGCCAGCGGGATGGTATCCCCCAGCGCTTCTCTGGCGACATCCTGTAACAGGCGGCCGGTCTCTGCCTCCAGCCCTTTTGTCGCCCACACAATGCGGGCATCCGGGCGCATCAGCGGTTTAATCTGGCGCAGCACGTCGCCAAAGACATGGCTTGGCACCACCACCAGAATATCCCGGCTGGCGGCCAGCGCCGTTGCCAGATCGGATTCCAGGTACAAAGAGTCAGGGAACGGGACATCGGGGAGAAATGCGGCGTTGCAGCGATCGGCCTGCAGCGTAGCGATATGGGCCGGATCATGGCCCCACAACACCACATTGTGACCATTTCTTGCCACGGTAATGGCAAGGGCGGTGCCGTAAGATCCGGCACCGATAACAGTCATGGAAGCATTAATGCTGTTCATCAGGCATCCTGATGTTCTGGCGTACCTTCGCCGGACTGTTGCTGCAGATAGTTCATGAACAGTGCATCGAAGTTAACCGGTGCAAGGTTCAGCTGCGGGAACGTGCCGCGGGAAACCAGACTGGTAATACATTCACGCGCGTAAGGGAACAGAATGTTCGGGCAGTACGCACCCAGGCAATGCGCCATCTGAGTACCTTCAATACCCGCGATGGAGAAAATACCCGCCTGTTGAACTTCACACAGGAACGCAGTCTCTTCACCCAGGGTCGCGGTTACGGTAACACGCAGTACCACTTCATACACATCGTCCGCCAGCTGGGTAGAGGCAGTATCCAGGTCCAGTTTTACTTCCGGCTGCCAGTCTTTCTGAAAGACCTGCGGGGCAGACGGTGCTTCAAAAGAGATATCTTTGGTGTAAACACGCTGGATCTGAAAAGCCATTTCGGCGCTATTTTGTTCTGACATGAGTCAACCCTTAAAAGTATAGTCCTTAGTAAAATATGCTGCTGCCTCAGCGCAGCAGGGGATCGAGTCCACCACGCGCATCCAGCGCGTACAAGTCGTCACAGCCACCAATGTGCTGCCCGTCAATAAAAATCTGAGGAACGGTCGTTCTGCCACTGCGCTGGATCATCACATCGCGCAGCGCTGCATCGCCGTCAATCGGTAGCTCATCAAACACCACCCCTTTGCTGGCCAGCAGTTCTTTCGCACGACGGCAGTAAGGGCAGGTTGCTTTGGTATATATTTCAATTTTCGCCATAACGACACCTCAACAGAGATTATTTACCGCGCACCAGGGGGAGGTTTTCACCACTCCAGCCGGCAATCCCTTCTTTCAGGACCATAACGCGCTCAAAACCGGCTTTCGTCAGCAGGGCGGCAGATTCCTGCGCATTCATACCGCTGGCGTCAACCACAATAACCGGTCTGGATTTATGTTTATCCAGCTCACCAAAACTGCCACTTTTGATTTCAGTGGGCAACAGGTTCACTGCGTTGGTGATATGGCCTTTACGGAAGTCATCGCGCTGGCGAAGATCGACCACAACGGCATCTTCTTTATTGATCAGATGCGTCACCTGGCTGCGGGTGATGACTTTAACCTTAGAGGTCAGGCCTTTAAGGGTGGTGACAATAACTGCCGCCAGTAAACCGACCCACGCGATACTCAGAATGGGGTGACGGCTAACAAATTGCATAATTTCTTGCATGGGGGGTAACAACTCCCGAGAGGTTGAACAAAAAACCAGGAGGGGAGTATACCTGCGTGTTGTGCCAATTACAGCCAGTCGTCAGGCTGATATCTCTTTTCTGCGGCCTGCAACCTGAAAAATCCGCCGCAGACCGCAAAAGCAGCTCGCCCCCCGACATTTTTTTTGATCTTCTGAGGCTATTCACCGACGCTTACTGTAGTAAAATTACGCAAATTTTTTTGTCTTTGACCTACAGAGGTTGTTGCAATGTCAGTGTCTAAAAAACCAATGGTCCTGGTAATTCTGGATGGCTACGGCTATCGCGAAGATCAGCAGGATAACGCCATCCTTAACGCGAAAACCCCGGTAATGGATAACCTGTGGGCCACCCGTCCACACTCGCTCATCAATGCATCGGGCCTGGAAGTGGGTCTGCCGGACGGGCAGATGGGTAACTCCGAAGTGGGCCACGTCAACCTGGGTGCCGGGCGCATCGTCTATCAGGATCTGACCCGCCTTGACGTGGAGATCAAAGATCGCCAGTTTTTCGCCAACCCGGTACTGTGCGGCGCGGTTGATAACGCCGTAACCACCGGTAAAGCGGTGCACATTATGGGCCTGCTGTCTGCCGGCGGCGTGCACAGCCACGAAGACCACATTATGGCGATGGTAGAACTGGCGACTGAACGCGGCGCTGAGAAAATCTATCTGCACGCCTTCCTGGATGGCCGCGATACCCCGCCGCGCAGCGCTGAATCGTCGCTGAAAAAATTTGAAGATAAATTTGCCCAGTCAGGTAAAGGCCGCGTGGCCTCTATCGTTGGCCGTTACTTTGCTATGGACCGCGACAACCGCTGGGATCGTGTTGAGCAGGCTTATGATCTGCTGACCATGGCAAAAGGCGAATTCCAGGCCGACAGCGCTGTCGCTGGCCTGCAGGCTGCCTACGCCCGTGATGAAAACGACGAGTTTGTGAAAGCCACCGTTATCCGCGCCCCAGGCCAGGCAGATGCCGCAATGGAAGATGGCGACACGCTGATTTTCATGAACTTCCGTGCCGACCGCGCCCGCGAAATCACCCGCGCCTTCGTTAATCCGGACTTCGACGGTTTTGCCCGTAAGAAAGTGGTAAAACTGAGCAACTTCGTGATGCTGACCGAATACGCTGCCGACATCAAAACCGCCTGCGCCTACCCGCCTGCCTCTCTGGCGAACACCTTCGGTGAATGGATGGCGAAACACGACAAAACCCAGCTGCGTATCTCCGAAACGGAAAAATACGCCCACGTCACCTTCTTCTTTAATGGTGGTGTGGAAGAGCCGTTCCCGGGCGAAGACCGCATCCTGGTGAATTCACCTAAAGTGGCCACATACGATCTGCAGCCGGAAATGAGCTCCGCTGAACTGACCAGCAAGCTGGTTGCCGCCATCGGAAGCGGCAAGTACGACGCTATCATCTGTAACTACCCGAATGGCGATATGGTCGGCCATACGGGCGATTACAACGCGGCCGTTGCCGCTGTGGAAGCGCTGGATAACTGTGTTGATCAGGTCACCAAAGCCGTGATGGCAGCAGGCGGCCAGCTGATGATCACCGCCGACCACGGTAACGCCGAACAGATGCGCGACCCGGCAACAGGCCAGGCCCACACCGCCCATACCAGCCTGCCGGTTCCGCTTATCTATGTTGGCGACAAAACCGTTCAGGCCGTAGAAGGCGGGAAACTCTCTGACCTTGCGCCGACCATGCTCAGCCTGATGGGAATGGAAATCCCTCAAGAGATGACTGGTAAGCCGCTGTTCATCGTGAAATAATCCTGCCCCATGAGGGGAAAGGCGCTTATTTCATTCTCCAGGGGCACAATTAAGCCCCTGCTTTACGCCAGCGTGATCAGCGCTGGCGTATTGGTATGCCCTTTTTTTGCCCACGCTGACGATCGCGCTCAGCTTAAAACCATTCAGCAGGATATCGCCTCGAAAGAGCGCGTGGTACGCCAGCAGCAACAGCAGCGCAGCGCACTCCAGGCCCAGCTTAAGATTCAGGAGCAGGCCATTGCCGATGCGACCCGCAAACTGCGCGATACCCAGAACACCCTCAACGATCTGAACCGTCAGATAGCCACCATGAATGCGTCGATCACCAAACTGGAGCGCCAGAAGGCCGCCCAGGAGCAGAACTTGTCCGCCATGCTGGACGCCGCATTCCGCCAGGGGCAAACCTCCGGCATTGAGTTTGTGCTTAACGGTAAAGAGACGGAGCGTACTGAACGGCTGCAGATGTACTTTAAATACTTCAATCAGGCCCGTCAGCAGGCCATTGAAGCGCTGCAAAAAACCAGTGAAGAGGTCGCCGCCCAGAAAGCGGTGCTGGAAGATAAACAGTCCCGGCAACAGACCCTGCTCTATGAGCAGCAGGCAGAGCAGCGCCGCCTGCAGGCCGCCCGCAGCGAACGCCAGAAAACCATCAACGGCCTGAATTCATCCATTCAGAAAGGCCAGCAGCAGATCACCGAGCTGCGCCAGAACGAAAATCGCCTGCGCAGCAGCATTGCCCGGGCGGAAGCCGCAGCCCGCGCGAAAGCAGAGAGCGAAGCCCGCGAAGCCGATAAGGTCCGCTCCCGCCAGCAGGATGCCTCCCGCAAGGGGACAACCTATAAACCGACCGAGAGCGAACGCTCGCTTATGGCCCGCACCGGGGGGCTGGGCGCGCCACGCGGCCAGGCCTTGTGGCCGGTCCGGGGCTCGCTGCTGCACCGCTACGGCGAGCAGTTACAGGGCGAGCTGCGCTGGAAAGGGATTGTGATCGCCGCCTCTGAAGGCACCGAAGTGCGCGCCATTGCCGACGGCCGGGTGATCCTCGCCGACTGGCTACAGGGCTATGGCCTGGTGGTGGTTGTCGAGCACGGGAAAGGCGATATGAGCCTGTATGGCTATAATCAAAGTGCCCTTGTCCGGGTGGGTACACAGGTCCGGGCAGGTCAGGCAATTGCGCTGGTCGGTAACAGCGGCGGCCAGGGCAGGCCATCACTCTATTTTGAGATCCGTCGCCAGGGCCAGGCGGTAAACCCACAAGCATGGTTGGGAAGATAAGTTTTGCTGCATTTTCGTCATTTTCTTTCAGCACTGGTTGCCGCGCTGGCCGTGCTCAGCACCAGCGCCAGCGCCGGTAAGCTCGCCATTGTTATTGATGATTTCGGTTATCGCCCCCAAACCGAAAACCAGGTGATCGCGATGCCTGCCAATATCTCGGTGGCGGTACTGCCAAATGCCCCCCACGCCCGGGAGATGGCCAGTAAAGCCCACGCGGCGGGCCACGAGGTGCTGATCCACCTGCCTATGGCCCCCCTCAGTAAGCAACCGCTGGAAAAAGACACCCTGCGCCCGGAGATGAACAGCGCCGAAATTGAGCGCATCATCCGCGAAGCGGTGGCTAAAGTCCCCTATGCGGTGGGCCTGAATAACCACATGGGCAGTGCGATGACCTCCAGCCTGCCCGGCATGCAGAAAGTCATGCAGATCCTCGATCACTACAGTTTTTACTTTCTGGACAGCGTCACCATCGGCAACAGCCAGGCCATGCGCGCCGCCGCGGGCACCCGGGTGAAGGTGATTAAGCGTAAAGTCTTTCTGGATGACAAGCAGAATGAAACGGACATCCGCTACCAGTTTAACCGGGCGATAAATCTGGCCCGGCGTAACGGCTCGGCGATCGCCATCGGGCATCCGCACCCGACCACGGTAAGAGTGTTACAGCAAATGGTCTATAACCTGCCGCCGGACATCACACTGGTACGCCCGAGCAGCCTGCTTAATGAGCCCCAGGTGGATAACACCAGCGCACCGGTTGTGCAGCAGACCAGCCAGCGCACCGCAGCTGCGCCGTCACTGAAGGCGATGCTCAAAATGTGCACCACAAGGCGGCCACCGCAGCCGGTGTATGCCACCGTCTGGTTTACAGTTATTGCCGACAGTATCCGCCAGAGCAATCTGGCCATGTATCTGACACACCAGTGGCAGGGCTGGCAAAACAAACGGCCACCCGGCCAGTAATCAGCAGACAGGCGCGCCACCGCGCGCCTGTCTGTGCTGTCAGTCCCAGCTCAGGATCACTTTACCGGACTGGCCTGAACGCATCGCGTCGAACCCTTTCTGAAAGTCATCAACAGAGAAGCGGTGGGTGATGATCGGTGACAGATCCAGCCCGGACTGAATAAGCGCCGCCATCTTATACCAGGTTTCGAACATCTCGCGGCCGTAAATACCCTTGATGAACAGCCCCTTGAAGATAACCTTGTTCCAGTCGATAGCCATATCGTCTGGCGGAATACCCAGCATGGCGATCCGCCCGCCGTGGTTCATGGTGTCCAGCATGGTGCGAAAAGCAGCGGGTGCCCCGGACATTTCCAGCCCCACATCGAAGCCTTCGGTCATCCCGAGCCCGGTCATTACATCCTGCAGATTTTCCTCGCTGACATTCACCGCCCGGGTTACGCCCATATCCCGGGCCAGGGCCAGACGGTAGTCGTTAACATCGGTTATCACCACGTTACGGGCGCCCACATGCTTTGCAACCGCGGCAGCCATAATGCCTATCGGCCCTGCCCCGGAGACCAGCACATCCTCCCCGACCAGGTCGAAAGAGAGCGCCGTGTGCACCGCATTCCCGAACGGATCAAAGATAGAGGCCAGGTCATCGGAAATATTGTCCGGAATTTTGAAGGCATTAAAGGCCGGGATCACCAGATACTCGGCAAAACACCCCGGGCGGTTTACCCCCACCCCGATGGTATTGCGGCACAGATGGGTGCGCCCGCCCCGGCAATTGCGGCAGTGACCACAGGTGATATGCCCCTCGCCGGACACCCGGTCACCAATATTAAACCCGCGGACTTCCTGGCCAATACCGACCACTTCACCCACATACTCATGCCCGACCACCATCGGCACCGGAATCGTTTTGCGTGACCACTGGTCCCAGTTGTAGATATGCACATCAGTACCGCAAATGGCGGTTTTGCGGATTTTGATCAGCAGATCGTTATGACCCATTTCCGGTAACGGAACATCGGTCATCCAGATCCCTTCCTCAGCTTTCAGCTTCGATAATGCTTTCATAACCTATCCTCAGGCAATCACACCCAGTTTTTTGCCAATACGCGTGAATGCAGCCACCGCATGTTCAATCTGTTGCGGAGTGTGGGCCGCTGACATTTGGGTACGGATCCGTGCCTGGCCTTTGGGAACAACCGGGTAGAAGAATCCGGTGACATAAATCCCCTCTTTTTGCAGCTCGCGGGCGAAGTTCTGCGCCACCACCGCATCACCGAGCATAACCGGAATAATGGCGTGATCGGCACCGGCCAGGGTAAACCCGGCGGCGCTCATCTTCTCCCGGAACAGGCGCGCGTTAGCCCACAGCCGATCGCGCAGCTCAGCACCGGATTCCAGCATCTCCAGAACTTTGATCGATGCCGCCACAATGGCCGGCGCCAGAGAGTTAGAAAACAGATACGGGCGGGAGCGCTGGCGCAGCCATTCGATCACCTCTTTGCGGCCTGCGGTATAACCGCCGGATGCACCACCCAGCGCTTTACCCAGCGTACCGGTAATGATATCCACCCGCCCCATGACATCACAAAACTCGTGGGTGCCACGGCCATGCTCGCCCACAAACCCGACGGCGTGTGAATCATCCACCATGACCAGTGCCTGGTACTGGTCGGCCAGGTCGCAGACCCCTTTCAGGTTGGCAATCACGCCATCCATGGAGAACACGCCGTCTGTCGCTATCAGTATATGGCGGGCACCGGCGGCTTTTGCCTCCTGCAGGCGCGCTTCCAGCTCGTGCATATCGTTGTTGGCATAGCGGTAGCGCTGCGCTTTGCACAGGCGGACCCCGTCAATAATCGAGGCATGGTTCAGCGCATCGGAAATAATGGCATCTTCCGGCCCTAACAGGGTTTCGAACAGGCCGCCGTTCGCATCAAAGCAGGATGAGTACAGAATGGCATCTTCCATACCCAGGAAGCCCGCCAGCTTATGCTCCAGCGCTTTGTGGCTGTCCTGGGTGCCGCAGATAAAACGCACCGACGCCATACCAAAGCCGTGGGTCTCCATCCCCTGCTGTGCGGCGGCGATCAGCGCCGGGTGGTTTGCCAGGCCCAGGTAGTTATTAGCACAGAAGTTAATAACATGGCTGCCGTCGGCAACGGTGATATCCGCCTGCTGGGCGGAGGTGATGATGCGCTCTTCTTTGAACAACCCTTCCGCCCGGGCCTCTTCAAGCCGGGCGTTTAACTGCTGGTAAAAATCCCCACGCATTACAATTCTCCTGGTCTGGCTGATTTCGGCACATACTACCGAAAGCATCGCCGGTAAACGAGACGACACTGCGAGCTTTATGATTCATACAGCATAAACGACTTTGGGATACCCCTCTTACGCCATCATAAAAGCGCCAATGCTGTCGGTGTATCAATGTAATGATATGATAAGAAACAGTACGCCACGGGATATACCGTCCTGTGCCCTTATTTTTAAAGGTTAACGCATATGATCATTGTCACCGGCGGTGCTGGTTTTATCGGCAGTAATATTGTCAAAGCACTGAATGATATCGGTTATCGCGACATCCTGGTTGTCGATAATCTGAAAGACGGCACCAAATTCGTCAACCTGGTTGATCTGAACATTGCCGACTATATGGACAAAGAAGATTTCCTGGTCCAGATCATGTCCGGCGAAGAGTTCGGCGATATTGAGGCGGTATTCCACGAAGGCGCCTGCTCTTCCACCACCGAGTGGGATGGCAAGTACGTGATGGATAACAACTATCAGTACTCTAAAGAGCTGCTGCACTACTGCCTGGAGCGGGAAATTCCGTTCCTGTATGCCTCTTCGGCAGCAACCTACGGCGGCCGTACCGCAGATTTCATTGAATCCCGCGAATACGAGCAGCCGCTCAACGTATACGGCTACTCCAAATTCCTGTTCGACGAGTATGTCCGCCAGATCCTGCCGGAAGCCACCTCCCAGATCACCGGCTTTCGCTACTTCAACGTGTATGGCCCCCGTGAAGGCCACAAAGGCAGCATGGCAAGCGTGGCTTTCCACCTCAATACCCAGCTGAATAACGGCGAGAACCCGAAACTGTTTGAAGGCAGTGACAGCTTCCGCCGCGATTTTGTTTATGTGGGCGATGTGGCGAACATGAACCTGTGGTTCTGGCAGAACGGGGTTTCCGGGATCTATAACTGCGGCACCGGCCGGGCAGAATCCTTCCAGGCCGTGGCCGATGCGACCCTCGCATGGCACAAAAAAGGCCAGGTCGAATACATTCCGTTCCCGGATAAGCTCAAAGGCCGCTATCAGGCATTTACCCAGGCAGATTTAACCCAGCTGCGCGCTGCCGGTTACGATAAGCCGTTTAAAACCGTTGCCGAAGGGGTAACGGAATACATGGACTGGCTGAACCGCAAGGCGTAACGGTTACTGGCGTATGAAAATTCTGGTGATTGGCCCGTCATGGGTGGGCGACATGATGATGTCGCAAAGTCTGTATCGCACGCTCAGGGCGCGTTATCCCCAGGCGATAATTGATGTGATGGCACCGGCCTGGTGCCGTCCGCTGTTAGCGCGTATGCCGGAAGTGAACGAGGCCATCCCCATGCCGCTGGGCCACGGCGCGCTGGAAATTGGCGAGCGCCGCCGCTTAGGAATAAGCCTGCGCGGGCGCCGCTATGATCGCGCCTACGTGCTGCCAAACTCATTTAAATCCGCCCTGGTGCCTTTTTTTGCCCATGTCCCGCACCGTACAGGGTGGCTGGGCGAAATGCGCTATGGCCTGCTTAATGATGCCCGCAAGCTGGACAAGAGCGCCTGGCCGCTGATGGTCGAGCGCTACGTGGCGCTGGCTTACGATAAAGGCGCGATGGAAAACGCACGCGATCTTCCCCGGCCCCTGCTCTGGCCGCAATTACAGGTCGACGATAAAGAAAAAGCGCCGATGTGCGCCCGGTTCGGCTTGTCTGCCGGGCGGCCGATCATCGGTTTTTGCCCCGGTGCGGAATTTGGCCCGGCCAAGCGCTGGCCCCATTATCACTACGCACAGCTGGCCGCAAAACTGATTGATGAGGGCTACCAGATAGTCCTGTTCGGCTCGGCAAAAGACAGCGAAGCGGGTAATCAGATCCTCGCCTCACTGACCAGTGAGCAGCAGGCCTGCTGCTTTAATCTGGCGGGGGATACCACACTCGATCAGGCCGTGGTGCTGATTGCCTCCTGCAAAGCGGTGGTGACCAATGACTCCGGGCTGATGCATGTTGCCGCTGCGCTGAACCGCCCGCTGGTCGCCCTTTACGGCCCCAGCAGCCCGGATTTTACCCCGCCGCTTTCTCATCAGGCGCGGGTTATCCGCCTGATTACCGGCTACCTGAAAGTACGCAAGGGCGAGGGGGATGAAGGCTACCATCAGAGCCTGATTGATATTCAGCCGGAACGGGTGGCTGACGAACTCCACGCCTTATTGCAGGAACAGGAAGCCTAACGGATGCGGGTGCTGATTGTAAAAACCTCTTCAATGGGGGATGTTCTGCATACCCTGCCGTCATTAACCGATGCACAACAGCAGCTTCCCGGGATCCGCTTTGACTGGGTTGTGGAGGAAGGATTCGCCCAAATTCCCGGCTGGCACAGTGCGGTAGAGCGGGTGCTGCCCGTTGCTATCCGTCGCTGGCGTAAGGGCTGGTTCTCACAGCCTGTACGCCAGGAAAGAGAGGCATTTCGCCACCGCCTGCAGGAAGTGGCATACGATGCGGTAATTGACGCCCAGGGGCTGCTGAAAAGCGCCGCACTGGTTACACGCCATGCCCGGGGAACGAAGCACGGTATGGACTGGCAAACCGCACGGGAGCCGCTGGCCAGCCTGTTTTATGATAAGCGCCACCATATCCCCAGGCAGATGCACGCCGTTGAGCGTACCCGTGCGTTATTTGCCCAAAGCCTGGGTTATGAAAAACCGCAGACCCCGGGCGACTACGCAATCGCCCGGCACTTTCTGACACCCGGCATCACGGCCAGTGATCCTTATGCGGTCTTTTTGCATGCCACAACCCGGGATGATAAGCACTGGCCTGAAGCCCACTGGCGCGAACTGATCGGCCAGCTAAAAGGGCGCGGTATTCATATTAAGCTGCCCTGGGGTGCGCCCCACGAAGAGGCCCGGGCGAAGCGCCTGGCAGAAGGGTTTGACTATGTGGAAGTGTTACCGCGGATGAGTCTTGAGGGGATTGCCCGGGAGCTTGCCGGGGCACAGTATGTGGTGTCGGTGGATACCGGGTTAAGCCACCTGGCAGCGGCGCTCGACAGGCCCAATATTACGCTGTATGGCCCGACGGATCCGGGATTGATTGGCGGGTACGGGAAGAATCAGTATGCGTGCTGTGCAGAGACTAAACACCTTCAGGATTTACTTCCCGCCAGGGTACTGGAACAACTCAGCACCCTGGCAGAATAACGCGCGGGTTATGATTCAGTAGGGCGCCGGGAACCCGTATTTCTGGCGCTCTCATTACACAATATAACGGCTAGCAGCAGGCTCACAATCCACGATGCCGGAATAGGCTTCGCGTGGGTAACCACATCACTGAGCCCGAATAAAAATATCGCCAGCGGGAATACCAGCAAACCGTAATTTTTACTCTTCAGGCAATACAGCGCCATACCAAGGTACAGGGCAAAAATCAGCGCCACACCAGAGATTCCCCGAATCGAGTAGGCTTCCGCGATTTCATTATGCATATGAACATTGAGAAATCTCACCGCCCCCGCGTAAATAGCATCCTGCTTATCTAATGCGATAACCTTATCCCCTCTGACTTCAAGCGATTGCCATCCTGTCACCGGTGAGGAATTAAATCCGGCCTGCATCATAGAAAGACGAGCGCCAACAGAGGTATCGCTATTATTCTTCTGATACTGGGTAATGTCCTGAGTCATCGCATTAACACGTTCATCGACATTATCATGGAAAGCGATACCGCAAAGTATCAGCAACCCTGCGATAGATGACGTGATTTTTAACATGCGTTTTTTATGCTGGCGGTGCTCAATAATAATCAGCAATATGATCATTAGCGGGTAGGTCACAATAGCAGACCGGGTTCCGGTCATCACAACAGCCGACAGAGTTAAAATAAAGTTAGCATAAAATAAGATCCAGCGATATTTCACTTCAGACTTCAGAAACACAATGGATGCAAAAAGAGAGCAGAATGTCAGCATATACGCGGCAATTGTCGCAGCGCCCATTTGCCCGATATTCCCGCCCATGGCTGATACTGAGATTCTCTCTGCGCCAAGATAAATCCCCTGATAAAAAGAGCGGCCCAGGATAATAGCCTGAGCAATAATCGCAGCAATGAGAAACTCATATTTATAGACAACATGCCGGACACGGGAAAAATAAATAACCGTAAAGGCCGCGGCTATCAGCATCTTTCCGGCTTCCAGATAGCCACGATAACCATTTTTATATAACACATCAGGATTTTTATACAGACCATACCAGATAAGATCAATCCCACCCAGTAACAGCAACGGAATAGCCAGAATAAAAACATTACGATCAATCGCAGGCAGCTTTCGATAACCAATGGCCAGCATAACAAATGAAACAGCCCCGGCAATATTTATTATCTTATTCGTATAATTTGGATTAATACCTATACAAATGATACCTGCCAGGTAAAACGCCATTATAATTTTGGCAACAGCGCTATCGAAGCGAGAATTTTCATTCAAAGTAAGCATATGGTTCAGCAATTGATTCCACAGTAATTATTTAAAAAAAGAGGAGCAGAACACTCTCATCCACGATCTGGCAATCTTTAAATTCCTGTTGACTGCACTTCTCTCTTCCTTATCCCCTGCGGATTCAATCCTTTCCTGCTCCAGATGACTATTGGTAGCATTCACTTTAGGGTGAATAATCATTTCATTAAGAAAATAATTATTTATTAATCCATGCTGAGAAAGCAGTTTCCAGCTATCGGCATGGTAAATACCATAAGATGCGGTAAAATCCACAATAGACGCTGCCATTACCGCATTCATCATATAACAGCAAGTGCGGCGGATCTTTTTCTCGTTATAGTTAACTCGCCGGAATGTAAACCCACCCAGGCGCTGATAACTCAACAAACTTAACCCCAGTACCGGATAATCGTGCAGCCCTTTTTGCCCCCCGAGCAGTACCAGATCCTGCTTATCCAGATGAGCAAGGGATGCAGCACTTATTTGGTCGATAAACTGCTTAAAGCGCCGATCAACGATCACATCATCTTCCAGGACAACCACCCAGTCGTGCCCTTCATCCAGCAGCTTCTGGTACAGATACTGGTGACTGAGCGCGCAGGCAATCTCACCATCCGACATCACGCTACCCCGTCCGGTACTTCTTGCCTGCTGAATTACCTGATATCGCTCAGGTGATTTAGCATCCACGGCATCAAAGAACTCAAATTCAACGCCAATCGCTGCGAAGTCGGCACAGATTTTATCTCTTCTGGCTACATCTCGCTTTAGCGAAACCACATAAACAGGAATGCTCATATATAACCCTGATAGTTTCTTATTTTTATTTTAGCTAACGTTGTATGCTTAGATAAAATACGATAACAAAAACAGTGCCACTTGATCATCGTACTTTTCTGATTAGTAAATATTAAATGATTTCTCACCGGTGCGTAAAACGGCTTCACTAATACTTTTGATATCATATTGTTCGGATGATATTTCCGCTCTCTGCAGCATAGCATCAGCAGCAGAGATATACGGAATAATATCGTAGTTCACCGCCGTATCATCGGATAGATTATAAACATTAATATCAGTTACATTATCCGTCATAAACTTAAAAAACGGAATTATCTTTAATAAATCAGCGCTTAGCTCAGAAGGCATAGGGTTATTACCTTCATCATAAAACCGACCGCAGGCACCCTGAAGATCAAGACCAGAGCAAATAATTTTATTATATTTTAAAGAATAGGCAATTTGCATGGCAGCATAGGCTACAGTATGACAAGAACAATACCCAAGACTAATATCCTGAGAGAATCCCACCAGGCGCTGGCGTTTCGATACCGGCACATCAATCAATAGTGATTTATGTATTCTGGATAATACCTTGAATTTTATTTTTTTGAAGAAACCACCTTTTTCCCGGTGATAAAATCCTTTCAGGATAAAGCAATGTTCACGTAAATATTCCCGCTCTTCTTCGGAAGCACCCTGATAGACCTCCTGATTAATAAATGTAAAGCGGCTGTTTTCCCGGAAACGATAAAAATCATCTCTTCGGTTTTTCAAAAAACGCGCATCTGTTAAGACATAAATAAACGGCTGAACGCCATTTTTAATCAGGTAATCAGCCGCACCGTTAACGGCAATAACGTCTTTTGTACGCAGAAGAGACAAAGGTGTTTTTACAGATGTCGGCCCGGACAGGAAAATGATCACATCATCCGATGTTTTCCTGTCCGTCATACATTTTACGTCAGAACGGGTCACAAACGTCATTCTTCTCATAAAACATCCATTAGGTCGTATTATTTACTTTAAAACAGCCGTAATATATTTAGTAATATAAGAATTACCGGGCCTCCTTCCCTTTCAGCTTCCTGATGAAATTTCTGAATTTCTTTTTATAGATCAAAAGATAGTATCCAAAATCTTTAACCTCATTCACTATATCGTAATGACGTTCAAGATCGATTCTGTCTTTTGCTCTTCGGGCTGCTGATGGCCTTTTCCCTGATAAATCAATAATTCTTACATCACCATCCTGGATAATAAAATTCCCCTTATGGGGATCGCCGGAAACCATACCATGCTGATGCAGCTCATCAATTGATCTTTTTATTTTTTCTTTTAATTTTTCATCAATATTTTTTATATCTGATAGCTCAGTGCCTTCGATATACTCAATCAGCATAATATAGGTATGAACAAAGCGCAGTGTTTTACGCTCAGCTAACAGATAAAAATCATTTACTGAGTCCAGCCCTTCGTTGCGAATACGCTCAGTCTGCTGGAATAACTTTTCATAATAATCACCCTTAAGCATTGCCTTCAGGAAGCGTTCTGTTTTTTTGAGTTTAGGTGAAAATATCTTTAAAACTAACTTCCCGTATTTCGTATCAATCAATAATACTTTGGTATCCTCAATGTTACGAAATACTTTTATAACCTTTATGTTACAGGCAAAGAAATCATTCAGAACATCAATGTATTTTTCACCATCTGACGACTTGGTGAAAACGGCATATCCATTTACGTTATGTTTTATACTCATAGGTGACCAGAATAAGTTATTTATTTTTTCGTTTCTTTAACAGATAAGTTAGCCCTGCAGAAATACCTGAGAAATATTTTCCCTGAATCAGCAGATGTTTATAACGCTTTTTCATCTCCGTTACCGTATGCGCATTTTTCAACGGGTGCTTTTTCCACGGAGAGAAAAGGAGAGCCTGGTGATAATACTCTGCAGATGGATATTTAGCCCACTGATGCCAGGGTTTTGTGATGCCGGTATAATGAATTAAAACCGTTTTATCTGTAATAAAATTTTTATATTTCTGATGTGAGCGATCTCTTAATTCGTTTTTCAGTGTATATATTCTGTTATATTCATTCGGAAGATATATATTATTCGTCTGAAACGCGATATTTAATGCATCCTGATCAAGATATTTCAGGAAGCCATATTTTGTTTCTCCCCTGAGCAGGGAAAATACAAATGGTGTTAAATTAGAATCATGCCATTTTTTTAAGTTAACATATATCACTCCGGCATTAAAATACTTACCTTCCATTTCTGGTATATTCAGCCGGGAAACGCTCATCTGTTGAGTGCTTCCGGTGTCCGGAACAACCGCTGCAAACTCATCAGCAAACTGAATTTCAGTAATATATTTAAGGCTACCTTTACATACTACATCTGCATCAAGATACAGCAGCGTCGCAATAGTCTGACTTAAATATTCAAACGACAACACCCTGAAATAGGTGGCATATGACCAAAAAGATGATGTCGGCAAATCGCGAAAATATTCAGGATCAATCAGATAGATATTGATTTTTGTGTTAAATTGCAATGCGGTTTCTTTAAAAAAAGAAAGATAGCTATCATCAATATAATCAGTAAAGACATGAAAAATACAATTTATATCTGAATTATTGATCAGAACTGAAGAGATCGATACACCAGCACCAAATAAAAAATTCTTATCAATACCATAAGATATATTAAGCTCACGGTAATTACTGGTAATATTCTCACCCTGAAAGGAATAGACTTCTTTCACAAATCCTATCATATTATTACCTACAGTGCTCACCCTTTAATCTTAAGGTAAAAGTAAAAAATATAATTAATGATCCCTGCGATATTTTTGCCTTGTTTAAAATTATGTTTTGCGCAATATCTCGCATAATTAGCATTGCCGGGGCTCATCAGCGGCGTATCCTTCCATGGGGAATGCTCTCGCGCAACCAGAAATGGCGTTGCAGATGCATAGCAACTCCATGAATGCCATGGCTTGGTTGGCCCCACATAGTGGATAAAAACGGTGCTATCTGAAACAGGATTAATAAATGTCTTTTTTAACTCATAATTGAGGCTAAATTGCGTATTATATATTTTATCAATAAACTGCACTTTATCATGTAAAATGAGATTAAGGATATCCTGATCCATATAGGACAACATGGATGTTATCTTTTTATCAGATAACATCTCCATAGCTCTGCCGGAGACATATTCCCTGGCCCAGGCATCAATATTCAGCAACAACATCCCCGAATTAAAATAGCCCTTTTCAAGGGCCGGGCAATGAAGACTGTGCGCCCGCTGCTCCCACCATGACTGATCGCGCTCTGGCACAACACCGGCTACCTTATCATCAGGTAATATATTTACTAATCCGCTAATATCACCTTTGCAAACAATATCAGCATCAAGATACAGAATCACCTTCTGCGAGCCGATAAAGTAGTCACCAATAATAAAGCGGAAATACATCGCAACCGACCAGTTTTTCGTTGTCGGGAATGATTTCAGTTTTTCGCAGTTTACAATATGAAGCTGAATACATGTTTTATATGATTTTGCCAGCTGAGAAAACGTCTGCACATCATCAGTAGAAAGCTGATCAATAAAAACATGGAAGACAAAATCCATTTCTCTATTATTCATTAATACAGAGGCAATAGAGACACCACAACCAAAGAGAAAATTTTTATCAATACCATATGCAATATGGAAACTTTCTTTTTTTAATGACGGGTCGCGTTCATCAAAAACGGTGGTATTCTTAATCATTTCGTCAGTATTAAAATACTGATATCCCATATATCACCCCTAAAGAATCACAACGCTTTTCTGATTGTTCTTTCCTGAATTTTGCTGGCTTTCTCCTGCGCACGGGACAACAGCGCCTGCTCTTTTACCAGCGTATCCCGTAATGGCCGGGCGAAATAAACCTTCATAAACCGGAAAATATCACGCTGAGTCAGCCCGATATTCAGAGATGAAAAATACAACCCAATCAAATCCTTGTCGCGCCAGCGCCGGGGAACATGGCTGCGCATCTGGGCCCGGTGCAAATCAATAACCGAAATTTTCAGTTGCTGCTCATCCCCTTCAAACGGCAGATGCAGCAAAAAATGGCAAATATAACAATCACGATGGTTAACGCCTGCCTGGTGCATCTTTCTGACCATCGTGGCAACACGGCGGATAATCATCCGCTTCACCCGAGGATCTGGCGGCAGCGTTGCCCAGTCGGCACAATAATCCTCCAGACTGATGGTCGGCGTTAAATCTTCGGTAATAATAAAGGACGTGCGCCGCAGAGGATTAACCCCCCGCTGGCCAAACCCCACCCCGTGCATGGTATCCACACCCACATCGTGCAGTTTATGGATGGCGTTCCACTCCCGGTCAGCGCCCAGCACCGGCAGACGCAGCGACAGCAGATTCTTCACAACTTCTTTTACTGAGGTGCCATGGTGCCATTTAAGAAAATAACTGTTACCCGCCAGCTCAAATCGCAGAGTACGGCGCGTTTCAAGCTCGCGAAAAACCTCCCCCCGGAGCTTTTGCACTTCCGCAAAAGCATCTTTCCCGCGCCACAGCGTCGCCAGGGGCTCTTTCAGTTCAACCATGTAAATCACCAATAATAATATCCGCCGCCTTTTCCGGCAGACTGTATAAATCCTGAGTATCCGCATAGTGGCGGGCATTATCAGCCCAGGCATCACGCAGTGCCTTATTACACAGGGCCTTGCTCAGCGCCCCATTAAGCGCACTTTGCTGCCAGGGCTCAGCGATCACCTCGCCACAGCCTGCCTCACTAATATAGTGCGCATAACCGCATACTGCGCTGGTAATCACCGGCAGGCCGGCGGTAATAGCCTCCAGCAGCACAATGCCCGCCGCTTCCTGGTAAGCCGGGTGCAGCAGCAGATCCGCGGCGGCCATCAGCTCAGAAACGTCATTCCGCCCGGCGAAAAAGTGCACATTGGCGCCCACCCCAAGCCGTTTTGCCAGCTGTGCGAATCTTCCCGGCTTATCCTGCCCGACAATGTAGAGGGTCACCCGGCTGCGCAACTCAGCGGGCAGCGCCGCCACAGCTTCAATGGAACGATCAACCCCTTTACGGCTGAAGTCCGAGCCCACCTGCAGCACCAGATATTGCTGGCTATCAATATGATTCTTACTGCGATAGCGCGCGCGGGCGTCAGCAGGCTGATTGCTGTATTTCCGGTCCGGGTAAATCCCGGGAGGTAAAATAAAGAAGCGTTCGGGCTCGGTGGCGTAATGTTTGCGAAAATCGGCAATTTGCTTATCCGTCAGCATCAGTAATTTTGTTGCGGCCCCCTGGCGAAATACCGCCCGTTCGAACGCAGCAAAATGACGATAACGCGGCATTAAGCGGTAGAAAAACCCCTTTTCCCGGGCAACTTTCTCGGCATAGCACACATCCGCCGCGTAATAGACATCAAGGCCGGGCATTTTATTAAACCCCACCACCCGATCGGCCGGATGCTGGCCCAGATGCGCGCTGACCCAGTGGTAATACTGCGCATTACGCCCGTGATTGGTGCGCGCACTTACCGGAACCACAATAATCTCAAACCCGGTGGGTCGCTCCCCCTGCCAGGATTGAACGTAAACGCGCACCGTATGGCCGCGCTCCGCCACGGTAGAGGCAATACGCAAAAAATCGCGCTGCAGGCCGCCAAAAGGGAAATATTTATACAGGCAAAATGCAACGATCATAGGTGATTACCGGTTTGAGGTGCATGAGCCAGGTGGGGCAGCATTTTTTCCGTTGCCGCAATCACATCCTGAGCGGGAATAACAGACAGATATTTCTTGTTGCGATCCCGCTCAGCGCGGGGCGGCATCGGCTGATAGTCCCCGGCCCAGAACTGTATCTGATTGTCGGACCAGGGGCGCCAGAAGACATGGTCTGTCGCGCCAAACAGGCTGATTATCGGGGTGTGTACCGCCGCCGCAATATGCCCGGGCGCAGAATCCACGCCAATAAATAACGCCGCATGATCAATTAACGCCGCCAGCTCCGGAAAGGAGGTTTTCCCCGCCAGCCCGGTAACCGGCCGCGTCTGGCAGCGGGTGGCGATATCTTCCGCGCAGGCCAGATCATCCGCCCCCGGGCCGGTGGTTATCACCACCGGATAACCGCGCTGCTGCAAATCATCAATCACCTGAGCGAATTTATCGTTATCCCAGCATTTAAACATCTGGCGGGCTGTTGGCTGGATCACCACATAAGGCTCGCGGGCTCCCAGTTGCTCAAGCTGGCGACGCATATCGTCCCAGTGCTCCGGGCGATATACCATCGAGGTTTCCCGGAAAATATCGGTTAATCCCAGCGGAGCCAGCGCCGATAAGTTACGCTCAACACAGTGCTGGCCCAGCCACGGTGCCAGGTACGTAAAACTCTTTTTCCAGAAGGCCGACTGCCGGTGACCATAATCCTGGCTGATACTGGTTTTAACATTCAGCATCCGCACCAGTAGCGCAATCATCCACTGGTCAGTTAAATTAATAATCAAATCATACTTATTGGCGCGTAATGTTTTAATCAGGCCAATAAAATTCGCGGCTTTATCCAGTGCTTTGGCTTTCTTATTTTTAATGCCGTAAAACGCATTAATATCCTGATTTTCAGACAATATTGGAATGGTATCCTGATAAAGCAGCATATCGATTTTCGCGTCAGGATAATTGCGTTTCAGCGTACTTATTACCGGCGTGGTTAGCAGCATATCTCCATGAAAGCGCATTTTAATAACCAGTATTCGGGTAAACGTTTTTTCCACAATCGGCTCTTATGGGTGATGGTTGTCCGTATAACTGAAAAAAGCCACGCTACCGCCCCAGGCTCAACAGCTACCTGAGAACTGACACCGTGTCCAAATTTCGGACTAGTGTATCACTTATTACCATACAATCCGATATGGATATTTTTTAAGCAAAAACAATAAATTATCATTTATAATCAATTAATAACATTACCAGCCCGCAAGGTGAATTATGCCGGAAAGACGCCGTCCGACCAGGGGAAATCGGCATAACGCCCCGGCATAATGTGAGATGGCGTCTGTTTTCCCCGCAGATTTCGCGTTTATTCTGCTCAAACCGGCAAAAAGGTTGGCAAAGGAAGGGGTAAATACATAGAATCCTCAGCACATTCCTAAGCCAGCCAGGTACTATGCTTCAGTTGCTCTATACCACCCTGCTATACCTTATTCAGCCACTTATCTGGATACGGCTCTGGCTGCGTGGACGCAAAGCCCCGGCATACCGCAAGCGCTGGGGCGAACGTTACGGGTTCTACCGTAAGCCACTCAAACCGGGCGGCATTATGCTGCACTCTGTTTCGGTGGGCGAAACGCTGGCGGCAATCCCCCTGGTGCGCGCACTACGCCACCGGTATCCGTCGCTGCCGATTACGGTAACCACCATGACCCCTACCGGCTCAGAGCGCGTGTTATCGGCCTTTGGTAGTGATGTTCAGCACGTTTACCTGCCCTATGATCTTCCGGACGCGGTCAACCGTTTCCTTGATAAAGTGGACCCAAAACTGGTCCTGATTATGGAAACGGAACTCTGGCCGAACCTGATAGCCGCACTGTATAAGCGCAACATTCCGCTGGTTATCGCCAATGCCCGGCTCTCTGCCCGATCGGCTGCCGGCTACGCCAAACTGGGCAGCCTGGTGCGCACCCTGCTGAGCCGCATTACGCTTATCGCGGCGCAAAATGAGGAAGACGGACAGCGCTTTATCGAACTGGGTGCGAAAAACAGCCAGCTCTCGGTGACCGGGAGCCTGAAATTCGACATTTCCGTTACGCCCCAGCTCGCTGCAAGAGCCGTAACGCTGCGCCGCCAGTGGGCACCACATCGCCCGGTGTGGATAGCCACCAGCACTCACGAAGGTGAAGAGGCCATCGTCTTACAGGCGCATCAGCAGTTGCTGAAAACCTTTCCTGATTTACTGCTGATCCTGGTGCCCCGTCATCCGGAGCGCTTCCCGGAGGCGGTAGACCTGGTTCGCCAGGCCGGTATGACATTTATTACCCGCTCCTCCGGCGAGATCCCGTCCTCCGCGACCCAGGTTGTGGTTGGCGATACCATGGGCGAGCTGATGCTGCTGTATGGCATTGCGGATCTGGCATTTGTGGGGGGCTCACTGGTTGAGCGCGGGGGCCATAACCCCCTTGAACCGGCAGCCCACGCGATCCCGGTGCTGATGGGGCCCCATACCTTTAACTTTAAAGATATCTGCGCCCGCCTGGAGCAGGCCGATGGTCTGTTAACCGTAACAGACGCCGCCTCGCTGACAGAGCAGGTCACCTCACTGCTGAAAGATGCGGACTACCGCAGCTACTACGGGCGCCACGCAGTAGAGGTTCTGTATCAGAACCAGGGCGCGCTACAGCGGCTACTCTCATTACTGGAACCTTACCTGCCACCCAAAACGCATTAAGGATCGCTATGTCAACCAGGGCTATCTATCCGGGCACGTTTGACCCCATCACCAACGGTCATATTGATATTATCCGCCGCGCCGCCGCCATGTTCGATCAGGTCATCCTGGCGATTGCGGCAAGCCCGGGCAAAAAACCGCTATTTACGCTGGAAGAGCGCGTAGCGCTGGCCCGCGATGCCCTGGCGCATATTCCGAATGTGGACGTGCTGGGTTTCAGTGATTTAATGGCTAACTTCGCCCGGGAGCAGCAGGCCAACATTCTGGTGCGCGGCCTGCGGGGCGTGGCGGATTTTGAATACGAAATGCAGCTGGCGCAAATGAACAGCCACCTGATGCCGGGGCTGGAAAGTGTGTTCCTGATGCCCGCGAAGGAGTGGTCGTTCGTCTCGTCTTCGCTGGTAAAAGAGGTGGCCCGCCACCATGGCGATGTGGCCCACTTCCTGCCCGGGCAGGTGTGCCAGGCGTTACTGGCAAAAATCCGCACCGGCCAGTAATCACCTCAGTGCTGGCAGTGCCGACAGTAAAAGGTCCGGCGCTGCCCGTGCTTTGTGGCGCTGATTGCCGTGCCGCATACCCGACAGGGTTCCCCTTCCCGCCCGTATACCTGAAGCTCCTGGGCGAAATAGCCCGGTTTACCGTCGCTTTGCAGAAAGTCTTTTAAGGTCGTGCCGCCCTGGGCAATAGAGCGCTGAAGCACCGTTTTAATTTCCTGAGCCAGCCGCTCACACTCCGCCACAGACAGCGATTGTGCGGCGCGATCCGGGTGGATCCCGGCGGCAAATAATGACTCACTGGCGTAAATGTTTCCCACCCCGACCACCAGTTTGTTGTCCATCAGCCAGGGTTTCACGGCGATTTTCTTCCTGGCGCCACTGGCGTGCAGGTAAGCCCCGGTAAAGTCCTCACTAAGGGGCTCCGGGCCCAGATGGGCCAGCACAGGGTGATTCTCCAGGCTGCGGGCCCACAGCCACGCCCCGAAGCGGCGCGGGTCGGTATAGCGCAGTACGGTGCCGTTACTCAGCACCAGGTCCACGTGGTCATGTTTCCCGGCAGCGGGTGCATCAGGCAGGATACGAACACTGCCGGACATCCCCAGGTGAATGATAATCCACCCCTCAGGCAGCTCCAGCAGCAGGTATTTGGCCCGGCGCTGTACACTCAGTATCGGTTTATCGCTCAGCGCGTAGAGCGCCTCAGAAACGGGCCAGCGCAGCCTGCCGTTACGGATCTCGATATGCAAAATGGTCTGCCCCACAAGATAGGGCTCAATACCACGGCGGCTGGTTTCTACTTCGGGTAATTCAGGCATCACTCCCCCTCATCAGCGGTCATTCTGGCTCCGGCAACATGCAGGATAATGACTTTCTGTATATGGGGGTGCGGCAGAGACAAAAAACCCCGCCGGAGCGGGGTTTTTATAAGAAAGGCAAAATTATTTAATTTTGGCTTCTTTGTAGACAACGTGCTGACGAACAACCGGATCGAATTTTTTCAGTTCCAGTTTTTCAGGTTTAGTACGTTTGTTCTTCGTAGTGGTATAGAAGTGACCAGTACCAGCAGAAGAAACCAGCTTGATCTTCTCGCGAACACCTTTAGCCATGATTTAGCTCCTTAGTACTTCTCGCCACGGGCACGCAGATCGGACAGAACCGCTTCGATGCCTTTTTTATCAATAACACGCATACCTTTAGCAGATACACGCAGAGTAACAAAACGCTTTTCGCTCTCAACCCAGAAACGGTGTGAGTGCAGGTTAGGCAGGAAACGGCGTTTAGTCGCGTTCAGTGCGTGGGAACGGTTGTTACCGGTCACCGGACGCTTGCCAGTAACTTGGCAGACTCGGGACATGTCAATTCTCCAAAAATCAGATTAGCTCGAGCTTCGTATAGGGTTTTGGCGCCTCGTCAGGCCTGCAGGCCCGGTTTGGCGGTTCAATGCGAACTCGCGTATGCCAGGCCCAAATGCCAAACCCGAGATTCTCAAAGGTGGCGTAGTATACGCTGTGTCGGACATGTGCTCAAGTCCCGAACAGATAAAGATCCCTGAGGATCTCGCTTTTCGCCTTAAATCCAGCCACGTTCTGCAAAAGAAACGCACTCACCGTGGCCAATAACCAGATGATCAAGCACCCGAATGTCCAGCGACTGGCAGGTATGGACAATCTGGCGGGTGATAAAATGGTCTGCTTTACTGGGCTCCGCCTTTCCGGACGGATGATTATGGGCCAGGATCACCGCCGCCGCATTATGCCTTAGCGCCTCACGGATAATCTCCCGGGGGTGCACTTCCACATGCGCCAGTGTGCCGGAAAACATCCGGCTCCAGGTAATCACCCTATGCTGATTATCCAAAAAGATCACGATAAAGATCTCCCGCTGCTCACCGGCCAGCTCAGCACACAGGAATTCCCGGGTCGTTTCAGGGCTGGTCAGCAGGCAGGTTTCTTTTATCTGCGCGGCATAATAGCGCCGGGACATCTCCCCCACGGCGTTTAACTGGGCAAATGTAGCCACCCCCACCCCGTCAATATGCTCAAAAGCGGCCAGATCTGCGCTCAGTAGTGCACGCAATGAGCCGAAGTGGTCCAGCATCTGGCGGGCGAAACGCAGCACATGCACCCCGGGGCGCCCGGTGCGTAAAAATAACGCCAGCAGCTCAACATCACTCAGCGCCTGGGGGCCAAATGCCAGCAGTTTCTCTCTGGGCAGCATTACCATGGTTGCGTCATATTTCATAAGCCCTCCTGTCCCGTGGCATTGTGCCAGCCAAAAAACAAAAAACGACTGTTGCCTCACCACACTGCGTAATGTCTCGCAAACTAAGGCCGGGGAGATTTTCCGGATATTTTTTGATTATGATAAAATCCCTCCCCTACAACGGCAGACAGGAACGGAATATGACGGGGCTTTCCGGCAAAAAAATCGTTCTGGGGATTAGCGGCGGTATCGCTGCATACAAAGCCCCGGAACTGGTGCGCAGGCTGCGCGATCGCGGCGCGGACGTGCGCGTGGCAATGACGGAGGCAGCAAAAGCGTTTATCACACCGCTAAGCCTGCAGGCGGTGTCTGGTTATCCGGTGGCGGACAGTCTGCTGGATCCGGCTGCGGAAGCCGCCATGGGCCATATTGAGCTGGGGAAATGGGCTGATTTAGTGATTCTCGCCCCGGCAACGGCAGATTTGATTGCCCGTGTCGCCGCCGGTATGGCAAATGACCTGGTCAGCACTATCTGCCTGGCAACCCCCTCCCCGGTCGTGGTTGTACCGGCCATGAATCAGCAAATGTACCGGGCTGCGGCAACGCAGCATAATTTGCAGGTGCTGGGCGGGCGAAACCTGCTGATCTGGGGGCCGGACAGCGGCAGCCAGGCCTGTGGTGATATCGGCCCCGGCCGTATGCTGGACCCGCTGGCGATTGTGGCGCTGGCAGAACAGCATTTTACAGCCCGTCATGATCTGCAGCACCTGAAGATTATGATAACGGCCGGCCCCACCCGGGAGCCGCTGGATCCGGTGCGTTTTATTACCAACCACAGCTCCGGCAAAATGGGCTTTGCCATTGCTGCCGCTGCCGCCGCACGGGGTGCGAATGTCACGCTGGTGGCGGGTCCGGTATCATTGCCGACCCCTCCGGGGGTGACACGCATTGACGTAACAACCGCCCTTGAGATGGAGGCGGTAGTACAGCTGCATGCTCAGCAGCAGTCTATTGTCATCGGCTGTGCCGCCGTTGCCGATTACCGCGCTGAACAGATAGCCGACAAAAAAATCAAAAAGCAGGGTGATGAACTGCTGATCAAGATGATTAAAAATCCGGATATTATTGCCGGTGTCGGTGCGCTGACGGTCAACCGCCCGTTTGTGGTCGGGTTTGCCGCCGAAACAAATAATGTGGAAGAATATGCCCGCAAAAAACGGGTCAGCAAACAGCTTGATTTGATCTGCGCTAATGATGTGTCCATGTCAAATCAGGGGTTTAATAGCGATGATAACGCCTTGCACCTTTTCTGGCAGGAGGGGGATAAAGTCTTACCCCTGGAGAGCAAAACCCGCCTTGGCCACCTTTTACTGGACGAAATAGTTACTCGTTATGATGAAAAAAATCGACGTTAAAATTCTTGATGCCCGCGTAGGTAAAGAATTCCCGCTCCCCACTTATGCGACATCAGGCTCTGCGGGTCTTGATCTGCGTGCGTGTCTGGATAGCGCCGTATCCCTGAATCCGGGGGAGACCACCCTGCTGCCGACTGGCCTGGCTATCCATATTGCAGACCCGTCTCTGGCGGCGGTTATCCTTCCGCGCTCGGGGCTTGGGCACAAGCACGGGATTGTGCTGGGTAATCTGGTTGGGTTGATTGATTCAGATTATCAGGGCCAGTTAATGGTTTCGGTATGGAACCGCGGCACCAGTCCATTTACCATTGAACCCGGTGAACGTATTGCCCAGATGGTGTTTGTCCCCGTGGTTCAGGCAGAATTCAACCTGGTTGAAGACTTTGACCTGACCGATCGCGGCACCGGTGGTTTTGGCCATTCCGGCCGTCAGTAATCGATAACTAAACGCATCCTACGCCACGTTATCACGCCATAACATTACCGCAGGCCCGTTTTGCCTGCGGGCGTTGTGTGGATGCCTTTCTGACTATACGTGTCTTCTCAGGGGTCTTTTAACATCATGGCAGAAAAACAAACCGCGAAACGGAATCGCCGCGAGGAAATACTTCAGTCTCTGGCGCAGATGCTGGAGTCCAGTGATGGTAGCCAGCGGATCACCACCGCGAAGCTGGCCGCGTCTGTCGGGGTCTCCGAAGCGGCACTTTACCGGCACTTTCCCAGCAAAACCCGCATGTTTGATAGTCTGATTGAGTTTATCGAAGACAGTCTTACCAGCCGTATCAACCTCATCCTTAAAGATGAAAAAGATACCGGCACCCGGCTGCGGCTTATCGTCTTGCTGGTGCTGGGGTTTGGTGAGCGTAACCCGGGGTTGACCCGGATTATGACTGGCCATGCTCTGATGTTTGAACAGGATCGCCTGCAGGGGCGTATTAACCAGTTATTTGAGCGCATAGAGGCACAGCTGCGCCAGGTATTACGCGAAAAGAAAATGCGCGAAGGAGAAGGCTACACCACGGATGAAACCCTGCTGGCCAGCCAGCTGCTGTCGTTTTGTGAGGGTATGCTGTCCCGGTTTGTGCGCAGTGATTTCCGCTATCGCCCGACCGACGATTTCGAGCAGCGCTGGCCGCTGGTCGCCGCGCAGTTACAGTAAGACAAGGAGCCCGCAACGGGCTCCTTCGGTTTTCAGACCCCGTAATGCTGGCGGTACTGGCGGACCGCCTCAAGGTGTTCTGCCATGTCCGGTTTTTCTTCCAGGTAGGTTATCAGATCCCGCAGGGTGATAATCGATATCACGGCACAACCGTAGTCACGCTCCACTTCCTGAATCGCCGAAAGCTCGCCACGGCCGCGCTCCTGGCGGTCCAGGGAGATAAGCACCCCGGCCAGGGTTGCCCGGTGCGCCTGGATTATCTCCATCGACTCACGAATAGCGGTCCCGGCGGTGATCACATCGTCAACCAGCATCACGCGGCCCTGCAGCGGGCTACCGACCAGGTTTCCCCCTTCGCCGTGGTCTTTGGCCTCTTTGCGGTTAAAGCAGTAGGGAACGTCGCGCTCGTGGTGTTCAGCCAGGGCAACAACAGTGGTGGTGGCAATCGGGATACCTTTGTATGCCGGGCCAAAAACCAGATCAAAACCGATACCTGAATCTACCAGCGCTTCCGCATAGAAACGGCCCAGTAACGCCAGGTCGCGCCCGGTATTAAACAGCCCGGCATTAAAGAAATAGGGGCTTTTACGCCCGGATTTCAGCGTAAAATCGCCGAACTTAAGCACCTGCTTGTTAAGCGCAAACTCAATAAACTGGCGCTGATACGGTTTCATGGATTCGCTCCTTATAGACAGACATAACGGCAAGGCAAAAAAAAGGCGACTCTTCAGTCGCCTTACACTTAACGGGATAACGCCGCCTTCTGCGACGCAATAATGGCATCGATGCCCCCTCTGGCGAGGGCCAGCAACGCCAGTAACTCTTCATGGGTGAAGGGCTCTCCTTCTGCGGTGCCCTGCACTTCAATAATGCGACCGTCTTCGGTCATCACCACATTCATATCGGTTTCTGCGGCAGAATCTTCCACATATTCCAGATCGCACACCGCCTCACCCGCCACGATCCCGACGGAGACCGCCGCTACCATGCCTTTCATCGGGTTGGTTTTCAGTTTGCCTTTATCCATCAGTGACTGGATGGCATCAGCCAGGGCAACACAGGCGCCGGTGATGGAAGCAGTACGGGTGCCGCCATCTGCCTGAATCACGTCACAATCCAGGGTGATGGTAAACTCACCCAGCGCTTTCAGATCCAGCGCGGCGCGCAGGGAACGGGCGATCAGACGCTGGATCTCCATCGTGCGGCCCCCCTGTTTACCTTTAGCGGCCTCCCGGGCATTACGGGTATGGGTCGCACGCGGCAGCATACCGTATTCGGCGGTGACCCAGCCCTGGCCCTGACCTTTCAGGAAGCGGGGAACCCCCTCCTCAACGGAGGCCGTACATAATACTTTCGTCTCGCCAAACTCGACCAGCACGGAGCCTTCAGCGTGTTTTGTATAGTGACGGGTCAGGGTGACGGGACGCACCTGGGTGGCGCTACGACCTGCTGGACGCATAGTAATTCTCCGGCTTAAAACGAGTGTGGCTGCGCATTATACGGACTTCAGCCGGTTATTCCTATCCTGGAGAGGTAGGCGCCGCTATAATCCATGCATCCACTTTTTATTAACAGGTATTAATATGATCCGCAGTATGACCGCCTACGCCCGGCGCGAGCTAAAGGGTGAATGGGGCAGCGCCGCCTGGGAATTGCGTTCAGTTAACCAGCGCTATCTGGAAACCTACTTCCGCCTGCCGGAACAATTTCGCAGCCTGGAACCTGTCGTCCGGGAGCGTATCCGGGCGCGCCTGACCCGTGGCAAAGTGGAATGCACCCTGCGCTTTGAGCCAGACGCCAGCGCCCAAAGCTCACTGATCCTCAATGAAAAGCTGGCTAAACAGCTGGTAGATGCCGCCAACTGGGTAAAAATGCAAAGCGACGAGGGTGAAATTAACCCGGTAGACGTGCTGCGCTGGCCTGGCGTGATGTCGGCAAAAGAGCAGGATCTGGACGCCATTGCCGCTGAGATTATGGCCGCACTTGAGCAGACCCTTGATGACTTTATCGTCGCCCGCGAAACCGAAGGTCAGGCACTGAAAGCGCTGATCGAGCAGCGTCTTGAAGCGGTAACCGGCGAAGTGGCCAAAGTACGTGCCCAGATGCCGGACGTGCTCAAGTGGCAGCGCGAACGGGTGACCGCCAAACTGGAAGAAGCCCAGGTTCAGCTGGAAAATAACCGCCTGGAGCAGGAGCTGGTGCTGATTGCCCAGCGTCTGGATGTGGCCGAAGAGCTCGACCGTCTGGATGCGCATGTAAAAGAAACCTACAACATCCTGAAAAAGAAAGAAGCTGTCGGCCGTCGCCTGGATTTTATGATGCAGGAATTTAACCGCGAGTCGAATACTCTGGCGTCAAAATCCATCAATACGGAAATTACTAACTCAGCCATTGAGCTTAAAGTATTGATCGAGCAGATGCGCGAACAGATTCAGAATATCGAGTAAGCTATCAGCAGCATTCACGACGACGCATAAATCACATCAAGCCCGCAACCCAGCGGGCTTTTTGTTTATCATGGGCTATCATGACGACGCAACAAAGCTGGCTCAACAGCCATGTGAATGGCGAAAACCCGCCCGGGATTCTTACAAATCCCGGGGGCTGACGGCCTCGCTGAAAACCGGTTACACCCTGAAAATAGGCGAATTTACAGGCAGCCAGGCAGGTGCGCGTAATATCGGTGAGGTGAAAGTCGGCGTGGAAGGGCAAATCAACCCGCGCCTGAATCTGTGGGGGAATGTGGGCACACAAATGGGTGATGAAGGTTATCACGACAGCACGGCCATGATTGGCGTGAAGTATCACTTCTGACAGTACGCTGTACATAAGCACCGCAGCCCGCAACATACGGGCTGTGGTGCGGCTGGTTGCTGGCGTTATTTTGTCTGTTTGTCTTTGTTTTTATAAATTGCCCGGTAGTGCTCCAGCCTTTCCAGATACATCGGTATTTTGTCGGGCGGGATAGACTCCGTCGCATCGTTCTGCTCTGTGGATTTGCCCAGATACTCCATAAAGGCCTGGGTGGACGCCCTGAAATCAACCATCTTATTAATAAGACTGTTAGCATTACCTCCGAGAACCGCCATATTACCTCCCTTTTACTGACCGACCGGATATATGATCAATAGTTGAAAAACGCCCCCGAGGCTTATCCATTCCTGCTTATTTACACTCACGGGAAGCCCCCCGCCACAGGGCAAATGATCATTCTTTGCTATGCGCTGAAAAAAAGCATTATATTTTCTAATGCATATTCAAACATTAAAAACAATCATCACATTGTTTTTTAAGTATAAAACAAAAATAGCGCACTAACTTAAGTATCGCGAAACACATTGCCTTAGAAAATCTCAAGCGAGATTCGCCGCCCGGGCCGCTACCCTGTTTACCTCTGCTTTCGGGCCTGACTACACCACGAATAAGATCATGTTGCTGCATATTCTCTATTTAATTGGTATTACCGCCGAAGCGATGACCGGAGCACTCGCTGCCGGGCGCCGCCGTATGGATACTTTTGGCGTTATCATCATTGCCACTGCCACCGCACTGGGGGGAGGATCAGTCAGAGATATTCTGCTGGGGCACTATCCGCTGGGCTGGGTCCGCCACCCTGAATATGTTGTTATCGTTGCCATTGCCGCGGTACTGACCACAATAGTCGCCCCGGTAATGCCCCATCTACGCCGCCTGTTTCTGGTGCTGGACGCGCTGGGATTAGTGGTTTTTTCGATTATTGGTGCACAAATCGCCCTCGATATGGGGGAGGGCCCGGTAATCGCCACGATTGCCGCCGTTGTTACCGGGGTCTTTGGCGGTGTCCTGCGCGATATGTTCTGCAAACGTATACCGCTGGTATTCCAGAAAGAGCTGTATGCGGGGATCTCGTTTGCCTCCGCCATTCTGTATATCGCCATGGAGCACTACACCAGCAACCACGATGTGGTGGTGATTTCCACGCTGCTGTTTGGGTTTATTACCCGGATGCTGGCCGTCAGACTGCGGCTTGGCCTGCCGGTGTTTCATTACCACCACGCAAATGACTAGCCCACGCTCCCCGGTGGGTTTTCAGGCTCTGCCCCCGGTGGTGTAAACGCCGGGATCTGCTGTTCCTGTAGCCAGGCCACCAGTTTCCCCAGCACATGATGGTGTAACACTGCCATCAGCTGGCTGGCCCGCTTCGCGCCAACACCTGGTACACCCCGCCACTGTTGCTCAGACCGGGAGCTGAAGGCGCCCCAGTCGCTATCCGCGGTGGCCCGTAACGCCGCCGCGCTTAGCGGCAGCCCGAGCGCCATCACCCAGCGCACCAGCGGCCGTTTCCTGACCAGGTTAAACCGGTGCCACAGCTGAAGCCCCCGGGAAGCAGAGAGCCCGGGCGTTGACTGGAGCTGTTCCCGGCTCAGCCCCAGCCAGGAGAAAATATGTTCAAAACGCCACTGCTGGTGCAGTAACCGCCAGGTGGCCGGGCCCATACCGCCAATATCCAGCACCGCCCCGGAGCCCAGCCAGTTAAGCCGCGCCAGAAACTGCGCCTCACACCCCGGGGAGGAGAAATAACAACTCAGCGGGGTAAATATCTCCTGTGGCGGCTCTGCCCGCTGGCGCTCGCTCACCCGCCAGACCACCCGATCCAGGCGCGGGATCCCCTGCCCGGCCAGGCTTATCTGTAGCTGATCGCCCTTCACGATATCCAGTGCGCGCCAGCGCGCCACGGAGCCAATAAGCACCCGCTGAACGCGCTTATCATCCAGCTGGACCGGCTCCAGGTGTGCCACCGCGCTGACTTTTCCGCTCCGCCCGACACTGAACTGAACATCACGCACCGTTGCCACCTGGGAAACTGGCGGGTATTTCCACGCCACCATCCAGCCTGCCTGCCCTGGCCGCCAGTAACGCCCGGCGGGCTCATGCCCCTGGCGGATGACAACACCGTCCGTTACAAAAGGCAGCGGCGAGGTAAACCACGCCGTTCTCTGGCGTTCCGCCTCTGCGCTATCCTGCACCGGCAGCGTATACCGGGCACTGTAGTGAAACCCGCCCGCGCTCAGCGCCGCCATACGCTGCCTGATATCTGCCGGGCCGTCCGGCCAGGCCCAGATAAATATCGCCAGCCGGTTAAGCAGCGCGCTGTCTGCCTGCTGCATCATCGCCCCGGCCACCAGTGCCCTGGCGTTTTCCCCGCCCATGCGCTGCTGAATATGCCCCTCACGCCGCAAAAACAGCTCCCCCTGCAACACACTGTCGCGCAGCGGGCCGGAAACCACAGCGGGGACTGCCGCAATCCCCCGTACCCGGCTGGTCCAGTCTTCCCCGCGCTGCCCGTCTCCACGGCTGATGGCCTTGCTGAGGCGGCCGTTCTGATAGACCAGCGTCACCGCCACACCGTCCACCTTCGGCTGGATCCAGAGATCGGTTTTCCCGGCCATCCAGCGCGCAACCGCCAGCCGATCGCGCAATTTACGGGCCCCGGTATGGGCAACCGGATGCAGAAAATGCCCCTTTGCCGGGGGCTGGCGGGGCGGCTGCGGGGAGTAACCAAAACACTGGCGCCACATGTCCAGCCGCGCGGTGAGCCGGTCGTAGGTTTCGTCATTAACCTCACTGGCCCCGGCCAGCCAGTAGTCCTTATCCCACTGGTCTATCTGCTGGCTGAGCCGGGCTATCTCCTGCCCGGCATGCGCTGGCTGCCAGTCGGGGCACTGCCCCGTAACCACCGTGCTGACCAGCCCCAGCCACAATCCCGCCCACACACGCATAACAAGCCTCCCTGAAGGTGAGGCGCCATTGTTATGGTGTCTGGCAGGAAATAACGAGCCGCGATTTGTTGTACTGCGATCGGTCTTCACAGATATCTCTCTGAGAGATGCAACAAAGGCGGATATCTGGAAAACAGTGCGCGAAAAAGAACAAATCCGCAGGAAAAGTGTGACCAGGATTACGCCACACAACAACCATGTGTATAATAAGTGGGTATACGCACTCCTTTTTTGTATACCAACTCAATAAGACACACATGGCTCAAGGCACGCTTTATATCGTTTCTGCGCCCAGCGGCGCTGGAAAATCAAGCCTTATTCAGGCGTTACTGAAAACCCAACCGCTGTATGACACGCAGGTTTCGGTTTCCCATACCACCCGGGCAGCGCGTCCTGGTGAAGTACACGGCGAGCATTACTTTTTTGTCAGTAAAGACGAATTTCGGGAAATGATTACCAGAGACGCCTTCCTGGAACATGCGGAAGTTTTTGGTAATTACTACGGCACATCGCGCGAGACCATTGAGCAGGTTCTGGCAACCGGTGTGGATGTTTTCCTTGATATTGACTGGCAGGGCGCACAGCAAATTCGCACCAAAATGCCCCATGCGCGCAGTATTTTTATTCTGCCGCCGTCAAAAATTGAGCTGGATCGCCGCCTGCGCGGCCGCGGTCAGGATAGTGAAGAGGTCATTGCCCGGCGCATGGCCCAGGCAGTAGCGGAAATGAGCCACTACGCCGAATATGATTACCTGATCGTTAACGACGATTTCGATACGGCGCTGGCGGATCTTAAAATTATTATCCGCGCCGAGCGCCTGCGCATGAGCCGCCAGAAGCAGCGACATGACGCATTAATCAGCAAACTATTGGCAGACTGAGGCGGGTTTCAGTATCATGCCCAGTCATTTCTTCATCTGTGGAGCATTTTAAATATGGCACGCGTAACTGTTCAGGACGCTGTAGAGAAAATTGGTAACCGTTTTGACCTGGTACTGGTCGCCGCGCGTCGCGCTCGTCAGATGCAGACCGGCGGTAAAGATCCGCTCGTACCGGAAGAAAACGATAAAACCACCGTTATTGCACTGCGTGAAATCGAAGAAGGTCTGATCAACAATCAGATTCTCGATGTCCGTGAGCGCCAGGAGCAGCAAGAGCAGGAAGCCGCAGAACTGCAGGCGGTTACCGCGATTGCTGAAGGTCGTCGTTAATTACCCAGCAGGTCACCCTTGTATCTGTTTGAAAGCCTGAATCAACTGATTCAACAATACCTGCCCGGAGACCAGATTAAGCGTCTCCAGCAGGCATACCTTGTCGCGCGTGATGCCCACGAGGGACAAACACGTTCAAGCGGTGAACCTTACATCACGCACCCTGTTGCCGTGGCCTGTATTCTGGCGGAAATGAGGCTGGACTACGAAACGCTGATGGCAGCACTGCTGCATGATGTCATTGAAGATACCCCTGCCACCTACCAGGATATGGAGCAGCTGTTTGGCAAAACCGTTGCCGAGCTGGTAGAGGGGGTCTCCAAGCTCGATAAGCTGAAATTCCGCGATAAGAAAGAAGCCCAGGCGGAAAACTTTCGCAAGATGATCATGGCGATGGTACAGGATATCCGCGTTATCCTTATCAAACTCGCCGACCGCACCCACAACATGCGCACCCTTGGCGCCCTGCGCCCGGATAAACGCCGCCGCATTGCCCGCGAAACCCTGGAAATCTACAGCCCGCTGGCCCACCGTCTGGGTATCCACCACCTGAAAACCGAGCTGGAAGAGCTGGGTTTTGAAGCCCTGTACCCTAATCGTTACCGGGTGATCAAAGAGGTGGTAAAAGCCGCGCGCGGTAACCGCAAAGAGATGATTCAGAAAATCCTCTCGGAGATTGAAGGCCGGTTACAGGAAGCGGGGATCCCCTGCCGTGTTAGCGGGCGCGAAAAGCATCTGTACTCGATTTACTGCAAAATGGTGCTTAAAGAGCAGCGTTTTCACTCGATTATGGATATTTACGCCTTCCGGGTTATCGTAAAAGACGTGGATACCTGTTACCGGGTGCTGGGCCAGATGCACAGCCTGTACAAGCCGCGCCCGGGCCGGGTAAAAGACTATATCGCCATTCCGAAGGCGAACGGCTACCAGTCGCTACACACCTCAATGATTGGCCCCCACGGGGTGCCGGTTGAAGTGCAAATCCGCACTGAAGATATGGATCAGATGGCGGAGATGGGGGTCGCGGCACACTGGGCATACAAAGAAGGCGACAGCAGCACCGCCGCCCAGATCCGCGCCCAGCGCTGGATGCAAAGCCTGCTGGAACTACAGCAGAGCGCCGGTAGCTCTTTTGAATTTATCGAGAGCGTAAAATCCGATCTGTTCCCGGACGAAATCTACGTATTCACCCCTGAAGGCCGGATTGTCGAGCTGCCCGCAGGCGCAACACCGGTAGACTTCGCCTATGCGGTACACACCGATATCGGCCACGCCTGTGTGGGTGCCCGAGTCGACCGCCAGCCTTATCCGCTCTCTCAGGCCCTCTCCAGCGGTCAGACCGTGGAGATAATCACCGCACCGGGTGCCCGCCCGAATGCCGCATGGCTGAATTTTGTCGTCAGCTCTAAAGCCCGGGCCCGTATTCGCCAGATGCTGAAAAACCTCAAGCGCGATGATTCGGTAAGCCTTGGCCGCCGCCTGCTCAGCCATGCGCTGGGGGGCAGCAAAAAACTGGCCGAGATCCCCAAAGAGAATATTCAGCGCGAGCTTGATCGCATGAAACTGGCCACGCTGGACGATCTGCTGGCAGAGATAGGGCTTGGCAACGCAATGAGCGTAGTGGTCGCCAAAAACCTGTTCCAGGGCGATATTACCGGCAATGGCGCCGGCTCGCAGGCGGCCCTCAGCCATAATCTGCCCATCAAAGGGGCAGACGGGGTACTGATCACCTTCGCAAAATGCTGCCGCCCAATCCCGGGTGACCCGATTGTGGCGCATATCAGCCCGGGGAAAGGCCTGGTTATCCACCATGAGTCCTGCCGTAATATTCGTGGCTACCAGAAAGAGCCTGAGAAATTTATGCCGGTCGAGTGGGATAAAGAGACCGAGCAGGAATTTATCACCGAAATCAAAGTGGATATGTTTAACCACCAGGGCGCCCTGGCGAACCTGACGGCGGCCATTAACACCACGGGCTCGAATATCCACAGCCTGAACACCGAAGAGAAAGACGGCCGCGTCTATTCCACGTTTATCCGCCTGTCGGCCAAAGATCGCATACAGCTGGCGAATATCATGCGCAAAATTCGCGTGATGCCGGATGTTATTAAAGTCACACGTAACAGAAACTAACGGCATGAATCCACAGCGGTATGCGCGCATTCGCGAAATGCTGGCCCTGCGCCAGCCTGACTTAACAGTCTGCATGGAGCAGGTACATAAACCCCATAATGTCTCTGCCATTATTCGCACCGCGGATGCGGTCGGGGTTCACGAAGTGCACGCAGTGTGGCCCGGCAACCGGATGCGCACCATGGCATCGGCAGCGGCCGGTAGTAACAGCTGGGTGGAGGTAAAAACCCACCCCACCATCGCTGATGCGGTCAGCGAGCTGAAACGCCAGGGAATGCAGATCCTCGCTACTCACCTTTCCCCCGGCGCTGTCGATTTCCGCGATATCGATTACACCCGCCCGACCTGTATTCTGATGGGCCAGGAAAAAACCGGGATCACCCGGGAAGCGCTCAGCCTTGCCGATCAGGACATTATTATTCCGATGACCGGCATGGTGCAGTCGCTGAATGTGTCGGTCGCGTCGGCGCTTATCCTGTATGAAGCCCAGCGCCAGCGCCAGATTGCCGGAATGTACCGGCGCGAAAACAGCCTCCTGTCTGATGCAGAGCAGCAGCGCCTTTTGTTTGAAGGGGGGTATCCGGTACTGGCAAAAGTAGCCACCCGCAAAGGGCTACCCTACCCGCGAATTAACGACCTTGGCGACATTGAAGCCAGCGAAACCTGGTGGTCCGCCATGCAGGCGGCAGAGTAAACCATGCAGGGGCGGCTACTGGATGCGGTAGCGCTCAGTACCCTGAGCGGTGTAGGCGCAAGCCAGGCCAGTAAGCTGGCGAAAATTGGCCTGCATACGGTGCAGGACCTGCTGCTGCACCTGCCGCTGCGTTATGAAGACCGCACCCGCCTTTACACCATTAACGATCTGCTGCCCGGTATTTATGCCTCTGTGGAAGGGGAAGTGCTGAACAGCAATATCACCTTCGGCCGCCGCCGCATGCTGACCTGCCAGATTTCAGACGGCACCGGGATCCTCACCCTGCGTTTTTTCAATTTCAACGCCGCAATGAAAAACAGCCTCGCCCCGGGGCGCCGGGTGCTGGCTTATGGTGAGGCGAAACGCGGCGTACACGGCGCAGAGATGATCCACCCGGAATACCGTATTCAGGGGGAGAGCAGCACCCCGGATCTCCAGGATACTCTCACCCCGGTCTACCCCACGACCGAAGGGATCCGCCAGGCCACACTGCGCAAGCTCACCGATCAGGCACTGGATCTGCTGGATACCTGTGCCATCAGCGAGCTGTTGCCGGAGGAGCTGGCCCGGGGGCTGATGAGCCTGCCCCAGGCGCTGCGCACCCTGCACCGCCCGCCGCCGGATATGCGCCTTGACGATCTGGAAAGCGGCCAGCATCCGGCCCAGCGCCGGTTAATCCTCGAAGAGTTACTGGCCCATAACCTGAGTATGCTGGCGCTGCGCGCCGGTGCCCGGCGTTATCATGCCCTGGCGCTCGCCCCTGACGACAGGCTAAAACAGGCGTTTCTCAACGCCCTGCCATTCTCCCCGACCGGTGCCCAGCAGCGGGTTACTGCGGATATTGAGCGCGACATGGCCCTGGATACCCCGATGATGCGCTTAGTGCAGGGGGATGTGGGCTCCGGGAAGACCCTGGTTGCGGCACTGGCCGCGCTGCGGGCTATCGCCCACGGTAAACAGGTGGCGTTAATGGCCCCGACAGAGCTGCTGGCGGAGCAGCACGCGGCTAACTTCCGCCGCTGGTTCGCCCCGCTGGGGATTAACGTCGGCTGGCTGGCCGGGAAACAAAAAGGCAAAGCGCGCCAGGCCCAGCAGGAAGCCATCGCCCGGGGAGAGGTGGCGATGATTGTCGGCACCCACGCAATTTTCCAGGAGCAGGTACAGTTTCACGGGCTGGCACTGGTGATTATCGATGAGCAGCACCGTTTTGGGGTCCACCAGCGCCTGGCCCTGTGGGAAAAAGGCGAGCAGCAGGGGTTTCACCCCCACCAGCTGATTATGACGGCGACCCCGATTCCGCGCACCCTGGCCATGACCGCCTATGCGGATCTGGATACCTCGGTGATCGATGAGCTGCCCCCCGGGCGCACCCCAATCACCACCGTCGCCATCGCCGATACCCGTCGCCAGGATATTATCGAGCGGGTGCGCCACGCCTGCCATGAAGAGCACCGCCAGGCTTACTGGGTCTGCACGTTGATTGAAGAGTCCGAGGTGCTGGAAGCACAGGCCGCAGAAGCCACCTGTGCAGAGCTACAGCAGGCGCTGCCGGATCTGAACATCGGGCTGGTTCATGGCCGCATGAAAGCCAAAGAGAAGCAGGACGTCATGGACGCGTTTAAGCAGGGCGCGCTGCATCTGCTGGTGGCGACAACCGTTATTGAAGTCGGGGTGGATGTGCCGAATGCCAGCCTGATGATTATTGAGAACCCGGAACGGCTGGGGCTTGCGCAACTGCACCAGTTACGCGGGCGGGTTGGCCGCGGTGCCGTGGCATCCCACTGCGTGCTGCTGTATAAGTCGCCGCTCTCCAGAACCGCGCAGCTGCGCCTTCAGGTGCTGCGTGACAGTAACAACGGGTTTGTTATTGCGCAAAAAGATCTCGAAATTCGCGGGCCCGGGGAGCTACTGGGCACCCGCCAGACCGGGAATGCGGAGTTTAAAGTGGCAGACTTACTGCGCGATCAGGCCATGATCCCGGAAGTTCAGCGCATCGCCCGCCATATTCACGAGCGCTACCCCCGGCAGGCCAGCGCCCTGATTGAACGCTGGATGCCGGAGACAGAACGCTATTCCAATGCCTGATCAGCCAAAGACCGGCAGCATCAGATACAGCTTGATAACCAGCGCATTCACGATATCAATAAAAAACGCCCCGACCATCGGCACCACCAGAAACGCCACATGGGACGGCCCGAAGCGCTCGGTAATGGCCTGCATATTGGCAATCGCCGTGGGGGTGGCCCCTAAGCCAAAACCACAATGGCCAGCCGCCAGTACCGCCGCATCGTAGTTTTTCCCCATGATCCGGAACGTAACAAATGCCGCATACAGCGCCATCGCCACCGCCTGCACCGTCAGAATAACCAGCATCGGCAGCGCCAGGGAGGCCAGCTCCCACAGCTTAAGGCTCATCAGCGCCATGGCGAGGAACAAAGACAAACTCACGTTACCCAGCACGGATACCGCCCGCTCGAAAACCTGATAAAACCCAATCAGCGCCAGGGTATTACTCAGGATCACACCAATGAACAGCACACACACAAATGTCGGAAGCTCGAATGCCGTGCCCTGGAGCGCCTGCGCAACAATGCGCCCGGCAGTCAGGCAAATGGCAATAAGCGCGATGGTTTCTATCAGCACCAGGGAGGTTATCATGCGCCCGGTGTCCGGCTTTTCAAACGCCGTAGGGGTGCTGCTGTCATCCGGTGCCCCCTGGGGGGTAGTGGTATGCTTTATCAGATAGCGCGCCACCGGCCCGCCAATCAGCCCGCCTAATACCAGCCCGAACGTAGCGCAGGCGAGCGCCACTTCGGTGGCATTCTGGAAACCATAGCGTTCGGTAAAGACTTTACTCCAGGCAGCCCCGGTGCCGTGGCCCCCGGACAGGGTAATAGACCCGGCCAGCAGCCCCATCAGCGGATCAATACCCATCAGTTTGGCCATCACAATGCCGATGGCGTTTTGCATCAGCAGCAGGCCCACCACCGCAATCAGAAAGATTGCGAGGTATCTCCCCCCGGCCCGCAGGCTGGAAAGGTTCGCGTTCAGGCCAATGGTGGCGAAAAACGCCAGCATAAGCGGATCGCGCAGCGACATATCAAACTCAATCACCAGCCCGAAAGCCTGATTGAGGATCAACAGCGCCACGGCAACCAGCAAGCCGCCCGCGACCGGTTCGGGAATGGTGTATTTTTTCAGTAAAGAGACGGAGTGCACCAGCTTGCGCCCCAGCAATAAAACCAGCGTGGCGGCCACCAGTGTAGCAAGCGTATCGAGGTGTAGCATAACAGGCTCCATGTTCGGGATAATCCCTTGTTATTAAAGTGATATTGTGTTTTTTAATTCGTTTCCCAACGGTACTGGTTACCAGATTTTAACAAAAAATGCCTGCGGATTATACGCAGCACGCAACGGGTTCGCGGGGCGTGCAACCACAACAGGCAAGCAAACGATTGCTTTTATCGTGCTATCCATTAAAATCACCGCTTTTCCATTACGGGATTTCCTCCGATGTCAGTAAAAGCTGTTGAGTCTGAGAACAGAAAACCAGAAACTCAGGACCGCCCCAGCGAACTTATCTACCGCCTTGAAGATAAACCGCCGCTGCCTCAAACACTGTTCGCCGCCTGTCAGCATTTACTGGCAATGTTTGTCGCCGTGATCACCCCGGCCCTGCTGATTTGTCAGGCCCTGGGATTACCGGCCGCAGATACCCAGCACATCATCAGTATGTCACTATTCGCCTCCGGCGTGGCGTCTATTATTCAGATCAAAGCCTGGGGGCCGGTGGGCTCCGGGCTGCTCTCCATCCAGGGGACCAGTTTTAACTTCGTCTCGCCGCTTATTATGGGCGGTATGGCGCTGAAAAACGGCGGGGCCGATATCCCCACCATGATGGCGGCGCTGTTCGGCACCCTGATGCTGGCCAGCTGCACAGAAATGATAATCTCCCGTGGCCTGCACCTGGCACAGCGCATTATCACCCCGCTGGTTTCCGGCGTGGTGGTGATGATTATCGGCCTGTCACTTATTCAGGTGGGGCTGACCTCTATCGGTGGCGGTTATACCGCCATCAATAACCACACCTTCGGTGCCCCGTCGAACCTGCTGCTGGCCGGGGCGGTACTGGTGGTGATTATTGCCCTGAACCGCCAGCGCAACCCTTATCTGCGCGTGGCATCCCTGGTGATAGCCATGGCGGTAGGTTACCTGCTGGCCTGGTTTATGGGCATGCTGCCGGAAAACACCACACCGTCGAACAGCGATCTGTTTATGATCCCCACCCCGCTTTACTACGGGCTGGGCATTGACTGGAGCCTGCTTATCCCGCTGATGCTGGTCTTTATGGTGACCTCTCTGGAAACGATAGGCGATATTACCGCCACGTCGGATGTTTCAGAGCAGCCGGTCACCGGCCCGCTGTATCTCCGTCGTCTGAAAGGCGGCGTGCTGGCAAACGGCATGAACTCGTTTGTTTCTGCGGTGTTTAACACCTTCCCGAACTCCTGCTTTGGCCAGAACAACGGGGTTATTCAGCTCACCGGGGTTGCCAGCCGCTATGTGGGCTTTGTGGTGGCGCTGATGCTGATAATCCTGGGTCTGTTCCCGGCGGTAAGCGGCTTTGTGCAGCACATTCCTGAGCCGGTGCTCGGCGGGGCGACTATCGTGATGTTCGGCACCATTGCGGCCTCCGGGGTGCGTATTGTCTCCCGCGAGCCCCTGAACCGCCGGGCTATCATGATTATTGCCCTGTCTCTGGCCGTCGGGCTGGGGATCTCCCAGCAGCCGTTAATTCTGCAGTTCGCGCCGGACTGGCTGAAAACCCTGCTGGCATCCGGTATTGCCGCCGGCGGGATCACCGCCATTGTGCTGAATCTGATTTTTCCTGAAGATCAGCCGCAAAAACGCTGACCACCTGCACGGTGATGGCGCAAACGCGCCATCACCGCCCGCAACCTTACAATCCCCCCCTTGAGCTCACCGGCTAAATCGTGCATAACTCAGACTGTTAATGTTCACGGGATGAAAGACGATGAATTCACTCAGAAGGCTTCTCCTTACCCTGCTGATCGCACTAACAGTGATAATTGTTGCCCTGTACATAGCCGTGCAGACCCGCTGGGGCGCCAGCCAGCTGGCCGCCAGAATCAGCGCAGGCCAGCAGTGGCACATCACCTTTGATAAGCTCAGCCACAGCTGGTCTTCCCCTTCTCATCTGGTTTTCAGCAATCTCAGCCTGCGCAAGCCAGGCCAGCCCCCGCTGCTGGTTGCGCAACAGGTGGATGTCGGCCTCAGCGCCCGGCAGCTCACCCGGTCGGGCGATGTTAACTCCCTGCAGATACACAACGGCACCCTGAATCTGCCCCGGGGTGGCCTGCCGTCGCTGCCGCTCCAGGCCCGCCGCCTGCAGCTCAGCGCAATGAATATCAACGCCACCCCCGGCCAGTGGCCGCTCGTGGCCCGCCAGGTCTCCGGGGGGATAACCCCCTGGAACCCGGCCCGCCAGCAGGATGCCCGTTTTCAGTTCAGCGCCGGGCAACTGATCCTGAACGGTCTTCCGGCAAGCCAGGTGCTGATGCAGGGCGAGACCCGCAACGGCAGCCTGATTATCAGCTCCCTCGGGGGCGATGTGGCCCGCGGCAGCATGAGCAGCAGCCTGCAGCGCACGCCGGATGGCCGCTGGCAGGTAGACTATTTACGCATCAGCGATCTGCGCTACCAGAGCCGCGACACCCTGGCGCGTTTGCTGGCCCGGGCCGCAACGCTGCCCCCGGTCACGCTCAGGAATGTGGATATCACCAACACCCAGCTTCAGGGGCCTGGCTGGGCGGTGAATGGCCTCAGCCTGGGGTTACGCAATATCGGGCTGGAGCATGGCCGCTGGAGCGCGCAGGAGGGCACATTATCCGTCAGCGCCAGCGAGGCGCTATACGGCGCAGTGCACCTGTTTGACCCCATTATGACGGTCCGGTTATCCGGCCAGGCGCTCACCCTGCAGCAATTTACCACCCGCTGGGCCGGGGGGCTGCTGCGCGCCACGGGCCACTGGCAGCGCCAGAGCAAAGCGCTCACCCTGGATGAGCTGACCATCGCCGGGCTGGAGTACACCCTGCCCACGGCCTGGAAACAGTACCTGGCGGCACCGGCACCCGGCTGGCTCAACAGCCTGCGGGTTGAGAAGCTCTCCGCCAGCCGGAACTTACTGATCGATACCAACCCCGACTTTCCGTTCCAGTTCACCGCCCTGGACAGCAGCGGTACCCGGTTGCAGCTGGTGCGCAATAATCAGTGGGGAATATGGGGAGGCAGGCTGAACCTTAACGCGGCGGCAGCCACCCTGAACCGTATGGATTTACGCCGCCCGTCCATGGCGCTGGAGGCGAACCTGTCCACGGTCAATATCAGCGAGCTCAGCGCGTTTGCAGGCCAGGGGCTACTGGAGGCGACCGCCACCGTATCCCAGCTGCCGCAGCGCCGGGCTGTGCTCTCGCTCAGCGGGCGCGCTGTCCCTCTGGATACACTGCACTACTGGGGGTGGCCGGCACTGCCGCTTGAAGGGGACGGAAATCTCCGGCTGAATATTACCGGGAGCCTGCAACATAACGTGCCGCTGCGGCCCACGGTCAGTGGAGATCTGAGCGCCACCAATGCCCGGGGTTTGCAGATCCACCAGACCATGGCGCAGGGTGTTGTCACCCCGGGGAATACACCCGGCGCCTGAGTGCCGGGGGTTATTCTTCTTCGTTACCGCCCTCTTCCAGAGGGCCGAACGGCCGGGCAGGCAGCACCATAAAGATGCCTTCAAATACTGCGCCCAGATCATCACCACCGTACAGCTCAACCCGCAACTGCACCCGGGATTTACGCCCCCGGGCCAGCCGGTCCAGATCGCCGCTCAGTGAGCCGAGATCCGCCACCGCGCCGGGGCGGCCGCTGATAGGCTTACTGTAGCGAATGTGCGCATCGGCAAGGATAATCGTGCCGCCAAGGTGCCTTTCGCGCAGCATCAGCCAGATAAGCCCCCAGCCGGTTAATGTGGCAAGGGAGAACAAACTCCCGGCAAAGAGTGTCTGGTTCGGGTTCTGGTTGCCGGTTTCCGGCATGGTGGTGATAAATTTCTGCCCGGTATACTGCACAATGCGCACCCCCATTTTTTCACTCAGGGGGATATGCTGATACCAGGCCTGCTGGAGCTGCCCGCACCAGTCGGCCCGGTGCAGGATGTCATCCATAGAGGCTATCTGCTTGATCATCAGAAAATGGCGCACCGGGGTTGTCTGGGGGGCGGTAATTTCGCCTTCGTTGTGAAACCCCAGCTTGGCAAAAAACGCCACCGCATCTTCCCGGGCGCTACAGGTCACGCGCTTAACGCCTTCCTGGCGGGCCACCGATTCCAGCGTCATCGCCATCAGCGTACCCAGCCCTTTTTCCTGAACGCCGGGATCCACCGCCATAAAGCGGATAGAGGCTTCATTTTCGGCATTAATATACAAACGGCCCACCGCGACCGGTTTGCCCTGCTCATCCACCACCATCTGGTGGTGGGCCATCGCATCCCATGCATCCCGCTCAGAGCCCCGGGGCTGATGCAGCGGCTTGCGCAGCATCTCCCAGCGAAACTGGTAATAGATCTCCAGCTCTTCCTCGGTTTTTGGTACCCGCAGATGATACATCACCGCACTCTCCTGGATTGTTCTCATCGGATGGTCATGGCCGGTTTATACCTGAAGCCAGAACGTGACCGGACCGTCGTTAACCAGTGATACCTGCATATCCGCCGCAAAGCGCCCGGTTTGGGTGGTCACCCCCTGCTCACGGCAACAGCCGGTAAAATACTCATACAGCGATTCGGCCAGTGCCGGTGCCGCGCCGCCGGAAAACCCCGGGCGCATGCCTTTACTGGTGTCCGCCGCCAGGGTGAACTGGGACACGACCAGAACACTCCCCCCCACCTGTTTCAGGCTGAGGTTCATTTTGTCGTCTTCATCGCTGAAGATCCGGTAACCGAGCACCCGCTCACACAGGCGCCGGGCTTTTTGTTCCGTGTCGTCTTTTTCAACACCCAGTAATACTAATAAACCGTGGCCGATTTCGCCGGTCACTTCATCGCCCACGCGCACGCTGGCGCGGGTTACTCGCTGAATTAATGCAATCATAGTTATGCTTGTTTAACGCCTCTGGCGCGTTGTTTGAGAGATCGGAATTCCCCGAGAGTGACAGTAATTTCGGCGCCGAGCAAGACAATGCACCAGCTCCAGTACACCCAGACAAACAGAATGGGGATCACCGCCAGTACACCATAGATTAACTGGTAGGAAGGAAACATGGTGATATACAAGGCGAAACCTTTCTTACCCAGCTCCACCAGCAAAGCCGCCACCAGCGCCCCTGCCAGGGCGTCACGGCTATTTACCCGGACAGTCGGCACCAGGCTGTACAGCAACCAGAAGGCCAGCCAGGAGAGCAGCAGCGGAAAGATACGCAGCACATCATCAATAACCGAGTTGAAATCACTGGCCCAGCGCAGCGACAGCAAATAGGAGCTGATAGCCAGGCTGGTGCCAACCAGCAGCGGGCCGAGCGTCAGGATCATCCAGTAAATCGCGAAGGAGTAGACCTTTGGCCGGTGGCGCTTGCTGCGCCAGATAACATTCAGCGCGCTGTCAATGGAGTACATCAGCAGCAGTGAGGTCACCACCAGCCCGACGCTCCCCACCAGCGTCATCCGGCTGGAGTTCGCGACAAACTGTTCAATATAGCGCTGGATAACATCCCCGGTGGCGGGAATAAAATTGGCAAAAATAAAATGCCGCAGCTGAATACTGATGTCGGAAAACGCCGGGAAGGCGGCAAACAGGGCAAAAATTACCGCCACCAGCGGCACCAGGGAGAGCAGCGACACATACGCCAGGTTCCCGGCCAGGGTCGTCATGTTATCTTCATCAACCCGCCGCCACAGTAGCCGGAGCCACAATAACAGCGAGCGGGCAAATTTACGCGCTGCGCGCATCAGGCAAAATAATCCGTAATATCGGTTTTATCCCTCACCAGCACGCTGGTGATCCCCACCGCTTGTGCCCCGCGAATATTGTCTTCGTTGTCGTCAAAGAAGACCGCGTCCTGCGGGCGTACGCCTTCGGCGTCCAGCACTTTCAGGAAGATGTCCGGCTCCGGCTTGCGGGTGCCCAGCTCATGGGAGAGGTAGACCGCATCCGCCGTGGCGTATACCTCAGGGTACAGTTCTGGCCAGTGTGCGGTGTGCAGGTTGTTGGTATTGGACAGCACAACCACCCGGTGCCCCTGTTCACGCAGGCGCGCCATAATGGCAATCACCTCCGGGCGCAGGGAGACAAACACCGCCTGCCACCCGGCCGCAAATTGCTCATAGCTCAGGGGCATATTCAGATCGTGGCACAGGGCTTCGGCAAACGCATGGTCAGACAGCTCCCCCCGCTCATGCTGGTAGAAGGCCTCCCCGGGTATAAAATCCCTTTGCAGGCGGGCCAGCGGGATACGGCTGAAATCACTCCAGACACCCATTACCCGGTTAAAATCGATATCGACAATGACATTCCCTAAATCAAAGATATACAGCATCGGGCTTCCTCCTGAAGGCATGGAGAATTAACTGTAGCGGGAAAGCGCAGGTTTGACTATTGCTCAAAATAGCAGAAAAGCCGCCAGCGGCGGCAGGTCACAGAAGCATAAAAAAAGCCGCTGTTTTCACAGCGGCTTTACGACACTTATTCCGGTAAGGGAAATCAGTGGGGATTAGTCTTTCGGGCCACGGTTAGCGCGGCGACGATCGTTCTCGGTCAGGTGACGTTTACGCAGACGGATAGACTGCGGGGTCACTTCTACCAGTTCGTCGTCATCGATGAATTCCAGCGCCTGCTCCAGCGTCATTTTGATGCACGGAGACAAGGTGGTGGCTTCATCTGTACCGGAAGCACGCATGTTGGTCAGTTTTTTACCGGTCAGGCAGTTTACTGTCAGGTCGTTAGAGCGGCTGTGAATACCGATGATCTGGCCTTCATAAACTTCAGCACCGTGACCCAGGAACAGCTTACCGCGATCCTGCAGGCTGTACAGAGCGTAAGCCACTGCTTTACCCTGGCCGTTGGAGATCAGCACGCCGTTCTGGCGCTGGCCGATTTCACCCGGGCGCAGATCGTCATAGTGGCTGAAAGAGGCGTACAGCAGACCAGTACCAGAGGTCATGGTCATGAACTCGGTACGGAAGCCGATCAGGCCACGGCTCGGGATGATGTAGTCAAGACGTACACGGCCTTTGCCATCCGGCATCATGTCGCGCAGTTCGCCTTTACGCAGGCCCAGTGCTTCCATGACGGAACCCTGGTTCTGCTCTTCAACGTCCAGCGTAACCTGCTCAAACGGCTCCTGACGGCGACCGTCGATCTCGCGGAAGATAACTTTCGGACGGGAAACCGCCATTTCGAAACCTTCACGACGCATGTTTTCGATCAGTACAGACAGGTGCAGTTCACCACGGCCAGACACGCGGAAGGCATCCGGGTCTTCGGTTTCTTCAACACGCAGCGCCACGTTGTGAACCAGCTCTTTGTTCAGGCGGTCCAGGATCTGGCGGGAGGTGACGTATTTACCTTCTTTACCGCAGAACGGAGAGGTGTTTACGCAGAAGAACATGGTTACGGTCGGCTCATCAACGGTCAGTGCCGGCAGCGCTTCCACATTCTGCGGGTCGCAGATGGTGTCAGAGATGTTCAGCTCACCCAGACCGGTGATAGCAATGATATCGCCCGCTTCAGCAGAAGCAGATTCGATACGCTGCAGGCCCATATGGCCCAGAACAGTACCCACTTTACCGTTACGACGGTTGCCTTCAGCATCAATGATGGTCACTTGCTGGTTAGGCTTAACCACGCCACGTTTGATGCGGCCAATCCCGATAACGCCAACGTAGTTGTTGTAGTCGAGCTGGGAGATCTGCATCTGGAACGGGCCGTTCAGGTCCACGTTCGGTGCTTCAACGTGCTTAACGATGGTTTCGAACAGCGGGGTCATGTCTTCAGCCATGTCCTCGTGATCCAGACCCGCGATACCGTTCAGCGCAGAGGCATAAACAATCGGGAAGTCCAGCTGTTCGTCAGTCGCACCCAGGTTTACGAACAGGTCAAACACCTGATCCACAACCCAGTCCGGACGCGCACCAGGGCGGTCCACTTTGTTGATAACCACAATAGGTTTCAGACCATTGGCAAAAGCCTTCTGAGTCACGAAACGAGTCTGCGGCATAGGGCCATCCATTGCGTCGACGAGCAGCAGAACAGAGTCGACCATAGACATTACACGTTCAACTTCACCACCGAAGTCAGCGTGCCCCGGGGTATCAACGATATTGATACGATAGTCACGCCAGTTGATAGCCGTGTTTTTTGCGAGGATGGTAATCCCACGCTCTTTCTCCAGATCATTGGAGTCCATGACACGTTCGGTCAGTTCACTTCTCTCACCGAAAGTACCAGATTGTTGCAGCAGCTTGTCAACCAGGGTGGTTTTACCATGGTCAACGTGCGCAATAATGGCGATGTTACGCAGATTTTCGATCACAACTTTGCCTCAGGCATTAGAAATAGCGCGTTATTGTACACGTATTAATCGAAGGACTAAACAGGATCACAATAAACCTTTACAAACAACCCTCGTTGCCGGGCTTTGTGATCGTCTTCACTGAGCAAAACCAGCGTCCCAAACAAAAATCGCACCAATAGAGTGCAACGCATCACTGCATTCGCACTATATTGGTGCAATATTTCCATCCGGGTGCATCCGTTTTGCACTACGACGCGCATGATAACGCCTTTTGCACCCTTTTTAAAAGTTGGCACAGTTTTCGCTTCGCTATATTCAGTGCGAAAAGCCCTATTTCAGAACAGTGCCAGACCTCGTTACCACGACGACAATGAAAAAACCCGGGAGAGTTATGTATGTCCGCTGAACACGTTTTGACGATGCTGAATGAACATGAGGTGAAGTTTGTTGATCTGCGCTTCACCGATACCAAAGGTAAAGAACAGCACGTCACAATCCCTGCCCACCAGGTTAATGCTGACTTCTTCGAAGAAGGCAAAATGTTTGATGGCTCTTCCATCGGCGGGTGGAAAGGTATTAACGAATCTGACATGGTGCTGATGCCGGACGCCTCTACCGCGGTTATCGACCCGTTCTATGATGATCCCACGCTGCTGATTCGCTGCGACATTCTGGAGCCGGGCACCATGCAGGGCTACGATCGCGACCCGCGTTCTATCTCTAAACGTGCCGAAGATTACCTGCGCGCAACGGGCCTGGCCGATACTGTCCTGTTCGGGCCGGAGCCGGAATTCTTCCTGTTCGACGATATCCGCTTTGGCAGCTCAATTTCCGGCTCCCACGTCGCTATCGACGATATCGAAGGCGCGTGGAACTCATCCACCAAATACGAAGGCGGCAACAAAGGCCACCGCCCGGGCGTGAAAGGCGGTTACTTCCCGGTGCCTCCGGTTGATTCCTCCCAGGATCTGCGCTCTGCCATGTGTCTGACCATGGAAGAGATGGGCCTGGTGGTTGAAGCCCACCACCACGAAGTGGCCACCGCCGGTCAGAACGAAGTGGCCTGCCGCTTCAACACCATGACCAAAAAAGCGGATGAAACCCAGATCTACAAATATGTGGTGCATAACGTGGCGCACCGCTTCGGCAAAACCGCAACCTTTATGCCAAAACCGATGTTTGGTGATAACGGCTCCGGTATGCACTGCCATATGTCCCTGGTTAAAAACGGTGTGAACCTGTTTGCAGGCGACAAATACGCAGGCCTGTCTGAAATGGCGCTGTACTACATTGGCGGCGTTATCAAGCACGCGAAAGCGATCAACGCCCTGGCAAACCCGACCACCAACTCTTACAAGCGTCTGGTCCCGGGTTATGAAGCACCGGTAATGCTGGCCTACTCTGCCCGTAACCGCTCTGCGTCTATCCGTATTCCCGTGATTGCTTCCCCGAAAGGCCGCCGTATTGAAGTGCGCTTCCCGGATCCGGCAGCCAACCCGTACCTGTGCTTCACCGCCCTGCTGATGGCAGGCCTGGACGGGATTAAAAACAAAATCCACCCGGGCGAAGCCATGGATAAAAACCTGTATGACCTGCCGCCGGAAGAGGCGAAAGAGATCCCACAGGTGGCCGGCTCTCTGGAAGAAGCACTGAACGCGCTGGATCAGGATCGTGAGTTCCTGAAAGCCGGTGGTGTGTTCTCTGACGACAGCATCGATGCTTACATCGAACTGCGCCGCGCTGAAAATGACCGTGTACGCATGACGCCGCACCCGGTTGAGTTTGAACTGTACTACAGTGTGTAACAACCACTGATGATGCGCAGCGCCGCGCATCTGGTTTGTTTTTTTGTTGCCGTGGAAACTTTTCAGCCCATCTCAGGATGGGCTTTTTTCTCCAGCATCACTCGCTGATATCGCCTGATTCCGGGTCAGAACGTTACAATGCACCAAAACAGTGCAATCAGAGGAGGCAGCAAATGACGACCGCCGAGCTGCCCGATACCGGGCAGATCCTGAACTCTCTCATTACCAGCATTCTGCTGGTCGATGATTCTCTTGCGGTACATTACGCCAACCCGGCGGCACAACAGTTACTGGCGCAAAGTGCGCGCAAACTCTACGGCACTCCGCTTCCGGAGCTGCTCAGTTACTTTTCATTAAATATTGATTTAATGAAAGAAAGCCTCAGCGCGGGCCAGGGCTTTACCGATAACGAAGTGACCCTGGTTCTGGATGCCCGTTCGCATATTCTGTCCCTGACGGCACAAAGGCTGCCGGATGGTTATATCCTGCTGGAAATGGCACCGCTGGATAACCAGCGCCGGTTAAGCCAGGAGCAGCTGCAACATGCCCAGCAGATAGCCGCCAGAGATCTGGTACGCGGGCTGGCCCATGAAATCAAAAACCCGCTCGGCGGGTTACGGGGAGCGGCACAACTGCTGAATAAAGCGCTGCCGGACCCTTCCCTGACCGAGTACACCAAAGTCATTATCGAGCAGGCAGACCGGCTGCGTAACCTGGTAGACCGCCTGCTGGGGCCACAGCACCCCGGTACGCACGTTACGGAAAGCATCCACAAGGTGTGTGAGCGGGTCGTTAAACTGGTGTCGATGGAGCTTCCGGGGAATGTGCGGCTTATCCGCGATTATGATCCCAGCCTGCCGGAGCTGACACACGACCCGGACCAAATTGAACAGGTTTTACTGAATATCGTGCGCAACGCGCTACAGGCGCTGGGCCACGAGGGCGGGGAGATAACCCTGCGCACCCGCACTGCGTTTCAGCTTACGCTGCACGGGGTGCGCTACCGGCTCGCCGCCAGAATCGATATTGAAGATAACGGCCCGGGTATTCCGGCACATTTGCAGGATACCTTGTTCTACCCCATGGTCAGTGGCCGGGAAGGGGGAACGGGCCTTGGGCTGTCTATCGCCCGCAGTCTTATCGATCAGCATTCAGGAAAAATTGAATTTACCAGCTGGCCAGGACATACCGAGTTCTCGGTTTTCCTGCCTATTCGGAAATAGAGGTGGTTATGCAACGCGGGATAGCATGGATCGTTGATGATGATAGCGCCATTCGCTGGGTGCTGGAGCGCGCCCTCACCGGCGCGGGCTTAAGCTGCGTGGCGTTTGAAAATGGCCACGAGGTACTGGAAGCACTCACCTCCAGAACCCCGGATGTGCTGTTATCCGATATCCGTATGCCCGGTATGGACGGGCTGGCACTGTTAACCCGGATAAAACAGCTCCACCCGATGCTTCCGGTCATCATAATGACAGCCCATTCGGATCTGGATGCCGCCGTCAGCGCTTATCAGCAGGGGGCGTTTGACTATCTCCCCAAACCCTTTGATATCGATGAGGCCGTGGCCCTGGTGGAGCGCGCCATCAGCCATTACCAGGAACAGCAGCAGCCGCGCCACACCCAGGCCAATGATCCGACTACCGATATTATCGGCGAAGCACCCGCCATGCAGGATGTGTTCCGGATTATCGGCCGCCTGTCCCGCTCGTCGATAAGCGTGCTGATTAACGGCGAATCCGGTACGGGTAAAGAGCTGGTGGCCCATGCGCTGCACCGCCACAGCCCCCGGGCAAAATCACCGTTTATCGCCCTGAATATGGCGGCGATACCGCGCGATTTGATCGAATCTGAGCTGTTTGGCCACGAAAAAGGCGCATTTACCGGCGCCAGCCAGATCCGCCAGGGGCGCTTTGAACAGGCCGACGGTGGCACCCTGTTCCTTGACGAGATTGGCGATATGCCGCTTGATGTCCAGACCCGCCTGCTGCGCGTGCTGGCCGACGGTCAGTTCTACCGGGTGGGCGGTTATGCGCCGGTCAAAGTGGATGTGCGGATTATCGCCGCCACGCACCAGAACCTGGAGCAGCGGGTACAGGACGGGAAATTCCGCGAAGATTTATTCCACCGGCTGAACGTTATCCGGGTGCATCTGCCCCCCCTGCGTGAGCGCCAGGAAGATATTCCGCGTCTGGCGCGCCATTTCCTGCAAATCGCTGCCCGGGAGCTGGGTGTGGAGGCCAAGCAACTGCACCCGGAAGCAGAAGCCGCCCTGACCCGCCTGGCCTGGCCGGGTAATGTTCGCCAGCTGGAAAATACCTGCCGCTGGCTGACGGTGATGGCCGCAGGCCAGGAGGTGCTGATTCAGGATCTGCCGCCGGAGCTGTTTGACGTGAGCGTGCCGGAAAGCACCGGGCATATGCAGCCGGACAGCTGGGCAACACTGCTGGCCCAGTGGGCCGACCGGGCGCTGCGTTCCGGTCATCAGAATTTACTTTCAGAGGCCCAGCCGGAAATGGAGCGCACGTTACTGACCACGGCTCTGCGCCATACTCAGGGCCATAAACAGGAAGCGGCCAGGCTGCTGGGATGGGGGCGCAATACCCTGACCCGCAAGCTCAAAGAGCTGGGGATGGAGTAATAAAAAAACTGCTGTTATTTTCGCCTTTACTGTGGCGGTGAGATAAGTATGATCATGCCCGTTCATCCGGGGGAATCGTTATGTTTGAATCACTCATCAATATGGTGTCGCAGACGGCCGAAATCGGCAGTGCGGCGGGCCAGACACCACAGGCGGCGGTCGCCGCTCTGCTGTGTGCAGCGCTGATAAACTTCTTCAGCTGATACAAAAGCGGGCACTGCCCGCTTTTGTATTATTGCGGCTCAGATAACCCGTGAGAACTGCTGCAGGCGCGCTTTGCGGCGCAGATAGATATCAAAGCACATGCAGATATTGCGGATAAGCAGGCGGCCTTTGGCGGTTACCCGAATGCCCTGCGCGTCTGTCTCCACCAGCCCGTCCGCTGCCAGCGGCTGCAGCAGCGCCAGATCGTCGGCAAAATAGTCCCTGAAGGTGATCCCCCACTGCTGCTCCGTGTCGCTAAAGGCCAGGCGGAAATTACAAATCAGCGCTTTTATCACATCCCGGCGAATGCAGTCGTCCCGGGTCAGTGCCAGGCCACGCCACAGCGCATCACTCTGCTCGTCCACCTGCTGGTAATACGCCTTCAGATCCTTCTGGTTCTGGGCATAGCAGTCCCCGATCATGCTGATGGCGGATACCCCCATCCCCAGCAGATCCGTATCGCCCTGGGTGGTGTAGCCCTGGAAATTACGGTGCAGCACCCCGTTACGCTGGGCCACGGCCAGCTCATCTTCCGGCCGGGCGAAATGATCCATCCCGATAAACTGATACCCGGCCGTCGTCAGGCTGGAGATGGTTTCCTGGAGGATATCCAGCTTTTGCCGGGCGTCGGGTAGGTCGCTGTCTTTTATCTTACGCTGGGCGGCAAACAGCTGGGGAAGATGGGCATAGTTAAAGACGCTCAGCCGGTCCGGGTTCAGCTCGACCACCCGCTGAAGGGTGAAGGCGAAGCTCTCCGGGGTTTGCTTTGGCAGACCATAGATCAGGTCAATATTGGTGGAGGTAAACCCCACCTCCCGGGCGCGGTTCAGCAGCGCGAAGATAAAGTCCTCATCCTGCTCGCGGTTTACCAGGCGCTGGACCTCTTTATTAAAATCCTGCACCCCCATACTCAGGCGGGTAAACCCTTCCTGGCGCAGGTGATCAATCACATCCAGCGCTATCTCACGGGGGTCCACCTCGATAGACATTTCCGCATCGGGGCTAAAGTCAAAATAACGCCGCAGCAAGCCCACAAGCCTGGTGATTTGCGCTTTACTCAGATAGGTTGGCGTTCCGCCGCCCCAGTGCATCTGGCTGACTTTACGCCCGGCAAACAGCGGTGCGCGGTGGATTATCTCCTGTTCGAGCACATCCAGATACTGGTCGGCTTTATGCTGCTGGCGGGTAACCAGCTTATTGCAGCCGCAGAAGTAGCACAGTTTATGGCAGAACGGGATATGTACATACAGGGACAACGGGCGCTGCGGGTAACGGGCAATCGCCCGGGTGAAATCGGCAGCGCCAAAATCGGTGGAAAACTCAAGCGCCGTGGGATAAGAGGTATAGCGCGGCCCGGAATAGTTATATTTCTGGATCAGGGCCAGGTCCCATTCAATTAACTGCTCAGACATACTCACTCCTTGCGACAGTGTCGCCTGCGCCGGGGAGCAGCCGCCTTGCCCATGCCCCGGGCGGTGAGCCGGCTGCGCAGCCACCGTTGGCGCCGCGACAACCGCTGTAGTTTAACGAATAACCAGCCCAGATAACACACTACCGGCAGGATAAGTATCAGGACAACGGTGCCCATATCCCGCCGCCGGTTATCTGCCTTTCAGCAGGCGCATCATATCTTCCTGCGCCTCTTCTTCTTCCTGATCGTCGTCGTCATCGTAAGAAAGACCCAGTTGCTGCATCAGCGCATCAATGCGATCCAGCTTCTGATCCACCCAGTCGCGATCTTCCTTACTCAGGGTTTCCCCTTCTTCCATGCGCTCCAGCAATGCATCAAGGCGCTCATCATTTTCCAGTAATTCCAGCTCAGCCTGGGGTGTCAACATCGGTTTCTCACTCTTCGGTTTATGCTGCGGTTTTACAGGCGCATCAGTGATTCCTAATGCGATGGGTTTCTTGCTGCCAATACGCGGATCCTGTTGAGATGCGCCCTTATTACCGGCGCCCTGGCTGCCACCCTGCGCACGGCTTCCCGCCGTGTTGCCGCGGTGTTTTTTCTGGCGCTTACGCTCGCGACCTTCCTGATTGAGCTCTTCACGGGTCTTGCGATACGGTTTTGCGCGCCCTTTTCCACCGCGCGCTGTGGATGCTTGTTGCTTCATAATTTCGCCAGCTTAAGTCGTGTTATTCAGTATAGAATTGCGGCGGAATCTAGCAGAAAGCAAGCAAATAAAAAAGGCGGCAAATGATTTGCCGCCTTTTTTATTGACTCACCGCCCGTTACAGGCCACACATTCCATGTTTCGCTATCGACAAACCCTGTCTTTCCCTTAGCTGCAACAATCCTTGTTGTGTTCCATTTCCCTGTTATGCGTCTCCAGACGCCCGCCATCCTGGCTTATCCTTCTGTGTCATCCTGACACCCCTGAACACTCATCCTGAGCGTTTTATTCCTTTAAGGCTCCCCCGCCTTGATGACTACTTTACCCTTATGAGCTGCAGGAACAAGTGGCTTACAGCGCAGTTTCCGTGAGATCCTCATCACACTAACGATCTAATTGATTGTTTTCTTATATTATTTTTTTTGGCGCTTACTCAACGTTTCGCTAAAGTCGCAACCGGCCTATGGCAAATGTCTCACACGCTGTAAGGTTTTTGCGCCCGCAGGCGGAAATAACGGCCTTTTGCTGCCGTTCAGGTATACTCTCCACCAGCAACGAGCTACGGGAGACGACCATTTTGACTAACTGGAATTACCAACAGACGCATTTTGTGATGAGTGCGCCTGATATTCGCCACCTGCCGTCAGATACCGGCATTGAAGTGGCATTTGCAGGCCGCTCCAACGCAGGGAAATCCAGCGCGCTTAATACCCTCACGAATCAGAAAAGCCTTGCCAGAACCAGTAAAACACCGGGGCGCACGCAGCTTATCAACCTGTTTGAAGTGGCAGAAGGCAAACGCCTGGTAGACTTACCCGGCTACGGTTATGCCGAAGTCCCGGAAGAGATGAAGCGTAAATGGCAAAAAGCGCTGGCGGAATATCTGCATAAGCGCCAGTGCCTGCAGGGGCTGGTTATCCTGATGGACATCCGCCACCCACTCAAAGATCTCGACCAGCAGATGATTGCCTGGGCGGTAGACAGCAATTTACAGGTGCTGGTGCTGCTGACCAAGGCCGATAAGCTGGCCTCTGGCGCACGTAAAGCGCAGCTGAATATGGTGCGTGAAGCGGTGGTGGCGTTTAACGGTGATGTGCAGGTTGAGGTGTTCTCATCCCTGAAAAAGCTGGGGGTGGATAAACTGAAACACAAGCTGGACGACTGGTTTACCCACTTGTCAGCCGTGGAAGAAGCACCGGACGAGAATCCTGGCGAATAAAACCTGACCCGGGCCACGACAGTGGCCTTTTTTATTGCCGTTACGCCGGGTAAACGCCAGACAATAAAAAACGCCCCGGCCATTACTGACCGGGGCGGCTAAAATATTCAGCCAAATCCGATTACGTGAAGTAAAAGGTCTGAAAGATAGAACATCTTACCTCTGTACCCTACGAGATTTACTCTACTCCTTTTCCCCGAAACTAAAAAGGAATTTTTGTAGTTTTTTTTCATTTCCATATGACAATTTTGTGTATCCATCACAAAAAACGATGGGTTATGTAGCTTAGTTACAGAAAGGCCGGGTAAAACAAAGTATTTAGTGAGCCTGATCCCAGTTATCACCCACGCCAACCTCAACCAGCAGCGGGACATCCAGCGTCATACAGCTCTCCATCAGCTGGTGAACACGCGTGCTGACCGCCGCGATATCATCTTTGTGGACCTCAAACACCAGCTCATCGTGTACCTGCATGATCATTCTGACCCGCGGCTGCTCCGTTATCAGCCACTGATCTACGGCAATCATGGCGCGTTTGATAATGTCTGCTGCGGTTCCCTGCATCGGCGCGTTGATGGCCGCACGCTCCGCACCGGCACGGCGGGCACCGTTGCTGGACTTAATATCCGGCAGATACAGGCGGCGACCATCAAGGGTTTCAACATACCCCTGCTCTTTTGCCTGCTGGCGGGTGCGCTCCATATACTCCAGCACGCCCGGGTAGCGCTCAAAGTACAAATCCATGTAGCGCTGGGCCTCTTTGCGCGGAATATTCAGCTGGCGCGCCAGGCCAAATGCGCTCATCCCGTAAATCAGGCCGAAGTTTATCGCCTTGGCGCTGCGGCGCTGCTCACCGGTGACGCTCTCCAGTGGAATACCGAACACTTCCGCGGCGGTGGCCCGGTGGATATCTTTCCCCTCGGCAAATGCGGTCATCAGGCCCTTATCCCGGGAAAGGTGCGCCATAATGCGCAGCTCAATCTGGGAGTAGTCCGCCGAGACGATGCGGTAATCCTCAGGCGCGATAAACGCCTGGCGGATGCGGCGTCCTTCATCATTACGCACCGGAATATTTTGCAAATTCGGATCCGTTGAAGACAGGCGCCCGGTAGCGGTAACCGCCTGGTGGTAGGAAGTATGCACCCGCCCGGTTTTCGGGTTGATCATCAGCGGCAGCTTGTCTGTATAGGTCGATTTCAGCTTCGCAAGGCCGCGATACTCCAGGATAACCTTGGGTAACGGATAATCCAGCGCCAGCTCTTCCAGCACCTCTTCAGAGGTCGAAGGGGCCCCGCCCGGGGTTTTCTTCAGCGGCTTAATGCCCTGCTTTTCAAATAAAATAACCTGCAGCTGTTTCGGGGATGACAGATTAAAGGCTTCGCCTGCTATCTCATGGGCTTTCTGCTCAAGCTCTACCAGACGCTGGTCCAGCTCTGCTGAGTGAGCGTGCAGCACATCGGGGTCGATCATCACGCCATTGCGTTCAATGCGCGACAGTACCGGCACCAGCGGCATCTCAATGTTGTTAAACACGTTCAGCGGGCCGCTCTCGGCCTGAAGCTGCGGCCACATCTGTAAGTGCAGTTGCAGAGTGACATCGGCATCTTCTGCCGCGTAACGCCCGGCCTCTTCCAGCGCTATCTGGTTGAAGGTCAGCTGGTTTTTCCCTTTACCGGCAATCTCTTCGAAGGTGATGGTTTTATGCTTCAGCCAGCGATCGGCCAGGCTGTCCATATCGTGGCGACCGGCCACGCTGTTTAAGATATAAGACTCCAGCATGGTGTCGAACGCGATCCCGCGCAATTCAATGCCGTAATTCGCCATAATGCCGCGATCATACTTCAGGTTCTGGCCCACCTTCAGGCACGCGGGATCTTCCAGCAGCGGCTTCAGCAGCGCCAGCGCCCGATCTCTGGGGATCTGATCCGGGGCGTCCATATAGTCGTGCGCCACCGGGATATACACCGCTTTACCCGGTGCTGTGGCAAAAGAGAGCCCCACCAGATTTGCGTTAATGTTATCCAGGCTGTCCGTTTCGGTATCAAACGCGATGACCGGGGCTTTTTTCAGCTCAGCAATCCAGGCCTCAAGTGCGGCTTCGTCCAGAATGGTGGCGTAGTTATCATAAGAGATGGCCACCGCCGCCGGCTCTGCTGGCGCAGGCTGTGTTGCCCCCCCGGCAGCCGGTGCAGCCGCTTTAGCGCTTTTCCCTTCGAGCCATTTGCCGCTCTCAACATCACTGACCCAGCGCTTAAACTCGTAGCGCTCAAACAGGCCCAGCAGCGCCGCGCTGTCTGGCGCGGTGATGGCCAGCTGCTCGCAACCCAGCTCCAGCTCAACATCTGTTTTGATGGTAGCCAGCGTATAAGAGAGGTATGCCACCTCTTTGTTCTGCTCCAGTTTGGCCGCCATGGTTTTAGCACCACGGAACGACAGCCCGGCTATCTTTTCCGGGTGCTGGTAGAGTGTATCCAGCCCGCCCAGCCCTTGCAGTAATGCCTGGGCGGTTTTCTCGCCCACTCCCGGAACCCCCGGAATGTTATCGGACGAGTCCCCCATCAGGGCGAGAAAATCGATAATCAGCTCTGGCGGCACCCCGTATTTAGCCACCACCTCCTCCGGCCCGAGGATGGTATTGTTCATGGTGTTGATCAGGGTGATCCCCGGCGTGACCAGCTGGGCCATGTCTTTATCGCCCGTGCTTATCAGTACCGGGCGCCCGGCGCGCTCAGCTTCCCGGGCCAGGGTGCCGATAACATCGTCCGCCTCAACGCCAGGCACCACCAGGAGCGGCAGCCCCATCGCTTTGACCATGGCGTGCAGCGGCTCAATCTGTACCCGTAAATCATCCGGCATGGGCGGGCGGTTAGATTTATAGCTTTCAAACAGCTCGTCACGGAAGGTTTTGCCTTTAGCATCAAACACCACCGCAACGTGCGACGGGTGAAACTGCGACAGCAGGCTGCGCAGCATATTCAGCACGCCATACATGGCCCCGGTTGGCTCACCGGCGCTGTTCGTCAGAGGGGGGAATGCGTGATATGCCCGGTAAAGATAAGAAGAGCCATCGACGAGAATAAGGGGGTTTTCTGCAATCTGGACCATAATGTTCCGTGCCTGATGATGAATTCATAGTTAAAGGATGCCATAGGCAGGCCATAAACATGAACTTTTGCCGCCATAAAGCACGAAAGAAATGCCGGATCTGCGGATCCCGGCACTGATCTTTCTGTGGATAAGTTTGTGTGTAATTTCCGTATCCATTTCCAACGGCCAGAGTAAAACCGCGTTATACTGATATAAATGATTTTATTTCAATGGGTTATTGTTACTTAAAGGTTAAATAAGGTTTTTTACAGATAACATATCAATGTGGATATAAACGTGTATTTGTAAACCAGCATCTGACTGTTTTGATGAATCAGGGCAGATTTTTGTGTGGTTCAGGTTTACTTAACTCACCAGCGCGCTTTTTCTGGTAAAATCTGCGCCTTATGACCCCTTCTTAGCGGCATAAATTTGCTAACGAACTGATAAACATAATGATGTCGAGACTGATCGCCGCGATTACTTTACTGATAAGTGTCGTTCTTACTATCCTGGTTACGATTGCCTGTTCCGTACCCATTATTCTTGCCAGCATCATCAAATTGTTGCTGCCGATCCCTGTTATCTGGCGCACCGTCTCCGCCTTTTGCAATTTTATGATGTACTGCTGGTGCGAGGGGCTGGCTATCCTGCTGCGCCTGAACCCCCACCTCACATGGGATGTGGAAGGGCTTAACGGCCTGAGCAAAAAAAACTGGTATCTGCTTATCTGTAACCACAGTAGCTGGGCTGACATCGTTATCCTCTGCGTTCTGTTTCGCAAACAGATCCCGATGAACAAATACTTCCTCAAACAGCAGCTGGCCTGGGTGCCTTTTATTGGCCTGGCCTGCTGGGCGCTGGATATGCCGTTTATGAAGCGCTACTCCCGCGGCTACCTGCTGCGCCACCCGGAGCGCCGGGGAAAGGACGTAGAGACCACGCGCCGCTCCTGTGAAAAGTTTCGCGCCCACCCGACCACCATTGTGAACTTTGTTGAAGGGTCGCGGTTTACCCCTGAAAAGCACGCCCAGACCCGCTCTGCTTATAAGAATCTGCTGCCCCCAAAGGCCGCCGGTATCGCAATGGCGCTGAATGTGCTGGGTGAGCAGTTCGACAAGCTGCTGAACGTTACCCTGAGCTATCCGGAAAATCGCCACTCTCCGTTTTACGATATGCTCAGCGGCAGGCTGACCCGGATCGTGGTACGCGTGAACCTGCTCCCTATCGAAGGCGAGCTGCACGGGGATTACGTTAACGATAAGAACTTTAAGCGCCGCTTCCAGCGCTGGCTGAACGGGCTGTGGCAGGAGAAGGACGAACTACTGGAAAAGACCTATCAGGAGAGTAAAAAAGCCGGTCGATGACCGGCTTTTTTACAGAAACTGGCGTTATTTTTTCGCCACCAGAGCGTTCACGGTATTGGCATACTGCTGAACAAACACATTCATGTCGCTGGTATCCATACCCTGCGGGTTAAGCATATATTTGCCGTTCACATACAGTGCCGGTACACCCTGAAGCTGGAAGTCTGCCGCGGCTTTCTGCTGCTGAACGACCAGGGATTTCACCACAAAGCTGTTCCACGCTGCGTCGTACTCTTCCGGTTTTACGCCCGCATCAATAAACACTTTACGGATATCTGCCACGTTCTGGACAGTCTGTGTTTTCTGGACACCGTCGAACATCGGGCCGGAGACTTTATCTTCCACGCCCAGCGCCATTGCCACGCCCCAGGCCTGGGTCAGCTCTTTACCCAGCGGCCCCAGGAACTCAACGTGGTAACGGGTCAGCTTAACCCCTTCCGGCAGTTTCTTCGCCACATTTTCAGAAACGTGCAGCACATGTTCAAACTGGTAGCAGTGCGGGCAATAGAAGGAGAAAAACTCAACAACCTGAGGGGCACCGGCAACCGGCTTATCCAGGGTAGTGTACTGTTTTCCATCCTGGATCTGGGCGGCAGACACACCGAATGCGAGAACCATTCCCGCCAGCGCCAGCAATATTTTCTTCATCTCAATATCTCCTGAAAGATTCATATTAATACATGGGCATTAATTGTAATGGCGGTTCATTCAGAACCTTAACCTGCTCATTAAAGGTGGCAGTCTGTCTTCGCCAGAAATCTTCCTCCCGTAGCCAGGGGAAGTTTCCAGGAAATGCGGGATCGTCCCAGCGCCGTATTATCCACGCCAGATAATAAACTAATCGCATCGCGCGTAAAGGCTCGATCAGGGTAATTTCACGGGGGTCGAAGCGCTGAAACTCTTCGTAGGCTTCCAGTATGGTTTCCAGCTGGATGCGCTGCTCATTGCGATCGCCGCTCAGCAGCATCCACAGATCCTGCACCGCCGGGCCATTACGCGCATCATCCAGATCCACAAATAGCGGCCCGTCGCGCCACAGGATATTGCCCGGGTGGCAATCGCCGTGCAGACGCAGCATGGCGGCATCGCCCGGCCACAGCGGCATTACCGCCGCAATCAGCGCATCCGTCGCCTGTAAAAAGGCGGATTTTAATGGGCCTGGGATAAGCGCGCTCTGCTCAAAGACAGCGCGCGGCTGGTGCAGATACTCATCGGGCCCGATGGTGGGCCGCTGTGTAAACAGGCAGCGCTGCCCAATCTGATGAATACGGCCCAGATAACGGCCAACCCACTCCAGTTGATCGAGATTATCCACTTCAAACTGGCGCCCACCCATGCTCGGGAAGACGGCAAACGTGAAACCGTCGTGGCACAGCAGCGTGTCATTGTTAAAGCGCAGCGGGGCCGCAATGGGGATCTCGTTTTCCGCCAGTTCAGCGGCAAACTGATGTTCTTCAGCAATTTGCTGTGTCGTCCAGCGCTGGGGGCGATAGAATTTTACGACATAGCGCCGCCGGTCTTCATCCTGAAACTGGTAGACCCGATTTTCATAGCTGTTAAGAGGGGTGAGCCCGGAATCCACCCGGATCCCCTGCGCAAACAGCGCATCGAGGATGGTATCCGGGTGTAATGTCTGAAAGTTAAATGCGTTGTCTGTCATCCTGATATCCGACAGGTGGCACGAATGGATCAGGATAACATTTCACAGCCCTAACGGAGCCGTCTCTTACAAGGTTTTACTCTTTAATAACACCACGGGCTTTCAGCAGGGCGGTTTTAAAGTCTTCTTCGTAGTCTTTTTGCAGCCCGGGGATAGCGGCGTCTTTAGCGCTGCTGCGCATTTTCAGATGGTAGATCAGAATATCATCGCTCAGATCAACCAGAGGGCCTTTAAAACCTGCTTCGTCTGCCAGTTTCTGTAAAAATTGCAGCAGGTTGAGATCCGGCTCTTTCTGCCATTCCGGCTGGAGCAACTCGATCACTTCATTAAGACGTTTGCATTTCATGGTGGTACTCCTTTTACTTGATAGCAACACGTTAGCAGGCTCAAACCCACATTAAAAGGGGCGATATAACAATGAAACTATCCCAGGTTCAGGGGGCGATTCTGGCAGGCGGGCGGGCAACGCGCATGGGCGGCCAGGATAAAGGATTAATACTGCTGAACAATCAGCCTCTCTGGCAATGGGTATATCAGCGCCTGGCGCCGCAGACGGGCGGGGTCGTTATCAGCGCTAATCGCAATACGGAAGAATACCAGAAAAGCGGGTTAGCGGTTATCCGCGATACGATAGCGGGCTTTCCCGGCCCGCTGGCAGGTATGCTTTCCGTGCTCGAATCAGTGGAAGGCGAGTGGTTTTTATTTGCACCCTGTGATGTTCCGGGTATTCCCGGGGATCTGGCAGCTCGCCTGTGGGCCGGCAAACAAGGTGCGCCTGCGGTCTGGGTTCATGACGGCGAACGGGATCACCCGACCATTGCGCTACTCCACCGCAGCCTTCAGCCCGCCATGAGGGCGTATCTGCTGGCCGGAGAGCGGCGGGTGATGGTTTTTCTGCGCCAGGCAGGCGGAATGGCTGTCTCTTTTGCCGGGCAGCGTGACCTATTCGTTAATGTAAACACGCCAGAAGATCTCAGCGCGTGGCAGGAGGACAACTGATGGTTCCATTACTGGCTATTGCCGCATTTAGCGGCACAGGCAAAACCACTCTGCTTAAGCATCTGATCCCACAGCTTACCGCGCAGGGGATCCGGGTGGGGTTAATTAAGCACACTCACCACAATATGGATGTAGACACCCCGGGGAAGGACAGCTATGAGCTGCGTAAAGCCGGTGCGCTACAGACGCTGGTTGCCAGTAACCAGCGCTGGGCTCTGATGACCGAAACACCGGACGCCCGGGAGATGGATTTGCATTATCTGGCATCGCGGATGGATGCCAGTTCGCTGGATTTGATCCTCGTTGAGGGCTTTAAGCATGAATCAGTAGCGAAGATATTATTGTTTCGCAGCGATACCGGGCACTGTGCGGACGATATTGGTGTTGATCAGTACACGCTTGCCGTGGCCAGTGATACGGCGCTGGATTTTGGTGTGCCGCGGCTGGATTTGAATAATACCGAAGAGATAAGCCGGTTTATCCGCCAGTGGCTTGCAGCTGAGTAATCTCTGATGTGACGGCGGGCTTTCCTGTCCGCCGCACTCAGGTTTATATGGTGCACAGACGCAAAAAAGCCCTGTCTTGCGACAGGGCTCTTTCGTTTAATTAAAGCCTGGCAGTTCCCTACTCTCGCATGGGGAGACCCCACACTACCATCGGCGCTACGGCGTTTCACTTCTGAGTTCGGCATGGGGTCAGGTGGGACCACCGCGCTACGGCCGCCAGGCATATTCTGTTGCTCATGTCCGTCTTTTTCTTTTGCACCACAGCCGCGTTGGCTGCGCTCGCTCGCAACAGTCACTTACTTCAGTAAGCTCCTGTCGTCTCGTTCTCTTGCCGCCTTGCTGTGGCTCAAAATCGAAAAGACTTACATCATCTATCCGGTAACAAGCTGAATATCGTCTCTGTCTTCACACCAAAACATCTTTGGCGTTGTAAGGTTAAGCCTCACGGTTCATTAGTACCGGTTAGCTCAATGCATCGCTGCACTTACACACCCGGCCTATCAACGTCGTCGTCTTCAACGTTCCTTCAGGAGACTTTAAGTCTCAGGGAGAACTCATCTCGGGGCAAGTTTCGTGCTTAGATGCTTTCAGCACTTATCTCTTCCGCATGTAGCTACCGGGCAATGCCATTGGCATGACAACCCGAACACCAGTGATGCGTCCACTCCGGTCCTCTCGTACTAGGAGCAGCCCCCCTCAGTTCTCCAGCGCCCACGGCAGATAGGGACCGAACTGTCTCACGACGTTCTAAACCCAGCTCGCGTACCACTTTAAATGGCGAACAGCCATACCCTTGGGACCTACTTCAGCCCCAGGATGTGATGAGCCGACATCGAGGTGCCAAACACCGCCGTCGATATGAACTCTTGGGCGGTATCAGCCTGTTATCCCCGGAGTACCTTTTATCCGTTGAGCGATGGCCCTTCCATTCAGAACCACCGGATCACTAAGACCTGCTTTCGCACCTGCTCGAGCCGTCACTCTCGCAGTCAAGCTAGCTTATGCCTTTGCACTAACCTCCTGATGTCCGACCAGGATTAGCTAACCTTCGTGCTCCTCCGTTACTCTTTGGGAGGAGACCGCCCCAGTCAAACTACCCACCAGACACTGTCCGCAACCCGGTTTACGGGTCTACGTTAGAACATCAAACATTAAAGGGTGGTATTTCAAGGTTGGCTCCATGCAGACTGGCGTCCACACTTCAAAGCCTCCCACCTATCCTACACATCAAGGCTCAATGTTCAGTGTCAAGCTATAGTAAAGGTTCACGGGGTCTTTCCGTCTTGCCGCGGGTACACTGCATCTTCACAGCGAGTTCAATTTCACTGAGTCTCGGGTGGAGACAGCCTGGCCATCATTACGCCATTCGTGCAGGTCGGAACTTACCCGACAAGGAATTTCGCTACCTTAGGACCGTTATAGTTACGGCCGCCGTTTACCGGGGCTTCGATCAGGAGCTTCGCTTGCGCTGACCCCATCAATTAACCTTCCGGCACCGGGCAGGCGTCACACCGTATACGTCCACTTTCGTGTTTGCACAGTGCTGTGTTTTTAATAAACAGTTGCAGCCAGCTGGTATCTTCGACTGACTTCAGCTCCACCCGCAGGGGCTTCACCTACATGTCAGCGTGCCTTCTCCCGAAGTTACGGCACCATTTTGCCTAGTTCCTTCACCCGAGTTCTCTCAAGCGCCTTGGTATTCTCTACCTGACCACCTGTGTCGGTTTGGGGTACGATTTGATGTTACCTGATGCTTAGAGGCTTTTCCTGGAAGCAGGGCATTTGTTACTTCAGCACCGTAGTGCCTCGTCATCACGCCTCAGTGTTAAAGTGAACCGGATTTGCCTGGTTCACACACCTACACGCTTAAACCGGGACGACCGTCGCCCGGATAACATAGCCTTCTCCGTCCCCCCTTCGCAGTAACACCAAGTACAGGAATATTAACCTGTTTCCCATCGACTACGCCTTTCGGCCTCGCCTTAGGGGTCGACTCACCCTGCCCCGATTAACGTTGGACAGGAACCCTTGGTCTTCCGGCGTGCGGGTTTTTCACCCGCATTATCGTTACTTATGTCAGCATTCGCACTTCTGATACCTCCAGCAGTCCTCACAGACCACCTTCAACGGCTTACAGAACGCTCCCCTACCCAACAACACACAGTGTCGCTGCCGCAGCTTCGGTGCACAGTTTAGCCCCGTTACATCTTCCGCGCAGGCCGACTCGACCAGTGAGCTATTACGCTTTCTTTAAATGATGGCTGCTTCTAAGCCAACATCCTGGCTGTCTGGGCCTTCCCACATCGTTTCCCACTTAACTGTGACTTTGGGACCTTAGCTGGCGGTCTGGGTTGTTTCCCTCTTCACGACGGACGTTAGCACCCGCCGTGTGTCTCCCGTGATAACATTCTGTGGTATTCGTAGTTTGCATCGGGTTGGTAAGTCGGGATGACCCCCTAGCCGAAACAGTGCTCTACCCCCACAGATGAGTTCACGAGGCGCTACCTAAATAGCTTTCGGGGAGAACCAGCTATCTCCCGGTTTGATTGGCCTTTCACCCCCAGCCACAAGTCATCCGCTAATTTTTCAACATTAGTCGGTTCGGTCCTCCAGTTAGTGTTACCCAACCTTCAACCTGCCCATGGCTAGATCACCGGGTTTCGGGTCTATACCCTGCAACTTAACGCCCAGTTAAGACTCGGTTTCCCTGCGGCTCCCCTATTCGGTTAACCTTGCTACAGAATATAAGTCGCTGACCCATTATACAAAAGGTACGCAGTCACACCCCGAAGGATGCTCCCACTGCTTGTACGTACACGGTTTCAGGTTCTTTTTCACTCCCCTCGCCGGGGTTCTTTTCGCCTTTCCCTCACGGTACTGGTTCACTATCGGTCAGTCAGGAGTATTTAGCCTTGGAGGATGGTCCCCCCATCTTCAGACAGGATATCACGTGTCCCGCCCTACTCATCGAGTTCACAACATGTGCATTTTCGTGTACGGGGCTTTCACCCTGTATCGCGCGACTTTCCAGACGCTTCCACTAACACACACGCTGATTCAGACTCTGGGCTGCTCCCCGTTCGCTCGCCGCTACTGGGGGAATCTCGGTTGATTTCTTTTCCTCGGGGTACTTAGATGTTTCAGTTCCCCCGGTTCGCCTCGTTAGCCTATGTATTCAGCTAACGATAGTGTGACGAATCACACTGGGTTTCCCCATTCGGACATCGCCGGGTCAAAGGTTCATATCACCTCGCCGGCGCTTTTCGCAGATTAGCACGTCCTTCATCGCCTCTGACTGCCAGGGCATCCACCGTGTACGCTTAGTCGCTTAACCTCACAACCCGAAGATGTCTTCAGGTGTGATAATTTGAGAGACTCATAAACGCTTGCGCGTTTATTGTTTCAATTTTCAGCTTGTTCCAGATTTTTAAAGAGCAAATATCTCAAACATGACTCTCGCAAGTCAGTTTTGAGATATATCGGCACGCAACTTTCACTTACATACCAGCAAGTGGCGTCCCCTAGGGGATTCGAACCCCTGTTACCGCCGTGAAAGGGCGGTGTCCTGGGCCTCTAGACGAAGGGGACACTGTAGTCTCGTTCGCAAGACGCCTTGCTTCTCTACTTTCATCAGACAATCTGTGTGAGCACTAAAAGGTTGTATCTTTAAGGTAAGGAGGTGATCCAACCGCAGGTTCCCCTACGGTTACCTTGTTACGACTTCACCCCAGTCATGAATCACAAAGTGGTAAGCGCCCTCCCGAAGGTTAAGCTACCTACTTCTTTTGCAACCCACTCCCATGGTGTGACGGGCGGTGTGTACAAGGCCCGGGAACGTATTCACCGTGGCATTCTGATCCACGATTACTAGCGATTCCGACTTCATGGAGTCGAGTTGCAGACTCCAATCCGGACTACGACGCACTTTATGAGATCCGCTTGCTCTCGCGAGGTCGCTTCTCTTTGTATGCGCCATTGTAGCACGTGTGTAGCCCTGGTCGTAAGGGCCATGATGACTTGACGTCATCCCCACCTTCCTCCAGTTTATCACTGGCAGTCTCCCCTGAGTTCCCACCCGAAGTGCTGGCAACAGAGGATAGGGGTTGCGCTCGTTGCGGGACTTAACCCAACATTTCACAACACGAGCTGACGACAGCCATGCAGCACCTGTCTCATAGCTCCCGAAGGCACCAAGGCATCTCTGCCAAGTTCTATGGATGTCAAGACCAGGTAAGGTTCTTCGCGTTGCATCGAATTAAACCACATGCTCCACCGCTTGTGCGGGCCCCCGTCAATTCATTTGAGTTTTAACCTTGCGGCCGTACTCCCCAGGCGGTCAACTTAACGCGTTAGCTCCGGAAGCCACGCCTCAAGGGCACAACTTCCAAGTTGACATCGTTTACGGCGTGGACTACCAGGGTATCTAATCCTGTTTGCTCCCCACGCTTTCGCACCTGAGCGTCAGTCTTCGTCCAGGGGGCCGCCTTCGCCACCGGTATTCCTCCAGATCTCTACGCATTTCACCGCTACACCTGGAATTCTACCCCCCTCTACGAGACTCAAGCTGACCAGTTTCAAATGCAGTTCCCAGGTTAAGCCCGGGGATTTCACATCTGACTTAATCAACCGCCTGCGTGCGCTTTACGCCCAGTAATTCCGATTAACGCTTGCACCCTCCGTATTACCGCGGCTGCTGGCACGGAGTTAGCCGGTGCTTCTTCTGCGGGTAACGTCAATTGCTGAGGTTATTAACCTCAACACCTTCCTCCCCGCTGAAAGTACTTTACAACCCGAAGGCCTTCTTCATACACGCGGCATGGCTGCATCAGGCTTGCGCCCATTGTGCAATATTCCCCACTGCTGCCTCCCGTAGGAGTCTGGACCGTGTCTCAGTTCCAGTGTGGCTGGTCATCCTCTCAGACCAGCTAGGGATCGTCGCCTAGGTGAGCCGTTACCCCACCTACTAGCTAATCCCATCTGGGCACATCCGATGGTATGAGGCCCGAAGGTCCCCCACTTTGGTCTTGCGACATTATGCGGTATTAGCTACCGTTTCCAGTAGTTATCCCCCTCCATCAGGCAGTTTCCCAGACATTACTCACCCGTCCGCCACTCGTCAGCAAATCAGCAAGCTGATTCCTGTTACCGTTCGACTTGCATGTGTTAAGCCTGCCGCCAGCGTTCAATCTGAGCCATGATCAAACTCTTCAATTCAAAGTTTGATGCTCAAAAGAATTCAACTGTTCATTCGTAATGAATTAACTGTTTTAGTCACTCTTTGAGACTTGATAATCATTTTTCGTCTTGCGACGTTAAGATATCAGTGCCTTAGAGTGCCCACACAGATTGTCTGATAAATTGTTAAAGAGCAGTGCGACGCGCTTGGCGCTCTGTCGCGAGGTCCCGTATAATACGTTTTCCTCTTTCAAAGTCAACTGTTTATTTTCACATTTCGTTACTCGTAAACTTTGTCAACTCTGCCTGACTGGCGGGCTGTGAAGCCGTTGTGCCGTGTCAGTGGGAGCGCATTATAGGGAGTTTCTGACAGCTGGCAACCCCTAATTTCATTTTTTTTACTGATGGCTAGTTTTTCCACCAGAAGAGTCAAAAATGCGGCATTTCCCGGGTTATTTGCTGATAAAAGCACCTGAGTAGTCCGGCGAGTGGCATACTAACAAACAGAGATTAGCAGGAAGGAATGACAGTTATGTCGCTATCAGCACAACAACTCGCTGCGCAAAAGAATATATCCTGGGTATTAGCCGAAAAGCTGGCTCAGCGGATCCTGACCGGTGAGTACGCCCCCGGCAGCATTTTACCCGGCGAGATAGAACTGGGGGAGATCTTCGGGGTCAGCCGCACCGCCGTCCGGGAGGCCGTCAAAACCCTCACTGCCAAAGGCATGGTATTGCCCCGGCCACGCATCGGCACCCGGGTGATGCCCCAGAGCCACTGGAACTTCCTTGATAAGGAGCTGCTCTCCTGGTGGATGACGGAAGATAACTTTGACGCGGTGGTCGATCATTTTCTGGTGATGCGCAATACCCTGGAGCCACAGGCCTGCGCACTTGCGGCCCGGTTTGGCACCGGGGCCCAGAAAACGCAACTGGCGGACATCATGAATGAGATGGTGGAACTGCAGAAAAATTTTGACCGCGAGCGCTGGGTCGAAGTGGATATGGCGTGGCATGAGCGGGTCTATGAGATGAGCCACAACCCGTTCTTATCCTCTTTCGCCAATCTGTTCCGTTCTATCTACTTTAATTACTTCTCTTCAATTACGGATAACGAAGTCATTAAACTTGATCTTCACCAGGCGGTTGTGGATGCGATTATCAGTGGCGACAGCCACGGCGCAGAAGAAGCCTGCCTGACACTACTGGCATCACCGGTCAAACGCCAGCTGGTGTAATAACCGCCCGTATGGCGCAATATGCGCGCCATACGGTACCCGGCGCTTACGCGGATCCGCGCTCCACCAGCTCCGGGGTCAGTTGCAGGCACTGAAACGGTAACTCAGGGGTTGTCAGCCGGTGGATAAGTACATCCACCGCCAGCTCGCCCAGTTCGTCTTTCGGCTGGTGTATGGTTGTCAGTGGCGGCGTCATAAACCGGGCCAGATCAATATCGTCATACCCCACGATGGCCATATCCTCCGGGATACTCAGCCCGGCCTGATACAGGGCGTGATAAGCGCCAACCGCCATCGCATCATTCCCCACGAACACCGCATGGGGTGGCCGGGGCAGCGCCAGCAGGCTATTCATGGCACTGAAACCGCCGGAAAATTCATAATCCCCCACAATGATGTACTCCTCCGGCACCGGGTAGCCATTACGCTGCATCACGTTACGGAAACCTTCAAGGCGCTCAATGGAGGGGGTTTTATCCAGCGGTCCGGCAATACAGGCAATGCGCCGGTAGCCTTTATCAATCAGATACTGGGTGGCGATTTCGCCCCCCAGCAGGGAGTTGTCCTGGATAATGTCGCAACCGATATCCAGCGGTGACCAGTCCATCATCACAATGGGCACCGACGAGTAGCGGCGAATAATCTCAGGCGAGGGCGGCTGTGTTTCGGTGCACAGCAGCAGCAGACCATCTACCCGTTTTTGCAGCAGGGTCTCCAGGTTACGGTTCATCCGCTGTGCGTCGCCTTCGGTGTTGCACAGGATCAGGCTGTAGCCCCGCTCAAAGCAGCTGCGCTCCACGCCGCGCACCACCTCGGAGTAAAACGGGTTATTGCTGGCCGTGAGCAGCATGCCGATAGTGCGGGTCTCATTGAGTTTCAGGCTTCTGGCCAGCGCCGAAGGCACATAATTAAGTGCCGCAACCGCATGCTCAACTTTAAGGCGCACCGCCTCACTCACAAAGCGGTCTTTATTTATCACATGAGAAACAGTGGATGTGGACACTCCCGCCAGGCGGGCCACATCCTTCATGGTGGCCACAGACTACCCCTGCTGTTGCAAAAATGCGTCGATCTCAGCGCGCCACGGTACTGATGGCTGTGCGCCTTTACGGGTTACCGCAATGGCCGCCGCCGCGTGGGCAAAGCGAATGGATTGTGCAAGTGACTGGCCTTCCAGTAGCCCGGTCACCATTGCGCCGTTAAAGGTATCGCCCGCAGCAATGGTATCCACCGCGTTCACCCGGAAGCCGGGAACACGCTGTCCGGTGCCTTGCTCGCTAAGCCAGACCCCTTTACTGCCGAGGGTAATAATCACCGTGGCGATCCCTTTGGCGTGCAGCACCCGGGCAGCCTGTGCGGCGCTCGCGTCGTCGGTCACCGGGATCCCGGTCAGAATCTCGGCTTCGGTTTCATTTGGCGTAATGATATCCACCAGCCCGAGCAGCTCGTCAGACAGGGGGCACGCGGGTGCCGGATTCAGGATAACCTGCGTATGGTGGCGCCGGGCAATTTGTGCCGCCGCCAGCACAGACGCCAGCGGAGATTCCAGCTGCATCAGCAGCGCGTCCGCCCCGGCAATCAGCTGCTGGTGTTGTTCCACCAGGGAGGTGGTCAGCGCCATATTGGCACCGCCGTGGATCCCGATGACGTTCTCACCTTCGTGATTAACGAAGATCAGCGCCACACCGGTGGATTCACCGGCCACAGTGCTGATCGGTGCAATATCAATATTGTCACTGGATAACTGCTGGCAGACCTGGCGGCCGGTATCGTCGTCTCCCACACAGGCGATAAAAGCGATATTCGCCCCGCTGCGCCCGGCGGCCACCGCCTGGTTTGCCCCTTTACCGCCAAAGGCAACCTGGTAGTGGCTTCCTTTCACCGTTTCGCCCGGTGTCGGGAAGTGGTGAAGGTTAAGTATATGGTCGGCATTAATACTGCCCAGAACTACGAGCTGGCCTGAAGTTTTCATTATTCCGCTACCCAGTAAAAATGCGCCACCCGACGGTGGCGCGGAGCCATGCTTTTCTTTGATTATGTTTTATTTGGTGACCAGTTTCAGCTCAACCGGAATGCTGGCCGGGACTTTCTCGCCTTTGAGCACTTTGTCGGCGGTCTGCACACCAATCACGCCGATCTGCTCCGGCTGCTGGGCAACGGTCGCACCCAGTTTCCCGCCTTCTACGGCTTTCACCCCGTCGGCAGTGCCGTCAAACCCGACCACCAGTACATCTTTCTTACCGGAGGTCTGCAGCGCACGCAGGGCACCCAGTGCCATTTCATCGTTCTGGGCAAATACCGCTTTTACTGTCGGGTGGGCGGTCAGCAGGTTCTGCATCACGTTGAGCCCTTTGGTGCGGTCAAAGTCTGCCGGCTGGCTGGCAAGCACATTCAGCTTGTGCGCTGCAACCGCCTGTTTGAACCCTTCGCCGCGCTCACGGGCAGCGGAGGTGCCCGCAATCCCGGACAGTTCAATAACGCTTGCGCCTTCACCGGCTTTTTGCGCGATAAAATCACCGGCCATTTTGCCGCCCGCGACGTTATCAGATGCCACGTGGCTGACAACGGTTCCCTGAGATGCTACGCGGTCCAGGGTAATCACCGGAATTTTGGCCTGATTTGCCATCTTAACCGCGTTACCCACTGCGTCGGAATCTGTCGGGTTGATGAGCATCAGTTTGGTGCCGCGAACCGTCAGATCCTGAACGTTCGCCAGCTCTTTTGCCGGGTTGTTCTGGGAGTCCAGCACCACCAGGTTATAGCCCAGTTTGTTCGCTTCTTTTTGCGCACCGTCCTTCAGAGAGACAAAGAACGGGTTATTCAGGGTGGAAACCACCAGCGCGATGGTGTCTTTTGCCATAGCATTAGCGCTGACAGTGGCACTCAGTGCAACAGCAGAGACCAGCGTAGCCAGTTTTTTCATATTCATAGTTCAGATGTCCTGTAAGGTTGATGCATCACTGTTTTTTGTTGTCTACCAGTACCGCCAGCAATATCACCACCGCTTTGACGATCATCTGGTAATAGGAAGAAACACCCAACAAATTAAGACCGTTATTCAAAAAGCCAAGGATCAGCGCACCGATAAGCGTGCCGACGATACGCCCCTTCCCGCCCGCAAGGCTGGTGCCGCCCAGTACAACCGCGGCGATAGCATCCAGCTCATACCCCGTACCGGCGGTAGGCTGTGCGGAAGATAAACGCGCCACTTCGATAACCCCGGCCAGGGCAGACAACAGCCCGCACAGGGAGTAGACGATAATTTTTACGCGGTTAACGCTTATCCCGGAAAGGCGGGTTGCCGCCTCGTTACCGCCCAGGGCGTAAATGTAGCGACCCAGGCGGGTATGGTGCAGCATGTACCAGGCCGCCAGGAACACAATGGCCATCAGCCAGACCGGGGTAGGAACCCCCAGCGGGCGGCCGATACCGAACCAGCCAAAGAGATCGGCGTTATCAGAAAAGCCGGTGTTTATCGGACTGCCGTTGGTGTACACCATGGTGATACCGCGCAGCAGCAGCATCATCACCAGGGTGGCGATAAACGCCTGCACTTTGCCTTTGGCTACAATCACCCCGGTAATACCGCCTACTGCCGCCCCCACAGCCAGCGCCCCGGCAACCGCCACCAGCGCATTCACTTCGATACCGACAATCGATGCCGCCACCGCGCCGCTCAGCGCCAGGAGCGACCCGACAGACAAATCAATGCCGGAGGTCAGAATAACCAGCGTCATGCCCACCGCCATAATGGCGTTTACGGATGTCTGCTGGAGGATATTGAACAGGTTATTAAGGGTAAAAAAGTTCGGGCTCATAGTGGAAACCACCGCGATAAGCACCAGCAGGGCTATCAGTGATTTTTGATCCATAAGCCAGGCTTTGGTGAACCAGCGGCGGCTCGGGACGGTCTGGGTACTCATGCTTGTTGCTCCTGATTCTCGCGGTTTAGCTTGCCGACGGCTGCGGCCATCAATACTTCCTGAGTGGCCTGCTCGCGGGTGAATTCCCCGCCGAGCCGCCCTTCGTGCATCACGATTATCCGGTCACTCATGCCGAGCACTTCCGGCATTTCGCTGGAAACCAGAATGATGCTCAGGCCGTCTGATTTAAACTGGTTGATTAACTGATAGATCTCTTTTTTTGCCCCGACATCCACACCGCGGGTCGGCTCATCGAGGATAAGCACTTTCGGGCGGGTCATTAAGCCCCGGGCAATCGCCACTTTCTGCTGGTTACCGCCGGATAACAGGCCAATGGTCTGATCCATAGAAGGGGTTTTGACATTAAACAGCCGGATATAGTCCTGAACGGCCTGCTGCTCGTCGCTGTGTTTCAGCCCGCCACCGGCGCGGCAGAAATAGCGCAACGCGGTCAGGGACATGTTCTCTTTTACTGACATGCCCAGTACCAGCCCGTCGCGCTTACGGTCTTCCGAGATATACACAATGCCGTTTGCCAGGCCATCCTGCGGGGTGCGGGTGACCACTTCACGGCCATCCAGCGCCACATAGCCACCGGTGCGCGGCAGCGCGCCGTACAGCACTTTCATCAGCTCTGTGCGCCCGGCCCCCATCAGCCCGGAAACCCCGAGGATCTCCCCGGCATGCAGGGTAAAGCTCACGTTATGGACGCCCGGCCCGGAAAGGTTATCCACCCGCAGGCGCACCTCTCCGGACTGGTGTTTAATATGGGGGTACTGATCTTCGAGCTTACGGCCGACCATCATTTCGATCAGGCTGTCTTCCGTAAGGCTTGCCACTTCACGCTCGGCAATGAACTGCCCGTCGCGAAATACGGTGACATCATCGCAGATCTCGAAAATCTCTTTCATACGGTGAGAGATATAAACAATACCGCGTCCCTGCGCTTTAAGCTCACGAATCACCCGAAACAGAGAGTCGGTTTCGGTGTCGGTCAGTGCGTCTGTCGGTTCATCCATAATGATGACCTTCGACTCAAAGCTCAGCACTTTCGCGATTTCAACCATTTGCTGGTCGCCAATGGACAGAGAGCCGACCAGTACCTGGCTGTCAAAACGTAAGTTAAGTTTCGCCAGCAATTTATCGGCTTCGGCACGCATCTTTTTCCAGTCGATACGCCCAAAGCGGCTGACAAATTCACGCCCCAGGAAGATATTTTCCGCCACTGTCAGCTCCGGGATCAGGTTAAGTTCCTGATGGATAATCCCGATCCCCGCTTCCTGAGAGGCTTTTGGCCCGTTGAAGGTGGTCTCTTTGCCAAGCCACAGCAGTGAACCTGCATCGCGGGTGTAAATCCCGGTCAGCACTTTCATCATGGTGGATTTACCGGCGCCGTTTTCACCCACCAGCGCCATCACCCGCCCGGGGTAGACATTGAGCGCAGCGCCGGAAAGAGCCTTAACGCCCGGGAACGATTTATCGATCCCTTTTAGTTGTAATAATGCGTCCATAACCATCTCAGAAGGTCACGCCAGCACACAGAATAACGTTCGCATACGGGGTGCACTCCCCGCTGCGGATCACCGCGCGGCTGGTGGCCGTTTGCTGCTTAAACTGTTCATGGGGAAGATAGTGAATTGTTATGGTGTTGCCCTGGTGTTGTTGCAGTTGCTCAATACGGCTGAGCACGTCAGCGTGGAGTTGCGGATTCATATGCTGAATTTCACTGGCCAGAATGGCGGACTCAACCTGCATTTCGCTGGTCACCACATCAAATACCGCCAGGAAAGAGGGGACACCGTGGGTCAGCGCCATATCGATCCGCTGTGTTGCCGGCGGAACCGGTAACCCCGCATCACCAATGGTCAGGGTATCCGTATGCCCCAGACGGGAAATCACGCCGGAAATCTCGGCGTTGAGTACAGTGCCTTTCTTCATATTCTCTGCTCACTCCGCTAGCGAAACGTTTCGCTAGCGGAAAGTGTAGAAGAGGGTAAAAAGTGTTCACAAGCGGGGATGCGTGAAAATGTGATCGTTATCGAAACGTTTCGCTGACGCCGGACATAAAGTGAATAAAAAACCCTCCATTACGGAGGGTTTCAGGATTATCAGATTTCGACCTGGGTCCCCAGCTCAATCACCCGGTTAGGCGGAATTTCAAACTGGTCCGGCGCGCGCAGCGCATTACGCTGCAACAGCAAGAACAGCTTACCGCGCAGGCGCAGATAGAGCGGCCGGTCACCAATAATCAGCGACTCGTGCGACATAAAGAACGAGGTTTCCATCATCCGGCAGCTCAGCCCTTCCAGACCACAGCGGTGGAACACCTCTTCAACATTCGGCGTTTCCCGCCAGCCGTAGCTGGCCACCACCCGCCAGAAGGTCGGCGAGAGTTGCTCTATCTGTACCCGGCGCACGTTGTGCACGTAGGGGGCATCCTCGGTGCGCAGGGTCAGTAAAATCACCCGCTCATGCAGCACTTTGTTGTGCTTGAGGTTATGCAACAGGGCAAAGGGGATCACATTCAGCGCCCGGGACATAAACACGGCCGTTCCCGGCACCCGCACCGGCGGTGATTTCTCAAGCGAGGCTATCATCGCCTCCAGTGAGTTACCGTGCTCGTGCATCCGGCGCAGCAGGCGGAAGCGCTCGCTTTTCCAGGTGGTCATAATGATGAACATCACCAGGCCCAGGCTCAGGGGCAGCCAGCCACCGGAGACGATTTTATCCACGTTTGCCGAAAACAGCGGGATATCGATAGACAGGAAGACCATACCGATAAACAGGACCAGGAATTTATTCCAGTGCCAGTTTTTCCGGGCCACCGTGCAGGAGAGTATAGAGGTCAGCACCATGGTGCCGGTAACCGCAATCCCGTAAGCCGCCGCCAGATTACTGGAGTGCTCGAAGTTAACAATCACAATCACCACCGCCACATACAGCAGCCAGTTGATGAACGGAATGTAGATCTGCCCGGACTCCATCTCCGAGGTATGGATAATACGCATCGGGGAGAGATACCCCAGGCGCACCGCCTGCCGGGTCAGCGAGAATACGCCGGAAATCACCGCCTGAGAGGCAATCACCGTGGCAAGTGTCGCCAGTACCAGCAGCGGGATCAGCGCCCAGTCCGGCGCCAGTAAAAAGAACGGGTTTTTGATGGCTTCCGGGTTCTTCAGCAGCAATGCCCCCTGGCCGAAGTAGTTCAGCACCAGCGCGGGCAGCACCGCCGCAAACCAGGCGATACGAATAGGCAACTTACCAAAGTGCCCCATATCCGCATACAGCGCCTCCACCCCGGTAATCGAGAGTACAACCGCCCCCAGCGCCACAAACGAGATGACTTTGTACTCCAGGAAGAAGTTTACTGCCCATAGAGGGTTCAGCGCCTGGAGAACCTCCGGGTTGGCGATAATGCTGCGCAACCCCAGCACCGACAGCACCAGAAACCAGGTCAGCATAATAGGGGCAAACAGTTTGCCCACCATACCGGTGCCGTGCTTCTGGATAATAAACAGCAGGGTGAGTACCGACACCGCCAGTGGCACGATGTAGGCATCCAGCGCTGGTGCGGCGATCTCCAGCCCTTCAATGGCCGACATCACCGAAATGGCCGGGGTAATGACCACCTCACCATAAAAGAAGCTGCCGCCCACCAGCCCCATAATCACCAGGATCGAGGTGGTTCTGGCTGACGTGTTGCGTCCGGCAAGCGACATCAGCGTCAGGATCCCACCTTCACCGGCGTTATCGGCCCGCATCACGAAAGAGAGATACTTCACCGAAACGACCAGGATTAATAACCAGAATATCAGCGACAGAAAGCCAAATACCGCGTCACGCTCAACACCAAAACCGAACTGACCAGAAAGACACTCTCTGAGGGTATATAAGGGGCTGGTCCCGATATCACCATACACTACCCCGATTGCCGCCAGCGTAACTGCCGGCAGCGATTGTTTATTATCAGTGCTCATAGACTCATCTTCGTTATGATTCAGAATCGTGTGCTTAGTCCCTTGGCCCACAAAAAGCGCACAGTATGCACGATCGGGTAAAAAATCGTACCCCTAAATGAGAGCGACTTAACCTGGCGCAAAGGAATATACCCCGCTGATTCCTTAACGCTTCATACTGAATGATAATACTATACCAGCCTTCGGAACGCGCATAATCAGGTAAGGACTCAGACGCTGTATGTCCCATTCACATCTACTGGCGGAACGGATTGCCCGCCTGAGCCAGGCCCTGGAGAAGGGATTATTCGAGCGTGACCATGCGGTACGCCTCTGCCTGCTGGCCGCCCTGAGCGGCGAAAGTGTGTTTTTGCTCGGCCCGCCGGGGATAGCAAAGAGCCTGATTGCCCGGCGGCTCAAATTTGCCTTCAAAAATGCCCGGGCCTTCGAATACCTGATGACCCGCTTTTCCACGCCGGAAGAGGTCTTCGGCCCGCTGTCGATTCAGGCCCTCAAAGATGAAGGCCGCTATCAGCGCCTCACCGAAGGCTACCTGCCGGAGGCCGAAATTGTCTTTCTGGATGAGATCTGGAAAGCGGGGCCGGCCATCCTCAACACCCTGCTGACGGCCATAAACGAACGCCGCTTTCGCAACGGCGCCAGCGAAGAGCCGATCCCCATGCGCCTGCTGGTGACCGCATCAAACGAACTGCCGGAGGCAGACAGCAGCCTGGAGGCGCTCTACGACCGGATGCTCATCCGCCTGTCGCTTAACCGCGTGCAGGAAAAAAACAATTTCCGGGCCATGCTGACCAGCCAGCACAATGAGAGCACCAACCCGGTTCCCGCCACGCTGCAAATCAGTGATGAAGAGTACACCGGCTGGCAGAGCGCCATCGATGCTATCCCCCTGGGGGATAATGTCTTTGAGCTTATCTTCTCCCTGCGTGAAAAACTGGACGGCATGACCGGCACGCCGTATGTCTCAGACCGGCGCTGGAAGAAGGCCATCCGCCTGCTACAGGCCAGCGCCTTCTTCAGTGGTCGGGATCGGGTTTGCCCTATGGATCTTATTCTGCTTAAAGACTGCCTGTGGCACGACACCGATGCCCTGCTGGCTATTGAACAGCAGATTGTCCAGCTCATGACCGGGGATGCCTGGCAGCAAAACAGCCTGCTGGCAAGGCTCGGGACTATTCAGCAGCACCACCAGCAACTGCGCCAGAAAAACGACGATCGCTACGCCATCACCCTTCTGCCTAAGGGGGGCATGTTTGGCCGTAAAACCCGCTACGATTTACCGGACAGCGTCACCGGCGAGACGCTGACCCTGCAATTACAGCGCCCGCTGTTACTGCACGATATGACCGTTAACCACCTCACCCTTACCCGGGCAGAGCTGGAACAGTGGCTGCAAAAAGGCGGCGATATCCGCGGCAAACTCAACGGTATCGGCTTCCCCCAGCCGCTGGATATGGATATCGACCCGACCCACCACCTGATCGTGCGCGATATCAGCCTGCAGAGCACCACCCTGGCACTGCCGGGTACGGTAAATAACAGTAACGCCCTGCCGGAAGAGATAAAAAACCAGCTGGACACCCTGCTGGCAGACTGGCGCCAGCAGTACAGCCTGTTTACCAGCCAGCAAAACTGCCTGTTTATTGAAAAATCATGGCTGGGGCGTATTGAGGCCAGTATGCAGAACGTGGCAAGCCAGATCCGTCAGGCCCAGCAATGCTGAGTCTGGCAACCCTGGATGCTATCCTGGCCATTAATGAAAATGGCCTGATAGAAGAGCTGATCCTCGGCATTATCGCCGCACCGCAACTGGCGCTGTTTTTTGAAAAAAATCCCCGCCTGCGCAAGGTGATAACCCGGGATATTCCGCGCTGGCGCACGCTGCTTAAAGCCCGCCTCCAGGAGGCCCAGGCCACCCCCGGCCTTTCCCGGGAAGTGGCCTGTTTTCAGCAATACCAGATAATGCCCGAAGCCCAGTTTATTCATCAGCTGCCCGAGCTGCTGGCCCAGCTCAACACCCTGCAATCCCCTTTTTATCATGAAGCGCAGCAACTGGTGCGCGAGAACCCCGTGTTCAGTACCGCGCTGCATACTCTGTTTTTACAGCGCTGGCGCCTGGCGCTGATTGTTCAGGCTACCGCCTTAAACCAGAATCTGCTGGAAGATGAGCAGGAACAGCTGCTGCAGGAGATCATGAAGCGGCTGACACTGACCGGGCAGCTCGATCCCACCCTGGGAAGTGACGACGCGGCAACCGGTAAACTGTGGGATATGAGCAGCGCCATTACCCGGCGCGGCGAGTACCAGCAGATAGTCGCCTACGGGGATTTTCTCGCCACCCAGCCAGAGCTGAAAAAACTGGCCGAACAGCTGGGCCGCTCCCGGCAGGCGAAACTGATCCCAAAGAAAAACGCCCCGCTGGAAAGCTGGCGAACCCTGGTGCGCCAGCCCGCCCTGGTGCCGGAGCAGGTCGAAGGGGTGCACCTGAGCGACGATATTTTACGCCTGCTGCCCCCGGAGCTTGCCACCCTCGGGATAAGCGAGCTGGAGTTCGAATTCTACCGGCGGCTGGCGGAAAAACAGCTGCTGACCTACCGGCTACAGGGCGATGCCTGGCGGGAGAAGACCGTATTGCGCCCGGTTATCCGCCAGGATACCGATATTCAGCCCAGGGGGCCGTTTATTGTCTGTGTTGATACTTCCGGCTCCATGGGCGGGTTTAATGAAAAGTGTGCCAAAGCCTTTTGCCTGGCCCTGATGCGCGTTGCCCTGAGTGAAAACCGGCGCTGCTTTATTATGTTGTTCTCAAGCGGCGTCATCAGCTATGAGCTGACCGCCCGGGACGGTATTGAGCAGGCGCTGCGCTTTATTGGTCAGCGCTTTCGCGGCGGCACCGATCTGGCAAGCTGCCTGCAGGAGATAACCGCAAAGATGAACAATGGCGGCTGGGAAGAGGCAGATGCGGTTGTTATCTCAGATTTTATCGCCCAGCGCCTGCCGGACGGGCTTATCACCACCATCCACCAGATGCAGATCCAGCATCAGCACCGCTTTCATGCCCTGGCCATGTCCCGGCACGGCAAACCCGGCATTATGCAGATATTCGATTATATCTGGCATTTTGACACAGGGTTAAGCCAGCGCCTGGTAAGACGCTGGCGGCGTTAGCCCTGTCAGGGTAAACCAATCGCCCCCGTCAGTACCGCCATCCCCAGCATCAGCAACGCAATCGCCCAGATAGTCAGTAACGCGTAGCGGATATGCTGGCCAAGATCAACACCGGCCAGGCTGGCCAGCAGCCATGCGCTGCCTACCATCGGGCTGACAGAAAAGCCGACATTCTCTCCCAGCATCATGGCCCGGGCCACAAAAGCCGGGTCGATACCGTGGGCCTCTCCAATGGCGGAGACGACCGGTAAAATACCGAAATACCAGGGATCTGCGCCAAACATCATCCCCAGCGGCAAGGCAAAGAACCCCAGCAGCAGGTAGAGATAGCGGGAGAGTAACGCCGGTAACAGGGCGATAGCCTGCTCCGTGACCTGTGCCAGCATACCGCTCCCGGTCAGGATCCCCAGAAAAACTGCGGCACTGAACAGCACCGTCGCCAGTAAAAGCGCCTCACCAGCATGCTGGCGCACACTCTCAAGCTGGGTTTTTGCATCCGGGTAGTTAATCGCCAGCGCCAGTGCCAGCGCCACCATAAAAATCAGCTGCCCGGGTAAACCACTCGCCACCAGCAGGATAACCATCACCAGGGTAAGCAGCGCATTACACCCGTAGCGCCAGCGCACCACATGCCGGGCAGGGGCCGCCCGGGGCTCACTTTCCGGTGCCACTACCGGCAGCCCCCGGTAACGCCGCCCCAGCAGCCACGCCACCCCCAGGCAGCACACCAGGCCGAAAATCTGCACCGGCCACAGGGGCTTCCACAGCTGGACAGGATCCATCTGCACTACGCTGGCGGCCCGCAGTACCGGGGCGGTCCAGGGCAGCAGGTTCATAATCCCGGCACTGCACCCGGTCAGCAGCATCAGGTATTTCAGGCTGATCCCCAGGCGGCGGTATACCGGTAAAAATGCCGTAACCGTGATCAGGTAAGTGGTCGCCCCGGCCCCGTCAAGGTGGGCCAGCGCGGTAATCAGCACATTGCTCATCATCACCTTTGCGGGGCTATTACCGGCAAAGCGCAACAGCAGATTAACTGCGGGGGTAAATAGCCCCTGAGCGCTCATGATGCTGAAGTAGAGAATGGCGCAGATAAACAGCACCACGACCGGCGCCAGCGTCAGGATCCCCTGGCGGATAAAACCGTGAATGTCTGAGGGGGAAAACCCCGCCACCAGCGCCGCTATCACCGGTAGCAGGATCAGCGTAACCACCGGAGACATGCGCCCGCTCATCAGCAGGATAACGCACAGCAGCACAGTGACAACGGCAATAATGCTCAGCATATTACCCCCTCGCGGCCTGGATACACGCCAGCGATGTCAGCCACTCGGTCACCCTGCTCAGCAGGTGTTGCGCGTTATCATCCAGCATTAAAAAATGTGAGTTGCCATAAATCCCCAGGGCGGGAAGATCGATTTCATCAACCCGGGTGCCCCCGGCACGCAGCCAGTTAAAATAGATCTCCACCCGCTGGCGGTAGCGCTGCCAGCGCACATGCTGTTGAAAACCATCCCCCCACAATGCCAGATGAGGCGGATAGCTCGCCTCCCGGGGGTGCGTGTCCGGTGCGCCAGAGGGCTCCAGCGCCACAACCGCCAGCACATCCCGGGGCCGCTGCCGGGCAATATCCAGAGCAAAACCGCCCCCCTGGCTGTGGCCGATGACAATACAGGGGCCAATCTTATCCAGCAGGGCGTGGTAGGCCCGCAGGGTAATCGCCTCATTCCCGCTCCAGCGCGGCACCCACTGGCAGGCAAAATCATCGAACGATGCCTGCGGGAAACGGCTGTTGGAAAATGCCACCCGGCGGCCAGGATCAGAGTGATACCCGGCAGCCGGTCCGATGCGGAACATCTGCCACGCCTCGTTTTTAGTGCGAAATAACGGCGCCTGTGGCCAGACTTCCGGGTAGGGGCTCCAGGATGCGCGCCCGCGCTCTACCGCGTCGCACACATACACATTCCAGCCTTCATCCAGCAGCCACTGTAACCACCCCGGGCGGCCGTCCGGGGTGGTTTCCCAGTTAACACCGGTCATGCCGCCCCCGTGCCATAGCACCAGCGGAACGGGGCTTACCGGATGCTGCTGAATGAACCCCTGCACATACATCTGCCCGCTGGCGATATCGCCGTTCATATCTATGTCGCGCGGTGTGGCCCCCAGGGCCAGCCGCTGACGGACCCGGGGCTGCTGGCTCAGGGTGATGTTCTGCCCGGAGACAAAAAAACTACAAATGGCCTGCAGATTCATGATGACCTCCGGTCAGTTACGCGCATACAGCGCGTCTTCAGGCTGCGGGAAGCAGCGAATACGCGCCGTGACCGCGCAGCACTCGCGGATAGCCCTATCAATGCCGGACATAAAATCCGCCATCACCCGGGCGGTGCGATCGGCCCGCTGCCGGTAACGGACCTCGACATAAACCGGGCACCCTGCGGGCGGCACCAGCGCCTCCAGTAGCTGGATCTGGATATGCTCAGGATCAGCCTTCAGCATATGGATACACAGATCCCGGCACGGGGTTATCAGGGTCTGGCAACATTCCGGCGAGAGCCGGTGGCGTAACGAAGGGGAAACAAACAGTGTTATGACTGGCACAGGCGGCTCCTCGGTGGTACAAAAAATAGTCAACCGGAAACCCACTGTAGAGAGTGTGGTCATTATTTAAAATCGCAAAATTTCGCACCATTAATGCATGAAACACAAAAATTATGATGTTAATGAGCTGCGGGCATTCTTCGAAGTGGCGCGCCACGGCAGCTTTCAGCGCGCCGCACACAGCCTGTCACTGTCGCCGTCGGCGCTGAGCCGCCGTATTGCAAGCCTGGAGGCGGTACTTGAGGTGTCGCTTTTTTCCCGCACCACCCGATCGGTACTGTTAACCAGCGCCGGGCAACGGCTGCGGGAACAGGCGCTGCCGCTCCTGCAGGCGCTGGATAACTGCGTGCAGCAGGTGGCCTGGCAGGGAAGCGGGACCCTGGCCGTGGCCTGTATCAGTAGCGCCGCCATGGCGGTCTTTCCGGATGCACTGCGGCGCTTTCGCCAGTATCACCCGGATATCCGGATAGATTTATTCGATGATACCGGCCTGCGGGTGCAGCAGCAGGTGGCGAGCGGCAGGGCCGGGTTCGGGCTGGCAACCCTTTGCCACCCCGGCGCGGATATTTATGCCGAGCCCCTGTTAGCCGATCCCTATGTGCTGGCGCTGCCAGTGGAACACCCCTGGAGCCAGCGCCCGTATATTACCTGGCGTGAGTTATATCAGATATCGGGTGCAGGCTGGCCGCTGGTGGGGCTCCGCCAGAGCAGCGCCAACCGGCGCCAGATAGATGAACAGTTACTTGCGCTGGGCATCAGCGCCCCGTGGTTCGACGAGGTCGAACATCTGGCGTCTATTCTGGGATTATTGCGCTGTAAAAACAGTGTGGTGGTGATGCCGCGCCTGGCGCTGGCAACCTGTGCGGAATGGGGGATTTGCAGTGTCCCGCTAAGGGAGCCCTGTATAGAGCGCACTATTGCGCTGATCCGCCGCCGGGAGAGCGAGCTTTCCCGGGGGGAGCAGTTGTTATGGCAGTTACTGCGCGAACAGCTCTTAACGCTGCCCGCGGCAACATAATTACAGAAGATCGCAGACGCTTTCCCGGGCAGGCTGGGCCCATACGCCACACTGCACCTGGCCGATATGTGACAGCTGGAGCAGCAGCATAGTCAGGCGCGACTGGCCAATACCGCCACCGATAGTTTGCGGCATCTCCCCGCCCAGCAACGCCTGGTGCCACTCCAGGGCCAGACGGTCTTCGTCACCGGTCATCGCCAGCTGGCGCTTCAGCGTTGCGCTGTCGACCCGGATCCCCATTGAGGAGATCTCAAACGCGTCTTCCAGCACCGGGTTCCAGACCAGAATATCGCCGTTCAGGCCGTTAAAACCGGCTTCAGACGGGGTGCTCCAGTCGTCGTAGTCCGGCGCGCGCACATCGTGGCGCTGGCCGTCAGAGAGCTTACCGCCGATCCCTATCAGGAATACCGCGCCCAGCTCCCGGGTAATGGCGCGTTCGCGCCCTTTGGCATCCAGGCCCGGGTAGCGGGTTAACAGGGTCTCACTGTGTACAAAGTGGATCTGGTCTGGCAGGAACGGTGCCAGACCATAACTTTCACTCACCGCAGCTTCCGTGGCCTTAATGGCGGCCCAGATGGCTTCTACGGTGGTTTTCAGTGTGCTGATAGTGCGCTCACCATCCCCCATTACCCTTTCCCAGTCCCACTGGTCCACATATACCGAGTGGATCGGCGACAGGCGATCTTCGTCCGGGCGCAGCGCTTTCATATGGGTGTAGATCCCTTCCCCGGCGCTGAAATCATGCTGGCCCAGAGTCTGGCGTTTCCACTTCGCCAGAGAGTGCACCACTTCAAAGCGGGACTCGGGCAGCGCTTTTACCTGTACCTGAACCGCTTTTTCACAGCCAGACAAGTTGTCCTGTGTGCCATCACCCACCCGGCTGAGGATAGGAGCCTGGACTTCAATTAACCCCAGGCGCTGTTCCAGCTGACGGGAAAAGTGTGATTTCACAAAACTGATTTGTTGCTGTCTGGCGATGTAAGCGGATTTCATGGTGATTACTCCTGTGCTCTGTTGACACTGATTAAGCAACAAAACCGCACCACTATTCAATATTCATCTAATAAAATAGCCACATGACTTTTGATTCATCAAAATTTACCGCTAAAATAATGGTAATCATCAATCTTCATAAGCAAAACCTATGGAAAATTATCAGATCGACAATCTGGACCGCGGCATCCTTGAGGCGCTGATGGCCAATGCCCGCACCCCTTACGCCGAACTGGCCAAGCAATTTAGCGTCAGCCCGGGGACCATTCACGTGCGGGTAGAGAAAATGAAACAGGCGGGCATCATTACCGGCGCCCGGATCGATGTCAGCCCGAAACAGCTCGGTTATGACGTCTGCTGTTTTATCGGCATTATTCTCAAGAGCGCGAAGGACTATCCCTCCGCCCTTGCCCGGCTGGAAAGCCTGGAAGAGGTTACCGAGGCCTACTACACCACCGGCCACTACAGCATCTTTATTAAGGTGATGTGCCGCTCCATCGATGCCCTGCAACAGGTACTTATCAACAAGATCCAGACCATTGATGAAATTCAGTCCACGGAAACGCTGATCTCCCTGCAGAACCCGATCATGCGTACTATCCGCCCCTGAACACTATTTTTAATACCCATATTATCCACAGGTAGATCCCGGGCCATTCACAGCGTACAATACGCGGCGAATTCACTGACGGGATCATCATGGCGGATATCACCCTGATAAGCGGCAGCACCCTCGGGAGCGCCGAATATGTCGCAGAGCACCTGGCCGAACTGCTGGAGGCATCAGACATCTCAACCGAAACCCTGCACGGGCCGCATCTTGATGCGCTGGCGCAAAGCGGGATCTGGCTGATTGTCACCTCTACCCACGGTGCGGGCGATCTGCCGGACAATATCCAGCCTTTATATGATGAGATAGCCAGCCAGCAGCCAGATCTGAGCCAGGTACGTTACGGGGCAATCGGTATTGGCAGCCGGGAGTACGACACCTTCTGCGGTGCCATCGAAAAGTTTGATGCGTTACTGGCCTCATGTGGTGCCCGGCGAGTTGGCGATATGCTGCGGATCAACGTGCTTGATCATGAGATTCCGGAGGATCCGGCGGAAATATGGCTCGGATCCTGGAAGAATTTACTGAAAGATTTGTAAAGATCGATCCTTTTTCTGTGGATAACAGGCTTAAGAACCGCTGATCAAGCGGTAGTTATCCAAAGAATAACCCTTGTACGCTTTTTGCCCTGTGTATAAGTCCCCAGATTGATCCCAGCTTATACTGGCCAGGATCACCGATCTTTCACAGCAAACGATCCTCCCTAACAGATTGATCTTAAATGCCGGATCCGGGTTACCCACAAGACAGGCCGATCCTAATAAGAGATCACAATAGAACAGATCTTTAAATAAAAAGATCTTCTTTTTATCAGCGACGATCCTGAGACTTTCTCCGTCGACTAAAGTTGAGTAGAATTCCCGCCCCGGGACAACCCACCCACATTCGCAACACCGCGAGGCAGTTAACCATGTTTTATCCGGATCCTTTTGACGTCATCGTGATTGGCGGGGGTCATGCAGGTACTGAAGCCGCTATGGCCGCAGCCCGCATGGGTCAACAGACCCTTCTTCTGACACACAATATCGACACGCTCGGGCACATGTCCTGTAACCCGGCTATCGGCGGTATTGGTAAGGGACATCTGGTGAAGGAAGTGGACGCCTTAGGTGGGCTGATGGCCCGCGCCATCGACCAGGCCGGTATCCAGTTCAGGATACTAAACGCCAGCAAAGGCCCGGCTGTCCGGGCTACCCGTGCACAGGCCGATCGGGTGCTGTACAAACAGGCTGTGCGCATGGCGCTGGAAAACCAGCCTAACCTGATGATCTTCCAGCAGGCGGTTGACGATCTGATTGTGGAAAACGATCGTGTCGTTGGCGCCGTTACCCAGATGGGGCTGAAGTTCCGTGCAAAAGCGGTGGTGCTGACCGTCGGGACCTTCCTGGACGGTAAGATCCATATCGGGCTTGATAACTACAGCGGTGGCCGTGCCGGGGATCCGCCGTCAGTGCCGTTATCCCGCCGCCTGCGGGAGTTACCCCTGCGCGTCGGCCGCCTGAAAACCGGGACCCCGCCGCGTATTGACGGGCGCACCATCGATTTCAGCGTTCTCGCTCAGCAGCACGGGGATAACCCGGTGCCGGTGTTCTCGTTTATGGGATCTGCCAGCCAGCACCCTCAGCAGGTTCCGTGCTATGTCACCCATACCAACGAACGCACCCATGAGGTGATTCGCAATAACCTTGATCGCAGCCCGATGTATGCCGGGGTGATCGAAGGGGTCGGGCCACGTTACTGCCCGTCTATCGAAGACAAAGTGATGCGTTTTGCCGATCGCAACGCGCACCAGATCTTCCTTGAGCCGGAAGGGCTGACCAGCCATGAAATTTACCCGAACGGCATCTCCACCAGCCTGCCGTTTGATGTGCAGATGCAGATTGTGCGCTCCATGCAGGGCATGGAAAACGCCAGAATCGTCCGCCCGGGTTATGCCATTGAGTATGATTTCTTCGATCCGCGCGATTTGAAACCGACCCTGGAGAGCAAATACATTCAGGGGCTGTTCTTCGCCGGGCAGATCAACGGCACCACCGGCTACGAAGAAGCCGCCGCCCAGGGGATGCTGGCCGGGCTGAACGCCGGGCGCCTGTCTGCCGACAAAGACGGCTGGGCACCACGCCGGGATCAGGCTTACCTTGGTGTGCTGGTGGATGACCTGTGCACCCTGGGGACCAAAGAGCCCTACCGTATGTTTACCTCCCGGGCGGAGTACCGCCTGATGCTGCGTGAAGATAACGCCGACATGCGCCTGACCGAGGTGGGCCGCGAAATGGGCCTGGTGGACGATGCGCGCTGGGCGGCATTTAACCAGAAGATGGACAATATCGAACGCGAGCGCCAGCGCCTGAAAGAGACCTGGGTAAACCCGAACGCAGACGCAGCAGCAGAAGTGAATGCGCAGCTGGCGTCGCCGCTGTCCCGGGAAGCCAGCGGGGAAGATCTGCTGCGCCGCCCGGAAATGACGTACGAAAAACTGACCTCGCTGAGCCCGTTTGCCCCGGCGCTGGATGATAAACCGGCGGCTGAACAGGTTGAGATCCAGGTGAAGTATGAAGGCTACATCGCCCGCCAGCAGGATGAGATCGAAAAGCAGCAGCGTAACGAGAGCACCCTGCTGCCCGCCACTCTGGATTACCGCCAGGTGTCTGGTCTCTCCAACGAGGTGATCGCCAAGCTCAACGATCATAAACCGGCGTCTATCGGCCAGGCATCGCGGATTTCCGGGGTCACCCCGGCGGCGATTTCGATTCTGCTGGTGTGGCTGAAAAAACAGGGGCTATTGCGCCGCAGTGCCTGATGCGTCAACATTACGCGGGCCGGTCATTACCGGCCCCTTTTTTATGGATATCTCAACGTGCTGAATGAATTAAACCGTTTACTGAGCGACGCGGGCATTACGCTGTCTGATCACCAAAAACAGCAGCTGGTTGGCTATGTGGACATGCTCAACAAGTGGAATAAAGCCTACAACCTCACCTCTGTCCGTGACCCGAAAGAGATGCTGGTGCGCCATATTATGGACAGCATTGTGGTGGCGCCGTTTCTGGAAGGGGAGCGCTTTATTGATGTGGGCACCGGCCCTGGCCTGCCGGGGATCCCGCTGGCTATCGTGCGCCCGGAGAGCCATTTCACCCTGTTAGACAGCCTGGGCAAACGGGTACGCTTCCTGCGCCAGGTTCAGCATGAGCTGAAGCTCGACAATATTACGCCGGTACAGTCCCGGGTGGAGGCGTTCCCGGCAGAGCCGCCGTTTGACGGGGTAATCAGCCGCGCGTTTGCCTCGCTGACCGATATGCTTAGCTGGTGCCACCACCTGACCGGTGAGCACGGGCGCTTTTATGCCCTCAAAGGTGTCGAGCCGGTTGATGAGCTGAACACCCTGGACCCGGCGTTTACGCTTGAAAAAGTGGTGCGTCTGCAGGTCCCGCGTCTGGACGGTGAGCGCCATCTGGTGATAATTCAGCCTAAAAAAAATTAATATTTATCAAAAAAAGTGGAAAAATCCCTGTTTCTGAATCGTTAAAAACAGTGGTGGAAGATCTGGTTACACGTGGACATAAATAACCGGATTTTAACCATGGTGACGATATTTGTTAACGACACTCAAAAGGTCAATATTTTGGGCTTGTTATCCCTGAAAATATCAGTCTGCTGATGGTTATTCCCGGTGATTTTCAGTTAATGTTAAAAACTATCGCGATAAGTCAATGGCTTGTGCCTCAGTTGTTTGGCAGTCTTTTAAAAAGAGTCGCTGTTTTTTATCTTAGTAATCAGTACGGTAGGTTGGATAAATAGCTATTTCCGGTAAGTTAAAACGCAATGTAAATGCTTAATATGTGATCGGGTGCACGCTTTTATAGGTACTATTTTTGCTTTTTTGCATAAATTGACGGCTGGTTTCTATTTTTGCAAAAAATGAAAAAAACCGGCTCTGTAAATTATTTAAATATTTATTCACTTTTTTGCTACTTACTGTTTGAATTCGCGTGCCCGCTCCGTATAATTTGACCGCTTTTAGAGGCTTGACTCAGAGCGATAAAGACAGTTTTATACGACACGCGACATACCTCATAGGGAGCAGGAGTAAACGTTATGTTTGCGTCGCTTTTGAGCCGGAAGTTGGCTCGCAGGCTTCTGTTCATTCAGTTACTGGCTGCAATTGCAATTGGACTGCTGTTTAGCCTTAAAGACCCTGTTTGGGGTGCCTCCGCGTTATGGGGAGGTTTGGCGGTCTGGCTGCCAAATGCGCTGTTTATGCTTTTTGCCTTGCGTCACCAGGCGCATACACCTGCCAAAGGCCGCGTGGCCTGGACCTTTGCCCTTGGCGAAGGGGTAAAGGTGATTGCAACGTTTGCTTTACTGGTGGTGGCACTGGCGTGTTTCAATGCGGTTTTTGTACCGCTGATGGTGACATGGTTATCGGTGCTGGTGGTTCAGATACTGGCGCCGGCTGTAATTAACAACAAAGGGTAAAGAGGCATCATGTCTGCAGGAGAAATCTCTACACCGCAGGAGTACATAGGACACCATCTGAATAACCTTCAGATTGACCTGCGTACTTTCTCGCTGGTGGATCCGCACAACCCCCCGGCCACTTTCTGGACACTCAACATTGACTCCATGTTCTTCTCAGTAGTTCTGGGTCTGCTGTTCCTGATGTTGTTCCGTAAAGTGGCGAAGAGCGCGACAAGCGGTGTCCCGGGGAAATTTCAGACAGCTATTGAGCTGGTTATCGGCTTTGTCCACGGTAGCGTGAAAGACATGTACCATGGCAAGAGCAAGGTAATTGCTCCGCTGGCCCTGACGATTTTCGTCTGGGTATTCCTGATGAACCTGATGGACTTACTGCCTATCGATCTGCTGCCGTACATCGGTGAGCACATCTTCGGCCTGCCGGCGCTGCGCGTGGTTCCGTCTGCGGACGTGAACATCACCCTGTCGATGGCACTGGGCGTATTTATCCTGATTCTTTTCTACAGCATCAAAATGAAAGGTTTTGGTGGGTTCACTAAAGAACTGACCATGCAGCCGTTCAATCACTGGGCGTTTATTCCGGTCAACCTGATCCTGGAAGGCGTCAGCCTGCTGTCTAAGCCGGTTTCTCTCGGTCTGCGACTGTTTGGCAACATGTATGCGGGTGAGCTGATTTTCATTCTGATTGCTGGTCTGTTGCCGTGGTGGTCACAGTGGATTCTGAATGTGCCGTGGGCCATTTTCCACATCCTGATCATTACGCTGCAAGCCTTTATTTTCATGGTTCTGACGATCGTCTATCTGTCGATGGCGTCTGAAGAGCATTAATTTTTCACAACACTACTGCGTTTAACTGAAATAAAACTGGAGACTGTCATGGAAAACCTGAATATGGATCTGCTGTACATGGCTGCCGCTGTGATGATGGGTCTGGCGGCAATCGGTGCTGCGATCGGTATCGGCATCCTCGGGGGTAAATTCCTGGAAGGCGCTGCGCGTCAACCGGATCTGATTCCTCTGCTGCGTACTCAGTTCTTTATCGTTATGGGTCTGGTGGATGCTATCCCGATGATCGCTGTTGGTCTGGGTCTGTACGTGATGTTTGCTGTCGCGTAGTGAGCGTTGCTTTACCGGCTGTTTGAGTAAGCAATATCAGAACGTTAACTAATTAGAGGCATTGTGCTGTGAATCTTAACGCAACAATCCTCGGCCAGGCCATCGCGTTTGTCCTGTTTGTTCTGTTCTGCATGAAGTATGTATGGCCGCCAATTATGGCTGCCATTGAAAAACGTCAAAAAGAGATTGCTGACGGTTTAGCTTCCGCAGAGCGTGCCAAAAAGGATCTGGACCTTGCACAGTCCAACGCGACCGACCAGCTGAAAAAAGCGAAAGCGGAAGCCCAGGTAATCATTGAGCAGGCTAACAAACGCCGCGCCCAGATCCTGGACGAAGTGAAAGCTGAAGCAGAGCAGGAACGTAACAAAATCGTGGCCCAGGCGCAGGCGGAAATTGACGCCGAGCGTAAACGTGCCCGCGAAGAACTGCGTAAGCAAGTTGCTATGCTGGCTGTTGCCGGTGCTGAGAAAATCATCGAGCGTTCCGTGGATGAAGCTGCTAACAGCGACATCGTTGATAAACTGGTCGCTGAACTGTAAGGAGGGAGGGGCTGATGTCTGAATTTGTAACTGTAGCTCGCCCCTACGCCAAAGCAGCTTTTGACTTTGCCGCCGAACACCAGAGCATCGACCGCTGGCAGACAATGCTGGCGTTCGCCGCCGAGGTGACGAAGAACGACAAAATGGGTGAACTGATTTCCGGGGCACTGGCGCCGGAAACTCTCGCCAAAACGTTTATCGAAGTTTGTGGTGACCAGCTGGATACCCACGCACAGAACCTGATTCGGGTGATGGCGGATAACGGGCGTCTGGCGGTACTTCCTGATGTTCTTGAGCAGTTTGTTCAACTGCGTGCCGCCTCAGAGGCAATGGTTGAAGTGGAAGTCACTTCTGCCAGCGCGCTGAGCGACGCCCAGCTAACGAAGATCAGCACCGCGATGGAAAAACGTCTGTCTCGCAAAGTTAAGCTGAATTGCAAAATTGATAAGTCTGTAATGGCAGGTGTCATCATCCGCGCGGGTGATATGGTCATAGATGGCAGCATTCGTGGCCGTCTGGATCGCCTGGCAGACGTCTTGCAGTCTTAAGGGGACTGGAGCATGCAACTGAATTCCACCGAAATCAGCGAACTGATCAAGCAGCGCATTGACCAGTTCAACGTGGTGAGCGAGGCTCACAACGAAGGTACTATCGTATCTGTAAGCGACGGTATTATCCGTGTCCACGGCCTGGCCGATGTGATGCAGGGGGAAATGATCTCCCTGCCGGGTAACCGTTACGCTATCGCACTGAACCTGGAGCGCGACTCTGTAGGTGCGGTAGTTATGGGCCCGTACGCTGACCTTGCCGAAGGCATGAAAGTCAAATGTACTGGTCGTATTCTGGAAGTTCCGGTAGGCCGTGGCCTGCTGGGTCGTGTGGTGAACACCCTGGGTGCGCCTATCGACGGTAAAGGTCCGGTTGATAACGACGGCTTCGCGGCTGTTGAAGCTATCGCGCCGGGCGTTATCGAACGTCAGTCCGTTGATCAGCCAGTGCAGACTGGTTATAAGTCCGTCGATGCCATGATCCCAATCGGTCGTGGTCAGCGTGAACTGATCATCGGTGACCGTCAGACCGGTAAAACCGCAATGGCTGTTGATGCCATCATCAACCAGCGCGATTCCGGTATCAAATGTATCTACGTGGCTATCGGCCAGAAAGCGTCCACCATTTCTAACGTGGTACGTAAACTGGAAGAACACGGTGCACTGGCTAACACCATCGTAGTGGTGGCGACGGCCTCTGAATCCGCTGCACTGCAATACCTGGCACCGTATGCCGGTTGCGCAATGGGCGAATACTTCCGTGACCGCGGCGAAGATGCGCTGATCATCTATGATGACCTGTCCAAACAGGCTGTCGCTTATCGTCAGATCTCCCTGCTGCTGCGTCGTCCGCCAGGCCGTGAAGCATTCCCGGGTGACGTATTCTATCTGCACTCCCGTCTGCTGGAGCGTGCAGCGCGTGTAAACGCTGAATACGTTGAAGCCTTCACCAAAGGTGAAGTGAAAGGGAAAACCGGCTCTCTGACCGCACTGCCGATTATCGAAACTCAGGCAGGTGACGTTTCCGCGTTCGTTCCGACCAACGTAATTTCTATTACCGATGGTCAGATCTTCCTGGAATCCAACCTGTTTAACGCCGGTATTCGTCCTGCGGTTAACCCGGGTATTTCCGTATCCCGTGTTGGTGGTGCTGCTCAGACCAAGATCATGAAGAAACTGTCCGGTGGTATCCGTACCGCGCTGGCGCAGTATCGTGAACTGGCGGCGTTCTCCCAGTTTGCATCTGACCTTGATGATGCAACCCGTAAGCAGCTGAGCCACGGTCAGAAAGTGACCGAGCTTCTGAAACAGAAACAGTATGCGCCGATGTCTGTTGCGCAGCAGTCTCTGGTTCTGTTCGCAGCCGAACGTGGTTACCTGGAAGATGTTGAGCTGGCGAAAATCGGTAGCTTTGAAGCTGCCCTGCTGGCTTACGCTGACCGTGATCATGCTCAGCTGTTGCAGGACATCAACCAGACCGGCGCTTATAACGACGAAATCGAAGGCAAGCTGAAAGGCATCCTCGATACGTTTAAAGCAACCCAGTCCTGGTAATGTCCGGGCGGCCTGTCTGAGGCAGGCCGTCTGGCACAGAGGAGAAGCTCATGGCCGGCGCAAAAGAGATACGTAGTAAGATCGCAAGCGTCCAGAATACGCAGAAGATCACTAAAGCGATGGAAATGGTCGCCGCCTCCAAAATGCGTAAAACGCAGGACCGTATGGCGGCCAGCCGTCCTTATGCAGATACCATGCGCAAAGTGATTGGTCACCTTGCCACGGGTAATCTGGAATATAAGCACCCGTACCTGGAAGAACGCGACGTTAAACGCGTGGGCTACCTGGTGGTGTCGACCGACCGTGGTTTGTGCGGCGGCCTGAACATTAACCTGTTCAAGAAGGTGCTGGCGGATATGAAAGCCTGGTCTGATAAAGGCGTTCAGTGCGATATCGCAATGATCGGCTCTAAAGGCGTGTCTTTCTTCAATTCCGTAGGCGGTAATGTCGTGGCCCAGGTGACCGGTATGGGGGATAACCCTTCCCTGTCCGAACTGATTGGCCCGGTAAAAGTGATGTTGCAGGCCTATGATGAAGGCCGTCTGGACAAGCTGTACGTTGTCAGCAACAAGTTTATTAACACCATGTCTCAGGTTCCGACCATCACTCAGCTGCTGCCGTTACCGGCCTCTGATGACGCTGAGTTGAAACGTAAATCCTGGGATTATCTGTATGAGCCGGACCCGAAAGCGCTGCTGGATACCCTGCTGCGTCGCTATGTGGAGTCCCAGGTTTATCAGGGCGTGGTTGAAAACCTGGCCAGTGAGCAGGCCGCACGTATGGTGGCGATGAAAGCCGCGACCGATAATGGCGGTAGCCTGATTAAAGACCTGCAGTTGGTATACAACAAAGCTCGTCAGGCCAGCATTACTCAGGAACTCACCGAAATCGTCGGTGGGGCCGCCGCGGTTTAACCAGGTTATTTCGTAGAGGATTTAAGATGGCTACTGGAAAGATCATCCAGGTAATCGGCGCCGTGGTGGACGTCGAGTTCCCTCAGGATGCCGTACCAAAAGTGTACGACGCCCTTGAGGTGAAAAATGGTAAAGAAACGCTGGTGCTGGAAGTTCAGCAGCAGCTGGGTGGCGGTGTAGTTCGTACTATCGCCATGGGTACTTCCGACGGTCTGAGCCGTGGTCTGGAAGTAGCCAACCTTGATCACCCCATTGAAGTACCGGTAGGTAAAGCAACTCTGGGTCGTATCATGAACGTACTGGGCCAGCCGGTAGACATGAAAGGCGACATCGGTGAAGAAGAGCGCTGGGCTATCCACCGCGCTGCACCGTCCTATGAAGAGCTGTCTAACTCTCAGGAACTGCTGGAAACCGGTATCAAAGTTATGGACCTTATCTGCCCGTTCGCTAAGGGTGGTAAAGTTGGTCTGTTCGGTGGTGCGGGTGTAGGTAAAACCGTAAACATGATGGAGCTTATCCGTAACATCGCGATCGAGCACTCCGGTTACTCTGTGTTTGCGGGGGTAGGTGAACGTACTCGTGAGGGTAACGACTTCTACCACGAAATGACCGAATCCAACGTTCTGGATAAAGTATCCCTGGTGTATGGTCAGATGAACGAGCCGCCGGGAAACCGTCTGCGCGTTGCGCTGACCGGTCTGACCATGGCGGAGAAATTCCGTGATGAAGGCCGCGACGTTCTGCTGTTTATCGATAACATCTACCGTTATACCCTGGCCGGTACGGAAGTATCCGCACTGCTGGGCCGTATGCCTTCTGCGGTAGGTTATCAGCCGACCCTGGCGGAAGAAATGGGCGTTCTGCAGGAACGTATCACTTCGACCAAAACCGGTTCTATCACCTCCGTACAGGCCGTATACGTACCTGCGGATGACCTGACTGACCCGTCACCAGCCACCACCTTTGCGCACCTTGACGCAACCGTGGTACTGAGCCGTCAGATCGCCTCTCTGGGTATCTACCCGGCCGTTGACCCGCTGGATTCCACCAGCCGTCAGCTGGATCCGCTGGTGGTAGGTCAGGAGCACTATGATGTTGCCCGTGGCGTGCAGTCCATTCTGCAGCGCTATCAGGAGCTGAAAGACATCATCGCCATCCTGGGTATGGATGAACTGTCTGAAGAAGACAAACTGGTGGTAGCCCGCGCCCGTAAAATCCAGCGCTTCCTGTCCCAGCCGTTCTTCGTGGCAGAAGTCTTTACCGGTTCTCCGGGTAAATTCGTCCCGCTGAAAGAAACCATCCGTGGCTTCAAAGGCATCATGGAAGGCGAATACGATCATCTGCCGGAGCAGGCGTTCTACATGGTTGGCACCATCGACGAAGCTGTCGAGAAAGCCAAAAAACTTTAACGCCTTGAACTGGAGGGTGATATGGCAATGACTTACCACCTGGACGTTGTCAGCGCAGAGCAGGAGATGTTCTCCGGCCTGGTTGAGAAAATTCAGGTAACGGGTAGCGAAGGTGAACTGGGGATTTACCCGGGTCACGCCCCGCTGCTCACCGCCATTAAGCCTGGTATGATCCGCATCGTTAAGCAGTTCGGCCACGAAGAGTTTATTTACCTCTCCGGCGGCGTCCTGGAAGTTCAGCCAGGTAACGTCACGGTACTGGCTGATACCGCTATCCGCGGCCAGGATCTCGACGAAGCGCGAGCCTTGGAATCGAAGCGTAAAGCTGAAGAGCATATCCGCAGCTCCCACGGGGATGTGGACTACGCTCAGGCTTCTGCGGAACTGGCGAAAGCTATCGCCAAACTGCGCGTTATCGAGCTGACCAAAAAAGCGATGTAATACCGGCCTGTCAATCAGGAAAGCCAGTCGGGAAACCGGCTGGCTTTTTTTATGGGCTGGCCTATCGCCGCGGTGAATTATATTTTGTGATGTGCATCACAAAACTGTTGATGAAAAATGTGGGATAGCGTAAAGTTCGCTGTATGTGATTATCGTCACGTTTTTATGCAACTTACTAAGGCTATCTCACCATGAACCTGGTTAACAAAATCATCTCTATTCTCAGCACGCTGCGCTTCTGATGGCGGTTCCGGCCGGCAGCGATGGCTGCAGGCGGAAATTTCAGCGTTAAAAAAGGTCGCCCCTGGCGGCCTTTTTGCTTTTCAGCCCCCACCTGTTTTGCCTGTCTTTGCGGGTAATGCCTTCCTGAGCGGATTTCAGGGCTTTCCTTATCGCTTTTTACTCCGATATGGCAGATTCTGTGGCTTTATTTCAGTGCTAAAATAAGCTGAAAATCCGCCAGATAGCGGGATTTCTGACGGGTAAACCAGCGGTTATCCCGGTGATATCCGGCCATGAAACCGGCAATGTATTCATAAAGCGGGCCCGGCGCATGAATTGCGCGCAACCCATTTTGAGTTGCAAAATATGTAGAATTTTCAACAGGAAACCGCTTTACTTTCTCATCAACTCAGATTCAGGACGCGTATGTCAGACAAGACGATCAGCGTGGTTATCCTTGCCGCAGGCAAAGGAACCCGCATGTATTCCGACCTTCCCAAAGTGCTGCACACCCTGGCCGGTAAGCCGATGGTTCAGCATGTGATTGATACCGCTACCCAAATGGGCGCCAGGCAGATCAATCTGGTGTACGGCCACGGCGGGGAACTGCTCAGACAGACACTGACCAGCGACAACCTTAACTGGGTTCTGCAGGCCGAACAGCTGGGCACCGGCCACGCCATGCAGCAGGCCGCCCCTGGCTTTGCTGATGACGAAGACATTCTGATGCTCTATGGCGATGTGCCGCTGATCTCGGTGGCTACACTCCAGCGCCTGTGCAACGCCAAACCGGCAGGCGGCATTGGCTTACTGACTGTAAGCCTTGATGATCCCACCGGCTACGGGCGTATTGCCCGGGAAGATGGCCGCGTGGTGGGCATTGTCGAACATAAAGACGCCAGCGATGCGCAGCGCCTGATCAAAGAGATTAATACCGGCATCCTGGTGGCAAATGGCGGCGATCTGAAACGCTGGCTGGCGCGGCTGGACAACAATAACGCCCAGGGCGAGTTTTATATTACCGACATCATCGCCATGGCGGCCGGTGAAGGCCGCGAGATTGTCGCCGTGCAGCCAGACCGGCTCAGCGAAGTGGAAGGGGTAAATAACCGTCTGCAGCTGGCGCGTCTTGAGCGTGTATACCAGAATGAACAGGCGGAGCGTTTACTGCTGGCGGGCGTGATGCTGCGGGATCCGGCGCGCTTTGATCTGCGCGGGGAGCTTACCCACGGTCGTGACGTTGAAATTGATACTAATGTGATTATTGAAGGCCGCGTACAGCTGGGTAACCGGGTAAAAATCGCCGCAGGCTGCGTGATTAAAAACAGCATTATTGATGACGACTGCGTTATCAGCCCCTGCACGGTTATTGAAGATGCCCACCTTCAGGCCCGCTGTACGGTCGGGCCATTTGCCCGCCTGCGCCCCGGGGCGGAGCTGGCTGAAGATGCCCACGTGGGTAACTTCGTGGAAATGAAAAAGGCCCGTCTGGGCAAAGGTTCAAAAGCCGGTCACCTCAGTTATCTGGGGGATGCGGACATTGGCGCTAACGTGAATATCGGTGCCGGGACCATTACCTGCAACTACGACGGAGCCAATAAATTTAAAACCGTGATTGGCGATGATGTGTTTGTCGGCTCTGACACGCAGCTGGTGGCGCCGGTTACGGTAGGCAAAGGGGCGACCATTGCCGCGGGCACCACGGTCACCCGCAACGTGGGCGATGATGAACTGGTCTTAAGCCGGGTGCCGATGGTCCGTAAAGCGGGCTGGCAGCGGCCGGTGAAGAAGAAGTAATTTTTAATGCCCCGTAAGGGGCACTCCTGGTGAGGGCATATCAGTGCCCCGCCGGTGCCAGAGAGCACCATAACAATAACCCCACTCTCTACAAGGCTCGGGGCGCCCGGAAACGGGCATATACAGGTCAGCGACAACGTAGGCGAAAGCCATTACCGGAATAAATTACTATGTGTGGAATTGTTGGCGCAGTGGCGCAGCGTGATGTCGCCGAGATCCTTCTCGAAGGTTTACGTCGTCTGGAATACCGGGGGTATGACTCCGCCGGTCTGGCGGTGACAGACAGCGCCGGTCATATGGCGCGTGTGCGCCGGGTGGGGAAAGTGCAGGTCCTGGCCCGGGCGGTGGAAGAGCACCCGCTGCACGGCGGAACCGGGATAGCCCATACCCGCTGGGCGACCCACGGGGAGCCTTCTGAAGCAAATGCGCATCCGCATGTGTCGGATCATATTGCGGTGGTCCATAACGGGATCATTGAAAACTACGAATCTCTGCGTGAAACCCTTCAGGCGCGCGGGTATGTGTTCACCTCCGCAACGGATACGGAAGTTATCGCCCATCTGGTGCACTGGGAAATGGAGCAGGGCGGCTCGCTGCGCGATGCGGTGAAGCGCGCTATCCCTCAGCTGCGCGGGGCTTACGGCACGGTCATTATGGACGCCCGCAACCCGGATGTTCTGCTGGCGGCCCGCTCCGGCAGCCCGCTGGTTATCGGCCTGGGCATGGGGGAGAACTTTATCGCCTCCGATCAGCTGGCACTGCTGCCGGTAACGCGCCGTTTTATCTATCTTGAAGAGGGCGATATTGCGGAAGTGACCCGCCGTACGGTCACCATTTTTAACCGCGATGGCGACGAAATTACCCGCCAGGAGATAGAGTCCAGCCTGCAGTACGATGCCGGTGATAAAGGCATCTACCGCCACTACATGCAAAAAGAGATTTACGAGCAGCCGAACGCGGTGAAAAGCACCCTGTCCGGGCGCATCAGCCACGGTGCGGTTGATCTGTCCGAACTGGGCCCTCAGGCAGACAGTCTGCTGGCCCGGGTGGAGAATATCCAGATTGTCGCCTGTGGAACGTCGTACAACGCGGGGATGGTGGCACGCTACTGGTTTGAAGCGCTCTCCGGTATTCCCTGCGATGTGGAAATCGCCTCGGAGTTCCGCTACCGCAAACCGGCACTGCGCCCCAATAGCCTGATGATTACCCTCTCCCAGTCCGGGGAGACGGCAGACACCCTGGCGGCGCTGCGTCTGTCAAAAGAGCTCGGCTACCTGGGCTCGCTGGCTATCTGTAACGTACCGGGATCGTCTCTGGTGCGTGAATCGGATCTGGCGCTGATGACCAAAGCCGGTGCTGAGATAGGCGTTGCGTCTACCAAAGCCTTTACCACCCAGCTGACGGTGCTGCTGTTGCTGGTGGCGAAGATGAGCCGGCTGAAAAGCCAGGACTTCGCCGTTGAGCAGCAGATAGTCCATGCCCTGCAGGCGCTGCCCAGCCGTATCGAGCAGATGATCTCCCAGGACCGGCGGATTGAAGAGCTGGCAGAGGACTTTTCTGACAAGCACCACGCCCTGTTCCTTGGCCGCGGCGATCAGTATCCCATCGCGGTTGAAGGGGCGCTGAAGCTCAAAGAGATCTCCTATATTCACGCGGAGGCCTATGCCGCAGGCGAACTGAAGCACGGCCCGCTGGCGCTGATTGATGCCGATATGCCGGTTATTGTGGTCGCGCCGAATAATGATCTGCTGGAAAAGCTGAAGTCGAATATCGAAGAGGTGCGCGCTCGTGGCGGTCACCTGTATGTGTTTGCCGATGAAGACGCCGGTTTCAGCGACAGCAACACCATGCATGTCATTTCCATGCCGCATGTGGAAGAGCTTATCGCGCCCATTTGCTATACGGTGCCGCTCCAGCTGCTTTCCTACCACGCCGCGCTGATTAAAGGGACCGATGTGGATCAGCCCCGTAACCTGGCAAAATCGGTCACCGTAGAATAACGACCGGTTAGTAATAATCAGCCCGGCTCCGTGCATTGCGCCCGGGGCCGGGTTTTTTATTGGGGGCCCGGATATGCGGCCAGGCCTTTTCTCACATTATCATATTATTCTGGTGTATATGATTAGCCATGAATGGATATGAGCCGTCTGGCTTAACTTCAGTAAAATATTTTACTGACTCCGCAAGTGTTTTTATGCTGGTGCGTTATTTCGCGGATTCCGGTTATTTAAGAAGATAATGAAGCGGCGGGAATGTTAATTATATTCCCCGGTATAAGATACCGGGGAATATGGGATCAGAGTTCTTTTTCGTATAAACGATAATGTTTATAAGGGATTGCGCCAATTTTTTCCAGAATGGTGCGCATACCGGTATTGGTTTCCAGAATCCAGGACATCTCCAGGGCATCAATGTTGTGTCTGGCAAAGGGGTCACGCAGCGCTTCAATCAGCAGCAGCGCGATAACCGGCCCCATCCGGCTGAACTGATACTCCTGGCGCACGCCCATCAGGGGCACCCGGGCGGTGCGGATACCGCTTACTTTCAGGCGCCACAGCAGTTTTGCCCAGCCGAACGGTAATAAGCGGCCATGCAGATCGGCAATGGCTTCATTAATGTTGGGCAGACCCACGATAAATGCCATCGGTTTGGCGTCTATCTCGGCGATGTAGATCATATCGTCGGGAACCAGATATTTCAGCTGGTCACCCATAGTGGCAAATTCATGCTCAGTAAACGGAACAAATCCCCAGTTGTGTTGCCAGCCTGAGTTAAAAATTTCGCGCATTATCTGCATTTCCTGCGCAAAGTCTTTGCGGCGAATACTGCGGATGGTCACCTTCTGGCGCACTTTTTCCATCAGCTTACTGAGTGACGGCGAGAAGTGCAGATCGGTGCGTTTCATCCAGTAGGCCAGCAGATCAATGCCTTTGCGATATCCCTGCTGCTCAACCTGCTGCGGATACCAGGGCTTACCGTGGGTCATCAGCGCACAGGGCGGGGTATCAAACCCGTCGATCAGCAGGCCGCTTTCCTGGTTGATATTCAGGCCAAAGGGGCCGGTTATCCGCCGTGCGCCTTTTGATTTCAGCCACGCTTCTGCGGCGGCAAACAGGGCGCTGAAGACTTCCTCGTCGTCGATGGCGTCTATCATGCCGAAGTGGCCGGTATCTTCACCGTACAGCTCGCGGTGCAGACTGTCGATTTGCGCCGTGATACGCCCCACCACCTGGTTGTCTTTTCTGGCAATCCACGCCTGCCATTCGATATGGTCAGTGCCGGGGTTTTTTGTGGAAAGGTGCTCTTCGCGCTCCATTATCAGCGGATCTATCCAGTTAGGATCGTCATGAAAGAGCGCAGACGGGAAGGTAATAAAATCCTTAAGCTCTTGCTTATCCTGGACTTTTTCAATACTAATCATAAACAACCTTAACACTAATAAATTTTATTGATAAAAACGCGCAACAACCCGGCCCGTATTTCCGGGAGAAGTGGCTGAGTGCCGTTTAACCGTTATCAATCCATCCAGGGATTAAGAAGAGATGATAATTTCCTGACTTCAGGTTTTTTTAAGGTTAGTCACAGACAGGTGCTGTTATATTCAAATGCTTAACCAGAGTGACTTCCGGAAGCAGTAACGTAGCGTGAGTTTACCTGCTCAGATATATATTAATTTGATTTATTGAGCGTTTTTCGGCTAAGACCACACAACCTGTTAAATACGTTACTCGAAAGTTCCGTAACCATTGAGCTATTTTTTACCACTTAATGCTATCGATCGCACCTGGGCAAAAGTAAATATACACTTTTGGAAATCTTACGTCATACTGGTCACGTTATATCCATCTGAGAAGATCGTTACCGGCCCGGCTGATATATCTGCACCGGCTATTACAACGGACATCAAAAAAGATCCTGAATTACGATTACCTCATGAATACAATTGCTGATTCCAACGCGGGTTTTCAGCCGTTTGTGCTGACACCCTCTGGATTTATAGTGTAAGATATGATAAAACAAAAATTTATTCGGCAATAAATAGTTAAATAAATTTTTACAAAAAAACCCATCTCTCACCCCCGTAATTATCTGTATTATTCGGTGATTTTGAATCTATGGCTGCTTCGTATATGTCTGAAACAAGTTCAACCCACTCTCTTCCCATGCGCTATGCTGATTTTCCGACCCTGGTGGAGGCGTTAGACTATGCCGCACAGGGAAGTACAGGGATGAATTTCTACGATCGGCGTAACCAGCTTGTAGCCGTACTGGAATATAGCGACTTAAAACGCCGGGCGATGGCGAATGCACGCCGCCTGTTATCGCTTAACCTTAACCGGGGCGATCGCGTTGCGCTTATTGCTGAAACCAGCGTTGGCTTCGTGGAAGCCTTTTTTGCCTGCCAGTACGCAGGGCTCGTCGCTGTACCGCTTGCCATTCCGATGGGTGTTGGCCAGCGTGACTCCTACACGACGAAACTGCAGGGGCTGATTGCCAGCTGCAAACCGGCGGCCATCATCAGCAGCGAAGAGTGGCTGCCGCTTATCAATTCGGTGAGCGCAGATGCGCCGGATACCCACATCCTCAGCGGTGAAGATCTGCACGCGCTGCCGGAAAAGGATATCGAGCTGACGCCGCCCTCCCCGGATGATATTGCCTACCTGCAGTACACCTCCGGCAGTACCCGTTTCCCGCGTGGGGTAATTATCACCCACCGCTCCGTGATGGCGAACCTGCACGTTATCAGCCATGACGGTATTAAATTGCGCGCCGGCGATCGCTGCGTGTCCTGGCTGCCGTTCTACCACGATATGGGGCTGGTGGGCTTTCTGCTGACACCGGTTGCGACCCAGTTGTCCGTGGACTACCTGCGCACCCAGGATTTCGCCATGCGCCCGATGCAGTGGCTGAAACTTATCAGCAAAAACCGTGGCACCGTCTCTGTTGCGCCGCCATTTGGCTATGAGCTGAGCCTGCGCCGCAGCAATGAAAAAGATATGGCGGAACTGGATCTCTCCTGCTGGCGCGTGGCCGGTGTGGGGGCGGAGCCAATTTCCGCAGAGCAGCTGGATCAGTTCGGCAAGCATTTCAGTAAAGTGGGCTTTGACAGCAAAGGCTTTATGCCGTGCTATGGCCTGGCGGAAAACGCCCTGGCCGTGAGCTTCTCTGATGAAAATGGCGGCTCTCAGGTCAACGAAGTGGACCGCGATATCCTTGAATATCAGGGCAAAGCCGTTGCGCCAACAAAAGACACCCGGGCAGTATCCACCTTTGTGAACTGCGGTAAAGCGCTGCCGGGCCACCGGATTGAGATCCGCAGTGAAACCGGTATTCCGCTGCCGGAGCGTGAAGTTGGCCATATTTATATCTCCGGCCCGAGCCTGATGAGCGGCTACTTCCGTGACGCGGCCTCCCAGAAAGAGGTGCAGTCCACCGGCTGGATGGATACCGGCGATCTGGGTTACCTGTTAGACGGCTACCTGTATGTTACCGGGCGTAAAAAAGATCTGATTATCATCCGCGGGCGCAATATCTGGCCTCAGGATATTGAATATGTGGCTGAACTTGAGCCTGAGATCCACTCCGGTGATGCGATTGCGTTTATTACGCCTCAGGATCAGGAAGAGAGCGGGCGCATTATTCTGCAGGTTCAGTGCCGCGTCAGCTCTGAAGAGCGCCGCGCGCAGATTGTGCACTCCCTGACGGCCCGCATCCAGAGCGAGTTCGGGGTTGCGGTTGATATTGAATTACTGCCGCCGCACAGCATTCCGCGCACCTCTTCCGGTAAGCCGGCCCGCGCTGAAGCGAAAAAACGCTATCTGACCGCCATGACCGAAACCCTGACGCCGCAGATACAGATGGCGGGTTACGCTCAATGACAGAAACGGTCGCAATCACAGGTGTGACCGGTTTTATCGGCAAACATATTGCCGACAATTTGCGCGCCCGCGGCTTCGCCATACGGGCGCTGACCCGCAGCCCGCGCCAGACCCGGGATGAGAATTTCACCTGGGTGCGCGGGGCGCTGGAAGACAAAGACGCCCTGGCGGAACTTGTCAGCGGCGCCGATCATGTGGTGCACTGTGCCGGTCAGGTGCGGGGCCACAATGAAGCCGTGTTTACCCGGTGCAATGTCGACGGCAGCCTGCGGCTGATGCAGGCCGCAAAAGAGAGCGGCACCTGTCAGCGTTTTCTGTTTATGTCCTCCCTGGCAGCCCGCCACCCTGAATTATCCTGGTATGCAAAATCAAAGCGCATTGCCGAGCAGCGGCTGGCCGACATGTCCGGCCCTGTCTCCCTGGGTATTTTCCGCCCTACGGCGGTTTATGGCCCTGGCGACAAAGAGATGAAACCGCTGTTTGACTGGATGCTGCGCGGCGTGCTGCCGCGCCTTGGTGCGCCGGATGCTAAACTGTCGTTTATTCATGTGAATGATCTTGCTCAGGCAGTTGGTCAGTGGCTGGTGGCCAGCCAGCTGCCCACGGCACCGAGTGAGCTGTGCGATGGGGTATCCGGCGGGTATAATTGGGCGCGGGTGCAGGCGATTGGTGCTGAAGTGCGCCGTGGCCCGGTCCGGTTGGTCGGGATCCCCTTATCGGTGCTAAAAGTGCTGGCGGATCTCAGTGTGCTGTCCTGCCGCCTGGCGGGCAAAGAGCCGATGCTGACTCGCAGTAAAATTCATGAATTAACACACCGGGACTGGTCGGCAAGCAATCAGCGCTTGTCGGAGAATATTGACTGGATCCCTGAGATTAGTTTGGAGCGCGCACTGCGTGAAGGGCTATTTTAATAATCTGATATAGGTGCGGCAAAGTTTCTATGCTAAATCGTGAAATGGTGATGGATTATATCCTTGAGTGTCTACAGGGTATGGTTGCAAACGGACAGGAGATTAAGCCTGACAGCGATCTCGTTGATGAGCTTGGTCTGGAGTCTATCAAAGTGATGGACCTGCTGATGATGCTGGAAGACCAGTATGATATCTCTATCCCAATCAATATCTTGCTTGATGTCAGAACACCTGCGCAATTGCTGGACGCTTTAGTCCCACATCTGGAGAAAACCTATGGGCCTTTATGATAAATTTGCCCGCCTTGCCAGGGAACGGGAGCAGTTCCAGACATCCGGCATTAACCCATTCGGTACGCGTATTGATGAGATCTACTCCGCCACCGAAGGGCGTATCGGCGATCAGCACGTTATTCTGGCAGGCACCAATAACTACCTGGGGCTGACCTTTAACCCGCAGGCCATTGCCGACGGCCAGGCCGCACTGGCAGCCCAGGGCACCGGGACCACCGGCTCACGCATGGCGAACGGCAGCTACGGCCCGCACCTGGCCTTAGAGCAGGAAATTGCCGCCTTCTTCGATCGCCCCACCGCTATTGTCTTCTCAACCGGTTATACCGCGAACCTCGGGGTTATCAGCGCCCTGGCCGACTCCAGCGCCGTGGTGCTGCTGGATGCGGACAGCCACGCCAGCATCTACGATGCCTGTGCCCTGGGCGGGGCTGAGATTATTCGCTTCCGTCATAATGATGCTCAGGATCTGGAGCGCCGCATGGTGCGCCTGGGCGAACGGGCCCGCGACGCGATTATCATTGTTGAAGGTATCTACAGCATGCTGGGCGATGTGGCCCCGCTGGCTGAAATTGTCGACATCAAACGCCGCCTGGGCGGGTATCTGATTGTTGATGAAGCCCACTCCTTCGGTGTGCTGGGTGAACACGGCCGCGGCCTGGCTGAGGCGGTTGGTGTGGAAAAAGACGTGGATATTATCGTCGGCACCTTCAGTAAGAGCCTGGCAGCCATCGGTGGTTTTGCGGTGGGTGGCAAAGATATGGAAGTGCTGCGTTATGGCAGCCGCCCTTATATTTTTACCGCGTCGCCTTCGCCTTCCAGCATTGCGTCCGTGCGCTCTTCATTAAGAACCATCGGCCAGCACCCGGAACTGCGTGAAAAGCTGTGGCATAACGCCAACCGCCTTTACCAGGGGCTGTCTGAGCTGGGGTATCAGCTGGGCGCCCATATCAGCCCGGTTGTGCCGGTGATTATCGGCTCCAAAGAGGAAGGGCTGCGTTTCTGGCGTGATCTGATAGCCCACGGGGTTTACGTCAACCTGGTCCTGCCGCCTGCGGCACCGGCCGGTATGACCCTGCTGCGCTGCAGTGTGAATGCGGCACACAGCGATGAGCAAATCGATAAGATTATCCAGGTATTCGCGCAACTGAAGAATTTCTGATAATCACCCGATAAAAAAAACAGCCCGGCGTTAAAACCGGGCTGTTTTTTTATCTGCGCCGTGCGGGCTAGTGCTGCTTGTCGAAGCGGTAAACCAGCGCCAGGGCTATGGCCAGAATAATGGCGGGCGGCAGCAGGGTGGTGAGCGGAACGTTAAGGCTGAGCAGCAGCCCGAGGTTCACGACTATCTGGTAGCTGATGTAGGTCAGCAGGCCGACAATCACCCCCACCGCCAGGCGGCTTCCCATGCCGGGGGCGCGCGGGGCGCTGAAGGTAAACGGAATGGCCAGCAGAATCATCGCCAGGGTCAGCAGCGGGCGCCCCAGTTTCTGCCACAGGGCTATCCTGAACTCATTGTTGGGCTGCCCGGTATTCTCCAGATAGTGGATATAGCGGTTAAGCTGGCGGATGGAGAAGCTGTCACCGGGCATGGTGAGCTCTTCAAGGCTCATATTGGTGAAGATGGACCGCCAGGTCATGGTCGCCATGGTGCTGACCGTCTCTTTGCGATTGGCCCATTTTTTCTGGTTAACCCCGCGCAGCAGCCAGCTGCCGTCGCCCTGAATGGTGGCGCTCTTTGCGAAGATATAGGTATCCAGCGACAGGTCCGGGTTATAGGTGAAGATTTCGACCCCCACCGGCTGATGCTGCGCATCCAGGGTTTTTACCGTCACGAACTGGTTATCGCGCCGGGCCCACAGCATATTGCTGGTACTGGTGTTATCCGGATCTTTCGCCATGGCGGTATTTTTAAGCTGCAGCGCCCGCTGTTGCAGGCCAGAAGCGCCCCATTCGTCCAGGGCCCCGAGTGCTGCGGTTAATAGCACCCCGGCGCACAGCATCACCATGGCTATCCGGAAGATGGAATACCCCACGGTGCGGATAGCCGTCAGTTCGAGGTTTTTGGACATGATCCCCAGGCCGACAATCCCGCCCAGCAGCGCAATAAACGGTCCCAGATCGATAAGCGTGCGCGGCAGGGTCATCAGTACCACCAGCACAGCCTGGGTCCAGTGATAGCCTGCCGGGCTGACATCGTCGAGCTCGTTGATCAGGTTAAAGGTGGTAAACAGCGGAATCAGCAGGCCCGCCGCGGCAGCAAAGCCGATAAAAATGTTACGTAGTAAATAGCGGCCGAATATGTTCATCGGGAAAACTTCCGCAGTAAAGAAAAGTCGCGAGCCATCAGAAGCAGCACCGCAATCAGCATTAATATCGGCACCAGCCATACCCCGGGGGTGGCGGGCAGCGCGCCATTGGCGACCAGCGTCCGGCAGACGTTGCCCCCGTAGAAAATCAGGGTAAAGACAATCGTCAGGGGCAGCAGCGTGGCAAAACGCCCCTGGCGGGGTTTGGTGCGGCTAAGGGGAATCGCCAGCAGAGCCATCAGCATGGCGGTAAGCCCGCGGCTTTCCCGCCACTGAAGCTCTGCCGTATCGGCCGGATCGGGCGAACGGGCCAGCACTGCTGCCTTCTCCGCTTTGCGTTTTACGTTCAGCCCCTGTAGCAGGGGTTTGAGGTGTAGATTCAGATCTTTATAAATCTGCTCGTTGTCATTGCTCCCCTGGTGGTCAAGGGTATAGGCGGTCCCGGCCTGGAGCTGTACGGAGGGGTGGGTCGGCGACGGGTTCACCACATGTACGGTTCTGGCCCGGTAGAGGCTGGTTCTGGTGTCTGACGAGGTATAAATAAGTGCGTCAGTCAGGACACTGGAGTCCGTATTGATTTGGTTTGACAGCACCATACGGCCATCGTCATTGGTGTTGAATTTACGCGGCATCAGATGGTTAACATCCAGCTCAGACTGGGACTGCTGCTCCAGCTTGTAGATCTGACCATAGGCCCAGGGGCGGCCATACATGGAGAGCAGGGCCACCAGAATCGCCAGCGGGATAGCCAGCATCAGCACCGCCCGGTAGATGCGCGCGGGGCTTGAGCCTGCGGCGTAAATGGCGGTGATTTCCGAGTCGTTATACATTTGCCCCAGCGCAACCCCCACCGAGACATACAGCCCTACCGGCAGCAGCATTTCCAGCGCGATAAGCACCTTGTAGAACACCACGTCGACCACCACCTCCAGGGCGAGGGTGCCATTGGCGGCTTCTGTCAGGTAGCGCTGGGCGCAGTAGCTGGCGAAAATAAAGATCAGAAACCCCACGAGGGTCAGGACAAGCCTGTGGGTCTGGCTCACGATGTAGCGTTCAATTAAAAACATAAAATATATCTATCCCACATTACCTGGAGGGGGGGTAGCCAGCATGCACAGGGTATCAGTTTTGTTCTTTTAACAGCATGTCATGAACCATGGCTATCACGTTATACACTTCATCCGTGGTCAGTGCGCCGTCTTTTGCCCACTGAATTTTTCCGTTTTTATCAAGCACCAGAATAGTGGAGCTTTCCTCTTTTAACTGCCAGGCCTGGCGACCAAGGCCGTTACTGTCGACAATAAACTGCGCCCACGGGTATTTTCTTTTATTTTTCTCAAGTTTCCCGCGCACAAAAAAACCGGAGCCGGGGATCTCATCGTCAGTATTAACAATGGTGGTTGGCTGAAAACGGTCCCGGGGAAAATTTGCGGCTTTAATGGCTTTAATCAGCAGGGAGTTTTTCTTTTTCGCCGATGTGCGCCCGGCAATATATTGCACCACGCGAATTTTCCCCTCCAGCTGTGCGCTTTTCCACGGGCGGTAGGAGAAATCATCACCGTTCATCAGCATTTCGCCCCGGTCCGTGACATTTATCGGCGTTACGCGCTGACCAACCATAAGATTATGGGCGGATGCCAGCAGGGGAAATAATAACAGCGATACGGGCAGCAGTTTACGTAACATCATGGTGTTTCCTTCTGGTCTGGTAACCCGGTAACCAGACCCTTTCTGAGCATAGAGACGTTTACTACAATAATGCCTGCACCCGCCGGTAATAACATAATCTGTGGATTATCAGGACTGATAATCTATACATAGCGGGCATTCCCGGCGCGCAGGTAATGGTTTCAGGGCGTTACATTTTTGTACAGTGTGTGTCGGTAAATGCGGGTGTCGTTACTACTCCGGCGTGGGTTGATATCAGGTTGCCACAGGGCTGCGGGCAGTATGAAGGCAGAAAACCCGCACCGACACAGATTATCGCAGCGGCCGCGCCGGTGAGCAGCTAAAAATGCGGTTTATCTGCGCGAAAACCGTGCGGCGCCTGGCACCGCACGGGGCAGTGCGCCGGTTACAGCGGATACCGCGCAAGGAGCAGCTCAAGGCGCTGGCGCAGATCCGCATCCAGCGGGGCCGGGTCACTGTAGGCTTTTACGCCTGCCAGATCATCGGCCACCATATCGTCGTGTTTATCGCCCATAATGCCGTTAATGGCGGCCAGAAAGCGGGAAACCTGCTGCGCTTCATGGTTGGCCGGATCAATGGATCGCAAGGTGTCGTAATAGGAAACCTGCTGGCTGATGATTTTACGCACGTCGTGAAATTCGCGGCCGGTCAGCTGCGGTTTGGCGATCAGCGTCTGCAGGTCACGCATCTGCTGCTGGCGATAGGCGATAAAGTCCTTCACGCTCTCCATGCGGATATGGCGCAGGGAGTAGCGCACCAGCATCCACACCGGAATACTCAGGTAAACACGCAGCAATTTGCCGTAAAAATTAATGTGCTCCTGGTTTTTGTTTTTAAACGCATCCTGAAAGCGGCCCAGAAAAACGGTGGTTTTGGCAAACCACAGGGGGGCTTTGTGCTTGCGGCTGTACAGGCGCAGCGCAAAGCGCAAATGCTTATAGCGGGAGCGAATGTACTTGTACTGCATGCGCTCCTGCTTAGACAGGCCACCGTTTCTGAGCTGTTTCAGCACCAGGCGCAGCAGCTCTGCCCGGGTAAAGCCATCTTCCCAGTATTGCAGGCACAGGCCATAGTTAGCGCGAATGTTCTCTTCCGTGCACTGTAAGTTTATGGTGTCGGGCAGGCTGACGTGTTCATCGGCAATGTCATCCTCATCAATGGCGGTAAACAGCCGTTGTTCCGTTTCTGCTGAAAACTTATTCCATCTGTTCATTATGGATTACTCTCTCCGGATGCCCGGAATCTTAATAAATGCCGTCTGTGGTAGGCGTGTAATGTCGGCAGCAGTGAGGTCAGAACATCCAGACACTGCCCGCCGAAATAGGCAAACGCCGCGCCCACGACACCAAAGAAATGCGATAACACAATCAGCAGCACAATATAGGATGCCGACGCAATGGTCTGCATAATCAGGAAGATGCGCTGCTTACCGGCCATAAACAGTAGCGACTCCTGGGGGAAGCCCATCATCGATACCACAATCGCGCCGAGCATGATTTTTATCAGATCATAGGCTTCGAGGTATTTATGACCAAACACCAGGGAGATAAGCGGCTTACCGGCCACCATCACCACCAGCGCCACGAGGATACCAATCCCGCCTGCCAGCGCGGCGGATTTCAGCCCCAGTAACCATGGTTTTTTGGTGCGCGGATCCATACGCATAATTTCCGGGTAGAAACTCTTCTCCAGCAGTTTTGCCGGTGTGCCGGTGGCGTCAAAGAAGGTCATGGCTATCTTAAACAGACCTGCCGCCGCCGGGCCGAGCACAATACCCACTAACACGGTACTGCAGGAGTTACGCGCCGCCCAGATGGAGTGGGCAAAGTTAGTGGTCCAGACGAAGTTCCACGCGTCTTCCAGCTTTCTTGCCGCCTTAAACAGGCTGGGGCGCAGGGCATTGTGAATATTGCGCCGGCGCAGTTCGTTAGCGGCGAACCACCAGTACATGGTGCCGCCAATCAGGTTAGAGGCATACCAGGCAATCACAAACCCGGCGAAGCCGAAGTCCCAGTACCAGGCGATAACGCTGCCCAGTGCGCGCAGGAACGGTTTTGTGGCCTGCTGAATGGCTATCAGGTCGAAACGGTCAACGGCGCGCAGGATCCCGGTAGGGGTAGAGGCGGCCATAGAGGGGATCAGGGTACAGTAGAGCATGGCGAGCCAGAAGCTGTTGTCGTCCAGCCCCAGGGAGTGGGACAAAAACGGCAACAGGGCCATACCGCCGATAACCGCCACGGCACCGCTGACAATATCCAGCCCGAAAGACAGGGAGATAACATCCCGGAATTTCTGGATATTATTGCTCGACAAGGCGGGCGTGCCGTATTGCACCACCAGTTGCCATGTCTGAAATTTAATAAAGTCGCTGATCGCTTTCGCGTAGGACTGAACCACCACCAGAACCCCGAACATAGCCGGAGTCATGCCTTTACCGGCGCAGGATAATGCGACCAGTCCAAGCAGGGCACTCACCACATTGCTGGAGCCTAAATAAGCAGTATTACGAATAATGGTGCGGAATGCGCCATCGGAGAACCAATGCTTCATGGTAAAAAACCAGCCATACCAGCCAACTTAAGCCAGATAAGGTTATCAATCGCTCAGCAGGGGTAAGCCCACCCAGCATATACAGCAGACACGGTAATGTTTTGGTCTGTGTCCCGGACGCGTCCCGTCCGTGGACTAATGCCTGCCTGAATGCGTTCCTTTACAACACCAGATAAGCATCAGGGCATCAACGCTGGTGGGCGTCAGGCGGCATCAGAATAAACCAAAATAACCCTAACCAAAAGGGCAAACCGGGCCATAACCACTCACGCGCCAGGGCCCGGTTGTGATTTAGTCCGCTCTTTTTTTACGCTGCGAATCCACCGCCACGGCAGACACGGCCGCAATGGCCTGATCCAGCTCTTCAGCATAAGGAAGGCGGGAGTCCAGCTCAAAAATACGGGTGCCGTTATAATTGAGCTTCACCATGATGGCGATTTTATCGCGCAGCTCTTCATAGTCGTGATCCGGCTTGCGGGAGAAGGCGGTATCAATATCAATGTCCAGGCGGATCAGTAACTGGGGGCGGTATTTCGCCATTTCCAGATACAGCAGGCGTTCACGCGCCGCCAGCCATTTGGTGATTGGGTTGGTCGCCCGCTCAATACCAATGCCCGGGCCGTCGTAGTGGAAGCCGGAAATCTCCGCCTGAGGATAGCGATCGCTGATGACCAGCACACCGCTTTCCGCCAGCCGTTTTACCTTACGCAGGTTCGACATCCGGCGTAATGAAAAGCCGTACATAATCAGTGCGGCCCAGAGGGCGGGCGCTTTGGTGGTCATGCTCTGGGTTTTGGAGGACTTTTTAGCCAGCCGCCGCTCCAGCCAGACCCCGATAATCGGCAGCTTCTTGATTTTGTCGCCGTCTTCGCCGGACACCAGCCCCAGGTAGCGGCGCTCGGTCACCCAGCGCTGATTCAGGGTTCTGACCAGATCGGCCGTCAGGGTGGACTTGCCTGTACCGTCACAGCCCACAACCGCGACCAGACCGGGGATAAAGTCAGCCGCCGGGGCGTTTTGCGTGTTTATGTTCTCTGTTTGCATTCACTTCAGTCTTTATAAGCCGGTAGATACCGGGGCAGTGGCTAGGAGATGGCCTGCTCAATCGCGTGCAGCGATTCCTGCAGAATTTTATCCGCAGGCTCCCGGCCGTCCAGATCAAGGATACGGGCTCCGTTAAATGTCAGTGTCGGGATCACGGCAACTTTTTCCTGCAGCGCCGACAGTTTATGGTCTGGCTTGCGGGCGTGGGCGGTCTGGGCGTCAATATCCAGCCGGATCAGCAGCAGTGGCGGGTAGGATGCCATCCACTGGTAGAGTGTTTGCTCGCGGCGGCGCAGGGCCTGTACCCACCAGCTTCCGCCCCGGGTTTTTGCCAGTTGCGGGCCATCAAAACGGAACCCGGCCACTTCCGCCTGCGGGTAGCGGTCGGTCACCAGCAGGCGACCTTGCCGGCTGCGGGCCAGCATTTTGCGAAACTTATACGCCCGCCAGCAGGAGAGTAAATAGATAACCAGTGCGGTGACCGCCCCCGGCGGCGTGGATGGCCGCTCGTTAACGTTATCCGCTTTTTTCAGCAGGTAGCGGCCAAACGGCGCCCCGATAAGCGGAAGCGAGCTTATCCACTCACCTATGCGGCCAGAGGACTGACCCAGGTAGATCATTTCGGCCTGAATCTCGGGTGCCAGGTGATTGACCAGGCTGGTGGCCAGGGTGGATTTGCCGGAACCGTCGCAACCTGTAATGGCTATCACCCGCACGGGGGGATGATTAGCGATAGAACTAATCTGTTGACTCACGAAAAAACCCAATCTCAAAAATTTATTGTATATTAATTGATCCCGAATTCAGGATATTTGCGTCAAGTGCCGTGATAATGGCAGTTTGTGACTTTTTGCTGTTTGAATAGCGGTGCCTTGAGGATATCCGAAGAAGAGAGTATTTTCTTAAAATATTTTAAGAAGTGAGTATTTTTATGCATTCTAAACTTCCACCGCTCATAGCAGTTATTGGCAGTGATGGCTCTGGAAAATCAACCGTCTGCGAACATCTTATTACCTGTGTAGAAAAGTACGGCCCGGCAGTTCAGGTTCACCTTGGCAAACAAGCCGGTAATGTTGGCCGTGCGGTGACCAAACTTCCGCTGATGGGCAAATCAGTAGGCAAGGTGATTGAGCACAACAAAGTGAAGACCGCTAAAGCCCTGCCAGGCCCGGGCCCGGCGCTGGTGATTATGCTCTTTGTCGTGCGTCGTTTACTGCGTTTTCGCCATATGCTCTCCTGCCGCCGCCGGGGGCTTATCATCCTGACGGACCGCTACCCGCAGGTGCAGATCCCCGGGGCCTATGACGGCACCGTGTTCCCGGCCAATATCCCCGGGAGCCCGTTTGTCTCCTGGCTTGCGGAGCAGGAGCGCCGGGCGTTTCGCTGGATGGCGAGCGTGAAGCCGGATCTGGTGATTAAACTGAACGTGGATCTTGATGTGGCTATTGCCCGTAAGCCGGACCACAAGCCCGAATCACTGGCGAGAAAAATCGCGATTACCCCGCAACTCACCTTTGGAGGGGCGAATATCGTTGATATTGATGCCAATAAACCGCTCAATGAAGTTCTGGCGGATGCGGAAAAAGCCGTTAACGAGTATATGCAGTCCCACGGCTACCATTATACTCAGGCGGCTAAATCAGCGACCAGCCATTAATTCTCTGGCTATCCCTGAAGAGCGTTACTGAATTGCCCTGAATTATTTCAGCGACATTCAGGGCGCTTTCCGGGGATATGGCGGATAATCATTGCGGGTATTTTTATTCATATTTACTTACATCTTCCGCCGGGTGGTTGATTATGCCCGCTGTGCTGTAATTTCCCGGCAGGGCAAATTACTTCAAAATAATATAGTTAAATTATTCAGTTAATATATTTAAAAACAGTGCTTGCTTCCGCCAGTTAAACGTGAGTAAATAGCGCCATCGGTTTGAAGTTCAGACCTTATGAAAGCAGTTTTAGTAAAGCAGTCCTCTGTTCAGGCGTTATCCTCAGATACCTCTTCTTCATGAGTCTCCTCCTAAGTGCCCATAAGTTTACTTCTGAAAAACAGACCATTTTCGCCCTGTGTGGCTCAAAAATTTAAGTAAGGTATTTGACATGTCTGACAAAATGACTGGTTTAGTAAAATGGTTCAACGCTGATAAAGGCTTTGGTTTTATCTCTCCGGCTGACGGCAGCAAAGATGTATTCGTACACTTCTCTGCTATCCAGAGCGATAACTTCCGTACCCTGGAAGAAGGCCAGAAAGTTGAATTCACCATTGAAAATGGTGCTAAAGGCCCGGCTGCAGCCAACGTTGTTGCGCTGTAATTACGCCTGAATTGATACTCCCGCTTACAGTAACGATGACGGTAAAAACCTGAGTGGTTAAGCCGGAGTAAAAAATAAAAACCCGCTATTAAAGCGGGTTTTTTTATTTCTGTAATCTGCCCCGGGGCAAATCAGAAATCGTATTGCAGCGTCAGGCGGTTTTGCCAGAAGCTGGAGTCATACAGCGGCGAGGTCTGTACCCCGGCAAAATCGCTGATGCTCAGCCCTTTCAGGGCACCGTCGAAGGCCCAGATGGCGTATACCAGATACTCAGACTGGTTGATGCTTGCAGAGGCAACAGACGGCTTGAGATCCATAAAGGAGTAGCGGGTCCCCACGGTCAGGTTCTGGGTGGCAACAAAGTTAAACTCGGTGGCCCAGGCATTACCGCTGCCCAGATCCTGCGTACTGGTGAAGTAAGGCTGTGCGAAGTACGGGCCGGACGAGCTGTTGTGGGCGTAAGGCACCACTAGCGCACCGTTGTTCCAGCTATTGGCGCTACCGGCAATATGGTTATAACCCAGCTTCCAGCCCAGGGACGGGGTCACGGCGAGGGCCAGCTGGGCACCGTAAGAGGTGCTGTTCACTTCCCCGGCCAGCGCTTTGCCATCGCTGGTGCCGCGAATAAACTGCACGGCGACATCCGGCTGCATCCAGGTCTGCTGCCAGTTCAGGTGGCTTTCGCCATACACCAGTTTTGAGTAATCGTCGTACTCTTCATACCAGATCTGGCCGGTGAGCTTTTTGTCGTCCAGCTGGACAGCCCGGCCCGCACCGGCGCCCCACATGCCGTTGATCGGGGTGTCGATATCCGTGTAGGCGGTGGTTTTCAGGAAGTTGTCATCACCCCAGGGCTTGTAGCGCCACACTTTGGTCGCGCGCAGGAAGTTGTCTTTGTCCCCGTAGTTCACATCTACCGCCCGGTAGAGGATCGGGGTAATACGCCAGTCGTAATCGCCCATAAATGGCAGATCCAGGCGCTGATCACCGGCGGTGATTTTCAGCGCGTCCCACTGCCAGCTCAGGTACGCTTCACCAATATTGTTCTGGTTCTGGCCGATATCGCTGATGGTGTGGCTGTTATCCCCGTGGTTGATCCCGCGCAGGAAAATCCCGCTCACCCCGAGGCGAAACCCCGCCAGCGGCGCGGTTTCATATTTCAGGCTGCCGCCGTAGCTGATGGTGTCCTGGTTAAACCCTTTAGCGAAGTACGCATTGTGGGTGGAGTAATAGAGTGACCGGATGCTGCCGCTGACGGTACCGCAGGTGAAGAAATCACCCAGGTTGTCTACTCCGTTGGCGCCATAGTGGCAGGATGCGTCGATATTACTCCGGGTATCAGCCTGTGCGGGGGAGATAAGGGGCAGCAGTAATGCGCTGGCCCATGCACAGCTGATTATCTTGTTTTTCATTGTGTTTGCCTTGCTGGATTGTCGTGCCACGTCGGTATTCGGTGCTTTTCTTTGCCACAGCGGCAGAGACGTAAACGTTTGCGTCCCTGCGCTAAAAAAAACCTCTTCCACATCATTGGTCTGTGTGGTCAGAGGCAACGGATAACGGCCTGAGGGATCTACGGTGGCATACACTGAAAATGTTACCCCGTTATTCAGGCGCGGCAACCATATAGTAATGTTCAGGAAAACGCCAGTCTGTCAGAGAAAATAGCCCGCTAATAATGTCTGATTGCTGATTCTTTAACCGGTGCCGCCTGAAAACGGACTGTCATAAAACTGTCATATTCCTTACATTTTACTGTCACCAAACTGTCCTATTTTGCTCACCATAGGTTAAACCGATAAATCACGAACACCGAGCAGGAGACATTATGAAAGTTATGCGTACCACAGTCGCAACTGTTGTCGCCGCAACCCTATCCCTGAGCGCATTTGCCGCCCAGGCTGCCGCCAGCCTGACGGGGGCGGGGGCAACCTTCCCGGCGCCGGTGTATGCCAAATGGGCGGACTCCTACAACAAAAGCACCGGTAATAAAGTGAATTACCAGGGGATCGGTTCGTCCGGCGGTGTAAAACAGATCACGGCGAATACCGTGGATTTCGGCGCTTCTGATGCCCCGTTAAGCGATGAAAAACTTCAGCAGGAAGGGCTGTTCCAGTTCCCGACCGTTATCGGCGGGGTGGTACTGGCGGTGAACCTGCCGGGCTTTACCTCCGGTGAGCTTGTGCTGGACGGTAAAACCCTGGGCGATATTTACCTCGGCAAGATCAAAAAGTGGAATGATGACGCCATTGCGAAGCTGAACCCGGGCAAAACATTACCGGCCCAGAATATCGCGGTGGTACGCCGGGCAGATGGCTCCGGCACCTCTTATGTCTTTACCAGCTATCTGGCAAAGGTGAATGACGCGTGGAAAGCCAGTGTTGGCGCGGGCTCTACGGTGAACTGGCCTACCGGCCTTGGCGGCAAAGGGAACGACGGGGTCGCCGCGTTTGTACAGCGCCTGCCGGGCGCTATCGGTTATGTGGAGTATGCCTACGCCAAACAGAACAATCTGGCCTATACCAAACTTATCTCTGCCGACGGTAACGCCGTAAGCCCCACGGAAGAGAGCTTCTCTAACGCCGCCAGAGGCGCAGACTGGAGCAAAACCTTCGCCCAGGATCTGACCAACCAGAAAGGGGAGAATGTGTGGCCTATCACCTCGACCACTTTTATTCTGGTCCACAAAGAGCAGAAAAAACCGGAGCAGGGCATTGAAGTGCTGAAATTCTTCGACTGGGCCTATAAAGAAGGCACCACAGAGGCCCACAATCTGGATTACGCCACGCTCCCCGGCGAGGTTGTTGAACAGGTCCGGGCGGCATGGAAAACCAGTATTAAGGACAGCAGCGGTAAAGCGCTGTATTAATCGCAGGATCTTCACCGCCGGGCGGGTCGCACCCGGTCCGGCGGGCTTAACTGAAAGAGTAAATTATGGCGGTAACCAGGCCGGTATTACATTCCCCGGGTAAAAAAGGCGATATTATTTTCAGCGCGCTGGTGAGGCTGGCGGCGCTGATTGTGCTGCTTCTGCTGGGGGGCATTATTGTCTCCCTGCTCTTTTCCTCCTGGCCGAGCATTGAGAAGTTTGGCTTTGCGTTCCTGTGGACCAGAGAGTGGGATGCCCCTAACGATATCTTTGGTGCGCTGGTGCCGATTTACGGCACCCTGGTCACCTCCTTCATTGCCCTGCTGATAGCGGTGCCGGTGAGCTTCGGTATCGCCCTGTTTCTGACTGAGCTGGCCCCGGGCTGGCTGCGCCGCCCCCTGGGCACGGCCATTGAGCTGCTGGCGGCGATCCCCAGTATTGTGTACGGCATGTGGGGGCTGTTTATCTTCGCCCCGCTGTTTGCCACCTGGTTCCAGGAGCCGGTCGGTAATGTGCTGTCGGCCATTCCGCTGGTGGGCACGCTCTTTTCCGGCCCGGCGTTTGGTATCGGTATTCTGGCTGCCGGGGTGATCCTCGCCATTATGATAATCCCGTATATCGCCTCTGTTATGCGCGACGTGTTCGAGCAAACCCCGGTCATGATGAAAGAGTCCGCCTACGGGATCGGCTGCACCACCTGGGAGGTTATCTGGCGGATTGTGCTGCCCTACACCAAAAACGGGGTCATCGGCGGGGTGATGCTCGGCCTGGGGCGCGCGCTGGGCGAGACCATGGCGGTGACTTTTATCATCGGCAATACCTACCAGCTGGACAGCTTCTCGCTGTATATGCCGGGCAACAGTATCACCTCAGCGCTGGCTAACGAATTTGCTGAGGCGGAGTCCGGGCTGCATGTGGCGGCGCTGATGGAGCTGGGGCTGATTCTGTTTGTTATTACCTTTATCGTGCTGGCTATCTCTAAACTGATGATCCTGCGCCTGGCAAAAAATGAAGGGGCACGCTGATGGCAACGCTGGAAGTTTCTCATAACGATGCGCTGGCGGCCTCGCGGCGTAAAATGCAGGCCCGCCGCCGCCTGAAGAACCGCATCGCCCTGACCCTCTCCATGGCGACTATGGCGTTCGGGCTGTTCTGGCTGGTGTGGATCCTGTTTTCTACGGTCACCCGCGGTATGGACGGCATGTCCTGGGCGCTGTTTAGCGAAATGACCCCGCCGCCGAACACGGCAGGCGGTGGCCTGGCAAACGCCCTGGCCGGTAGCGGGTTGCTGATCCTCTGGGCAACCGTGATTGGCACGCCGCTGGGGATTATGGCCGGGGTCTACCTGGCGGAATATGGCCGCAAATCCTGGCTGGCGGAGGTTATCCGCTTTATTAACGATATTCTGCTGTCGGCGCCGTCTATTGTGGTGGGGCTGTTCGTTTACACCATTGTGGTGGCACGGATGCAGCACTTTTCCGGCTGGGCCGGGGTGATTGCCCTGGCGCTTTTGCAGATCCCGATTGTTATCCGCACCACGGAAAATATGCTGAAACTGGTGCCGGACAGCCTGCGTGAAGCGGCCTACGCACTGGGGACGCCGAAGTGGAAAATGATCTCGGCCATTACGCTTAAGGCGTCGGTCTCCGGGATCATGACCGGTGTGCTGCTGGCGGTGGCGCGTATCGCCGGGGAGACGGCTCCGCTGCTGTTTACGTCGCTCTCTAACCAGTTCTGGAGCACCGACATGATGCAGCCGCTGGCGAACCTGCCGGTGACCATTTTTAAATTTGCCATGAGCCCGTTTGCCGACTGGCAGGCGCTGGCCTGGGCCGGGGTGCTGATTATTACCCTGTGTGTTCTGTTACTGAATATTCTGGCGCGCGTTGTCTTTGCGCCCGGTAAGCACTAATTGATGACAGCGCGGCAGGACGCGGCGCCGCATGAGGAAGAAAACAGATGAGTACGGTTACAACAGTCCCCGGTAAAATTCAGGTCCGCAATCTGAACTTCTACTACGGCAAGTTTCACGCCCTGAAGAACATCAACCTGGATATTGCTGAGAACGAAGTCACGGCGTTTATCGGCCCTTCCGGTTGCGGTAAGTCTACCTTGCTGCGCACGTTTAATAAGATGTTTGCGCTCTACCCGGAGCAGCGCGCCGAAGGGGAGATTTTGCTGGATGGCGAAAACATCCTCACCCACGCCCAGGATATTGCGCTGCTGCGCGCCAAAGTGGGCATGGTGTTCCAGAAACCGACCCCGTTCCCGATGTCTATCTATGACAATATCGCCTTCGGGGTGCGTCTGTTTGAAAAACTCTCCCGGACGGATATGGATGAACGGGTACAGTGGGCGCTGACCAAAGCCGCACTGTGGGGGGAAACCAAAGATAAACTGCACCAGAGCGGGTACTCCCTGTCTGGCGGCCAGCAGCAGCGTCTGTGTATCGCCCGCGGGATAGCCATCCGCCCGGAGGTGCTGCTGCTGGATGAGCCCTGCTCGGCGCTGGATCCTATCTCTACCGGGCGCATTGAGGAGCTGATCACCGAGCTGAAGCAGGACTATACGGTGGTTATCGTGACCCACAATATGCAGCAGGCGGCCCGCTGCTCTGATCACACCGCGTTTATGTACCTGGGCGAGCTGGTGGAATACAGCAGCACGGATGAGCTGTTCACCCGGCCGAAGATGAAACAGACCGAAGATTATATTACCGGCCGCTACGGCTGATGCGGCGGATATCAGGAGAGCACAATGGACAATCTGAACCTTAATAAACATATCTCCGGCCAGTTCAACGCCGAGCTGGAGTATATCCGCACCCAGGTGATGACCATGGGGGGGCTGGTAGAGCAGCAACTGTCTGACGCGATCACCGCGATGCACAACCAGGACCGCGAGCTGGCGCAGCGGGTGGTGGAGGGGGATCAGCGGGTGAATATGATGGAGGTGGCCATTGATGAAGCCTGCGTGCGTATCATTGCCAAACGCCAGCCCACCGCCAGCGATCTGCGCCTGGTGATGGCGATAATCAAAACCATTGCCGAGCTTGAGCGCATCGGCGATGTGGCGGATAAAATTTGCCGCACCGCGCTGGAGAAATTCTCCCGGCAGCACCAGCCGCTGCTGGTCAGCCTTGAATCCCTGGGGCGCCACACGGTACAGATGCTGCACGACGTGCTGGACGCCTTTGCCCGCATGGATATCGACGAAGCGGTGCGCATCTACCGGGAGGATAAAAAAGTGGATCAGGAGTACGAAGGGATCGTGCGCCAGCTGATGACCTATATGATGGAAGATCCGCGCACCATTCCCAGTGTGCTTACCGCCCTGTTCTGTGCGCGATCGATTGAGCGCATCGGGGATCGCTGCCAGAACATCTGTGAATATATTTTCTACTTCGTGAAGGGCCAGGATTTCCGCCATGTTGGCGGCGATGAGCTGGACAAACTGCTGGCGGGTAAAGATCCCAAAGCGTAATGCGCGTATTGCCAGCGCGCAGTTAGCGGCCCCGTCACTGTCCTGGCGGGGCCGCTGGCGTTTTAACGGGTGATATTCCAGCCCCGCGCGGCCCACAGGGCAGGGAGCTGGGCTAAATCCGTAAAGGTGGTTACCCGGGGGTGGTCGATGGGCTTATTGTGGGGATCGGCACAGAAGTAAAACACCTCCATACCTGCGGCGATACCGGCCTGCGCCCCGGCCATGGAGTCGTCCACCAGAATGGCCTGCGCCGGGTCGACGTTCATTTCCCGGGCGGCGTGAAACATAATCGCCGGGTCCGGCTTCCAGCACTGGATGTCATAGCCGCTGTACAGGCGATCGGCAAAGTGCCCCAGCATGCCGGTTTTTCCCAGCGAATGCTGCATTTTGCTGACCGGGCCGTTAGAGACGATGCACATCGGCAGGGTGATGCGCCCGACCAGGCTTTGCGCGCCGGGGATCTCCTGAAGCTCGCTGTCGAACAGGCGGGCAACCTCCGCGCGGTAGGTGGGCTCCAGCTGCTCCCGGGTCAGATGGGTGCCGTGCTCTTCGTTAATGGTGTCGATGATTTCATAGAGCTTAATACCCTTGAAGCGTTTAAAAACCTCGTCGAGGTCGAGGGTGATCCCCGCTTCGGCAAACATATGCACATAGGCTTTAGAACAGATGACTTCACTGTCTACCAGCGTGCCATCACAATCAAAAAATACAGCCTCAATTTGGGACATGCGGTTTCCTGTTTATGTAAGTTGAACGTTTACTGTGACTGCTCCCCGCCCTGTCGGGCGAGGCTTCCCACTTCTTAGGCCGCAACCGTCTGTGTGACGGATTTACGCTGGCCTCCATGGGCAGAAACGACGAGTCCCGCCGCTTGTAATTCCAGTATGCCCTTGCGTTCGATGTTAAGCGCCGCGTTGATATCACGGTCATGTTCAACTCCACACTCCGGGCACTGCCATATACGCTTATGTAATGGCATTTCCGACATTTTGTGGCCGCAACAATGGCAGGTTTTCGAACTGGCAAACCATTGATCCAGCTTCACCAGATGCACGCCTTTCTCTGCTGCCTTGTATTCCAGTTTTGTAATGAACCCAGCCCATCCCGCATCGCCTATCGCACGAGCCAGATGGTGGTTTTTCATCATATTTGCCGCTTTCAGCGTCTCGACAATTACCGCTTGGTTTTCGTCAACAATTGCGCGAGATAACTTGTGCTGAAAATCGGCACGGGCATTGGCTACCCGTTCGTGAACTACCGCCAGTTGTATTCGGGCTTTACATCTGTTAGCGCTTCCCTTTTTCTTACGGGAAAGGGCCTTTTGCTTGCGGCGAAGATTGTGGCTGGCGTTGATAAGGTGGCGCGGATTGGCAATCTTATTGCCATCCGATTTGATAGCAAAATGCGCGAGCCCCATATCCAGCCCCGTTACGTTTGATATCAGTGCCGGCTTCTCTGGTGCTTCCATTCTGTCATCACAGAGCAGCGAGGCGTAGTATTTACCTGTTGTGCTGCGGCTCAGTGTGATACTTTTCAGCGTTCCCGTAATTTCACGATGTAAACGCGCTTCAATCGGTGCGATTTTCGGGATTTTTATCGCGCCATCAATGACTTTGATTCCGACACAATGATAGCTGGATTGTTTCCCGTGCTTACTTTTAAACGTGGGAAAACGGGCTTTCAATTGCGGATTGAAAAAGTTGGAGAAAGCCACGTCAAGGTTAATCACCGCCTGCTGCAACGCAATAGAATCATACTCTTTTAGCCATCCATATCTGCGGGATTTTTTCGCCACTGCAAGCAGTGGCTTGAGGTCTTTACGCGGGTTTAAATTTACGCGGTGCCGCTGGTAAACGTGTTTCTTGATATGCAGAGCTTTGTTGTACGCGAAACGAACCGCACCAAACTGAGCATTGAGATATTCAGTCTGTTCTGGTGTCGGGTAGATGCGTACTTTCGTTGCTCTTAACATAATCAGCGCTCATTGATATAATTCTTTAATTTTAACATGTTAGGTTAATATATCAATTGAGTAATCATGATGATTTACTGGAGGGATTCCTCCGCAAGCGGCACAGTGTCAGTAAACTGGTCGTGCATCTGATCTTTACGACAAAGTATCGACGCAAGCTATTTGACGGACAGATGATCGCTCAACTGCGTGACGCATTTGGCTCCGCTGCGACAAAACTTGAATGCGAAATTATTGAGGTGGACGGAGAGCCTGACTATGTGCATCTGCTGGTTGCTTACCCGCCCAAACTGGCGGTCAGTGTGATGGTCAACAATCTGAAATCAGTATCGTCGCGCCTGCTGCGGCAGCAAAACACACATTTACGGATGCAAAGTAAAACGGGGCTTTTGTGGTCGAGATCGTACTTTGTCTGTAGCACCGGAGGGGCAACGATTGAAACGCTCAGAGCCTACGTTCAGAGTCAGTCAACGCCTGATTGATCTGCGGGCTTTTCGCCTTATATCCCCGCCCGCATTGGGCGAGGGTTTACGGCGTTTTTGCTGCACGCAATCGATGCCGTAGCGGCAATTTCCATGAAAAAATGGCTGTTTACCCTGCCTGTCTGGCATTTTTTGCTATAGGATAGCGGCAAAAACCTCCCTTTGTCCGGAAAATGAGAATGAGCCAACAGACAGACACCCCGGCCAGCCACGGGCTCCTTGAGCGCACGTTCAGGCTTCGCGAGCACGGCACAACCATACGTACTGAGATTATCGCCGGGTTCACCACCTTTTTAACCATGGTCTATATCGTATTTGTGAACCCGCAAATCCTCGGGATTGCCGGTATGGACACCCAGGCGGTATTCGTGACCACCTGTCTGATTGCCGCAGCAGGCAGCATTCTGATGGGTGTGATTGCTAACTTACCGGTAGCGCTGGCCCCGGCAATGGGGCTGAATGCGTTCTTCGCCTTTGTGGTGGTCGGGGCAATGGGGCTCTCCTGGCAGATGGGCATGGGGGCCATTTTCTGGGGCGCCGTTGGCCTGTTTTTGCTGACGGTTTTCCGGATCCGCTACTGGATGATTGCCAATATCCCTCTGGGCCTGCGGGTTGGGATCACCAGCGGTATCGGGCTGTTTATCGGCATGATGGGGCTGAAAAACGCCGGTGTCATCGTCGCCAATAAAGACACCCTGGTTGCCGTGGGCAATCTCACCGACCACAGCGTGCTGCTGGGGGTTCTGGGCTTTTTTATCATTGCCATTCTCGCCTCGCGCAATATCCATGCGGCGGTACTGATCTCCATTGTGGTTACCACCCTGCTGGGCTGGGCGCTGGGCGACGTGCATTATAACGGGATCGTCTCTGCGCCGCCGAGCATTGCGCCGGTATTTGGCCAGGTCGATCTGGCGGGCTCGTTTAATCTGGGGCTGGCCGGGGTTATCTTCTCGTTTATGCTGGTTAACCTGTTCGACTCCTCCGGCACCCTGATTGGGGTAACCGATAAAGCGGGCCTGACCGATGAATCCGGTAAATTTCCGCGTATGCAGCAGGCGCTGTTTGTGGACAGCACCTCGTCGGTGGCCGGGGCGTTTATCGGCACCTCTTCGGTCACGGCGTATATTGAGTCCACTTCCGGGGTGTCGATTGGCGGGCGCACCGGGCTTACGGCGGTGGTTACCGGCTTGCTGTTCCTGCTGGTGATTTTCCTCTCTCCGCTGGCGGGGATGGTACCGGGCTATGCGGCCGCAGGGGCGCTGATTTATGTGGGCGTGCTGATGACCTCAAGCCTTGCCCGGGTGCAGTGGAACGACTTAACCGAAGCCGTACCGGCGTTTATTACCGCCGTGATGATGCCGTTCACCTTCTCGATTACCGAGGGGATCGCTCTGGGCTTTATTTCCTACTGCGTGATGAAAATCGGCACTGGCCGCCTGCGGGAGCTGAGCCCGTGCGTGGTGATTGTGGCGCTGCTGTTTATTCTGAAAATCGTATTTATTGACGGCCACTAAGGGCTCAGGCCACCAGCCGCCCGGGCTGGTGGCCTGCTGATCAGAAGTATTTCAGCCAGCGGCTACGCGGCCTGCTGGCTTTGAAGTTGGCGAATGTCTGAACCGGCTTTAACAGCAGCAGCGTCAGGATGAGCGTCATCATCCAGATCCTTCCCGGATGGTCCACCCCGTAAACATCTCCCTGGTTATGGCCCCAGAGCATAACCGCGCCCGCATAGAGCACCTTCAGGATATACAGATGCAGCAGGTAGAAGAACAGCGGTGCCGCGCCAAAGCAGGCGAGGTAGACCAGGTTCGGATCCTGCGGGTCGCTATCAAATGCGGCCAGGAGCAGGAACGCCACCCCGAGAGTCAGGCTACATAAGGCCAGGGAAGGGGGAATAGTGGTGAGGCTGAAGATACCCATCAGCGTTTCGCCCGGGTTTGCGCCACTGTGCCAGGGGGCGTCACCGTAGCCGTTAACCAGGCGCAGGGCGAAAAATACCGCCACCAGCACCAGGCCACTGCGGATAAGGTATTTGCGGCGTGTCTCCCGGGGGAGTGTGGTGAACCAGGGGCCAAGGCAGAAGCCCAGCGCCATGATGCCCGGCCAGGGGAGAAGCGGGTAAGCGATGTGTATCCGCAGGTGGTCACGGAGCGTTATCCAGCCGCCCTCGTGGAGTAGCGACCAGAGCGCCCCCGGGGCTGCGTGAAGGTGGCTCAGCAGGTTATGGCCACCGATCATAATTAATGCCAGTACCAGCCATACCCGGCGCGGCAGAAACAGCAGCACGCTCATTATCACCATACTCAGGCCCGTGGCCCAGAGCACCTGCAGGGTGATTTCCCGGGGCGGGAGGGCAAAGCTCCAGGCAGCATTGACCAGGGTGATATCCAGCACCATCAGAAACAGGCCGCGTGTGAATAAGTACCCGGCAGTCTGGCGGAGGCTGCCGGTTTTCTGGTGGTACAGGGCGGCAGAGAGCCCGGTTAACAGGACAAATACCGGGGCACACAGATACGCCAGCGCGTGGATGATAAACAGGCCCACAGAGGTGGTGGCGGGCGTCATCGGGTCGCTGAGCGGCATATGCTGGTAGAAAGTCTCACGTACGTGGTCAAGCAGCATCAGCAGCATGACCACGCCGCGCAATGCATCAACGGCAATCAGGCGCCGGGTAACCGGTGTGCTGGCACCCGGGGAAAACGCAGGAGGCATAATAGAGTCCGTGCTAAAAAGGGGATAAGAAAATAAATCTGAACGGTGGCCCGTAAATCAGCAGGTTACTGTGCGGGCGACCCCGCACAGTAGTATAGCGGTATTAATCTCTGACGCGCTGAATATAAGCAGCAAAGGCGGTGAGCTGGCCGGTCAGGTGGTCCAGGGTGCCCTGATCAACCACCACACCACGCTGGGTATCGACCTTATTCTGGATAACACCCCCCATAAACTCCGGCTTGTTCATCACCATCGCATCGAGGAAGACCAGGATCTGGCGCAGATGATACTGGCAGCGGGCGCCGCCAATGGCCCCCATGGAACTGGTCTGGATAAGTACCGGTTTACCGGCCAGGGGCTGATCCGGCAGACGGGAGAGCCAGTCAATGGCGTTTTTCAGCCCGCCCGGCACGGAGTAGTTATATTCCGGTGTCACGATAACCACACCGTCAGCGGCGCGGATCTGATCGGCCAGTGCGGTTACCGCTGCCGGAACGCCCTCATCCTGCTGCAGATCCGCGTCATAAAGCGGAATATCCCGAATCGAGGGCAGCGCTGAAACCTGCATTCCTGCCGGGGCAATCTGGGGTAAGGTTCTGGCAACCATGCCATTAAATGAGTCTTTGCGCAGACTACCCAGTAATGTGGCTACGCGTAACGTTTCAGACATAGAGACTCCTTGGTTGAAATCGCCGTTAAGTCATCGCTGGGGCACCTTCACTGCTGGCGTTGGGGATTTTGCGGTTATGCCAGTGGATCAGGGGGCCAGCGCTTTCTCTGTCGGCATGCTGGAAAAGCGCATTATCCGGCCTTCAGGGCTACGTAATCGCGCCTGAACATCAGGCAGATTACGCCAGCCGTGGCGATTATCAAACTCCCAGAGTGTTAATGCGTCGATAAGGCTGGTGGTGCTGACCGCCCACACCAGCACATCTTCAATGTCGCAGACCGCTTCAATACCCGGTACATAGCTGGCCCGCAGGCGCCCGGCCCCGGGGAACAGGCGGATATCGCTTCCGGCGCTGGCGCTACAGCCGGTGAGCTTATTGATACTGCAGCGCAGGGTCTCCAGCTGTAACCGCGCCTCCTGAGGATCGCGCTGATTGTTAATCCAGGTATTCTCGCTACTGCTGAACGGGTTACTGGTTGCGTCTGGCTGGTGGGCCAGCCGCCGGGAGGGGCGCTGAATAGCGATATCCAGCCCGCAGCGGCCACTGGGGGTTAAGGCGATACCGACAATATTCCCGGCGTAAGAGATGGAAAAGTCCGGCAGGGAGGGATCGGCAAAGCAGGGGCGACCGTGCTGATCGCTGATAATGTCAGGGAGTTTGCTGGTGCCATACAGCATGAACATCAGCTCCGCCAGCAGGGCGCGTGAGGCGATATACCGGGTGCTGCGGTGCTCAGGAAGGCTGCGGGCAAACTGGTGAACAGAGGCGGGGAGCCGTACTGAAGTCAGATTGTTGGGGTTAATAATTCCCCGTGCAAAATATGTCGCCATGTTGTCCTCCATGAATATGACTACTGCTTGCAAGATCCTCTGACGCTAACCGAAACGCTCCATGTGTTAACGGCTCGCGGAAACGGCATCATACCCGGATTAGCCGCTTATTTTTACTGGTCAAATGCTTCCGCAGGCCGCTAAAGTGTAAAGATACTTTTATCTGTTTGTTTTTAATTGATTTATTGACTTGTGAGGCAGTTCGCAAAATAGGCAAACAGTTTAATAACAATGATGTGTTGTTGTAACTGAATCGCCGATCAGTGGTGAATTATAGATAGCGGTAGCGAAATGTTGCAAATATGTGACGGTGAATTGTGGGGGGCAGGCCCCCCACAACCGGTTACTTCCCGATGCAAAAGCTGGAGAAAATCCGCCCCAGCAGATCGTCAGAGGTGAATGCGCCGGTGATCTCGCTCAGCGCCTGCTGGGCCTGGCGTAAGTCCTCTGCCAGCAGCTCCCCGGCGCGGGCGCCGAGCAACTGGTCTTTGCCCTGTTGCAAATGAACCGCGGCCAGCTCCAGTGCCTGAAGGTGGCGGCGGCGGGCCAGAAAGCCACCTTCCATGCTGGTTTCAAAGCCCATGCTCTGTTTCAGGTGGTCGCGCAGAATATCCACACCCTCCCCGGTCCGGGCGGAGAGTCGCACCAGTGAGTGACCATTTACTTCCGTCAGCCCCAGAGGTTCGCCGGTAATGTCGGCTTTGTTACGCACCACGGTCAGCGGTAGGGTATCCGGCAGGCGGGCGACAAAATCGGGCCAGATAGCCGCCGGGCTGGTGGCGTCTGTGGTGGTGCCATCCACCATAAACAGCACCCGGTCCGCCTGTTCAATCTCCTGCCAGGCCCGCTCGATACCGATACGCTCCACTTCGTCGCTGGCCTCGCGCAGCCCGGCGGTGTCGATGATATGCAGCGGCATCCCGTCAATGTGGATATGCTCACGCAGCACGTCACGGGTAGTCCCGGCGATATCGGTCACAATGGCGGCATCGCGGCCGGCCAGGGCGTTCAGCAGGCTGGATTTCCCGGCGTTCGGGCGCCCGGCAATCACCACTTTCATGCCTTCGCGCAGCAGGCTGCCCTGGCGCGCTTCGGCGCGTACCGTGTCCAGGCTTGCGATCACCGCGTTGAGCCCGGCTTCGATTTTGCCGTCAGACAGGAAGTCTATCTCCTCATCCGGGAAGTCGATCGCCGCTTCCACATAGATGCGCAGGTGAGTGAGTGCTTCCACTAATTCATTGACCCGGCCGGAGAATGCCCCCTGGAGCGAGTTCACCGCCGAGCGGGCTGCCTGCTCTGAGCTGGCGTCTATCAGATCGGCAATGGCCTCCGCCTGGGCGAGATCCAGCTTATCGTTGAGGAACGCCCGTTCGGAGAACTCCCCCGGGCGGGCAATACGCAGGCCGGGCAGGGTCAGGATACGTTTTAACAGCAGATCGAGGATCACCGGGCCGCCGTGGCCCTGTAGCTCAAGCACGTCTTCGCCCGTAAACGAGTTTGGCCCCGGGAACCACAGCGCAATCCCCTGATCCAGGGTGCTGCCGTCTGCGTCCCGGAAGGGAAGATAGTCGGCGTAGCGCGGTTTCGGGAGTTTACCGAGTACCGCCCGGGCGACGTCGCTGGCCTGTCGGCCGGAGACGCGCAGAATACCAACCCCGCCACGGCCGGGAGGCGTTGCCTGGGCAACGATAGTGTCGTTATGGCTCATGAGTATTTCTCTGCCTGAATAAGGTTAACTCTGGCGGCAGGCCCGCCGAAAACAAAGAAGGCGGTCATATGACCGCCTTCTTAACGCTGCGCTAACTGACTACGCTATCAGGATTTTTTCTCGCGGCTGTGCAGGCCACGTTTTTCCAGACCGCGGTAGATCAGCTGCTGCTGAATAATGGTCACCAGGTTGCTGACGATATAGTACAGCACCAGACCGGACGGGAACCACAGGAAGAACACCGTGAAGATAACCGGCATAAAGGTCATTATCTTCTGCTGCATCGGGTCCGTCACGGTGGTCGGCGACATCTTCTGAATGAAGAACATCGTCACACCCATCAGGATAGGCAGGATGTAGTACGGGTCCTGGGCGGACAGGTCATGGATCCACAGGGCGAACGGCGCGTGACGCAGTTCAACAGAGCCCATCAGCATGTAATACAGTGCCAGGAAGATAGGCATCTGAATCAGCAGCGGGAAGCAGCCACCCAGCGGGTTCACTTTTTCCGCTTTGTACATCGCCATCATTTCCTGGCTGATGCGCTGCTTGTCGTCACCTAAACGCTCACGCATGGCCTGAATCTTCGGCTGCAGCATGCGCATCTTCGCCATGGAGGTGTACTGCGCTTTGGTCAGCGGGTACATGATACCACGGACGATAAAGGTGATAACGATGATAGAGAAGCCCCAGTTACCCAGGAAGCTGTGGATAAACTTCAGCAGTTTAAACAGCGGCTGAGAGATAAACCACAGCCAGCCGTAGTCAACGGTCAGATCCAGGTGCGGCGCCACAGCGGCCATCTTGTCCTGAATTTCCGGGCCAACCCACAGGGTGCTGCTCAGCTGTGATGTCTGACCAGGCTGTACCAGTACCGGTGCGGATTTATAACCGATAGCGCCGACACCGTTACCCAGATTGACAGTGTAGAAGTTACTGGTGATGTCATCACGCGGAACCCACGCGGTGGCGAAGTACTGCTGCAGCATGGCAACCCAGCCGCCTTTAGAGGACAGGTTCAGGTTGTCGCCATCGGCAATGTTGTCGAATTTGTATTTTTCATACTTTTCGTCCGGCGTGGAGTACGCCGCACCACGGAAAGTATGCAGTGCAAAGTTGTTGCTGCCGGTATCGCGCTCGCCAGGCAGTTGCATGGTCTGCTTCAGCTGACCAAAGGCGGAGAGCTCCAGCGGCTTCGCCCCGGCGTTTTGTACGCTGTAGCCCACGTTCACCGCAAATTCACCGCGTTTCAGGGTGAAAGTTTTGGTGAAGGTGTTGCCGGCGGCGTCGGTGTAGCTCATCGGGATAGCCAGTTCATTCTGACCATCGGCCAGGGTGAAGGTATCTTGTGCCACGTTATACTGCGGGCGCGGGCCGTTTGCCGGGTTGTCCGGGCCATCACGACCAGTCAGGCCGCTTTGTGCCTGATAGATAAAGTCTGGCTTGGTTTCCAGCAGCTCAAACGGGCTGTCAGAACCCAGCGCTTTCGGATAGGTCAGCAGCAATGCCTGTTCGACATCACCACCACGGGTGTTGATAGTCAGCTCAAGGACGTCAGTTTTTACTGTAATAGTTTTGCCCTGACCACTGGCAGGAACGCCCTGGTCTGCGGAATTACCCGCGGAGGTCGTCGTAGTCTGCGTGCTCTGCTGGGCCTGTGGTTGTGGAGCGTGATCCTGCTCCCAGGCTTGCCAGATCATGAAAGACACGAACAACAAAGCGATGATAAGGAGATTGCGTTGCGAATCCATCGTTAGTGTTCTCTGGTATCAAAAGGTCCAGGCGGGACCGGGTCGTCACCACCAGGGTGTAAAGGGTGGCATTTTAATACGCGTTTCACTGTCAACCAACTGCCTTTTAGCACGCCAAACCTGCGCAATGCCTCAATTCCGTAGTGTGAACACGTTGGAGTGAAGCGGCAATGGGGTCCCAGAAGCGGACTGATACACTTTTGATATACCCGGATAAGGGCTATCAGGATCCGCGAGCCAGACGACAATGGCGACGCCATAGTTTGTCCAGTGCCTCAGTAAGCGCCTGATTGTCCAGGCCAGCAACCCCTTTCTTTGCCACCACCACGAAATCCATTGCCGGAAGCTCATGCTGACGCAAACGGAAACTTTCCCGCGTCAGACGTTTTATCCGGTTGCGTTCGTGGGCGCGTTTCACGTTTTTCTTGGCGACGGTAAGACCGATACGGGGATGCCCCAGCTCATTCTGGCGGCCGAGGATGGTAATGTGCGGCGAGCCAGCACGCATTGGCTGCTGGAAGACATATGTGAAATGAGTGGGAGTTAACAAACGTAACTCCCTGGGAAAAGCGAGCTTCACCACTCAGGGATTAGCTTATTACTTAGAAGCAACGGTCAGACGACTACGGCCTTTAGCACGACGACGTGCCAGAACCTGACGACCATTTTTGGTGGCCATACGAGCACGGAAGCCGTGAGAACGGTTGCGCTTCAGTACAGACGGTTGAAAAGTGCGTTTCATGGCGTTTCTACCTAAACTTGAATAAATTCACTGGGTTATGCATATATCTGTGCGAATAATCGCCTGACATACGACTCAGTGTGGCTGATTAAAGAGGCCGGATTGTAATAATTGTACACTCCGGAGTCAATTCACTTCCCCGATTTAACCTGGATATTTCAGGCAGTCGAACCCTCAGCAGACACAGAAATGTGCCGGCCTGGCAACCACAACCGCAACGCAGATTCCGGGGAGTACAACATACCAGCGTTCACCGCATAGCTATGCCGGGTGGGGAATTATAAGCACTCCTCGACAAAGCGCAAGGATCATCCGGGATCTTCCCCGGGATCGATACTGACTATTGTTATCCGGGATCATTAATTTTTCCAATATTCACCGGAAACGGTGCTGTTTTAGCCAGAGGATCGTTTACACTAAGTCGTTCCGATCCCGCCCTGTGGATAAATCGGGAAGAATCTGTGAGAAACAGAAGATCTCTGGCGAACTTTAGGCTATGATCCGCGGTCCCGATCATGCATCCCGGGGATCTTTTATGCGTCGGGGAAACCGTAGATAGCGGTTCGCACGCTACCCGGTCCGGGCTTGTCAGCGTGTGCCAACAATCATGAATAAATCTGTCTTCGTCATTTTATCGACTTTAGTTTGAGTGGAGTCCGCCGTGTCACTTTCGCTTTGGCAGCAGTGTCTTGCCCGATTGCAGGATGAGTTACCAGCCACAGAATTCAGTATGTGGATACGCCCCCTACAGGCGGAACTGAG